>JBCBRH010000009.1:0-118186 GCA_039819785.1 Pseudomonadota bacterium | reverse complement strand
TTGGCGCGAACTCTACGGGGCCGAGGCTGAGCCGACACCTGCTTATGCCGGGGACTGGGCTGAAGCGACTGGACTTGAAACGTTGTTGAGCGCAGCAGAGCGGCACCTTGTGGTGCGGCGTTGTGAGGTCGTTGCAGCAGGCGATGTGCTGGTGTTCCGGTATCGCGCCAACATGGTGGCTAAGCATGTGGGTATTGCCACGGGTGAGGCGACATTCGTGCACGCGGTTGAAAGCCGACGGGTTTGTGAAGTGCCTCTATCAGACTGGTGGCGGCGACGGACTGCGGGTGTTTTTCGATTTCCAGGGGTGACGGGCTGATGGCAACTTTGGCTTTGGCGGCGGCTGGCGCAGCTGTGGGCGGTGCAGTGTTACCGGCTGGGGTTAGCGTGCTTGGCGCGACCCTGTCCGGGGCTGCGATCGGCTCTCAGATTGGGGCCCTGGCCGGGTCATATGTCGATCAGGCACTGTTTGGATCGTCAGGTGAAAGCAAGGTGGTTGAGGGGCCGCGACTGCGGGATCTCCATGTCACCTCCTCAACCGAGGGTGCACCCATTCCCCAGTTACTCGGCCGGGCGCGGTTGGGCGGACAAGTGATCTGGGCGACGGATTTTGAGGAAGTGGTTGTTCGAACCACTCAGTCTTCTGGTCGTGGTGGCGGCGGCAAGGGTGCGCCGGTGGCATCCAGCACTGTCGAGCAGGTGGATTACACCTACTATGCGAACTTTGCCGTGGGGATCGCGGAGGGTGAAACGACGGCGCTGGTTCGCGTTTGGGCAGATGGCCAAGAGGTTGATCTTTCGCGGTACACTTATCGGTTTTATACGGGCACAGGAACCCAACAGCCTGATGCGCTTATTTCGGCGATTGAGGGGAGCGGCTCTGCGCCAGCATTCCGCAATACGTCCTACATCGTTTTTGAGCGGTTACCTCTGGCTGAGTTCGGCAACCGCTTGCCGCAGTTTTCGTTCGAGGTGGTCCGCATGCGCGAAGACAGCCTCCACAAAGCCCGCGGCATCGTCATTATCCCAGGCTCTGGTGAATTTGTGTACGGCACGCAAGATGTTGTCCGTACGCTTGCGCCTGGCGTGAACGAGACTGAGAACGTGCACTCGCAAATAGGCGGGACGGACTGGTCGGTCTCAATGGACCAGATGTCTTACGGGCTTCCGAACATAAAAAATGCCTCGCTGATCGTGAGCTGGTTTGGGACGGACCTGCGCGCCGGGTCCTGCGAGGTGAGGCCGGGTGTCGAGCGTGTCGGCAAAAATACTTCGCCGTGGACGTGGTCGGTTTCAGGTGTGGGGCGGGAACAGGCTCATGTAGTGAGCCTGCGTGATGGGCGGCCGGCCTATGGAGGGACACCTTCGGACCAATCGGTGATCAGTGCGATTAAAGACCTGAAAGCGCGCGGGATTGGTGTGACGCTTACGCCGTTTTTGCTGATGGATGTGCCAGAGGGCAATGCACTGCCTGACCCGTCAGGTGCGGGGTTTCAAGCCGTTTATCCCTGGCGGGGGCGGATCACGTGTTTTCCAGCGCCGGGGCTTGTTGGGTCGCCAGACAAGTCAGCTGCTGCGGCCACGCAAATTGCAGCATTTGTCGGGTCCGCGCAGCGTGGCCATTTCCAATTGTCGGGGGAAAGCGTTTCGTATTCGGGGCCGGTCGAATGGTCCTATCGACGCATGGTTTTGCATTTGGCGTGGTTGGCAAAAGCGGCTGGCGGTGTCGACAGTTTTTTGATCGGATCAGAATTGCGTGGGTTGACCGGTGTCCGATCCGCAGCGGCAGTCTTTCCATTTGTGGATGCGCTGATTGCGTTGGCAGCTGATGTGAAAGCTGTTCTCGGTGCTGAAACCAAGGTTACTTATGCTGCGGATTGGAGTGAGTATTTTGGGTATCAGCCAACCGATGGAAGTGGTGACGTTTATTTTCATTTAGATCCGCTTTGGGCATCCAGTTCAATTGATGCCGTGGGGATTGATTGCTATTGGCCGCTCAGTGATTGGCGGGATGGCGCTGAGCACCTGGATGCTCAGGCCGGAGCGCGTTCGATTTATGATCTTGATTATCTGCGTGGAAATATCGCTGGCGGTGAAGGATTTGATTGGTACTACGCCTCGTCGGCTGACCGGTCAGCTCAGCAGCGGACTGCGATTACTGATGGTGTCGGCAAGCCATGGGTTTTCAGGTTCAAAGACATAAGGTCCTGGTGGGGCAACACACATTTTAATCGGCCTGCTGGTGTTGAAGCGGCACAACCTACGGCCTGGGTGCCGTTTTCAAGGCCGGTCTGGTTCACCGAAATCGGGTGCCCTGCGATCAACAAAGGTCCGAACCAGCCGAATGTGTTTGTTGACCCCAAAAGCAGTGAGAATGCGTTTCCTTATCACTCGACGGGTGCACGTGACGATTACGTTCAGCGTGTTTATTTACAGGCTTTCATTGAGCACTACGCCGAAGATATTTCCGAGACTTTTGATGATCGCAACCCGCTATCGCCCGTCTATGGCGGGCGTATGGTCGATGTGGAGCGGTTGTACTGCTATTGCTGGGATGCACGGCCGTTTCCGGCATTTCCAACTAATCTCGATGTGTGGGGAGATGGGGGCAACTGGTATCTCGGCCACTGGTTGAACGGCCGGATGAGTTCGGTCTCGCTCAGTCGCATCGTGGAAGCAATTGTAGAAAAATCCGTGGGCGCTTTCGACGATATAGATGTTTCTCAACTGGAGGGGCTCGTTCCAGGATATGTGATTGACCGTGTGATGAGCCCGAGAGATGCGTTGCAGCCATTGAGCCTTAGCTTCTTTTTTGATTCCATCGAAAGCGGCGGGACTCTACGTTTTCAGCATCGCGGCAGGTTTTCGGATGTCGTTGAGCTTCCCCTGGAAGAACTTATTGAAGAGAACGAAGATGCCGCACTGATGTCGCTGAGCCGACGGCAGGAGACAGAGCTGCCGGCCAGCGCCAAGCTGTCGTATGTCTCCAGCGATGGCTCCTATGGTCAGGCGGTGGCCGAGGCGCGGAGGCTGACTGGAGCGAGTGGACGGGTTTCGAAGGCTGAGTTGCCGATTGTGCTTGAACCCTATCAGTCGCGTTCGATGGCAGAGAGCTGGCTTCATGAGGCATGGGCCGCGCGTGAAACAGCAAGGTTTGGCGTGGGTCCGAGCCATTTGGAACTGGAGCCGGGTGATCTGGTGCGCGTGGGACGCGGGGGGCTGCTCGATACGTATCGGATTATGGAGATCCGTGATCGGGGAAAGCGTGAGATCGAGGCGTTGCGGATTGATCCTCAGGTTTATGCAAGCGTGGTCACGTCCTGGCAGCCGCCTATCTCGTCACCACCAATTGCTGTCGGGTCCCCTGATGCTATTTTCGTGGATTTGCCACTTCTGAATGGGTCTGAAGATCCTAATCAGGGATATGTGGCCGCCTATCATGACCCTTGGCCTGGTGGGGTTGCGGTGTACTCATCGCCTGAAACATCAGGTTTCGCGCTCAGGCGCATTGTCTCGACCCGATCCGGTGTTGGAGAACTGCTTGCGCCGTTGGAAGTCGGAGTGGCTTGGCGAAGCGACCGATCTCAGGTGCTTCGTATCGCCTTTAGAGGCTACGAGCTTCAATCAGCGACACGGCCTCAGTTTCTGAATGGTGCAAATATTCTCGCCGTTCAGCATGCCGATGGGCGCTGGGAGGTGATTCAATTTGACACTGCCACGCTTGAATCGCCACAGGTGTATGCCTTGTCGGGCCTGTTGCGCGGGCAGGCTGGAACCGAAGGCGTGATGCGCGAAAATGGTCCGCTGCAGACGGGTGCGCGCGTCGTTCAGGTCGACCAGGGACTGGCGTCCGTTTTTGTTGCTTCTGATGAAGTGCGTCTACCGCTGAATTGGCAGGTCGGGCCATCCAATCGCGCCCTGGGTGATGCATCCTATTTTGCAATGACGCATGCTTTTGAAGGCGTGGGGCACCGCCCCTATGCCCCCGTTCATCTGAAGCTTGAATCCTTGATGGGCGGCTCTGGTGATTATCGATTGTCGTGGGTCCGACGGACACGGCTTGGTGGCGACAACTGGGAAATTGAAGATGTTCCATTAGGAGAGGATAGCGAAGCGTATTGTGTTGAAATTCTCAAAGGCGGCGAGGTCGTCCGATTGGTAAGTGTCTATGCGCCGGAATTCATTTATGAGAATGATGCCTTAATTGGCGATTTTGATGAATTGCCGAATCGTATCGACGTCCGGGTTTATCAAAAGAATGCTTTTTGGGGCAACGGCACGGCCGCCCGTTCTCGTCTGCCACTGCAACCGGCTTAAAGGTTTTTGCAAATTGAGCTGAGTCTATCAATTTAATCTGAAGTCTGAACCGCCGCGCTGGTCTACCAGCGCGGTTTTTTGTTTGGAGGGCCTGAGTGCGTGAATGAAACAAAGTGGCTGGCCGAGGGGTGGCGCGAATTAGGGCAACGGGAAATTCGCGGAACGCGACACAATAGTCGAATATCTGCATTCATTCGTGAGGTGGGGCATCCCAAACATGATCAAGATGAAACGCCGTGGTGCGCTGCGTTCGTTGGTGCATTCCTTGAGAGGGCCGGCCTGCCGAGTACGCGGAGTCTGATGGCGCGGTCGTACCTAAAGTGGGGGCGCCCGGTGAACTCGGACGTTATGGGGGCTGTGGCGGTCTTAACTCGGGGGTCTAACCCAGCTCATGGTCATGTTGGTTTTCTTGTGGGCGCTGATGAAGAGCGGATTTGGTTGCTTGGCGGCAACCAATCGAATTCCGTCAGCGTCAGCTCGTTCCCGAGAAAACGGCTTATTGGTTATCGATTGCCACTGGATGGTTCGCGTCCTTCCAATGACGTATTCGCTATTGCATTGCAGCACGTCCTGAAAATGGAGGGTGGATATACGAATGATCCTGTGGATCCGGGAGGCCCGACCAATAAGGGGATTACACTTTCGGTTTTTGCCCGGTTTAAGGGTGTTCGCATTGGATCTCGAAATCGATCTGCACTGATTTCCGAATTGAAGTCGATTGATGATGCATTGGTATCGCGGATTTATCGGAAAGACTATTGGGAAAAGGCGAAGTGCAAGCACATGGCACCTGCCGTTGCGCTGATGCATTTCGATGCAGCTGTGAACCACGGCGTAACAGGGGCAGCGCGGATTTTGCAAGAGGCCGTTGATGTTGCGGTTGATGGAGAAATTGGACCGGAAACGATGGCGGGAGTGCGGAGAATGCCGATTCTAGATTTAATCAGGGCTTATGCCCGGATACGAGAAGGGAAGTATCGTTCCATGGGGCATTTTTGGCGCTTTGGAAGAGGTTGGCTGCGGAGGGTCGAAAACACAGTCGAGGCGGCCGAAGGGCTTGCCACAAGCCAAAAGGTATCGGGGAAGCAGGCAACGACTGCGAGGCCGTCAGATCGGGAACGGGAGCAGGTTGAGATGTCGCGTGAGCATGGTGATGGTGCGCTGGTGAAGCCATCGGTTGAGTTGAAGTGGTGGGGGCGTTCGGTAACGGTCTGGGTTGCGGTGATCACGGCAGTTGCAACTGTGTTGCCGACATTTGGTCCGTTGATTGGGTTGGATGTGTCCGAGGCTGTCGTGCGTGAACTGGGCGACGAAGTCGTTCGCGTTGGACAGGCTTTGGCGGGTTTGATTGGAACAGTGATGACTATTTATGGGCGCATGCGGGCTGACCAGCCGCTGAAGTTGTTGCGTGCCTAGATGCCCATGCGTGCGGGTCGACAGGCTGTTGTGACTGGGGGCTCCGGTGACTATTCAGCAAGTGTTCACGTCAATTACCACATAGCTGTCAGATGAAAACTTCGTACATACACCGGCAGCGCAAGCTGCTGATCCTACGTTGGCTCGGTCTTGGTGCGCTACTCAGCATTGCGACCTTGGCCATGACTTCAAATCTACTCGCAGGTGCTGGATCAGGCGAGGATACAACACGTGTTGCCGATTGTATTGGTGATTGGTCCAAGGCCTCACGGATTGTGCGGCTAGAACGGTTGGCAAAGATTGGTGATGTTGCCCGGTTTGCAGAGCAGAGTGGGTACCCTAGCCTTCTTAAGGTGAGCCTGTGTTCATTTGAAACACCTGGACGTGGTGGGCGTTACGTCTATGAGCTTGTGGTAAGAGACCCGAGTGGGCGCTTGAAGCGGCTGCGCGTCGATGCCAAAACACTGGAACGTTTTGTCGGTGTCAGGGTTCCAACTGGTGCTCGGGCTCAACGTCGTTAAGCCGAATGGTCGATAGAGGGACGGGCAGGCCTTGCGCATACTTGTTGTTGAAGATGACGCAGACCTAAATGCTCAGCTGGTGTCAGCCCTGAGTGAAGCGGGCTATGCCGTCGATGCGGCCTTGGACGGCGAAGAAGGCTTTTACCTCGGTGAAACAGAGCCCTACGATCTCATTGTTCTCGATATCGGGCTGCCGAAAATGGACGGTATTTCGGTGCTCGAAGGGTGGCGCCGGGCTGATTTGAAAATGCCGGTTATTCTGCTGACTGCCAGAGACCGGTGGAGCGACAAGGTTGCAGGTATTGACGCTGGCGCAGACGACTATGTCGCCAAACCGTTCCATATGGAGGAATTACTTGCGCGTGCGCGGGCGCAGCTGCGGCGGGCTGCTGGGCACGCAAAGAGCGAGATCGAGTGTGGGCCGGTGTGTCTGGACACGAATTCCGCCAAAGTGACCTGTGATGGTCAGAGCATTAAGCTGACCTCGCATGAATTCCGCCTGCTCTCGTATATGATGCACCATCAAGGGCGTGTTGTTTCGCGGACAGAGCTGGTCGAGCACCTTTACGATCAGGATTTTGACCGGGATTCGAATACGATCGAAGTCTTCATAGGCCGACTGCGCAAAAAGATACCGGCAGATGTCATTGAGACTGTACGCGGTCTTGGCTACCGGATGAGTGATGGGAATGCTGAGGGCTAATTCTCTGGCGTTCCGCCTGTTCGTCGTGTCCGCGCTTTGGACATTGATCGTGCTGCCGATCGCGGGATTTCTTATCTTTCGGCTCTACAAAGATGATTTCCAAACCAGCTTCGATGTCCAATTGAAGAAGCTTGTTATTGCTTTGACGATTGACAGTATGAGCGAGGCAACGGACCGCCCCGTCGCGCCGACCAATCGTTATGAGCCTTTGTTCGAGGTGACCCTTTCGGGTTGGTATTGGCAGATCAAGCCATTGGACGGGCCACTCGATAAGACGTTGGTGTCGGCGTCGCTGGCCAGCTCAACACTGCCCTCACCCTTCGAACGGAAGTTCCCAAGCGATGCCACTGGCACTCGGTGGGTGAATGTGGTGGGGCCGAACGGCGACAAAATCCGAATTGTTGAAGTGATCGATACGCTTGGGCATGAGCCTGGAACACCGCGGTATTCGATCATTGTGGCTGGGCCTATGGACTGGTTTGAAGCTTCTGTCTCCAGCTTCACGACGCGGCTGGCGACCGCACTTTCCCTCGCAGGTCTGGGGCTGGTGCTTGCGACTTTGTTTCAGATCCAATTTGCCCTCAGGCCGCTTCGCGAGATCGAGAAAAGCCTGGGGCGCATTCGGTCGGCAGAGGCGGAACGACTGGAAGGTCAATTGCCCGTGGAGATTGAGCCGCTGCAGCGTGAGCTGAATGCGCTGCTTCAGTCGAACCAGGACATAATTGAACGGGCGCGAACCCAGGTTGGAAATCTGGCCCATGGATTGAAAACCCCACTGGCGGTGATCGTAAACGAAGCGCGTGATGCCAAGACGCCCTTCGCTAAGAAAGTCGCGATGCAGGCCGGCGTAATGCGAGATCAGATCAATCACTACCTGGACAGAGCTCGCGTTGCGGCGCGGGTCAACGTGATTGGCGGTGTCACAGAGGTGCGCCCGGTTGTCGATCCATTGGTTCGGGCATTGGGCAAGATTCACCAGGACACAGGCATCGATATCAAAGTTGAGTGTCCGGCAGGCCTGAAATTCCGCGGAGATCGGCAGGACTTGGAAGAAGTGCTTGGCAACGTGCTCGACAACGCGTGTAAGTGGGCAGATCGCCGTGTACGTCTCACGATTGAACCGGCGGATCCAGACAATCTCAGCCTGCGCGATGGTGAGGCAGGTCTGTTCCGTGTCGTTGTTGAAGATGATGGGCCAGGGCTTTCAGCTGAACAACGGGCGAAACTCGGAAAGCGTGGGCTGCGCCTGGATGAAACCAAACCGGGATCAGGCCTCGGGTTGTCGATCGTGACCGATCTCGTGGGGCTCTATCGTGGAACATTCGGGCTTGAGGCTTCGAAAATGGGTGGTCTCAAAGCGGTTATTACGCTGCCGTTGGGGTGACTGGCCATGCCGGGCCACGTCGTTCTGAGGGTGTGATGGTCCCATGTGTTCACAGCTTGGTTTGCGCGGTCATACATCGTGGGGCGCGATTTGCTTTGTCGCGCTGAGTTGATGTCTTGTCCTAGTTCGGCCCGAATCTCCCAGCATGACGCCCCACGATTGGTGCAGATTAGCAGGCGATGGCTTTTTGAAGCGTACGCTGCGGAGGGGTCATGGAACTACGTGCTATTGGGGCTGCAATCGTTGCAGCCGTCTTCTTAACGGGCTGTGGACCCGATGGCCCTACCAAAGCGGATACCGGGACGCTGGTCGGTGCGGTTGCAGGCGGTATACTCGGTAACCAGGTCGGGAACGGAACCGGACGTGTTCTTGCAACCGCTGCTGGTGCCTTCGTTGGTGGGATTGTTGGCCACAGCATTGGCCAGTCTCTTGATGCGCAGGATCGGCGGTTCGCGCAAACTGCTGAGTATTCTGCGCTCGAACGTGGCGAGTCGGGGAAGCCCGTCTCATGGAGAAACCCCGATAGCGGGCACTACGGAGAAGTGGTGCCGCGCAAGTCGTTCAACCAAGGCGGTCGTCCGTGTCGCGATTTTGAGCACACCGTCTACATAGGCGGGCGTCCGGAAACGATGCGTGGGCGGGCTTGCCGGAACAACGACGGAACATGGCGCAACATCAGCTGATGCTTCGTCACGATGCCGCAGGGCGACGAACCAGACGTTTTCAAGTGTATTGGTTGTCGCACCCTGAGGAGATATATTTTCTCCATGTTGGGTGGAAGGTCTTGTTCTCCCCGTCATGCGCTCTTAATCCAATAGGATCACGATTGATGGAGCGCCGATGTTACTTTGGATTTTACTGGCTGCCCTCACGGCTGTTGTCGTCACGCTGGTTTTGAGGCCATTGACCCTCGGTGCCGGTGAAGTCCGAGATGCGTCGTCGGCCGATATTGCCGTCTACAAAGACCAACTTGCAGAAATCGATACGGATCTCGACCGTGGCTTGATTAATGCTGATGAAGCCAAGTCTGCCCGTGCAGAACTAAGTCGTAGATTGTTGAAGCGCGCCGAGGCTGATAACGCACATGCAAATCATGGGGGCTCTGGTGACAGCGAAGTCACTCCAAGGTTAACCGGTGGCATGTCCCGGGATGTCCTTGGGATGGCATTGGGTTTGGCACTGCCCATGATCGCGATCGCTGTTTACCTGAACATCGGATCTCCGGGGCTGCCTGCACAACCACACGCGGAACGAATAACCGTCGCACCTGAGAATGCTTCAGCCGATGAACTGATTGCCAAAGTTGAAGCGCAGCTGCGTCAGAACCCTGAAGATGGTCGCGGTTGGGAGGTGCTTGCTCCCGTTTATCGCCGGTTTGAGCGCTATGGCGAGGCCGCAAACGCCTACGCACAGGCAATCCGATTGCTCGGCGAGACCCCCGAACGACTTGCGGGATTTGCCCAATCGGACATCGTTGCGCAGAACGGTCTTGTCAGTGAGCGGGCCCGCCTTGCTTATCAGCGGCTCTTGAATATCCGGCCCAATAGTCCTGAAGCTCTGTATTGGCTGGCGCAGGCCAAAGAGCAGGATGGCAACATGTCGGGTGCGCTTGCTCAATATCAGCGGATGCTCGATGGGGCGCCAAAGGATGCGGCATGGCGAAGTTCCGTTGAAGAGCGTGTTGCTGCACTCAGCGGTCTGGCCCAGGCGAAGTCCAGCGCTCAGCAAACTCCTGAAGCCGCTGCTGACAACTCGTCAGGTGGGTCGGTGCCTGCGCCCGGCCCCACGGCTGAAGACGTCGCAGCAGCCTCGGAGATGTCTGCAGAAGACCGTGGTCAGTTCATCAATCAAATGGTGAACCGCCTTGCGACCCGTTTGAAGGAAAACGGCAACGACGCAGGAGGCTGGAAGCGGCTGATACGGGCCTATATGGTAATGGGCCGGGAGTCGGACGCCAAGCAGGCGCTTCGCGATGCGCGGAAGAATTTCGCCAGAAGTGAGCGGATGCAGATGGAATTTGATGAATTGGCAAAAGGGCTCGGGCTAGATTCGTAATCATTTCCGACGGCGGGTCTTGGCGCTTTCGATCCACGGATGTGTTGAAGCTGAGTTCAAGTTCGGATGAATTGGTAGATGGATAGGCCCGGAACTTTCTCAGTCATGGCGCCGGTCGCTAGCAGAGGACGACGATGACACGGAAACAAAAACGCGGCGTATTGATCGGCACTGCGGTTGCGCTTCTAGCGACGGCAGTGATCCTGGTCATGTTCGCACTGCGCGATACGGTTGTGTTTTTCCATTCACCGTCCGAAGTGGCGGAAAAAAGCCTCGCGCCGGGCGAACGCTTCCGGTTGGGCGGCCTTGTTGCGGATGGGTCTGTTGTACGTGGCGATGGGACAAAGGTCCGGTTTAAGGTCACCGACACCGGTGCCACTTTACCGGTCACGTATGATGGTATTTTGCCGGACCTGTTCCGTGAAGGTCAGGGCGTTGTTGCCGAGGGGCGTTTGGATTCCGAGGGAACATTTGTCGCCGACACAGTGCTTGCCAAGCACGATGAGAATTATATGCCGCCTGAGGTTGCTGCCGCCTTGGAAAAGCGTGGGGTCAGATTAGACCAGAACTCCCGCCATCCGGGTGACGCGGTGAAGCAGACAAACTAACGGATTCCATCGTCCGACGACCATGGCCTGGTTTTCCTGGATGATGTCATCGCTGAGGCTGGAGCTCTAAATCTTATGATCGTCGAATTCGGACACTTTGCGCTTATTCTAGCGACGGCCCTCGCCTTGTATCAGACCGTCGTTCCTGCCTGGGGGGCGCAGCTTGGGGATCGAGGGATGATGCAGAGCGGCGTTAGCTCTGCCGTCGGTCAATTTGCGCTTATCTCGATTGCCTTCGGTGCGCTGACCTACGCTTACGTCACATCAGATTTTTCGGTCACCAACGTGGCCACGAATTCGCATTCGGCTAAGCCGCTGATCTACAAAATTTCAGGCGTTTGGGGAAACCATGAAGGATCAATGCTCCTGTGGATCCTGATCCTGGTTTTGTTTGGCGCAGCGGTCGCCATCTTCGGCAGCAACCTGCCCGACACGCTCAAAGCTAACGTTTTGTCGGTTCAGGCATCGATCACTTTGGCCTTCTGCCTCTTCGTCTTGTTCACGTCCAACCCGTTTGAGCGCCTCGCGCAGGCACCTGTTGAAGGGCTAGGCCTCAATCCGATTTTGCAAGACCCCGCGTTGGCATTTCATCCGCCATTTCTTTACATCGGGTACGTTGGGTTTTCGGTCGCTTTCTCGTTTGCGATTGCCGCACTGATTGAAGGGCGGACGGATGCTGCCTGGGCGCGCTGGGTCCGGCCATGGACGCTGGCTGCCTGGATGTTCCTCACCATGGGCATCGCGATGGGATCGTGGTGGGCCTACTACGAACTTGGCTGGGGTGGCTGGTGGTTTTGGGATCCGGTTGAGAATGCCTCGTTCATGCCATGGCTTGCCGGTACGGCGCTGTTGCATTCGGCGCTCGTGATGGAAAAGCGTGAGGCCTTGAAAGTCTGGACCATTTTGTTGGCCATTATCACGTTCTCGCTGTCGCTGATGGGCGCGTTTCTTGTGCGCAGCGGTGTTTTGACCTCAGTCCATGCCTTCGCTGTCGATCCGGAACGCGGTGTCGTGATCCTTGGGATCATGATGTTTTTCACAGGCGGTGGGTTGGCACTGTTTGCCTTGCGCGCCCAGGAATTGCGTCAAGGTGGGCTGTTTGCGCCCATCAGCCGCGAGGGCAGCTTAGTTTTTAACAACGTGCTGCTGACGACAGCTACGGCCACTGTCTTGATTGGAACTCTGTATCCACTGGCGCTTGAGGGTGTCACGGGGGACAAAATCTCGGTGGGTGCGCCATACTTCAACATGACATTTGTTCCGCTGATGTTGCCTCTGTTGGCCGCATTGCCGTTCGGTCCTTTCCTGGCATGGAAGCGCGGTGATTTGCAGGGGGCTGGCGAGAGGCTTGCGATTGCAGCACTTGTCGGTGTGATCGCGATTGTGGTGACATTTGCGATGTACACGCGTGGACCGTGGATGGCACCCTTCGCCATGGCGCTCGGGGCATTCGTAATCGTCGGCGCGATCTCAGAACTTCTGTTCCGTGCCAAGTTCGGTACGGCTGATCGGAGCGAGGTTTTGCGCCGGCTTTGGAACCTCCCCCGCTCAGTTTACGGAACGTGCCTTGCACACACTGGCGTAGGCATCATGGTCTTGGGCATTACGGCCACTTCGGCATACCGCGTCGAACAGATCCAGGTGATGCGCCCGGGTGATACAGCCACTGTCGCCGGTTATGAGTTGACGTTTAAGGGTGTGGGCCCGCGGCGTGGGCCAAACTTCCGGGAGCAGGTTGGCGTGATTGCCGTGTCGAAAGTGGGTGATGACACACCGTTCACGACGCTCAATCCTGCGAAGCGAATCTATGATGCGCCGCCTCAGCCGACATCTGAGGCTGGTATTCACGCCTCGTGGGCGGGCGACCTTTACACTGTGTTGGGTGATCCGCAATCAGATGGCAAAGGGTACGCGATCCGCGTCTACTTCAATCCGCTTGTCCGGTTCATATGGCTGGGTGCTGTGATCATGTTCCTCGGCGGGATGATCTCACTGACCGATCGCCGACTTAGAGTGGGAGCGCCTCGGAAAACGAGGCGTTCGGAGACTGATACCGTACCCGGCGGCCCAATCGTACCAGCGGAG
This sequence comes from Pseudomonadota bacterium, assembly GCA_039819785.1. Taxonomy (GTDB): domain Bacteria; phylum Pseudomonadota; class Alphaproteobacteria; order Rhizobiales; family Hyphomicrobiaceae; genus JBCBRD01. Next base: position 105,097 of record JBCBRH010000009.1, on the reverse strand, counting down.
TAGGTCCGAGGATGCAGAGCATGGTCAGTACGACAGTGGTAGCCCGATCAGGGCGTTCAGCTCGGCGGTTATTCTCCCTTTTGGCTGTCGTTACGATGACAGCCCTTTCGCTATCGCTGATAGGGCCTTCCCCTGCTGTGGCGGTGCAGCCAGATGAGGTCCTTAAGGATCAAAAACTGGAGCAGAGGGCCCGCGAATTATCCGCTGAACTGAGGTGCCTCGTCTGTCAGAACCAGTCTATTGATGACAGCGATGCACCTTTGGCGCGCGACCTTCGGTTGCTGGTCCGAGAGCGCCTCCAAGAAGGTGATACGAATACTCAGGTTCTTGACTTTGTTGTTGAGCGTTACGGTGAATTCGTACTGCTAAAGCCTCCGTTCGCTGTGCACACATTGATCCTGTGGCTAGGCCCGCTAATTGTGCTGATCGGTGCGATTTGGCTAGCGCGGACAACAGTCCTCTCACGCGGAGCACCTGCGGGGGCTACAACTGCTAGGGTAGAACTCTCGCCAGCAGAGCAAAAGCGGCTGGCGACGCTGCTGGATGACAAAGACCAGACGTAGGCTTTGGCTTGGCCGTCGACCAGATCCCCCTCCTACGTTTTCTTGCCATGAGACGCTGGCAGCAGCTGTGAAACATGTGCTGTTGAAGTCCCTTGCCGGCATTTTCAGTGCATCCTGCCTTTACTCCAAAGTTATGTTCATTTCTGCGTGGCGTGGAGCCACTTTTCACCAAAACACAAGCCATGTCGGGCTTTTGGTCTGCAATCGCTGGCTCGATACATTGGGTCAGGACATTCGGTGCCTCCGGCTGTGTTTACTCCTGAAGATTACGAACAGTTAAGGCCGCTGACATGCTTCCGTAAGGCCCACTCCTGTAAACGGACACCATGCAAGTCCGTCTATGGAGGTCTATAGGACATGATCAAAGTCGCGGCTGGACGTACCGTCCGCCCATCTCGTCGTTCACTATTCCCACGTCACGGCGCGGGTTTCCTGGCCGCAGGTGCAATCGGGTTGAGCGTCATTACTGCAATACCATTGGCTAGTCCGGCTTCGGCTCAGCTGAAGCCAGATGACGCGACCGTTGCTACGCCATTTGGCAGGGCACCTCTTTCCTTCGCGGATATCGTCGAGAAGGTTAAGCCATCGGTCGTCAGTATTTCTGTGACGAACGGTGAGAAAAAAACCGTAAGGAATAACGCACCCAGCCAGAATGAAGGTGGTCGCAACTTCGGTGGCCTTCCAAACCTGCCGGATGACCATCCGCTGAATGAATTCTTCAAGAACCTGCCGAAGGAGTTCAAAGGGAAACCGTCTGCACCGCAGCAGCGTCGCCGCCCATCTCTCGCTCAGGGGTCAGGTTTCGTCATTAGTGAAGACGGTTATGTGGTCACCAATAATCACGTGATTGACGGTGCCTCTGAAATCTCAGTGACGTTTGACAAGAACAATAAATTTGATGCTGAACTGGTAGGCTCGGATCCACGCACGGATCTGGCGCTGCTGAAGATTAAGTCAGACCAGAAGTTCCCCGCACTGAAGTTTGCTGAAAAGCCATCTCGCGTCGGCGACTGGGTCGTGGCTGTCGGTAACCCATTTGGCCTTGGTGGAACCGTTACCGCCGGCATTCTGTCGGCCCAAGGTCGTGACATCGGCTCCGGTCCATACGATTACATTCAAATCGATGCTGCCGTGAACCGCGGTAACTCAGGTGGACCGACATTTAACCTCAAGGGCGAAGTTATCGGGGTCAATACGGCGATCTTCTCACCATCAGGCGGCAACGTCGGTATTGCCTTCGCAGTGCCTGCACGTACGACCATGGCGGTTGTTGAGCAGTTGCGCAAAGACGGTACCGTTAGTCGCGGTTGGTTGGGTGTTAAGATCCAAAACATCGACGAGGATACAGCGGCCAGTCTTGGTCTTGCAAAGGCAAGTGGTGCACTTGTCTCCGAAGTCACACCGAACGGGCCCGCATTTGAGTACGGGATCGAAACCCAAGATGCTATTTTGACGGTTGCTGGTGAAGACATCGCCGATAGTCGCGATTTGGCTCGGAAGATCGCCGAATTCTCACCCGGCTCGACGGTTGACGTCGGCGTGTGGCGCGATGGTGAAAACAAGAAGGTCGATGTGAAGCTGGGTCGGTTCCCATCTTCGTCAGCCGAGCTTGCAGCACTTCAGCGAGGTGATGCGCCCAAGAAGCGTCCTACAGAGCTTCAGCAACTTGGTTTGGCACTCAAAGCTGTCGGTGGTGAAGGCGATGAGGATCCAGGCGTTCGCATTACGTCTGTCGACGTTGAATCCGATGCGGCGCGTAAGGGCCTCAAAGAGGGCGATGTGATCCTTGAGGTGCAAGGCGTCGAAGTTGCGTCGGCTGAGGACGTGGTCAAAGGAATCAAACGCGCCAAGGACAAAAAGCGTCCAGCGGTTTTGCTTCACGTCCAGTCCGGCAATGACAAACGTTTTGTTGCGGTTCAGCTGAGCAAAGACAAAGGTTAAGCTTTGCCTTCGAGGACCTTCGTGGTGCAAGGTAACCTATGTTAGTATCGATCGGCCCGGTGTTTCCGCATCGGGCCGATTATCGTACCAGCGGTGGTTGAGTTCGCCCGCTTGGAACGACAGTGTTCCGTCAACGGGCCCCAGATAAGAGTTAAACAAGACCACCGCCATGCGCGTTCTCCTGATCGAAGATAATGCTGAAGCTGCAAGTTTTCTTCAAAAGGCTTTGAAGGAAAATGGCCATACGTGTGAATGGGCCGAAGATGGCGAAGTTGGGTTGCAGCTTGCGCGTGATGGTGACTATGACATCTTGATCGTCGATCGCATGTTGCCCAAGCTTGATGGCCTGAGCCTGATCAAGTCGTTACGCAATGAAGGGTCACGGGTTCCTGCGCTGATCTTGTCCGCGTTGGGCGAAGTCGACGACCGCGTGAAGGGCCTTAAGGCTGGCGGCGACGATTATCTTACGAAACCGTATGCCTCGACAGAGCTGCTGGCGCGGATCGAAGCTTTGACGAGGCGCGTTGTTCCCGAAGAGCAGATCACGAGGCTCAGCGTCGGTGATCTTGTGTTGGACCGGCTGTCTCACCGGGTTACGCGAGCGGGTGAACTGATCCTTTTGCAGCCGCGAGAGTTCCGGTTGCTTGAATACCTGATGAAGCATGCCGGCCAAGTGGTCACCAGAACGATGCTTTTAGAGAATGTCTGGGACTATCATTTCGATCCACAAACCAACGTCATCGATGTGCATGTTTCGAGATTGCGCGCGAAGATTGATAAATCCTTTGATAAGCCGCTTCTGCATACCGTGCGCGGCGCTGGATACATGATCCGTGACGGCGTTGAGTGACACCGTCAGGCGGCTGGTTTCATCGACCGTTTTTCGGTTTGCGATCCTCCTGGTCGCGCTCGTGTCGTTCGTCGTACTCGCGGTTTCGGCGTATTTCCTGTCGCAAACAACCCGCAGCCTTACTGAGCAATCCGTGGCCATGTTGCGTGCGGAAGCCAATGTTTTCGTCCGTCAAGCGCAGCGTGGTGGGTTGCAGTCCGTTGCCGACACCGTTGCGCTGCGTAGCGAAGTGCCTGATGCGGGGCTCTATTATCTGGAGCGCAATGATGGAGTTCGGTCAGCGGGAAATCTTGAGCGCTTTCCCGAGGAGTTGGAGCGTACCAGCGGGGGTGTGTTTTCCTACTCGCTAAGAGGTGGGCCAACTCAATTGGCAGCTGGCGTGGTTGTCCCTCTATCGCAAGGCGTGCGGCTGGTGATTGCCCGTGATGCTGGTCAGCAACTGGCGCTTGCGCATCAGTTGCGCCGGACAGCATTGATTGGTTTTTTCCTTCTTGCGCTCAGCGGTCTGGTCGCCGGTGCCGTTCTTTCGCGGCTGATCCTGCGCCGCGTCGAAGCGATGCGGGCGGCTTCTCAACGCATTCTTTCCGGTGACCTGAGTGAACGGTTGCCCGAAAGCGGTACGCAGGATGAGCTGGACAGGCTTGGGCGCAGTCTGAATGAAATGCTGACGCGAATTGATCAGCTGATGGGTGGTCTGAGGGATGTTTCTGAAAATATCGCGCACGATCTCAAAACGCCGCTGAACCGGCTGCGCAATACGGCGGAAGCGGCTCTGGCAGATCCCCGCGGCGCTGTTGCCCACCGTGAGGGGTTAGAGCGGACGATTGATGCGGCTGATGAGATTATCCAGACGTTCAATGCGCTGCTGCTGATTGCGAAGCTGGAAGCCGGTGCCTTGGAGCGTTCGCGGGAGCCCATTGATCTGAACGCACTTGTACGTGATGTTTTGGAACTCTATGAGCCCGTTGCTGAAGATGCCGGATTGAAGCTGGTCGCTGATGTCGAACCCCATGGCGTGTCCATCCTGGGTAATCGGCAATTGGTCGGGCAAGCCCTGGCCAACCTTGTGGACAACGCGATCAAGTATTCGAAAAAGCCTGTTCGTAAGCTCGCGGCAGGACGTGAGGCGGTTTCATCTGAAGCCGCTGATGCTGGTCATGTGCCCACGAACGCGCACGACGGCGGTGCAGGTGCGGGAGTTGTGCATGAGCAAGCGACGTCTGCCGTTGACCCCGGGCGGCCCATTGACGAAGTTCGGATCGGGTTGATCGATCATGCTGATGGGATTGAGGTCCGCGTCGATGACGCCGGGCCAGGAATTTCGATTGAAGACCGCGGCCGCGTCCTGGAACGGTTTGTGCGGCTTGAAAAAAGCCGGACGCTGCCTGGAACGGGATTAGGGCTTAGTCTCGTCGCAGCTGTTGCACGGCTCCATGATGGGCATCTTGAGCTTGGAGACAACAATCCTGGGCTACGCGTGGCGTTGTTTTTTCCAAAATCTGATACGTTGTAGTTTGAGCCCGTTCAGACTTATGGCGCATTTTGATGCGTGACGGCCGAGGTCCGGTCTTGTTTGGAAGCCGCATACGGGCTGCATTCATAGGGCAGTTTTTCTATGGACAAGGGTTCCGATAACGAGATCGAAGGTTGCCTTTGGCAACGGGTTGCTGCTGGGCCATTGCCGAACCCGAGCGGCACGTGGTCTCCGGCTTTCGATGCTTTCGTTACAGAGTGCGCGGAGCGCCCTGATCTGGCGAGTTTAAACGCGCTACTGGCGCGCCCTGGCGTTTTGCGTTGCCTGGCTGGTGTCGGCGAAGGCTCAAATTACCTGATGAACGTGATGCGTGCCGATCCCGAACGGCTATTGCGCATTCTTGCCTGTTGGCCAGAGTCTCATCTGCAGCAGCTATGCGCTGATATCAGACACGCCATGTCCAACGCAGAGGATTTTTCTCAGGCGATGCGGGCTTTACGTCAATTCAAAACCGAGGTTGCTTTGCTCATCGGGCTTAGCGATCTGGGCGGTGTGTTTGATGTCATGACGGTGACGTCGTCTTTGTCAGACGCTTGCGATGTGGCCTTGCAGGCCGCGGTTGAATTCTTGCTGCGGGAAGAAGTGCGCAAGGGACGGTGGCAGCTCGAACAGGCTGACACAGGAACCGAAGCCTCCGGGTTCATCGTCCTGGCCATGGGTAAATATGGCGCGAGGGAACTCAACTACTCTAGCGACATCGACTTGATCGTTTTTTTTGATCGCGACTGTGCGGAGCCGCGTCTGGCTCCTGGAGTTGAGGTGCAACCATTCTTTGTTCGCCTGACCCGAGACTTGGTTCGCCTGATGGATGAACGCACGTCGGATGGCTATGTGTTCAGGATGGACCTGCGATTGAGGCCCGACGCCGGTGCGACGCAGATCGCATTATCTACGCGCGCAGGTCTCACCTACTACGAGAGCTTCGGCCAGAACTGGGAACGTGCCGCGCTCATTAAAGCGCGTGTCGTGGCTGGTGATCATGTCGCTGGTGATGCGTTTCTTGAAGACGTCAAGCCATTCATTTGGCGTCGGTATCTCGACTACGCGGCAATTGCTGATATTCACGCGATGAAGCGGCAGATCAACGCTTTCCGCGGGTTCGGTGAGATTGGTGTCGCGGGGCACGACATCAAACTTGGTCGCGGAGGTATTCGCGAGATCGAGTTTTTTGTGCAGACACAACAGCTGATCGCAGGTGGCCGGCAACCGCGGTTGCGGGACCCCCAGACCAGGATCGCCCTGCAGGCATTGGCCGATGGTGGCTGGATCACACAGGATGTCCGTCACGACCTTGATCGCGCCTATCTTTTCTTGCGGTGGCTTGAACATCGCATCCAGATGGTCGGGGACGAACAGACGCAGACCTTGCCGAATGATGCGCAGCGGCTCTTGTCTTTGTCCCGGTTTTGCGGGTTTGAGGATACGCCAAGCTTTTCCGCTACGGTCCTGGGTCACCTGGAAACCGTGCAGCGGCACTATACGCGGCTGTTTGAAGACGTTTGCGAACCACAAGATTCCAAAACGACTTTGATCCTCACCGGGTCGGAAGATGATCCTGCAAGCCTCGTCGCCCTTGAGAAGATGGGTTTTTCAAATCCTGCGCATGTAATTGAAACGATCCGGGGCTGGCAGTCCGGACGCTATGCGGCGGTTCGATCTGAGCGTTCGCGTGAGCGTTTGAGCGAAGTCCTTCCTATTCTTATCGAAGCGCTGTCTAAGACGGCTGATCCTGAAGGTGCGCTTGCCAGCTTTGACAGGTTTATGAGCGAACTGCCAACCGGCATTCAACTGTTTGCATTGCTTTCTGCCAATCCGGCTCTGCTTCAACTGATTGCCGACATTATGGGGACAGCGCCGAGGCTTGCGCACATCCTGTCTCGACGCCGCCGGTTATTGGATGCCGTCATTGATCCGCGCACTTTTGCGACACTGCCAGGACGCGAGGAACTTGATGCCTTGGTGGCAACTGAAATTGGGCGTGGTCAGGATTTTGAGGACATGCTCAATCGCGCGAGGATCGTGGGAAGCGAGCAGTCCTTTCTCATCGGTATCCGCGTGTTGTCCGGCGTGATTGATGCCGGGCAGGCGGGTGGTGCTTACGCCGTTCTTGCCGAGAGCTTGATTGATCAACTTTTGGGATGCGTCAAAGACCAACTAAAGCGCTCGCATGGGGAGGTGCAAGGCGGGCAGGTTGCCGTTATCGCGATGGGCAAGCTGGGCGGCGTAGAGATGACGGCTGCGTCCGATGTCGATCTGATCCTTGTCTATGATTATCCAGAGGACGTTTTGTCGTCCGATGGCCCAAAGCCGTTGGCTCCATCCCAGTATTATGCGCGCATGACCCAGCGGTTGATCAGTGCACTTAGCGCACCAACGCCGGAGGGGCAGCTCTATGACGTGGACCTCCGGTTGCGTCCCTCCGGTCAGCAGGGACCGGTGGCTACGCGGTTTTCCAGTTTCCAGCGCTATCAGGCAAGGGAAGCCTGGACTTGGGAACACCTGGCGTTGACGCGGGCACGTGTTGTGTCCGGACCGCCAGACCTGCGCAATAGGATTTCCGCCGCGATTGCCGATGCGCTATCTGCACCGAGGGAGCGGTCTAAGACTGCGACGGATGTTCGAGATATGCGCCAGCGCATTTTCGATGAAAAGGGAACAGACATCGTTTGGGACTTGAAGAATGTCTTGGGTGGCATGATCGATATCGAGTTCATGACCCAATACCTCCAGTTGGTGCATGCACAGAAAAACCCTGACGTCCTCAACACAAACACGATCGCGGCACTGGAAAACCTGAAAGCAGCTAACTGTCTGACGGAGGCTGATGCAGAGCTGATTATACCAGCTGCTCGGCTCTACCAAAATGTGCAGCAGGTTTTACGGATTTGCACGTTGGGAGCCTTTGATCCGACGTCAGCGTCGATCGGTCAAAAAAGCCTTCTGGCGCGTGCTGGTGGCCAACCAGATTTTGCATCGCTGGATGTGCTCTTGCGCGAGACGGCAGCGCGGGTGGCTGAACGCTTCGGTGCCCTTGTTCAGTAGTCCAGCGTATCAGGGCCAACTGCGGCTGGTGTTTATACTTATGGCGTCAGCCATCAGGCAACGTGGTATTCGTTCGCAGGCGAATAGTCAGTGAAATTCGCGTGCGGTTCATTGAACAAGTCGGTTTGCCGTGCATGTTCGAACGTGGTGAGGGCCCGCCAGCGATTGCCAGGTGTCGCGTCGGTTAAAACACCACCGCCGTATTGCTGGAGTAACGTTCTTGCGATGCATAGGTCTAGGGAAGGCGTTGATGTTGCCGTGTCAGGCAGTGGGTCCGCGCCGCGAACCTCGACATGGATCATGTGGTTGATGACAGAGGCCGATAAGGTGATGACGCCTGAGGCCTGCGACTGAGCGATGGCCTCAGACAGCAGGTTTGTCAGGGCTTGGACGATTGTCGTTTCATCCCCCAGCAGTCTTGCTGAACTGCCGCTGATGGACAGCGTGAACCCCAGCCGGGTCAGATCGATGGGGAGCTTGGCCCAGGCCTGTGTGGCTAGATCAGTGATGCATGCGTTATCCTGATGATGCTTTTGGGAGGTATCGGCGTCAGTGGTGGTGGCCAATACGGTTGTCATGGCCAACGTTTCTTCCGCCGATTTCAAAAGCAGTTCGCCACTTTCACGGATGTGGTTCAGATATTCGGCGTAGCGAGGCGAACCCAGGGGACCAAATGTTTCCTTTTGCATCAGGTCAGTGAAACCGATTACCGCGTTCAGTGGGGTGCGCAGTTCGTGATGTACCTGCTGAAGGAGTTCGGTGAGCACATCGTGGGGAACAGCCGAACTTGGGCATGTCGCACTCTGGGTTTGCTGCGTTTGAGGTGCGCGTCCACTGGAATGTGTGGTGAGGGGCTGATCCAGCGGGATGTCTCGGTTTTCAAGTGCCGGTTGAGAAAACTCCAACGCTGTTACTGTCGTAGTCTCAATGCCTTCACGATGAGTGCCATTGTCGAGACTGTGAACGACCTGAGGTCTTTTGGTTTTGAGATGTTCGCCAAGGGTTGCCGCAAGACCGATAACGGATGCCATGCCCAATGCGGTCACAACCCAGATCAGTCCTTCAGTCAGAGTTGGTTGGCTGGCGATCGCAGCCACGGCTGCAACCTGCAAGGCGATCAGCACAACCAAAGCGATGGACCTTGTCGAACCCCAGGTTAGTTCGGTCGAGACGCCAGGCTGGACAGCAGGATTCCCATCCCCTGTCGAATGCGAACGACCATTCACGTGCGCATAGCTCTCCCGTGAGCTGGCGGACAGTGTCCAAGCCATGCCGTATTCCCCCCGGAATAAAGTCTTCGATTTGCCCTGCTGATTCGGTCCCCGTACGCGCCTCCGAATCGCCACATCATCATCGCTCGAAGTCGATTCGCCTGTCGAGGATATTAAATCCCTGTTTTGCGATGGTGCTGGCAGGCCGATGCCTAAGTGCCATAGTCAGCCGTCGGAGTTTTTGGTCATTTTCCCAACGATTTCAAAGGTATCTCGCGACAAGCCCTTTGTTTTGGCGATTCTTTTGAGTTCGGCGCGGGCCAACTCCCGGCGGTTGTGCTCCAAAACGCTCCAGGATCCCATCGCACCCAGCAGTCGTGCGGCCAGTTGCGGGTTGAAGCGATCTACGTGAATGATCTGGTCGGCGAAGAAGCGGTACCCGCTACCGTTTGCGGCGTGAAATCGCGATGGGTTGTGCATGGCGAAGCTGCCGACCAGGGCCCGGACTTTGTTGGGGGTGTAATAATCAAAGGCGGGGTCTTTCAGCGCACGTTTGATGTTGGCCAACGCTGAGGCGCGCGGGGCTTGGCCGATGGCTGCGAACCACGTGTCGATGACGAGGTGGTCCTTTTTCCATTTGCGATAGAAATGGTCGAGTGCTGGTTGGCTATGGGCCGTCCCCTGACCTGCCAAAAGGAAAAGGGCGTGGGCCGCTTCCGTCATGTTGCGGGCGCGCTGATAGTGTTTGGTCAGGCGTTTCAGATCATCGTCCTTGCCGCGTGCGGTCAGGAGGGTCAGGGCGGCATTCCGCAGTGCCCGCTTCGCCATCTGTTCGGGTTCTGCTGAGAATGTGGCGGTCGACGACATCGCTTTGTAGACCGCCTCCAATTGCTCGGCGAGCTTCCGCCCGATTGTAGCGGTGACCTGTTTGTGGGCTTTGTAAATCAGGCCGGGGTCGACTTGGGCGCCGATCTCGCGCGCGATGTCCATCTGGCTTGGGAGTTTCAAAAGCTCAGCTTTAAAACCCGTTTCGAGACTGTCGTCCTCCAATGCAGTTGAGAGCACGCGTATCAGACCTGATGGTGTTGGTGTCGAGGTTGCGCCTTTCAGCTTTTCGATCCGTCCGACAATCAGGCGGGTGGCCAGTGTATTGATTGCCTGCCATCGATTGAAACCATCGGAATCGTGGGTGCCGAGGAATTCGAGATCGGCGTCACTGCGGTCGAAATCCACGACGACAGGCGCCGAGAAATCTCGAAACAGAGAGACCACCGGGCAATGTTCGATATCTTCAAAAACGAATTTCTGGCGTTTTTTTGTGAGGTGAATGAGATCTGCTGAGGTCGTGTCAGGTTCTCCCTGCACGGGCTTGTGCAGATCTTCGCCATCGGCATTTAGAAGTCCGAAACGGACGGGGATATGGACGGGCTTTTTCTTGCTCTGGCCAGGCGTAGGTGGTGTTTCCTGTTCGAGTTCTACAGTGAGTTTTTGCCGTTTTTCATCGTGCGTTGTGTGGCATCTGACCCGAGGTGTGCCGGCTTGATGGTACCAGAGTTTGAAGTGACTGAGGTCTTGACCGGCTGCTTCTTCAAAGCAGGTCAGAAAGTCTTCGATTGTGGCTGCGTCTCCGTCGTGGCGGTCAAAGAAGAGATCCATTCCCGCTCGGAAACTGTCTTCGCCGATGATGGTTGCCAGCATCCGCACAAGCTCTGCACCCTTGTCGTAGACGGTCGAGGTGTAGAAGTTGTTGATTTCGATATAGCTGTCGGGTCTGACCGGGTGGGCAAGCGGGCCTGCGTCTTCGGGGAACTGGTGAGCGCGCAGGTGGCGCACTTCGCGGATGCGTTGGACGGTCCGGACACGGATATCGGATGAGAATTCCTGGTCCCGATAAACCGTCAGTCCCTCTTTCAGGCAAAGTTGGAACCAGTCCCGGCAGGTGATGCGATTGCCGGTCCAATTGTGAAAGTATTCATGGGCGACCACACCTTCGATGGACTGGTAGATTGCATCGGTGGCCTTATCGGGTGAGGCGAGGATCAGCCGGTCATTGAAGATGTTGAGGCCTTTGTTCTCCATTGCGCCCATGTTGAAATGGGACACCGCGACGATGTTGAAAACGTCGAGGTCGTATTCACGCCCAAAGCGTTCTTCGTCCCATGTCATGGATCGTTTCAACGATTCCATCGCCCAGCCAGCACGGTCTTCCTTGCCATGCTCCACATAGATCCGGAGATCGACGGAGCGGCCCGACATGGTTTTGAACGTTGATGAGATGGAGCTTAGGTTGCCACCCACGAGGGCGAAAAGATAACACGGCTTGGGATGAGGGTCGCGCCACACCGCATAATGGCGCTTGCCACCTGCAACTGTTCCACGCTCCAACGGATTACCATTGGATAGAAGAACGGCGGCCTCGTCAGCTTCGGCTTCAATGCGTACCTTGTAGGTGGACAAAATATCCGGGCGGTCCAGGAAGTACGTGATCCGCCGGAAGCCCTCAGCTTCGCATTGCGTGCAATAGATGCCGCGCGACAGATAAAGCCCCTGAAGCGCCTTGTTGGCTTCGGGGTTGATGATGACGGTTGTCGTAAGTTCGAAAGTGTCGGGAACCTTTGCAATCCGCAAGGAAGTGTCGGATCGCTTGAAGTCCTTACCCGTCAGTTCGGTCCCATTGATGGCGATGTGCTTGAGATCGAGACCTTCGCCATCGAGGATCAGGTCCTTGCTTTTTTGAGAACTCGCCGGGTTCTTATTGATTTTGAGTTTCGCCGTGACGCGCGTCTCAGTGGGGTGGAGGCTGACGTTGAGATCGACGTGCGTTATCACATGAGATGAGGGGCGGTAGTCCTTCAGGCGAATGGTGCGTGGTGTATCAGGTCTCATCGTGTGCTCTTGGTGTGCGGATGGCCGTTTGCGCCAGGTTTGCCTGCGACTGCAGGACCCAACGAAGGGTTATGACCACTGATCAGCCGTCTGTAAATGATCGGCGCTGGTGCCAAAGCGTCAATCGTTTTTCGGTTCAAGAGGCAGTCGGACGCGGCTGGAGCGGGGTTGTCTGAAAACAAAGAGGCAGTTCGCACAGTCTGGTCGAGGCATTGATTTAGGAAAGTCGTGAAGATTATGAGTGATAAGAAGGTTCTGCTGATCACGGGTGGCTCAACGGGTATTGGGGCGGCCACGGCCCACAAAGCGATTGCGGCGGGCTATCGTGTCGCGCTCGCTGCCAGATCGGCTGAGGCGATTGAAAAGCTTGTTGGCGAGCTGGGTGATGATGCAGCCGGTTTTGTTTGCGATGTGACGGACTATGGTCAGCAAGAAAAGATGGTTGCCGACACGATTGAGCGCTTTGGCAGTATCGATGCCGTTTTTGCCAACGCAGGTACGGGCGGGCGGCCAGGAGGCTTTTCATCTGCACCGATCGAGTCCTGGCAGCAGATCGTCAACGTCAACATTCTTGGTGTCGCGTATACGCTGCGCGCCTCGTTGGCAGCCATCAAGGCTTCAAGAGGCCATGTGCTGATCACGGGATCGGTGGCAGGGCGCCGAACGTTGCCCGGTTCGATGTATTCGGCCTCGAAATGGGCCGTTTCGGCCATTGGCTATGGGTTGCGTGAAGAACTTCGTGGGACTGGCGTCCGGGTGACGCTGATCGAACCGGGCATGGTGGATACGCCGTTTTTCGATGATCCAAAGCCCGATGCGCTTCATGCGGATGACGTGGCACGCGGTGTGGTCTACGCCCTCACCCAACCCGATAGTGTGGATGTGCATGAATTGTTGATCATGCCGACCCCGCCTGTTGGATCGTAGCGCGGGTGCGTGACGGGACACAGCCGTCCCTGCGGTACACTTGAAGCCGGCTTCGAACGACCCGATGTTTATGACCGTGGGCGAACGCTGGCGCAACCTCGATCAGCTATCAGGCTTTATGTGCTAGATGTCTTGATGCCGAGCCGCACTTTCATTCGAGGACGTATTTGCCGTGGCGCATCAAGCGCAAGAGACTCGAACCGTTTTTAGCCGCGTGACCGATCTTTGGGCTCGGCTGATGGCGTCTGATGAGGCTCCGGACAAAGATGCCAGGATTGTGGAAACAGCGTTGGCGGAAGCGCCCGTCATTTGGATGTTGGGCAAAGTTCAGGCTGGCAAAACGTCCATCGTTCAAACGCTCACACAATCTTCCAACGCTGAAGTCGGGAGCGGTTTCAAGGCCTGCACACGAACGTCCCGGATTTTCGATTTTCCGCCCGAGGCGCCGCTCATCCGCTTTCTCGACACCCGCGGCCTTGGCGAAGCTGGATATGATGCGGCGGAGGACATGGCGGAATGCGAAAGCCGGGCGCATCTGATCGTTGCGACCTTGCGGGCGATGGACCCGCAACAGGACCTTGTCGTTGATGTCATCAAGACCGTCCGTGCCCGCCATCCGGACTGGCCGGTAGTTGTTGCGCAGACCTGCCTTCATGAAGGTCTGCCCGCTGGGCGGTCGTTGCCGTTGCCCTATCCTTTTTATCCCGACCTTGAGGCAGGGCCTAGGGCGGAAGATACCCAGGCGGCGCTGCCTGAACTGATGCGTGCGCTCAACTATCAGCGTTCTTTGTTCAAGGAGGTGCCTGGTCGCGGCGCACTTTCGTTTGTCGCAATTGATTTTACGCAACCGGAAGATGGCTTTGACCCACCGGACTATGGTCGCGAGGCGCTTCTTCAGGAGATTGCGACGTCTGCGCCAGACGCGCTCGTGGCCACTCTCAAAACGCTTCAGGCGGCCAGTGGTGACCGTGTGGCTTCGCGTTTGCGATCGCAGATTGTGGGACATGCGCGGGTCGCTGCAGCGGTGGATGTCGTGCCGATTGCGGGGGCGTTGGCTGTTCCTGCCGTGCAAGCGCGGCTTCTGAAGCAGGTCGGTGATCATTTCAGCGTCACTTGGGACCGGCGCACCTTGGGCGAATTTGCCGCCTGCCTGGGCGTTGGGGTCGTGTCGCGGTTGCTGGTGTCCTTGGGCGCGCGGCAGGTGGTGAAATTGGTGCCTGGTTATGGCCAGACCATTGGGGCTGCGACAGCAGCGGCCACGAGTTTTGCGACCACATACGCACTCGGCCAGGCGGCCACGTATTATCTGAAGCACCGCGCTCTTGCCGGGTTTGATACGGGCGATGTGCGCAATGCCTATGCTGATGCGCTCAAAGATGCCATCGGCCTTGCGGGGACGCATACATCCGCTACCGCCAAGACACCGGGACGTGGTCAGGAATGAAGGGCGATAACCTCTCCACGTTGATCGCGTTCGTCAGTCTGGCTCTGGTCATTGCGTTACCGGTCTTGAGCGTCGTTCCATTTGGCTGGCTCTGGCTCTGGCAAAACGGTTACCTGCCGTACTGGCTGGCTGCCACCGTGGTCTTGTCGATCCTCGTCTTTGCCGGGCGGGCCGCTCTGCTTTCGCGCATTCGTAAGGTTGCGTTGCAAAAGCCCTCGGCCGCATCCCAGGGTGGTCGCATGGGTGACCGCTCAGATGTCGGCGGGGCTGATGCCGCGCACCATTCCGTTGACGATACCTCGCTGCCGACACCCCGGGAGGCCGCGGCCCTCAAGGCGGTTGAAGTGCTGGCGCTCGATGTTGACCCCAAACAGCTTGGCAGTCGTGAGGACGTTATTGCACTTGGCCTGCGAACCGTGGAGTGCGTTGCGCGTGAGATGCATCCATCGGATGAGAATGCCATCTGGCAATTTACGGCGCCTGAAGCCTTGTCACTTCTTGAACGGATTGCTCAGCGGTTGCGGCCGATGATCATCAAGAATGTTCCGCTGGGCGATCGGTTGACCGTCGGGCAGGTGATGGGCGTCTACAAATGGAGGTCTTATCTGGACGTCGCAAACAAAGCGTATGACCTGTGGCGGGTGTTGCGGCTGGCTAATCCGCTTGCGGCGGCCACGCAGGAAATCCGCGAGCGCATGAGCAAGGCGGCCATGGAAGGCTTGCGCGAAGATCTCGCCAAGCGTCTGGCTCAAGCCTATGTGCGTGAAGTCGGTCAGGCGGCGATTGAACTCTACAGTGGCCGTCTGCGCGTGTCGGATGATGACCTTGCCGGATATGTGAGCGCGCAGACTGCCGCTGATCGGTCGGGCCAGTCACAAGCTCTGAGCGAACCATTACGCTTTCTGGTTGCCGGTCAGCAGGGGGTGGGCAAGACCAGTTTGATCAACGCCTTGGCAGATGATGTTCAGGCCGCCGTCGATAGTTTACCCGCCACCAGTGACTATCAAGGGTATGAGGTTCAGCGTCCGGGTATGCCCGCGGTGGTGTTGACGGACAGCCCTGGCCTGACCCCTGCCGTCGATGTGGCGCGCATCATTGAAAACGCCCTGGCCAGCGACTTGATCATTTGGGTCGTGCCGTCCAATCGGGCCGACCGGGCACTTGACGCAGATGTGTTGGGATCACTGCGATCTGCGTTTGCGGAACTCATGGATCGCCGCCCGCCTCCGGTGGTTTTTGTGGCAACCCACATTGATCGTCTGCGACCCTTCAACGTCTGGGCTCCGCCTTACGATATCGAGGACGAAGATGATGCAAAGTCTCGCGCAATCCGTGATGCACTGGTTGCCATCGGTGAAGACTTGCAGGTTTCGCCCAGCGATATTGTTCCCGTGAGCCTCGCGCCGGAGCGTCCCGCCTACAATGTCGATGTGGTGTGGGCAAAGCTTGCCGAGCGGCTTCCAGAGGCAAAAAGTGCGCAGCTCCTCAGGTGCGTGCGGGGTGCAGACAAGGGCACCAGCTGGCGCACCGTGCTGTCGCAAGCGGTTGGGGCTGGACGTGTTCTTGCACGCACGCTTAGCCGGCCCAAACCGCGCGACTGACGGATGCGCGGGTGTATCTCGTTTTCATGATGTTCCTGGTGTGACAGCGGCAGCGGTCTGCATTTGCGAAGGTGTGTTTGTCAGACAGACACACCGGTTGGGCTCAAGGCTGACCGGCTTCTCCACCAGTCCTCAAAGGCGAGCCCTGCCAACATGAAAACTTTGATCCAGATTTTCGCTGCCTGCACGATGTTCTTGTCTATTCAAGCCACGGCACATGCCGGTATGGTGGCTGGCGGAGCCACAGCACTTTCCCCACAAGCCGAGACAGTGGTTCATAAAACAGGAGCTAAGCGCAATAAGTTTTTTGCAGGTCTCGTGATTGGCGCGGCCGTTGCTGCAAATTTGGCAACGCAAAAATCTCATAATCGCACAAGAGGCTATGCACTTCCGGTAAGTTCCTGTCCTGTTGGAACTCGTCCCATTCCTGAAACGGATGCCTGTGCCCCTTACGCCACGAACAAATACGGCTTCACCACTGAAAAGGTTTGGAACCGGCCTGGCTGCAAAAAGCTTGAGCGCAAGTGCAACCGCGGCAACACCCGTGCGTGTTTCAAATATGAAGATCGCTGCCAGATCAATTAGCCCTGGCTTGATCTAACCAAGTCCCACGGATTGTGTCGATCCCGCAGCCTCCCTTGGCTGCGGGTATGCGCATATGGGGGCAAACAATTCCTAAGGACCGTTGACGCTCGATTTACTTGACCCCGCCTGTGTTCGCATGGCCTCAGGTTAACCCTTGTTGAGACCGTTTCATTGTTGAACCACAGTAAAATTCACCGCACGCCCATGATCCGTGGTAGATAATGGGACTATGACGGTACGAGGCACTATTTTCACGAGGTACGGACAAGCGCGGCGCTTGCTGGCTGCGCTGATTTCGTTTGCCCTGTGTATGTGCTTGGTCGGTCATGATCATGTGCATGCCGCTCATTTGTTTGATCCGCATGATGCCCACGACATGGCACATCACGGTGCCGGTCCTGTTCAAACCGTTGGTCAATATGACCACGCGCATCATGAGCATACGGACGATAACCATCGTCACGATGGACAATCGGAGCTTGATGGGTCCTCTCCATTCTCGCCGCAGGATGATCACGATAGCCATTTGTCGTTGTTTTCAGACGGGCATATCGATCCTGGACATACCTGCCTTACGTTTGTAATTCCCGCGGCTTACGACAAACCGTATTCCCCCCTTGTAACGCGGCAGACCGTCCTGCCGTGCAATGATGCAATGCACGGGGCGACAGGCCGCACCCTGAAGCGGCCCCCGAAGCTCCACCTCTGACACGCTTGCTTGGCGGACAAAGCCAAACCGTTTCCTGCTTCGTCAGAGGTCACTCCTATGTTTATCGTTTCCCGTGCACCCATTCTGGGTGCTATCGGCAGTTTGATACTTGCGCTTTCCGCTTGCGCTGGGCTTGCCGGCCCCGGGCACGACCACGGCGCTGCGCCGGCCACCGCTGCAGGGCCTGCCAGCCCTCGTGTTGTTGCGGTTTCAGAGAGCCATGAATTCGTCGGCATTTGGAAAGATGGACGCCTGACCGTCTACCTCGACCGGCTTCGCGATACATCGCCGGTGCTTGGCGCGAAAATCGAACTCACGATCGATGGTCAAACCCAGTTAGCCGAACCGCAGGACGATGGAACATATGTCGCGGTGTCGTCGGCCCTCGAGCAACACGGGGTTCATGACGTCATCGTCGTGGTTGAAACCGATGGCGGCAACGATCTGCTCGTGGGCACCCTCAACACCTCCAAAGAAAAAATCTTTGATCATGACCATGCCGATCATCATCACGATGACGAAGGAGCTCAAACGCTGACATCGCGGAATGATGCGGCGGACACGTCTCAACCCATGGCCCCCGGCGGTCTTCGAGATTTCGTTGCGCGTGCGGGATTGAAATCGTCACTGGTGCATCGCGTTTCGGAGAATGCCGCGCTTGTTGCCGGTATCGGTGCGGTCATCGGTTTAGCGATTGGCGCTTTGATGAGTGCGCGAGCAGGCCTTGTCATCGCACTGTTGGGGCTGGTCACGGTGTTGGGTGCCGGCGTTGCCTCAGCCGGGCCGGGTCATGATCATGGCGGCGGCGGTGCCACGGCTATCCAGGGTGATGCACCAAGGCGGCTGCCAGATGGGCGCGTGTTCCTGCCCAAGCCGACGCAACGTCTTCTGGATATTCGAACCACCCGATTGGTGCGAACGGATGTTCGCCGGTCTGAGCGATTGATCGGCCGCATCATCGCCGACCCCAATCGTTCAGGGCTTGTTCAAAGCACAATCGGTGGACGGATCACGCCTGCAGACGGGGGCTTGCCGACGCTGGGGCAGCAGGTCACCAAGGGCCAGGTTCTCGCATATGTCGAGCCTGCTTTCGCGCCCATTGATGCCTCCGATGTGCGCCAGACGGCCGGTGATTTGGAACAGCGCATTGCCGTCCTGGATGCGCGCATCGCCCGGCAAAAACCGCTCGTCGATAAAGGTGTCGTGAATGCCGCCAGTCTCGAAGATCTGGAGATTGAGCGCGCCGGTCTCGATGCGCGGCGTCAACAACTGACCCGCTCACGTACGGCGCACGAACAACTGGTGGCACCGGTTACGGGTGTCATAACAGATGTCCACATTGCCGCCGGTCAGGTGGTGGACAGTGCGGACACGGTGTTCTCGATTGTTGATCCATCCAGCCTTTGGGTCGAGGCCATTTCGTTCGACCCGACACTGGTGCTGGCAGATGCCCGTGCGCGTGCCCGCTTGGCGGACAATACGTTTTTTGATTTATCGTTCGTGGGCCGCAGTCGGGCGCTTCAGCAGCAGGCAACTGTTTTGCAGTTTCGGTTTGACCGTCCCAGCGATGCGTTGAGCGTTGGCAGTCCCGTCAACGTGATTATTGAAAGAGGGGAGGCGGTCAACGGGCTCGTTCTGCCACGGCGAGCGATCGCGCAGGCGCCTAACGGTCAGATGGTCGCCTTCAAACGGCTGGAGCCAGAAAGCTACCTCCCGTCCGCAGTGAGTATTCAGGACATCGATAGCGAGCGGGTCCTGATCACGAAGGGCCTTGCGCAGGGTGATCAAGTCATCGTGCAGGGTGCTCTACTCGTCAACCAGATCCGCTGAAGGGGCGCGCTATGTTCAAGGCTCTCGTCGCGCTCAGTCTCTCGCAACGCATGTTCGTCATCGTTGGCTCGCTGTTACTGGCGACCTACGGAGCGTATCTCCTGCCAAGGCTGCCAGTCGACGTTTTCCCGGACCTGAACCGGCCAACCGTTACGCTGCTCACCGAGGCGGATGGGTTTGCGCCACAAGAGGTCGAGCAACTCGTAACCTATCCGCTGGAAACCGCTCTTAACGGCATGCCTGGCGTCATTCGACTCCGCTCGGTCTCAAGTGTCGGTTTATCGATCGTCTACGTCGAATTCGATTGGGGCACCGACATTTACCGAAACCGGCAACTCGTTGCTGAACGGCTCGCGACGGTTGATGCCTTGCTGCCGCAAAACGTCCAGCCGCAAATGGGGCCGATCTCATCCATCATGGGTGAAATTATGTTGATCGCCATCACGGGCGAGACCGTTTCGCCGATGGAATTGCGCGAGATTGCAGATTTCGTCATCCGACCGCAGTTGCTGACCATTTCCGGTGTCGCCCAGGTCATCCCGATCGGTGGTGAAGTGCGGCAGTATCGGATCAGTCCCGATCTCATCGCCATGCAGCGACTTGATGTGACGCCAGCGATGATCGAGGAGGCTGTGCGCGGATTCGGCACCAACGCTGGCGGTGGCTTCGTCGATCAGCATGCCCAGGAATATCTGATCCGCAACATTGGCCGAACGACGCGACTAGAAGACTTGCACAACATTGTCCTGACCGTCCGCGACGGACAGCCCATCGTTCTGCGGCAGGTTGCGGAAGTGTCGTTCGCGCCACGTGTGAAGCGAGGGGATGCCGGGTTTCAAGGCCGGAAGGCAGTGATCATTGGTGTTCAAAAGCAGCCTCAGGCTGACACTGTGGCTGTTACGCAGGCGGTTGAGGCTTCGCTTGAAACCATCCAACGTACGATGCCAGATGGCGTGAAAGCCGACCAGGTTCAATTCCGGCAGGCCACGTTCATCGAAACCTCGATTGCAAATGTGAAGTCCGTCCTGGTTGAAGCCGCTGTTGTCGTCGCGTTTGTCTTGATCCTGTTTTTGTTGAATTGGCGGGCGACTTTCATCTCGCTCACCGCGATCCCGATGTCGATCTGTATCACCGTTGTGGTGTTTGATATTTTCGGCTTGTCGATCAACACGATGACGCTCGGGGGGATTGCCATTGCCATCGGTGAGTTGGTTGATGACGCCGTCGTTGGCGTCGAGAATGTTTTGCGACGCTTGAAACAGAATGCCAAAGCCGTGCAGCCGCAGCCTAAGCTCGCCGTGGTCTTGAATGCCAGCCACGAAGTGCGTTCCAGCATCGTGTATGCCACCGCAATCGTTGTTTTGGTGTTCGTGCCGTTGTTTGCCATGACGGGGCTCGAAGGGCAGCTCTTCAGACCGTTGGGTTTGGCTTACATCGTTGCGATCCTGGCAAGTCTCGCCACCTCGATCACGTTAACGCCGGTGATGTGTTACTTCCTGTTGAGGACGCCGCAGCAAGACCGAGGCGATGCCAGGCTGGTGCGTATTTTGAAAGCTGGCAACCGCGCTTTGCTGGACGTCACGTTTGCTCATCCGCGTGCGCTTATCGCCGGTATTGTGGTCGCCGTCGTATCTGCAGCCGCGGTAGCCACGCAGTTGCCGCGATCGTTCCTGCCACCTTTCAACGAGGGCACACTGCTTGTTTCCGTCGTCTACAATCCTGGAATTTCTCTGAGTGAAGCTGATCGTCTCGGCACCATTGCTGAGCGTTTGGTTATGGGCGTAGCCGAAGTGAAGACTGTCGGCCGTCGGTCTGGACGGGCAGAATTGGATGAGCACGCGGAAGGTGTGCATGTCACTGAGATCGATATCGATCTTGCCAAGACTGAGCGTGATCGCGAGGCGGTTTATGCAGACATTCGCGAGACGCTTTCGGCTTTGCCTGCGGTCATCGCGATCGGACAGCCGATCAGCCACCGGCTTGACCACATGTTGTCTGGCGTGCGTGCGCAAATCGCCCTGAAGGTGTTTGGCGAAGATCTGGATCGGTTGAGGACTTTGGCTGCTGACATGCAGATCAAGCTGTCTTCTATTCCGGGACTTGTTGATCTGCAGACTGAAAAGCAGGTGTTGATCCCGCAGTTGCAAGTCGTGCCGGACCATGAGCGGACCGCTCTTTACGGCGTCACCCCTCCAGCCCTCACAGCCACCTTGGCTGGTCTCACAAACGGGCGCACGGTCTCTCAAATTGTCGAGGGCAATCGTCGCTTTGATGTTGTGATGCGTCTTGACGACGAGGCTCGCTCAACACAGGGTTTGAGTGATGCGCTTGTGGCCACGCCCATGGGATACGCGCCATTGCATCGCCTCGCGACGGTAGTTGAAGCGGAGGGGCCGAACCAAATCCTTCGGGAGAACCAACAGCGCCGCATCGTGGTGTCGGCGAATGGTGACGGGCAGCGGGATATGGCTGCGATTATCGCCGATATCCGGGACGTCATTGACGAGGCTGAGTTGCCGGCTGGCTATAGTATTCGACTTGAAGGGCAGTTTCAGGCGCAGGAAGAGGCGACGCGCACGATTGGTCTTTTGTCATTTATCTCGTTGGCGCTCATCTTTCTCGTTTTGTACAGCAGGTATCAGTCGATGACGCTGGCGGGCATTGTCTTGACGTCGATCCCGCTCGGCTTGATCGGCAGCGTGGCTGCGTTGTGGATCTTCAACCTGCCGTTTTCGGTGGCCAGCCTGATCGGGTTCATTACGCTGGCGGGCATCACCGCGCGGAACGGGATTTTGAAGATCAGCCACTACATCAATCTGGCGCTCTATGAAGGTGAGACCTTCGGGCGTGACCTCGTGGTGCGCGGGTCGCTGGAGCGGCTGACGCCGGTCTTGATGACGGCGTTGTCGGCGGGTCTTGCGCTCGTACCCATCATGATTGCAGCTGATGAGCCGGGCCGGGAAATTCTTCATCCCCTGGCTGTCACGATCTTCGGGGGGCTTGTCACGGCGACGTTCATTGATGCCGTGTTGACACCCTTATTGTTTCTCTGGTTCGGCAAGCAGCCTCTGCAACGTTTGATTGATGCACGCGATGCCGCTCCGGTCCGCCATACCGGTCAACTCGAAGCTTACTAATTTCAAATCAACGGAGACCACCCATGTTCAAAACTTTCCAGCTCGCTCTTGCCGCTGCTCTTCTCGTCACTGTCCCGGCATCCATTACCCTGGCACATAGTGACCACAAGCACGGCGATGGGCACAAGCATGGCGCTGGGCATAACCACGACAAGAGCCATGCGCATGGCGAGAAACATGATCACTCGGGTCATGATCACTCGGGTCATGATCATGCCGGCCATGGTCCCAAACATGGTGGTCAGTATTTTGAAACCGCGGCCCACCATGGGGTTGAAATGGTGGCGACAGACAAAGCCATCGTTTTTCATCTCACCCAGGACCACGAACCGATCGACGTGACGGGGACCACATTCAAAGCCGTCGTGCAGAGCGCTGCTGGTACCAAGATGCTCAATCTCGTGGCCGATGGCAGCAAATTGGAAACCGCATTGGAAGCCCCGCTGCCGAAGGGTGCCAAGGTAGTCATTTCAGGCAAGGCCAAGAGTGGAGCCGCGATCCAGGCTCGGTTCATCAAGGAGTAGTTTCCTTCGAAGATGCCTGCTCTTTTTTTGGGTCTGATCTGGGAGAAAGTGCGCTCGCTCTCTTCCAGATGAATTTTTGCAGATACGAGTAAGGTTATGAAATTTCGAGCATAACAATTTGTCACCACACTTACGATCGATGAGTGTCGTCATCGGATGAGGGAGCTTCGGCAAAGCGGACGACCTGCCTTGTTGAAGTCATGCGATGGACAATTTGAGCCTTGCAAAAATCCACTCAAGAGGCATTGCCCGGACATGTGTCCCGTGGCAGATGCCTAGCCGAATTGGCTTCTTACAGTGTGGGAACGACAAGCGTCGCAGCCATGGCGCTCGTCGCACTTGGTCAGCCTGCGAATGCGGTCAGTCTTCGTGAAGCGTTTGCAGCGGCCTATGCCCACAATGCCTCCCTCCAGGCTGAACGTTACAAGACACGGGCCAGTGACGATGGCGTCTCGCGTGCTCTGTCCGGCTACCGGCCGCGTGTCAATGCCGATGGCTTTTATGGCGGAGCGTCCAACGACAGCGCGGGCCGGACATCGGCTGCCGCATCACCGGGGTCATCATTCAGCGAGAGCTATGGCTATGGCGTGACGATCGAGCAGCCATTGTTCGATGGATTCAAAACACACTACGCCGTCGCAGAAGCTGAGGCGACCGTTCGTGCATCGCGTGAAGACCTACGGGCGGCGGAGAATGAAATTCTGTTCCAAACCGCCTCAGCCTATCTTGACGTTTTGCGCGACGAAGGCATCACTCTTTATCGCCGTAAGACGCTCAATTCGCTAAAGCGTTTCCTGCTCGGCATCGAAGAGCAGTTTGAACGCGAGCAGGTCACTTTGACGGATGTCGAGCAGGCACGGTTACGTGTGGCGACAGCAAAGTCCGACCTTGACGGGTCGAAGGCCCAACTACGGATCAGCCAGTTGCGGTTCGCCAGGATTACGCAACGCCCGCCGGAGGGGCTTGCGATGCCCCATCTGCCGGTTTCGCTCCCTGATAGCCTTGAGACCGCGCAGGAAATTGCCCTGTATGAGAGCCCTATCATTGCTGCTGCAGGTGAAAAGCGCGCCGCTGCAACACAGGCTATAGGGAAGACGCGGGGCGAGCTGCTGCCTCAGGCGGGTCTTGTCGCGGGCTATGACCGGTCTTTCAATGATGCGCAAAGTTCTGTTGATCGAGTTGGCTTTTCGGTTTTCGGACGGGTGCGGGTGCCGCTTTACCAGGGCGGCGAAGTCTCAGCCCGGATCCGTCAGGCCAAGAACACGGCTGCGGGGCTGGATCGGGAGGCACACGCTGCTGTTCGCAGTATTGATGAGGCGGTGGGTGCAGCCTGGGCCGAGTTCAATGCAGCCCAAGCCAAAGTCGCCTCTGACAAGATGGCGGTTGCGGCGAGTGAGCGGGCGCTGAAGGGTGTCCGTGATGAGCAGGAGTTCGGCAGGCGGACGGTACTTGATGTTCTCGATGCCGAACGCGAACTGATCAATTCACGCATCCGGCTTCTGCAGTCCACCCGGGACCATCACGTTGGCGCATACCTTCTGCTGCGTTCCACCGGCCAGTTGACGATTGATCGCATGGCGCCTGGGACTGAGACGTATGATCCAGGAACTTACTATCGGCAAGTGCGCAACGCGTGGTGGGGCACAACCACGCCCAATGGTGGAGGAGACGGTTTCCTCGGCGCGCCGGAGATCGATCATCGTGCCGATCCCGTCAACGCAGCAGATTACAACGCCACGGCGCGCTCAGAACCAGATACGTGGTCAACGCGCGTACATCGTGTGGGGGCTGTGAACTAACACCAGGAGCGGTTCAGGCAAGGTGCATCGGTTTGGCAGCCGCCTTGGACCCCGCAAACTTTTTCAAGGCCCGCAACGGTTGGAAACAGCATAGCGGATGTGGAGAGGGACAACCCCGAAAGGATGCAGTCCATGGAACAAAACGACGATTGAGGTCAGCACGCCCAACCGTTTCCAACAAACCAATAGTTGCAGAAATGGTGCTTAGACGGCTGGCTCACCGAGACCACTGACACCGAAAACCAGAAACGAAAAACAACCTGATCCACGCCATGTGGTTCTGGGTCACGGGGAAGCTGTGTGCTGACGCAACGGCTTGCTTGAACACAACAACCATCACTTTAGGAGACTGAAACAATGGCGAATGGTGAAACACAAATCGGTACCGTCGAAAACGATACGCTGACTGGAGCAGATGGCGCGGACGTGCTGAACGGCGGTTACGGCGATGACCGGCTCATCGGCGGCGCCGGCAACGACCAGCTCGACGGAGGACGCGGGTCTGACCTTCTGATAGGCGGCGACGGTGATGATGCCCTTGTTGCGGCGTCTGATGCCGGCGAGCCTGAGATCGGGCAGGAGGTCAATGCTGGCAACGACCCGGACGGGGAAGTGAACGCGGCAACCAACACGATCTATCCGGATCAACCGTTCGTTGCTGACGACATCCTCATCGGGGGTGCGGGTGCCGACACGTTCATTATGACGCCGCTCCTCAACGCGAAGGAAGACATTCTGCGTCGCAACGCCGATCAGGACGGCAATATCGACTGGACCGGTAATGGTGTGGCCGGAGAAAACGACGAAGTCCATGACCATTGGCCAGACAGTATCGGCACCGACATCATCGCTGACTATGACAAGGCGGAAGGCGACCGGATCATCGCTTATGGCCACACCACGGAAGTCGATATCACATACGACGATGTGGACGGCGACGGCGACCAAGAATCGATCATCCAGCTGCGTTCCAATCAAGCGAACGGCGGTGCCCACGACGATGACCTACTGGGCCGCGTCATCGTTCATGGTGACCGCGTCGAGGCGTCCGATGTCGAACTTGACGCCGGTGTGTTTTATGGGGTTATCGAGAACATCTCACAGATCGATGAAGCCATTGCGCCGACCGGTGTGCGTGATGAAAACCCCAACGACAACGTGTCTGAAAACCCGTTTCAAGATGAGGTAGATTTCGATGCGTTGAACGCCAATCCTGGACCGCAATTCGCCGAATACACCCGCCCGGTCGAAATTATCGACGCAGCTGATGATGTGCTGACCGGCACTGAAGGTGCTGATCAACTGGTCGGCGATTCCCTTACGGACAGCAATGCGTCGCTTGATTCGCCGTTGTCGTTCTGGCGCTTCGATACGGCTGAAAACGGTGTGTTCGAAGATGCTCGAGATATCTCCGATGCGGGTTACTACAGCCTCGTCAGTAATGTTGCTGTCCTGCAATCTGACGTTCCCACGACCGATGGTCCGAACGGTGGCTCAGCTGCCTTGTTCGATGGTGAGAACACGTTTGCGTATGCGTCGAATGACAGTTCCTATCAGGTCTTGAATGGGACGGTGACCGCGTCGTTCCGTGCCGATGATCTTGGTGGCATGCAAACCATTCTTGCCAAAGATGAGCGGAACTCTGACGAAGGCGGGCATTTCCATATCAGCGTTGCGGGTAATGGACAGCTGCGGGTACGCCTTTCAGAAGGTGAGGGCGAAGGGACCAACCATGCCTGGCAGACCAACCAGTCGGTTGTCCAGGAAGGCCAATGGCACCACGTCGCTGTCACGTTCGGGGCCGCTGGGGCGACCGTCTATTTGGATGGCCAAGCTTTGCCTGACAGCGCGTTTCGTGAAGTTGAAGGCAATGGGGAGCCCAACTTGAGCGCGTATACCGGCGCGTATGTCATCGGGAACGACAAACCCTTCGTCATCGGGGCGAACACCCGCATTGCCGAAGACACTGGAACGGTGGCCGAACTGGGTCTCAACGACGATCTGCAACACTACTTTGAGGGTGCGATTGCCGATGTCGGCTTTTGGGGCGGCAACACCCCTTCCGACAACCTGACGGCGGAGCAGATCGCAACACTGGCAGCGGACGGGCCGGGTGCTCTCGATGGTGCTGTGGCAATGGCACCGCCTGTTCCAGTCGGTGATGACCAGTTGATCGGCAACGGTGGAGACGACGCACTCGATGGCGGCGCTGGTAACGACAGCCTGGACGGTGGCGATGGCAGTGACAACCTGATGGGCGGCTATGGTGATGACGTTCTTGAAGGGGGGGCTGGTTCAGACGTGCTCGATGGCGGGCACGGCGAGGACGTCCTTACAGGCGGCGCAGGCGATGACACCATCATCAGCCGCGCCGACGGACGTGAGCCTGTCATCGCACAGGACTATGACGCAAGTGATGACCCGAACGCCGAGATCGATCCGGTCACCAACATGCTCTACCCCTCCCAGGCGAACATGCCAGCTGATGATGTTTTGACGGGCGGCACGGGTGCGGATGAATTCTTGTTCCAGACACTTATCAATGGGAAAGAGGAGATCATCAACCAGCACGTCAACAACGATCGCACCATCGACTGGATGGGTGTCGCCGGTGAAAACGACAATGTCCACGACCACTGGGTGGATGGGATTGGCAACGACACGATCACGGACTTCAACCGTGACGAAGGCGACAAGATCACAATCGAAGGTCACACCACGGAGGTTTATCAGGTCGATACGGGTGTGGATGCCGATGGAGATGGGGCTGCCGATGACAGCGTCCTGCACCTGCGGTCAAACCAGGGGAATGGCGGTGGTGCCCACAACCTCGATCTGCTTGGAACGATCAACGTTCTGGATGCCACCATCACGGATGCCGACTACACGACCGACGCGGCTGTCGCTTATGGCATCGTCGAAACTATTGATGAGATCGATGAGGCCATCACGCCATTGATGCGCTCAGACGATGTTGTGCCTGTGGCTGAGGCTCCAGATACACCTGAGACACCAGATGTTCCGGAGGTTCCAGATGTGCCTGATACGCCGGATACCCCCGATGCACCGACGGATGAAAACCCTGATACACCGGACGTCCCCGATACGCCGGACAGCCCGGATACCCCCGAAGTGCCGGATGCGCCCGACGCCCCAACAGGCGACACCACGCTGCTGGATACACTGCTGACCCCGTCGGCTGACAACCCCGCAAGTGACGTTTCAAGCGTTGGTGATGATCTGCTCATTGGAACGGCTGACGAAGATGACCTGGCGGGAAGTTGGGGGGATGACCGTATCGTCGGAGGTGCTGGCGAAGACGATATCCGAGGCGGTCACGGTGACGACCTCTTGGCTGGCGGCGACGGTGACGACCTGCTCGCTGGCGACTTCGGTGATGACATTCTCATCGGCGGTGTCGGTCAAGATGAAATCCATGGCAACCGGGGTGAAGACGTCCTTGTTGGTGGCGAGGCCGATGATTTTCTCGACGGCGGTGCTGGCGATGACGTTCTGTCCGGCGGGGCTGGCGATGACATGATCGATGGTGGACGTGGCCAGGATGTCATGGTGCTCGCGGGCTCGATCGATGACTACACGATCACGGTCTCCGATGGCGGGCTGTTCTTTGCCAATGCCGCTGGAGAGACGGATCTCGTCAGCGATGTGGAGCATGTCTACTTCAGCGGCCAAGGAGAGGTTTATTCGATCCAGGATGACGGCACACTTGTTGTTGCCGAAGACCGCGACGAGATCGAGGACCTGCTTGAGGGTGACCTGCTTGGCGAAATCCTCGGCACGTCCGGGGTTGGGGCGACACCGGCTGGAACTGTCGATCAAGCGCTTGCCGAAATGGCCGAAATGGAAGCTGGCACCGTGGACGCACCTGCGACTGACGACGCGCCAGCAGACATCACGGCCGTTATGGATGAACCGATGATCGCTGATGTGGCCATCGCCGATGCCGCCATGGATGACGGCATGCGTGTCGGTTGACGATACATGTGATGCGGTTTGGTCTTGCGCTGCTGCCACACAAAACAGGCGGCAGCGCGAGGCTCGTTTCTTTTATTCAATACATTGCGAACCCCTTGAATGATTGAAGACCTGCTTACCCTGACCGCTGATGTCGACTGGCTCGAAGCTGTCGTCATCATGCACTACGCCGCTTTGGCAATGGCGCTGACAGGCGTCGTCATCGGTGATGGTCTGGGCGCCCGCATGTTGTTTTTGCGCGGTCCACCCGTCTCGGCGCGAGCCGTTAGTTTCGCGCACACTCTGGTTCTGATTGGTTTGTTCGGTCTGTTGTTGAGCGGGTCTGCGCTGCTGGTGACCAAGCACACCTTGGCAACCCTTCCCCCGAAACTTGTGTTCAAGCTCGGGTTGGCGGTTTTGCTTTCGTTAAATGCGCTTTTGCTGCAGCAGTTTCTTTTGCCGCTGACGACGCAAGCGCAGCGCCCACTCGCAGCCAGCCTCAGCATCCTGGAGACATTCCGGGCGATTGCCATTGGCGTGACTTCGTTGACATGCTGGACCGGCATGACCGCCGTTGCGTTTGTCCCTGCTTTGCAGGCGCTGCCTGCTGTGGCGCTCTATCAGGGCTTTGCCTTTGCATGGCTGGTATTGTTTACGCTTACGGCCACAGTGACGCTGATGATTGGCACCATCTATCGCAGCTTTGCTCCGCGTTATCCGATGCATCTGAGAAACCCGCCGCGCCCTGACAAGCGTGTGTCGCAGCCGTCGCATGTTAGCCCGCTTGGGTTTCCGCAAGCGCTCCCTGCCGGTGTGCCGCCTTTGTCGGGTTTGGCGCTGCAAAGCCCAAGTCACATGCGGCTCTCTGAGCGCTTCACCAACCTTGCCGGTATGCCACCCGTCAACGACAATCCGCGTGAGGCTGCCGGAGCGCGTGTTCAATTACATGCCCATGTGGCGCAGCAGCGGAGTAATGAACGGCACCGGCCGGTTCGTTCATCTCGCCAGCCGGAAACGCGCCATGTAACAGATCCTGATGTGGCATCGGCAGTAGATGAAACCTATGCCTTGAAAGATGTGCGCAAGGCCTGCCGCAGCGCCCTCATGGGGGTCGGCGTCATCAGTATGTTCATCAACCTGCTGATGCTGACGGGGCCGCTGTTCATGCTGCAGGTTTATGACCGCGTGTTGACATCGAAAAGCGTTCCGACGCTTACCGCGTTGTTCGGCCTGACGATCGCACTGTTCGTTTTCATGGGCGTGCTGGAAGCCGTCCGTTCGCGTTTGCTGGTGCGCATCGGCTTGCGGATTGACAGGCTTTTATCCAGTCAGGTTTTTGACGCAGCCATTGCCATTCGTGAGCCAAACAAGCGCACTGAACAGGCGCAGCTGCTGAAAGATCTGCGGAATGTCCGGCAGTTCATTTCGGGAGCAGGTGCGACAGCGTTTTTCGACATGCCGTGGGCGCCGTTCTATTTTGCGCTGCTGTTTGTCTTCCACTGGACACTTGGTGCACTTGCGCTGGGTGGTGCTGTGGTGCTGGTTGTCT
The DNA here is from genome assembly GCA_039819785.1 of Pseudomonadota bacterium. Classification (GTDB taxonomy): domain Bacteria; phylum Pseudomonadota; class Alphaproteobacteria; order Rhizobiales; family Hyphomicrobiaceae; genus JBCBRD01. The sequence continues at coordinate 74,990 of JBCBRH010000009.1, read as the reverse complement.
TATCCAGCCTGAATGAGCTGTTGTCGCGCAAACCTGTGCTTGAAGCGGCTCATCACGCGACCGACGGGGAGCGCTTGTATGAGGCTGGCCGTCGCGGCGGTGAAACGTTGCAAGCGATGGGCATGGCCCGCGTTTATCGCAATGCATGGCTTACGACGCACTGCGATGAAGTTCTGAGCCAAACGAAGGGTGCCGATGTTTCAGGCGTCCTCACTGTCATGACCAAGACGCTCCGGCTGCTGTTGCAATCGGCTGTTCTGGCTGCTGGTGCGCTGCTCGTGCTGCAGAACATTGTCTCGCCTGGTATCATGATCGCATCGTCCATCATCATGTCGCGCGCGCTGTCACCCATTGAGACGGCCATTGGCAATTGGCGCTCCTTCATCACAACACGGCAGGGATATGCCCGTTTGGCGGAAGCGTTCACTGAAGCCCCGGTGCGCCCTTCGCGGCTGCCACTCGCCACGCCCCAAGGCAAGGTCCGGGTTGAGGGTCTGTTTGCCAGTCCGATCGGTCTGCGCGATCCCGTCTTGAAGGGGCTGGATTTCCAACTTGAGCCAGGTGATGCGCTGGGTGTGCTGGGGGCAAGTGGATCAGGAAAGTCGACTCTTGCCCGTGTGCTGGTCGGTGTCTGGCCGACGCTGAAAGGGCATGTCCGGCTGGATGGTGCGGCACTCCACCATTGGCCACCGGAGCAGCTTGGCCGTCATGTCGGGTACCTGCCGCAGGCCGTTGAACTGTTTGACGGGACGGTCGCCGATAACATCTCGCGCTTTGACCCTGAGGCCTCTCCGCAAGACATCATCGCTGCTGCGCGCATGGCAAATGTGCACGATATGATCCAGGCGCTGCCGGAGGGTTACAACACGTTGGTGGGAGATGGTGGAACAGTCCTTTCGGGCGGGCACAGGCAACGGGTCGCGCTGGCGCGAGCGCTGTACCGTCAGCCTGCCTTTGTTGTGCTGGATGAACCCAACTCCAATCTCGATCAGGACGGGGAGGCTGCTCTTAGTCAGTCCATTGATACGTTACGTCAGGCTGGCAGCACCGTGGTCGTCCTGGCCCATCGGCGCAAAGCACTTGAGCACGTCAATTTGCTGCTGGTTTTGAAAGATGGCCGGCAGGCCGCTTTTGGCCCGAAGGACGACATCTTGAAGCCTGCGGGCCGCTCACGTGCTGCATCGAAGTCATCTGCTGCGAAAACAAGCGTTGCTCCCTTAAGGTCCACCAATCATGCCGCAAACCTCGCAAGCTCTTAAGCGCGATGCAACAAGACCCCGTCCGGGTTCTGCTGCACAACGTGATCCACGCATGGCCATTGCCAAAGAGGATCAGCGCATCGGCAGCTATCTACGCTTTGCTGGTCTGGCGATTGTGTTGCTTGTTCCAGGTCTTGGGGGCTGGGCAGCGGTGACCCAGATCAGTGGCGCGGTTGTTGCCAAAGCCACCGTCGTTGTTGAAAGCAATTCCAAGGCCATCCAGCATCTGGACGGCGGTGTGGTGCGTCGGATCGATGTGCGCGATGGCCAAAGCGTAAAACGTGGCGATGCGCTGATCCTGCTGGATGGCGGGCGTGTCGGTGAGCGGATGAATGGTCTCCAGTCACAACTGCGCGCAAAAACCGAGCAGTTGGAGCTTATGCAACGGGAACTGGAAGATTTACGCATGTTGGAAGAAAAGCGTCTGGTGCCGCGAAAGCAGTTGGCTGCGGCGATGCGTGAACGTGCGGAGCTTGAAGGCGAGATTGGCCGGCTGCAATCGGAATTGTCACGCGCATCGACCGATCAGTCTCAACTGGAACTGCGTGCACCTATTTCAGGGCGTGTCCACAAGCTGGCGGTCCACACGATCGGCGGGGTCGTCGCGCCGGGACAGGAGATTTTGCAGATTGTGCCGACGGATGCGACGCTTGTGCTCGAGGCGCGCATTGATCCGACCCGGATCGACCAAGTTCGAGAGAGCCAGGTTGCGAATGTGAGACTGACAAGCTTCAATCAACGGACCACCCCTGAACTGACCGGTACTGTTATCAACGTCTCGCCTGACCTCGTCAGTGATGAGCGGGGTGAGACGTTCCACTACCTGGCACGTATCGCACTCAACAATGGTGAACCGGCACGGCTGGGGGGCAAGGCGCTGCTGCCGGGCATGCCTGCGGACGTGTTCATCCAGACCGACAACAGGACTATTCTCAGCTATTTTCTCAAACCGCTGACCGATCATTTTCAAGGCGCGCTTCGTGAGGACTAACCGATCGGCACACGCACGTCATGAGACTGGCGGCGGCGTTTTTTGAGTGAATGTTCGTTGCTCCATTTGACGTGTTGCGTTAGCCAGACCGGATGGCTGACTTACTAACTCTCCACCGACCGATCCTTTATTCGTTTCGTCGATGTCCGTATGCGATGCGGGCGCGCATGGCGCTTCGGGTGAGCGGCCAGACTTGCGAATTGCGCGAGGTGGTGCTGTCCAATAAACCAGCTGAAATGATTGCGGCGTCGCTCAAGGCAACTGTTCCGGTGCTTGTCGATACCGATGGTCGGGTCATTGATGAGAGCTATGACATCATGACGTGGGCCTTATCCCGGTGCGACCCTGAGGGCTGGATGGAGCCAAGCGGTGTGGACGTGGCGGACATGCAAAAGGTGATCGAAACCATTGATGGTCCATTCAAGCACCATCTGGATCGCTACAAATATGCCGACCGTTATGCCCATGAGAACGATGGTGCAGGTGTTGAACCGGTCGTGCACCGGGATGCTGTGATGCTGATCCTGCAGTCATTGGAGGATCGTCTGGCCGACCACGATTTCCTTTTCGGCGTGCATCGGTCTTTGGCTGATGTCGCGACGGCCCCGTTTGTGCGCCAGTTTGCGCGCGTGGACGTGAGCTGGTTCTCTGCCCAACCCTTGCCGCGGCTTCAAAAGTGGCTGGCGGACTTTGTCGGCTCAGAGCTGTTTGTCGAGAGCATGAAGAAATATCCGCCCTGGCAGTCCGGTGAACCCGGTGTTCATTTCCCCGATTAGTTCGTATCGCGACTATTTTTTGGCATGCGCCGGGGCTCAGTTCGTCACGGGCCTGTTTCGAAATCGGAGGCAACTGACATAAGGCGGTCTACCCCATATTGGTTGTGCGGCTTATGCGCTATACTCGGTCGTCCGTGCAGCGTACCGCACCACTTAGGAGCTTTCCGTGACAGACAAGTCGGCACAATCAAACGCGATGCTGGTTGGCGAGAATGCTCGCCAGGCGGACGTCAACCAATCCTGGGAACAGGACAATCAAGCCTGGTGGGACTGGTACGTTACACTGGCCGATAACGCTGACGAGCCAGCGGCATCCTTGGTGGATGTGCCCCCGCTGCCCGACATCCCGATGCCAAGTGATGCGCAAATCGTTGAAGAACTCAAGGTGCCTTACGAGCTCACCCAGGCCCAGTGCGAGGCTTTTCGGCACGAGGGCTTCATCAAGCTGCCAAATGTTTTGTCGCCTGGTGCTGTCATCCGGTTGCGGCAGGAACTGCTACGGCTTCTCGTGGTGGCGTTTGACACGGAGTTTGATGGTGGTGCGAAGGAGCGGTTCTTCAGCCTTGATATGATGTGGCTCGAAAATCCGCTGATCAAAGCCTACGTGCTCAGTCCGCGCATTGGCAAAATCTCTGCTGATCTTTTGGACGTCAAAAGCGTGAGGCTCTACCACGACAATGTCCTGTCGAAGGAACCAGGTTGCGGCCGTACGCCATGGCATTACGACGACCATCATTTCCCATTGGCAACAAATGACGTGGTGACGGCTTGGATCCCGGCTCAGCCGATCCCAGTGGCGATGGGGCCGTTGGCGTTCGCAAAGCCGCTGAGTGTTTTCGACCTCGTCAAGGCGATCGAATTCAACAAATTCGACACCAGCTATGACCGGCAAATCGCAGATGTTTTCAAAGCCAACACTGTTGCTGTCGAAGCTGGGCCGTTTGAAATGGGTGAAGTGAGCTTCCACCACAATCTGTGTTTTCATACGGCAGCTGGGAACCGGACAACGCAAAGCCGGATCGTGTTGGCGAATACTTATTTCGCCGATGGGGCACGTGTGCTGGACCAACCCACGATGGTTTCGGGCGACTGGGAGAAGTTCATTCCAGGTGTCGCCCCCGGCGGGCTCGCCGTCACTGATCTGAACCCGATCTGCTGGCCGGTGAGTGGCTGAGCGGATGTCAGATACGTTTCAGAGAAGTTGCGATCATTGGAGTGAAGCCAGTCGTGCGGAAATGGAGAAATTCTACGCTCTTGCCTCAGTGGACTATCGCCATCTCGCTGAGGCCGTCGACTGGAGGGCCTGGCTTGAAGACCGTCAGAAAGATGTGGGTCAGCGTCCCTTGAAGCTGCTGGACGTTGCGTGCGGGTCAGGTAAATTTCCCGTGGCACTTGGCACCTATGCCGGTATCGGCAACGCTAAGATCACGCCGATCGATTATGCTCTGCTTGATCCATCAGGGTTTTCCATTGCCGAAGCCAGGGAGGCGCTGCAGCCTCCGTTTCAGGCCGGTGCTGAATATGAAGTGACGCTGCAGGAACTGGCTTGTGACCCAGGTGTGTTTGACATCGTTTGGGCAACCCATGCGCTTTATGCGATTCCGGAGAAAGAGCTGGAGACGGCTCTGACCCGCTTTGTCGACGTGATGGCGGCTGGTGGCGGGATGGGCTTTATCGCCCATGCGCGCTCAGATGCGCACTACCTGCGGTTCTATCAGCACTATCTTACGGGCTTTAAGTCCGGCCAAGGCGTTCCCTATTCCAGTGCGGAACAGATTGCGGATGCGCTGGAAAGACTTGGGGTTGCGTTTGAGGTCAAGCAGATCTCATACCAAAATGGTGCGCCGAAAACGGCTCGCGATGAGGTCGAAGGTTATCTCCAACGCTGTTTGTTCGATGACACCATCAGCCTGGAAGCGATGCAGTCCAACCCAGTGACAGGGCCGTATTTGGATACGTGTGCGAATGAGACCGATTGGCGGTTTCAGCAGCATGTTTCGCTTTTCTTCCTGAAGCGTTGACCTCTATTGATCATGTTCAATCCGCTAGGCTTGCCACGTGATGGCGTCTGCATTGTCGTGGTGACACTCGTTCGAACCGTGCGAGCGGATTGATGGTAGCTTTGCGCACCTTGCCGTTTCTGAAGCACGCTGGGCCAGCGTTGGGTTTTGGGTTTATGCTCGCGTTTGCGTCCAGTCTTGGTCAAACCTATTTTATCGCGCTGTTTGGTGGACAAATCCGAGCCGATCTTGTTCTCACGCATGGCACCTTTGGCGCGATCTATACCGCTGCGACGCTTACCAGTGGGCTTGCGTTGTTGTGGCTTGGCAAGCTGGCGGATCGGTTTGATTTGCCAATGCTGAGCATCATGACACTGCTTGGGCTTGGCGGGTGCGCTGTGCTCATGGCGGGCACGCATTCGGTGACCCTGCTTTGTCTCGCGCTTTTTGGTTTAAGACTGTTCGGCCAAGGTCTTCTCAGTCACGTTATGATGACGGCGATGGGACGTTGGTTTTCTGCTGAGCGCGGCCGGGCGCTGAGTGTCTCGACACTGGGCTTTCCAGCTGGTGAGGCTTTGCTCCCGATCCTGGTGGCCGTTCTTCTGACAGTGCTCACGTGGCGCGACATTTGGTTGGGTGCTGCGTTAGGTGTCGTTTTGCTGGTCGTACCAGCGGTGTATTGGCTGGGTCAAACCGTTCGTGCGCGCAAGCTGGATCAGCCGCAGCAGAGCGCGTCAACCGACGACAATGCCGCTGAACCACAGTCGTGGACGCGGGGACAAGTCCTCAGCGATTTTCGGTTCTATGGGCTGTTGCCCGGCATCCTGGCGCCGCCGTTCATGATCACTGGTGTATTGTTCCATCAGGTTCATCTGGTTGAGACGAAAGCCTGGACGCTTGCGATGTTTGCGGCGTGCTATCCTTTGTATGCACTCAGTGCCAGTATGGTGGCGCTTGGTTTTGGCTGGCTGATTGACCGATACGGCACTGCGGCCTTGCTTCCGTTCTATCTGTTGCCGCTGGCATGCGGTCTGGCGGTCGCGGGTTTCGCCGATGGGGTCTATGCCGCACCGGTTTTTATGATCCTGATGGGGGCAACGGCTGGCGGGGCGACGATCATTCTTGGTGCTTTATGGGCTGAGCTCTATGGCACCCGGCATCTCGGCGCGATCCGATCCTTAAGTGTCGCCTTGCTCGTCGTCTCGACTGCGGTCGCCCCAGGCCTGATGGGCTGGCTGATCGATTTTGGCATCGGACTGGAGACGCAGTTCGTTGTCATGTGCGCCTATCTCGTAGCTATGTCTCTTGTTTTTGCCGCGCTTTTACCGGTGCTTGCGACGCCGAAGTCGCCACCCTCGCTGACACGTCCATTGGTCTTGCCATAACGCACTCATCCGAACGCGCGCGCGTCGTCGCGTTGAACTGGAACCTTTTTACGTATGAACGAAAGACCGAATATCGACACCCGCTGGACGCAAAGTCTGCGGCGTGGTGAGCAGCCATCGCATGAGAACCTGTGTGACCATCTCAAAGCGGTCCATCGCGACAATGCGGGTTTTACGGAATCATGCGCGTCGCAATGCCGGGATCACGAGGGGCGCAACAGCTATGAGTTGCTGGCGGACTGTATTGATCCCGAAAGACATCAAACCGTTTTGGACCTTGGGTGTGGTAGCGGCGTGCTTCTCGAGATCTGTGATCAACGCTTTGGATCGCGCCTGAAACTCATGGGTGTCGATATGAGCGCCGAGGAACTTGCGCTTGCGCGCGCTCGGCTGCCGGATGCCAGTATCGGTTTACATGAGGGTGTGGCCCAGAGCTTGCCGTTCATTGCCGATGCCAGCATTGATGTGGTGCTGTGCCATTGGGCGTTGACGCTGATGGATGACGTTCCTCTTGTGCTCGCTGAAGTCAAACGCGTGCTCAAGCCCGGTGGGGTCTTTGCCGCGATTGTAGACGGCGATGCTTCAACCGCGCCTGGATATGCTGATATCCACGACCTTATCTATCGCGCCGTTCAAAGGGAGTATCCGGACTACGGCGCCATTGATCTTGGAGATCGGCGCGTTCGGACGGCACAGGCTCTGATGGCGCTTGCTGCTGCTTCCTTTGCTGGTGATGAAGTCAGAATCAAACCGGCCGTTCTCAGGCTGAGCGCAACATCTGATGTTCTGGCACGCGAGGCTGCAGGATTTTTCTATGCTTCGTTTGTGTTGTCGCCGGAATTTCACCAGCAGATGCTGGAAGACCTAGAGGCTTTCTTCGCCGGCCAAGGCTCAGCAGGAAGGAGCCGTTTTTCGATGCCGGTGAATAAGCTCGTTGTTGAGCGAACGACGGTCAGTTCGCCTTAGGTTGAGCGGTTGACCGACTCTGAACTTTTCTCCGACCAACGGGGAAGCTCTATTATGCAGCCGCACAAAATCCAATCATTCACTGCCAGATTCTGCTTATTTCTCGCGCGGTCAAATGTGTTTCAACCACAACGAACCATTGGTTAGTCCAATGATTTCACTGATTAAAATCGGTTAATCAAAACTGGCACGATTTTCGCCATACGAGAATGTGCAGCGCTTCGCTACTGCGCTCATGTGTGGCCCAATGTTGGGCTGAACACTGGCAACGCCGCCAAAACCTAACACGCTGATTAAAAGCGCCCGCGTACTCAGGCTCTCATGCCCGTGCGTGCGCTGACATCGATGCGTTGGCTTTATGGTTGGAGGCGGAATGACTGCAGTCCCACTTACACTTTCCAAGAGTTATTATTCTCGACGCACGCTCCTAGATGTGCGCGGTGGCCAATGACCGTGAACCTATTGGAGCGACCGCTCGCCGACGTGGACCCTGTCGCGGAGCGCAGCGACGTTGTTGCCCCAGCAGACGATTACAGTGACGCTTCAGCTGATACGTCGAGTGAAACGGTCGAAGTTGTTGCACCGGTCATCGTTATCGGTGGTGGACCTGTTGGTATTCGTGCTGCGCAGGAGTTGTCCCGTGCCGGGTGCGATGTCGTTTTGTTCAATGCCGAGCGGTGGAAACCTTATAACCGCGTAAAGCTGACACCGCTGTTGAGCGGCGATGTGCAACTCGGTCAGGTTGAACAGTCGCTGGAATTTCCAGGCGATGGAAAGGTATCGCTCTACTCCAACACGAGTATCGTCGACATCGATCGCGAGCGAAAATCCGTCACCACAAATCGCGGTCGTCAGTTTACTTACGACAAGCTGATCATCGCGACGGGATCGCGCGCGCACGTGCCGCCGATTGAGGGCAGAGATCTCGACGGCGTATTCACATTCCGTAATTTCGATGATGTCGAGAAGTTACTCGCACGCTCATTCCGCTCACGCCAATGCGTTGTTGTCGGTGGTGGCCTTCTGGGCCTGGAAGCTGCCCGCGGAATGGCGGATCGGGGCGTTGAGACCTACGTCATCGAACATGAAGATCACCTGATGGCGCGTCAGCTTGATCGCGCTGGTGGGGATGGTCTGAAGGCAGCCGTCGAAAAGATGGGGCTGCATGTTCTGACGGGGACGCGGGTTACCGCATTTACGGGCCAGACCCGGCTCGAGGCGATCGAGCTGGCTGGCCGGGACCCAGTTATTTGCGACACGGCCATCATCTGCACTGGGATTCGTCCCAACATGGAGATGGCACGCGACATCGGACTTGCGGTTGGTCGTGGCATTAAAGTCGATCACACTCTTCTGACCAGCGATCCCAATATCTATGCAGTCGGGGAATGCGCCGAATTTGAAGACCAGATTTACGGTTTGGTCGGGCCTGGCTTTGAGCAGGCCATCGCGGCTGTTCAGCACATCACGGACCGGCGGCCTGAAGGCAAAGCGGCCTACGGCGGGTCAGTGCTGGCAACGAAACTCAAGATCGTCGGGACCGATGTTTTCAGCACGGGCGATGTTGAGCAGCTGGACCAGCGCCGGGACCTGAATAGCGTTGTGTTCGAAGATGAGGTCAACGGGATTTATCGCCGTCTCGTGTTCAAGCGATATCGACTTGTCGGAGCCATCGCACTGGGGGACTGGACCGAACTTGCGCGCATTCAGGAGACAGTCAAATCCGGTGGTGTGATTTATCCCTGGCAGGCGCGGCGGTTCGCGACAACGGGACTCGTTTGGCCGAAAACCGAACCCAAGAGCGTCAAGGATTGGCCGCGTACCGCAACGGTGTGCAATTGCACCGGTGTGACGCGAGGGCAGATCGGTGACTGTATCGCTGTGGGCGCTGTCAGCCTGGATGACGTCAAGCGGGATACAGGCGCATCGACCGTCTGCGGGACTTGTAAAATCCACATCGGCGAGTTGCTTGAAGCGCCCGTGCCGCGTGAACCCGTCGCTTGGTGGCGGACACTCACGTTGCTGTCTGTTCTCACCGCGCTGGCTGCCGCGATCACGCTGTTTTCTCCAGCTGTTCCGACAGCTGTTGCAATCGATGAGCGCAGTTGGGCCGATCTGTTGTTCCTGGATAGTTACACCAAACAGGTGAGCGGTTACACGCTTTTGGCGTTGTCGGTCCTGGCTGCCGTGCTGTCATTGCGCAAGCGATTGTCTTTCACAAAGCTTGGGAGTTTCTCAAGCTGGCGCACGGCACATACGGCGATCGGGGTTATCGCGTTGGTTGCCCTGTTTGCGCACACCGGTTTCAGGCTCGGGTCAAATCTCAACATGTGGCTGATGCTGTCGTTTCTGGGGTTGGCGTTGGCCGGTGCCGTTGCGGGAGCTGCGACCGCGCTGGAACACCGTGTGTTTGATGCCCCGCAGAGTGCCGCGCGACTGAGGACAGCATCTTTCTGGATGCACCTCATCGCGTTCTGGCCGCTGCCGCCACTTCTGGCCGTTCACATCCTGACCGTTTATTTCTACTGAGGCACGTGAATGACGCGCACGACAAAACTCTGGCTTCTTTGGATCGTTATGACGGTCAGCGGCGGGAGTGTGCTTATGGCCGGTATGCTGTTTGGCGGGCCCAGCCGCGCCATGCTGTTGATCGGAGAGACGACGAGCGGGCATCACCAGATTGAGCTGGCCTGCAGCGCCTGCCACACAACAGCGTTTGGTGGGCCCGAGGTGATCGAGAAAACCTGCCATGGGTGTCATGCCGCCGACTTGGCGGCTTCGAAAGATTCTCATCCCATCAAGAAGTTCCGTGACCCGCGCAATGCCGACCGGCTCGAAAAGCTGGAGGCCACGAAGTGCATCACCTGTCATACCGAACATAAGCCGGACGTGACGCATGCCATGGGGGTGACGCTTCCCGAGGACTACTGCGCGCTGTGCCATGAGGATGTCGGGAAGAACCGGCCCAGCCACAAGGATCTTTCATTTGCGACCTGCGCCACCGCTGGCTGTCACAATTATCATGACAACACCGCCCTTTACGAAGACTTCCTCGAAAAGCATGCGACCAAACCGGAGCTGAAAGAAAAGCCGCTTGTGAAGCTCGTTGCCCGCCAGGAGATCGAATTCGAACCTGTCGGCGAACCGTTGACTACTGCGGCTCAGGCCGATGCACCAGCAGCTCATTCAGGTGATGAAAAGGTCATGTCGCAATGGCTTGCCACTTCCCATGCAGAAGCAGGCGTCAATTGTTCGGGATGCCATGCCCCAGAGCAGAAGACAGCCGAAGACATCAAGGCCAACTGGGTGACTAAGCCTGATCATACATCGTGTGCCAGCTGTCATGCGCAAGAGACGGCGACATGGCTGAAGGGCAAGCACGGCATGCGGCTCGCTGAGGGCATGCGTAGTCAAACGGCAGGTCCGTTTGGTATCTTCCGTGAAAAAGCGCTTCCACCAATGCGGACTGAATTGGCGCGACTGCCGATGCAATCCAAGATCGAACCTCATACCGAGCTGACATGTAACAGCTGCCATAGCGCGCACACGTTCGACACCGCAGAGGCAAAGGTGACGTCGTGCATGTCCTGTCATGACGATGATCATACCAAAGCCTACGAAGGCTCCAAGCATCACAAATTGTTCCAGGCCGAAGCGGCCGGCACGGCGCCGAAGGGCAGCGGAGTGAGCTGCGCCACCTGCCATATGCCGCGCACCTGGATGGAGGACGAGACGGGATATGACGAAGTCCTCGTCACCAATCACAACCAAAACGCAAACCTGCGGCCGAACGAAAAGATGATCCGCAGTGTCTGCATGGACTGCCACGGGTTGGGCTTCGCGATTGATGCGTTGGCCGACAAAGAACTCGTGAAAAAGAATTTCGATGGGCGCCCCTCTGCTCATATCGAAAGCATCGACTGGGTCATGAAGCGCCTCAAGGACCGAGGGGCAAAGTAAAGCCAGCGCGCTGAAGATCCAAGTTCAACAAGATGGAGAAGTTCGAAAATGATGAAGCTGACAAAGACACTTATGGTTTCGGCACTTGCCGCCGGCACGGTGCTGGCTGGTGGTGCGGTTGCGAACGTGACGGCGAAGGGTGTCGAGTACAAAGACGTTGCCGACATGCTGATTGCGGTCATGGTTGCAGACCGGACGGTCTATACCAAAAAAGTGGTTCAGCGCCTGGCTGCGAAAGAGAAAGTCATCAAGGCTTCCGAGCACTTCGACGATGATTCGGCTCTGCCGCTGCCAGCACAGATGTTCCGTTTCGGTGCCGAGCACGTGGCCGACAAGACGGACAAGTTCAGCTACTCACTGCAGTCACTGTGGCCGATCAACAAGCAGAACGCACCACGCACCGATGTTGAAAAAGCTGGCCTGAAATTCGTCAACGACAACAAAGGTGAAAACTATTACGGCGAAGAAACGCTTGGTGGAACCAAGTACTTCACAGCCGTGTACGCCGATGTCGCCGTCGCAAAAGTCTGCGCCAGCTGCCACAACAACCACAAAGACACACCACGTACAGACTTCAAAGTCGGTGATGTCATGGGCGGCGTTGTGATCCGCATTCCAATGGTGAACTGAGCACTCAAAACTGCGGGAAGGCGTCAGGCTTTCCCGCAGTGAACGCTTCGTGATCTGAAACGAATTTTTCAAAAAGATGAGGAGGTCATCATGACGCCCGAACAGGTCAAACTGGTGCAGGACAGCTTTCAAAAGGTCGTTCCAATCGCGCCACAGGCTGCCGATATTTTCTATACGCGGTTGTTCGAAATCGCACCCGAGGTCCGCCCCATGTTTCCAGAGGACATGAGTGAGCAAGGCGGCAAGCTGATGGCAATGCTGGGTACTGCTGTTGGTAGCCTGCATCAAGTCGATACGATCATTCCCGCTGTCCAAGACCTTGGGCGCAAGCACGTTGGGTACGGTGTCACAAACGAGCAGTACAAGCCCGTCGGTGAAGCCTTGATCTATACGCTCGAAAAGGGTCTCGGCGATGATTTCACGCCGGATGTCAAAGAGGCCTGGGTCACGACTTACACGACACTCCAGGGCGTTATGACGGCGGCTGCCGATGAAGTCGTCGCTGCAACACCGCCTGCTGAGAAGAAAGGGTTCTTCGCGCGCATGTTCGGTTAAGACGCGCCCTTTTCCGACAACGTCGTTGGCGTGTCTTCCCGGACTTTTTCTTCAGCAGACCTTTGTGATCAGGACCCGACCATGCGTGCTCAGACAATGCGTGCCACGAGGCACGGTGCTAAAGCGCTAAATGCCTTAAACAAAAGTGCCGAGCGTAAACGGCCTGCGTATCTCGGTGCGGGCGTATATGCATTTGTGGCAGTGATTGGCGGCTTATGGTTTGGCCTGGTCACAACGCCTTTGATGGCTGCAGGCAAGAAGGTCGACCCGGCCACCGTGACGCGGCCCAGTGGGTCAAACCTGATTGAACTGAGCGATCAGGCGGCCGCCTTGAAACAGGGCGAGAAGCTGTTTGATAGCCTGAAGCTCAGTGAGAATGGCCTGACATGCAAGTCTTGCCATTTCAAATACGAGGCGTATGAAAAGACTTTCTTGGAGCCCTACCCGCATGCGGTTGGCATGGCTGCGAAGCGTGCGGGGATGGATCAGGTGACCGCCGATGAGATGGTTCAGCTATGTCTCGTCGTGACTATGGATTCCGAACCACTGGGGTGGCAGACGCCCGAGCTTGCAGCACTCACGCTCTATGTTCTTGATCAGCAACGCGACTTTCAAGCCAAGAGCAAATCGAAAAGCGAATAAAGAGCGATTGTCGTTCTGGACGATGCCAGTCCTCGTAGGGTGCGACGGTTGCTGGCGCTTTCAGGGCGTCTGGTTGCCCGCTGCATCGGTGGGTGGATCGACGGGCGGCGTGCGATCCCTACTCCGTGCCTATTCCGCTCCAGATCATGAGCGCAATGTGCTACGCCTGAGCGCGCGAGGATGATTTTGGTCGTCGCTTGAAAGCGAGGTCACGCCATGCATCTTCAGATCGGCTACGAGTTCACCTATCAGTTTGCCAATCCTACACCGTGCCTTTTGATGCTGAATGTCCATCATTCACGCGTCAGCGATCTTATCGGCGCTGATCACATTGTCATGCAGCCAACGTCGCTTGTCGATGGTTACCGCGACCACTTCGGTAACTGGTGTAGCCGCGTGGTTGCGCCAGCCGGTCGTGTTGTTATTTCCAGTGATACTACGATCCGTGATACCGGGCTTGCTGATCCCGTACCGCAGAAGGCGGGGCAGGTTCCTGTCGAAGACCTGCCCAATGATGCTGTCCTTTTTCTGCTCGCCAGCCGTTTTTGCGAGAGCGACAAGATGCTCGACATGAGCTGGGAGCTGTTTGGCAAGGCTGAGCCGGGTCTGGGCCGCGTCCGCGCGATCTGCGACTTTGTCCACGAGCATATCGCGTTCGATTATCTGCAGGCGCGCCCGACACGAACGGCTGCCGAGGCCTATGAAGAAGGTGTCGGTGTTTGCCGGGACTACGCGCACCTCGCGGTCGCCTTTTGCCGCGCCCTTAACATACCGGCCCGCTATTGCACGGGCTATCTCAGTGATGTGGGGACGCCGAAGCCCTATCCCCCCGGCGACTTTGCGGCGTGGTTCGAAGCCTATCTCGACGGACGGTGGATCACGTTTGATCCGCGTAACAATACGCTGCGGGCTGGGCGTATTCTCATTGCGCGTGGGCGCGATGCTGCCGACGTGGCCATGGTGACAACATTCGGCCCAAACACCCTTGAGAGCTTTCGCGTCTGGGCTGATGAAGTGCCGTAGGCTTAGCGTTAGTCGGTTACCACAGCCAGAGTGTAAAGACCTAAACGCCTCGCGTGTTCCGTCAGATCCCGAAACCGGCGAAAGCCGTCTTGCTCGCTGCGGGCCTCGCGAACGCCCCGGTATCGATGCTGTGAGGGCGCGCCGAGGGGGCAGGCCGCCAAAAGGTCGTGTTCTGGCAGCCTGCGTTTTTCCTAGCCTGCATTCGTCCTGATTGATGTGGGCCGCCGTCAGGCAGCTTTCGCTTCGAGTGCTGCTTGCAGGTTTTCGTCGACCTTTTCCAGGAAGCCCATGGTTGTGAGCCACGGTTGATCGGGGCCGACCAGCAAGGCGAGGTCCTTGGTCATGTGCCCGCTTTCGACGGTTCGGATACACACCTGCTCGAGTGCCTGGGTGAATGTGGCCAGGGCCAAATTGTCGTCCAGCTTCGCCCGATGCGCCAAGCCACGGGTCCATGCAAAAATCGATGCGATCGAGTTCGTCGATGTCGCGTTGCCCTTTTGGTGTTCGCGATAGTGGCGCGTCACCGTACCGTGCGCGGCCTCTGCCTCGACCGTTTTGCCATCTGGGGTCATGAGGACGGAGGTCATGAGCCCGAGTGACCCAAATCCTTGTGCGACAGTGTCAGACTGCACATCGCCATCGTAGTTCTTACAAGCCCACACATAGCCGCCCGACCACTTCATCGCCGAGGCCACCATGTCGTCGATCAAACGGTGCTCGTAAATGATGCCTTTTCCGTCGAACTGGGCTTTGAACTCAGCCTGATAGATCTCTTCGAAGATGTCCTTGAAGCGCCCGTCGTAGGCCTTCATGATCGTATTCTTGGTCGACAGGTAGACAGGGTAGCCGCGCTGCAGACCGTAGTTCAGGGAGGCGCGGGCAAAGTCCTTGATGGATTCGTCCAGGTTATACATCGCCATGGCGACACCGGAGCCTGGGGCGTCGAACACTTCGCGTTCGATCACTTCGCCGTCTTCGCCTACGAACTTAATCGTCAGCTTGCCTTTGCCGGGGAACAAAAAGTCGGTCGCGCGATACTGATCGCCGAAGGCATGACGTCCGACGATAATCGGCTGCGTCCAGCCTGGAACAAGGCGCGGGACGTTGGAACAGATGATCGGCTCGCGGAAAATAACACCGCCTAGAATGTTCCGGATCGTGCCGTTGGGCGAACGATACATCCGCTTGAGGCCGAATTCCTCCACACGCGCTTCATCGGGTGTGATGGTGGCGCATTTGACACCGACGCCGTGTTTGCGAATGGCGTTGGCTGCATCGACCGTCACCTGATCATCGGTTTTGTCGCGATATTCGATACCGAGGTCATAGTATTCAAGGTTCACATCCAGATAGGGATGGATGAGCTTGTCTTTGATGAACTGCCAGATGATCCGTGTCATCTCATCGCCGTCGAGCTCGACGACCGTACCTTCAACCTTGATTTTCTGCATAGGAGACCTCGGAAATGCTGGGAGGGAGCAGTGCGGCGACGTGTGCGACTGCCGGACTGCGCGCAACCTACATATGAGACTTCCTGGCAACAATGCGTCGATTGGGCTAATCGGGACTTGGAACGCACCCGCATCAAAAAGGACGCGCTAGATCGCTGTGGATGATGAACCTGAACACGCCGTAGGCTCGGAAGCATCTCAGATTGGCCCAGAATCCGGCTCGGAAACGATCGTCAGGTGCGCCGAACGCGATGGCTGGCGGGTGCCAACTGTGTGCGGCCCTCCCCCGGATGGCGATCAGATCCTCGGTGACTTGGTGTTCAAGCTGCGGGATGTGCCGGTCTCAAGGCTCGAAGAAGGCGACTTTGGTGCCGTTCTCAATCATGATGAACTTGATGCAGCCCTGGTCTATTGCGCGGAACGGCGGTGCGAGGCCGATCATGTCACCTGCCCCGGTTGCCGCATGCGTGCAAAGCAGCTTGGGCATCACTCCATCCAGGATTTCATTGCTGATCACGCTGAAATCCGGCTCACGCGTGAAGTTGCTGTGATCAATGGGTCCGGGTCATCAAAACGTACGTTCGCGGACATGGACGCGTTTACGCAAGGGTGGTCGGGCCGGGAGACCTGGTATCTTGCGCGCCGGGTTCTGCGGAAGCTCCGTCACGGCCTGCCCAAGACGGGTCAGAACATCAACCCGCTTGCCGGCGTTGGCGAGACGCCTGCGATTATCCTTGTTGAGCCACAACTTGCCGATAACATCGGCATGGTCGCACGAGCCATGGGCAACTTTGGTCTGGATGATCTGAGGCTGGTCGCCCCGCGCGATGGCTGGCCCAACGAAAAAGCCCGCGTGGCTGCCGCCGGCGCGAATTTCATCATCGATGCAGGCTCATCGCATGGCGCTGTTACCAATGCCGTGGGTGACCTGCAGTGGGTCTGTGCAACCACAGCGCGCCAGCGGCACCTTCGCAAACCCGTCATGACCCCGCAGCAGGCAGCTGAGGAGATGAGCCGGCGTATTGCCAGTGGACAACGGTGCGGTGTGTTGTTTGGCCGCGAAAGCAGCGGACTGTCGTCCGATGAGCTGGCCGAAGCCGACGCCTTGGTGATGATCCCGGTCGACAGTCGTTTTGCTTCGTTAAACCTTGCTCAGGCCGTCTTGTTGATGGGGTATGCCTTCATGCTGACCACCGACCGCTATAGCCTCGGGCGCGTCACATCGTTGGAAAAGCCAATATCTGAAGGGCTTAAGATCGGGAAGGATGTTCCGGCCACGAAAGCCGAACTGGTCGGTTTGTTTGAGCATCTGGAAGCTGCGCTGGATGATGCTGAGTTTTTTGCGCCGCAGCATCGCCGCCCTTCAGTCGTTAAAAACCTGCGAACCATGTTGACCCGAATGACTTTGACGTCCCAAGAAGTGAGAACATGGCGTGGTATCGTGGCCACGCTTCGAAGAGGCTCGGCGAAAGGCTCCTGAACGCATTGGATTGCTGCCTTATTCAAGCCAAGTTTTGAGCAGAGCGATGACCGCCGAACGGGTGTGGTGGGACAGGACTTAGGGTTTTGGGTCGAAGTGCACACGGCTAGTCAATCGGCAGCTGAAATGCTGGGATTGGATATAAAACAATAACCGTTGAGACACATAGGGGCTAATGGGAGATGCGGATCAATAGGCGAATTCAGGGTCACATCATCGGTGCCCTGGTCGTGGCGGGAATGGTTGTTCCAGCGCAGGCGGAACAGTTGAGTGAAAGCTCGGCACGCAAATTCATGGAATACGCGTGGAGCCTTGTCCCGGGACAGTTCACGCCGCCAAACGGCAAGACGATCACGATCGACAAGACCAAGAAAGAGGAAATCGTGGTGCCGTTGGATGTGGCCCGCGAAGTTATCCGCGTTGGCCGGATGTCGGCCCACGCGCAACGCTGCGACCTCATCAATGAGCAGGTTCTAAACTACCGCACACTGATGTATCGCGAGGGCTTGAAGAAAAAGTGGACCGAGCAGCAGATGGTCTACATCAGCCAGCTGCATCTGACGACCGTTATGCTGTTGACCGGCAAGGTGCGGATTGTCGAAAAGCAAGGCGACAAGGAAGTCGAGATCGACGAGAGCGCCGCGAAGGCTGCCACATGCAGCGACGAGCAAAAGTCCAAAGTTAGGGAAATTATCGTCGCTTACGTCAACAACGGGCCGAAGTTCGCCAAGGCAGAGAGCGAACGGCCTGCTGCGACACAGCAGTGAGACCCGCCTAAATCAGGGCTCAGGTCGGGCGAGATGCCTGGCGTACTGGTCCGGATTGGGCTTGACGAAACAGGTTGTTCTGCTTATCCAACACGAGTTAGCGCGGGTCGAAAAGGCCCGCGCTGATTTCTTGCGCACCCGTGGTTGAAACACTCATGGCATGTTTTCAAGGTTCGTCCTTGTTGCTGCGAGCCGTTCGACCTGTCGGCTGGGACGATGATCGTTCCGGCAAAGGAGGGGGCGCTCCGCGATCACATCCATGATCCTTCTCATCTTCGGAGTGCTAACATGACGAAGCGCATTCGCGCCAAACATAAAATCGACCGCCGTATGGGCGAAAACATTTGGGGTCGACCGAAAAGTCCGTTCAACAAGCGCGAGAGCCGCCCTGGCCAACACGGTGATCGGCGCATGAGCAAGCTGTCTGATTTCGGTCAGCAGTTGCGCGCCAAGCAGAAGCTCAAGGGCTACTACGGCAACATCACCGAACGTCAGTTCTTGCGCACATACAAAGAAGCGGTTCGGTTGAAGGGCTCAACGAGTGAGCTGATGATCGGTCTTCTGGAGCGTCGTCTTGACGCCGTCGTCTACCGCGCCAAGTTTGTACCCACCGTTTTCGCTGCGCGCCAGTTCGTCAGCCATGGACATGTCTTCGTTAACGGTCGCAAGGTTACGATTCCCAGCTATCGCGTCGGTGTCGATGACGTCGTTGAAGTCCGTGAAAAAAGCCGGCAGTTGCCGCTCGTTATGGAAGCCATGCAATCGGCTGAGCGCGACGTTCCAGACTATCTTGACGTTGACGAAACCAAGATGACGGCGAGATACGTGCGCATCCCAACCCTTGCGGATGTCCCTTATCCCGTGACGATGGAACCCAACCTTGTGGTCGAGTTCTATTCACGATAGGGCCATTGGCTGACTGCAACCGCTTTGCGCCTCAATGGCTACGCGAGGGTTTGTAGATCTGAACAAGAAGAGCGGAGACCCGATCGGTCCCCGCTCTTTTTTGTATCGACGACGTGGGTTCGACCGCGTTCAAGCTGCCGCCTCTTGATGTTGCGTAGGGGTCATCATAGCTCGCGCAATTTCTGCGATGTGGCGATAATCCGTCCCGCAGCAGCCGCCCATCACGATCAAGTTCGGGAAAATGGTGCGCAGGTCAGCCACCTGGCGGCCCAATTCGATGGGGTAACCGTCGTCCAGTTTCTCGCAGGCATCCAACTCCGCATGTGAACACCGGGATGCATTGGCTCGAATCCCGCTGATTCGTTCGATCCACGGTCCGGTCGATCGAAGGGTCTGGGCGATGTGGTCCGGGTGCGCGCAATTGATCATAAAGTATGCCGGTGCACAGCCTGTTGCCTCATCGACCGCTGCAATCGCTTCACCCAGTGTCGGTCCGCTTGGCAAACGGCCATCAACTTCGATCGTGAACGAGACGGCGACCGGTATATGCGCTTTCTTCGCAGCGCGCGTGAGCCCGACGGCCTCATTGATTGTGGTGAGTGTGAGCGCGCTGAGCAGATCGGCTCCAGCATCCTTCAACACCCTGACCTGCCATGCGTGATATGCCTCGGCTTCATTGGCTGTCATGACGGTGTCCGGCGTGTACCCGTCGCCTCGTGGGCCAATGCAACCTGAGATCACCATGGGGGCTGCCGGTGTTTCAAGGCTTTGTCTCACCTCATCAAGCAACGCGATTGAAGCAGCGTTGGCTGCCGCCAATTGGTCGAGGTTTGAAAAGCCCACGGCCGTCTGCCAATCCGGGCTCGCACGCCATGTGGGGCTTTCCAGAATGAGACCGCAGCCTGTGGCCCGTGCGATCGCCACAAACGGTTCAAAGTACGCCTTGAGGAAGTCGCGCCCTTCCGGCGTTTTCATAAGGACAATCGAAGCGAAGCTTGGCAGCTCGATGCCTTTTTGGAAGACGAGAACGGTTTCAAGGCCACCGTCCGTCAGAAACAATCGACTGCTCTTGTGGGGCAGATAGCGTGGTTCTGGCTTGTTCATTTTTGTTGCCTTTCACTAACCATCGCTCCTTGGGACCGTTGCGCGAGGACGGCCACACGTGAGCCCGGCATCGTTTTTCAAATGCGGAAGCCGAAAGTGCAGGAGCAGAGGCTGATGGTGATACGCAAGGCGGCCGGTGAACGGTGTTCCGTTTGGAACAGAGGCGGCACTCCAAGGTGCACGCCATGCAATCCGTGGCGTCTGCCTCTAAGCTGGCAAAGTCGAGTTGCTGGCCGGCTCGCCGGCGGTTGCGTTCGCGGGCGTTGACTGGGCCCGCTGGCCCTTTCGAGGCTTTGGCCTCGTCGTGTTGGCCCAACCGTAGGCCAGCATTGTTATGAGCGCGCTCGCGGCGAAGAAATAGACGCCAGGTTGCACGACGGCTTCCGTATAACCCGATGAGTTCACGTAAAAGATAATGAGCGCCAGCACCATGACATCGGTCATGGAATAGCGCCCCAGCCACTCCATGGTGTTGATGGACTTGCGACGGAACTCCGTGGTCACATCAGGCGAGGTGACCAGCGTCAGCAGATAAAACAGCTTCAGGAATGGAAACAGGATCGAGAAGATAAAAAGGACAGTACACAAGAACAGTTCGCCGTTTTGATAGAGCGCGTAGATGATCGTCGCAATGGAGTGCTCGGCCGTCCAAACATAGACGGTGGTAAAGCGGATCACTGGAAGAATGACGCCGAGTGCAAAGAAAACCGTCGCAACGATGATGAGGAAGCTTAGGACGAAGTTGCGAAAGGTCGATGCCGGCGCCACGATCGCAGCATCGGGCCCGCTCAGCGCGTCCTCCTCCCGCATGGCCTGTGTGCCTGACTGCGCGACATCCGGCAGCCACGCATAGGCCAGGATCATCAAGACAATTCCAGCAGTGAAGAAATAGACGCCGTTGACGCTTGTCGCATCGTACAAGCCCTGGCTCTTGATGAAGAAGATCATCAGCGCCAGCACCAGGACGTCATGCATGGACCATTTGCCCAGCCACTCGATCGCACGCAATCGCCAGCGCTGACGACGGATCTCAACGGCTGGTAGTGTTGAAATGGACAGTAGATACAGCAGCTTAAAAACTGGAAAGATGATTGAAAAGATCAAGACGGTCAGGCCGAGAAACCATTGTTGATCGCGCAGCAGCACTTCAACCGTCGATAGCAGCGAGTGCTGTGTTTCCCAAAACACATACTTCGTCAGCTTGATCACCGGCAGCGTGATGCCAAGCGCCAGACACACCGAGGCCCCGAGGATTGCGAGGCTCAACAGAAATCGGCGTCCGCCAAGGCGCATGTGACAAGGGTCCGGATGGATCGAAACGGTTACGGCCGGAGCTGGGAGGCTCCGGCCGCGTTGAGTATAATTGAATAGTGCGGATATGTCCGTTGCAGGGCGGTTTGCGCGCGCTCCGCACAAAAGACAATCGCGTCGCGTTCAGCGTTAACTGCATGGATACGCGGCTAAGCCCGGCGACGTCCGATTAGGCCGTCATCTTCGAATTGTCGAAGGGGACGCCTTTTTCCTTGAGCAGGTCAGCCAGTTCGCCAGCCTGGAACATCTCACGGATAATATCGCATCCACCCACAAACTCGCCCTTTACGTAAAGCTGCGGGATTGTCGGCCAGTTGGAAAACGCCTTGATGCCATCGCGCACGGCCATGTCGTCCAGCACGTTAATGTCTTTGTAGTCGACCCCGACATAGCCGAGGATCTGCGTCACCTGGCCGGAAAACCCACATTGTGGGAACTTGCTGGTCCCCTTCATGAATAGAACCACATCGTTCGATGCAACCTGCTTGCGGATCCAGTCCTGGACCTCTTGTTCGCTCATCATTTCGTCCTTTCGAATGCGTCAACGCGCCAACTGATTGGCATTTAAAGTGGCCCTTGGCTGCTGAATGGTCAACGGCTGGGCGTCATTGTTCTTTGGGGGCAGCGGTGGTGAGTGCGAGCGCGTGCAGAACACCGCCCATGTTTCCCTGGAGTGCCGCGTAGATCATCTGGTGTTGCTGGACGCGGGATTTGCCCTTGAAGGATGCCGAGATGACGTGGGCGGCGTAATGGTCGCCATCGCCGGCAAGGTCCTTGATTTCGACTTCCGCATCGGGAAGGGCGTCTTTGATCAAGCGCTCGATTTCGCCAGCTTCCATGGGCATTAGGTTCGTGTCCTTTGTTGAATTCAAGTCTGTCATGTCGCGCGCAGAAGGGTCGGGGTCAAGTCCCCGGCTGACCCTCAGGCGCCGCTCAGGCGCCACCCATCACATCAGGCAACCAGCTTTCGTGCGCCTTCCGCAAAGCCGACAGCGGTAGGGCTGTTTCACCGGCCAGTTTAATGTGATCTCCGCCAACGCGGCCTATGATGCGGGCCGGTAGAGCAAGAAGCCGGGCACGCCGTGCAATCTGCTCTGCGGAGTCGGGTGAGACTTCAAGCACATAGCGCCCTTGGTCTTCGCCGAACCAAACCGCGTGTGTTGGCAGTTTGCCTTCATAGGGGAACAGTTCGACACCGGTATTACCCGCCAATGCCATTTCCGCCACCGTGACGAGCAAGCCGCCATCGGAACAATCGTGCACGGTGTTGGTCTTGCCTTCGTTAATAAGTGACCGGACAAGGTGCCCGGCCTTTAATTCATCCGCCAGATCGACGGCGGGCGGCGCGCCCTCAAGCTTGCGCGAAACATGCTGCTGATAGAGGCTTTGGCCGAGCCAGCCTTGCTCGCGACCGATCAAGATCAGCAACCCGCCGACCGATTTCAACGCCATATCGGCTGACTGGCGGTAATCGTGGAGCACTCCGACGCCGCCGATCGCAGGTGTGGGTGGAATGCCAACGCCGTTGGTCTCGTTGTAGAGTGACACGTTTCCTGAAACGACGGGGTAATCAAGAACGCGGCAGGCTTCGCCCATGCCCCGTATGGAACCGACGATCTGCCCCATCACCTCGCGGCGCTCCGGGCTCGCGAAATTCAGGTTGTCGGTGATCGCGAGCGGCTTGGCGCCGACGGCTATAAGGTTTCGCCATGTCTCGACGACAGCTTGTTTGGCGCCCATTGCGGGGTCTGCCTGAACATAGCGGGGCGTACAGTCACATGTCGCCGCGATCGCCTTGTTCGAGCCATGGATGCGCACCACAGCGGCATCGCCGCCTGGTCTTTGGATCGTATCGCCCATGACCATGTGGTCGTACTGATCCCAGATCCATCGCCGCGAGGCGAGGGCCGGGCTGCCCATCATGTCCTTCAACGTCGGCAAGACACCGGTGGTTGGCGGCGGGACCCATTCGGCCAGAAGGGCCTTTGGCGGGGTTGTGGCCCGCCAAGGGCGATCATACAGCGGAGCACTGTCGGCCAGGGATGCCACGGGGATATCGGCTTCAACCACGCCCTTATGCCGAACAACCATTCGGCCCGTTGCAGTCGTTCGACCGATGACGGCAAAGTCGAGCCCCCACTTTTTGAAGATCGCCTCGGCTTGGGCTTCCCGGCCGGGGCGCAGGATCATCAACATCCGCTCCTGACTTTCGGACAGCATCATCTCGTAGGCCGTCATGCCGCTTTCGCGCTGGGGAACATCATCAAGGTTCAGCTCAATGCCGGTTCCACCCTTGTCTGCCATCTCGGCTGTCGATGACGTCAGGCCGGCGGCACCCATGTCCTGGATCGCATCGATTGCGTCGGTTGCCATCAACTCCAGGCACGCTTCGATGAGCAGTTTTTCGGTGAACGGATCGCCGACTTGAACCGTTGGACGTTTTTCATCTGAGTTTTCATCAAACTCAGCGGACGCCATTGTGGCACCGTGGATTCCGTCCCGGCCCGTCTTGGAGCCGACGTACACCACCTGCAGCCCTGGATTTTTTGCTGCCGAGTAGAAGATGCTGTCAGCTTTCGCCAAACCGATGCACATGGCATTGACGAGTATATTGTTGTTGTAGCCCGCGTCGAAATTCGTCTCACCGCCGACGGTTGGAACGCCAACACAATTGCCATACCCACCGATGCCGGCAACGACGCCTGAGACGAGGTGCCGGGTCTTGGCGTGATCTGGTGACCCAAAGCGCAGCGCGTTCAGGTTTGCGATCGGGCGCGCGCCCATGGTGAAGACGTCGCGCATAATTCCACCGACGCCGGTTGCTGCGCCTTGATAGGGCTCGATGTAGGAGGGGTGATTGTGGCTCTCCATCTTGAAGACGACTGCATCGCCATCGCCGATGTCCACCACGCCCGCGTTCTCACCTGGCCCCTGAATGACCTGCGGCCCGTCTGTCGGCAGCGTCTTGAGCCAAATGCGTGACGACTTATAGGAGCAATGCTCAGACCACATCACCGAGAAGATTCCAAGTTCTGTCAGTGTTGGTTCGCGCCCCATGATCTCAAGCAGGCGCTTGTATTCGTCCGGCTTGAGGCCGTGCTCGGCCACGGTCTGCTCAGAAATGGTAGGTTTAACGAGTGATTCGGTGGTCATCTGATGCGCTTAAGTTGTTGGGGACGCCCCGCTTATACCCGGTTCATCAGCAGGTGTCGCCTATGTCTGATGAGAGATGGAAGCAGGCTGTCGGCAGCGTGACTGGCCACAAATGAAGCGGCTACAGGAGGGGTGGAATGAAAGCGATCATTGGTCTGGGTCTAGGGGCGGTCTTAGGCGGGGCGATGGTGCTCGGGTTTGAGCAGCTTCGGGTGAGTGGCGCGGCTTTGGCCTTGTCTCCTACGGCGGCGAAGTCCGAGCCTGCCAATCCGGGTGGTGTTCAACGAGAGGCTCTAGCAAAGCCCAAAGCGTCATTGGAAAAGCTGTTGTCGACCACCAAGACCGTCCTTGACCAGCCCATTACATACCCAAACGACGGCGATGCGAAAATCACAGCGGTTATCGTTACCATGCCGCCTGGAGCGGAAACCGGTTGGCATTTTCACGAGGTCCCACTGTTCGGATATATGCTCGAAGGCGAACTGACGGTGACCTACAAGGGTCATGGCCAGCGCGTGTACCGGACTGGTGACAGTCTGATGGAAGCCATGTGGACACCCCACGATGGTCAAAACCTCGGTGATAAACCCGTTCGGATTCTGGCGGTGTTTATGGGCGGTGGTGGTTTGAAAAACTCCGTAAAACTCGGGCCTGGCGTTGAATAGGCGCACACGTTACGACGTTGAGAAATCGTTTAAGATTTCTGCGTCCAAACCGCGCTGATGATGGTGCATTGCTGCGGTGCAGCAATAGCGCTGCAAGCTTCGAACAATTCCCTGTATCGTTCGATGACGGTCAGCCGCTCGCCTCTGTGTGGTGCAGGGGCGTTGCCATCTTTGTTGACCGATTATGGCGCGGACACCAGTTGCTTTAGCCGCGCCGTAGAACAGGAGACGATTACTATGACAGTCCTAAAAACGTGTTCGATCGCGCTTACAGCAGCGGTCCTCGCACTTTCAACGCAGGCAGCTACGGCGCAACAGCCAGCATTTGCCAGTGTGCTGAAGGAGGGTCATGGCGTGAGCTTGGACATCGGTCTCAAGCGGACCATGGTCTATTTTCTGTCACGAGACGGGCAGTGCAAAGCGACGTTCTCAACGTCCGATGCCAGATATTCTGCCAAAGACTGGAACCCGACCCGGGTCAACGTGGACATCGCTCCGGGAAAATCCTTCAAGATGGCTGACGGTTATGGTTATGCGGTCGCATTCAAGTGTAGTGCGACGGCCAAAACCATTGAATTGCGTCCGGTCCTGAACGTCGCCTACAAAGCGAACTGATCCGAACGTCACGACTGACAGTCTGTGTGAGTTATGCGGTGGTCCACCTTTTGAAAGGTGGGCCGCCGTTTTTTTGTCCATGGGCGATGCGCCCGTGGTTTCGTGGTCAAACCAGAGCCGTCTGCGCCATGAACAACGCAGCGCTTTCGAAAATACGGCGGCCGTCCGTCCCGCCAAGTGCAGGTTCATACAGCCGTTCAGGGTGGGGCATCATCCCGACGATGCGGCCGTTTGCAGAACAGATGCCGGCGATGTTGCGCTGGGAGCCGTTGGGGTTGGCAGCAGCGGTCGCCTGTCCGCTTGCATCGCAATAACGAAACACCACCCGCCCATCGCCTTCAAGGCGCTTCAGGGTGTCTTCATCGGCAAAGTAGTTGCCGTCGTGGTGTGCAATGGGAATGCGAATGGTTTCACCGCGCCGGTAGGCCCCAGTGAACGGTGTTTCAGTGTTTTCACACGTCAAATGAATGTCGCGGCAGATGAATTTCAGCGATGCGTTCCGCATGAGTGCGCCGGGCAGCAGGCCGGTTTCGAGCAGCATCTGGAAGCCGTTGCAGATGCCAAGGAGCGGTGTGCCTTCGCGGGCCTTTCTCACACAATCTCGCATGATGGGTGAATGAGCGGCCATCGCCCCGCAGCGCAGGTAGTCGCCATACGAGAACCCGCCTGGAAGCACAATCATATCGCAGTCGGGAACGGTACTTTCTCCGTGCCACACCATCTGGACCTTCGCGCCCGTGACGCGTTCGAATGCAACCTTCACGTCGCGGTCACAGTTGGACCCGGGAAAGACGATGACGCTGATCCGGTTCATGGCTTGGCGGCCTCTTTTGCGGGTTCGGCGGTGGCTTTCGGCGTTGTGTCGGGTTTGTCCTGCGGGTCCGGATTGGCCCCCGACTGTTCGGATGGCTTTGCCCCTGTGTCCGGCGCGGTTTCGGTTTTTGCTGCCGGCAGGGCGGCGATGCGTTCGCATTGACCCTGTTCAAAAATCAACGGCGCCCGACCCTCGAACTTCGAGGCCTTCAGATCAAATGATGGCAGCTTGAACGTAGCGATCGTCAATGTCTGATCGGGGTTGAGCTTGTCGATCCCCATGGGGTTGGGGTCCCACAACTCCAGTTGGGTGGCTGGCGGGTTTGGGGTGCCGGGGCGTGGTGAAGCCCCTTGATTGGCGGCTGCTGCCTCATTCGCGGCCTTGGGCGGTGGGCTGGCGAGCCGGAGTGTACACCCGTCCTTGCAGCTATTGCGCGCGGCCACGGCAAACGACTGGTCGTGGTTGGTGCCGATATCGGCGACGAACCACTTGCCTTTGCGTCTTCCGTCCTCTGTGCCATCGAGAACCACACGAATGGTGATGGTGCCTTGTGAGGACTTGAACGGCGATGTGTTCATGGCGAGTGCGGTTGTCTGGCACGCGATCAACAGGTCACTGCCATCGGCCACATCAGACAGCAAAGCTGAGGCCTGAACACCATCGGGTGTCTCTGCCACGGTCACTCCAGGCGTGACCAATATGACGAGCGCAGCCGCTAGGCTTGCCTTCGAAACCAACCCTGATCTCAAGACCCAAGGTCGCGTCATAATCATTCTCCAAACTTCGAAAAACTGTGATTGTGCAAGCTCGCAGTGTGTGTGGGGCCGCATCGCACGTCGTTCAACTGATCTTCGCCCCGCCCAAGTGGTTTGATCACTCAACCTGACCGATGCCTCAGGGCAGAATGTCGTAGGTGTAGTTTTCAATGACGGTATTCGCCAGCAGGTCGCGACAAGCTTTCTCGACCAGTTCGCGGGCTTCATCCTCGTTGCCCGTCGCAAGGTTCATTTCAATCAACTTGCCCTGCCGTACCTCATCCACGCCCGAGAGACCGAGCCCGCCCAGCGCCTGCTGGATAGCTTTGCCCTGCGGGTCGAGGACCCCGTTTTTCAAGGTGACTTTGATGATCGCTTTCATCTGGTGGTCCCGGTTGGGTGGTTTTACAAAAAAAGGCGCTGGATCAATGCTGAACCAGCGCCATCTTGTAAAGACTTTGCAGTTTATCAATCCGCTTTGGCATCGTCCGTGTTCGACGCAACGAGCACGGGACCGACGCCTTTGGGCGGGCGATTTTCATTCAGGATCCCGAGCCGCTTGGCGACATCCTGGTAAGCTTCGAGCACACCGCCCAGGTCACGCCGGAAGCGGTCCTTATCAAGCTTCTCGCCGCTTTTGATGTCCCACAGACGGCAGCTGTCCGGGCTGATTTCATCGGCCAGCAAGATCCGCATCTGATCGTTTTCCCACAACCGGCCGAACTCGACCTTGAAATCCACCAACCGGATCCCGATGCCGAGGAAGAGCCCAACCAGGAAATCGTTGATGCGCAGCGCAAGCTGCATCGTCTCGTCGATCTCCTGAGGGGCTGCCCATCCGAACGCTGTAATGTGCTCTTCGGACACCATCGGGTCGCCGAGCTTGTCGTCTTTGTAGTAGAACTCGATGATCGACCGCGGAAGCTGGGTGCCTTCCTCCAGGCCAAGCCGCTTTGCCAGCGAACCGGCTGCGACGTTGCGAACGACGACCTCAAGCGGAATGATCTCGACTTCGCGGATCAGCTGCTCGCGCATATTCAAGCGGCGCACGAAATGCGTTGGCACACCGATTTCACCGAGACGTGTAAAAACCAGCTCGGAAATGCGATTGTTGAGGACGCCCTTGCCTTCGATGATGTCGTGTTTTTCGTTGTTGAAGGCTGTCGTATCGTCCTTGAAGTGTTGGATGAGGGTGCCTGGCTCGGGACCCTCATAGAGTACCTTAGCCTTGCCCTCGTAAATGCGGCGGCGCCTGTTCATTCCGGGTCCCTTGAGAATGCTGCTCATGCCATGTCTTAACTGTTGTCACATCGGGTGGTTCAGCCCTTTGACACCGCTCGATTTTCAGCTCTGTCGGCTAGAATTTCCGGGGGTGCACATACGATTTATCTGAAAGCATGTCGGGCTGATTTCAGAAGCCGGACCCTAGCCGAACAGCCCGCGCAGGACAATGTTAACGCGAGGGCCGTTTGAAAACGATCTTACCACTTGCGCGATGAAAGCCGTTCGCACCGGTTCTCGCGTTGATTTATGGGACAGACGTGGTTAATCGATGCTGCGCGTTGGCTGGTTCCGCAGCCGTTGTGTTTGCCAAGGCACAGGGTGTGGTAAATTGGTTTTATGGTACAAAAGAAGAGCGTTGAGGAAATCAACGTTCCCAGATGGAGAAATTCGATGGCGACGTTCAATGAGCGCGAGAAGGCGTTTGAGGCAAAATTCGCGCATGATCAGGACCTGAAATTCAAAGCTGAGGCCCGCCGCAACAACCTGCTTGGTGAATGGGTCGCCGAGAAACTTGGAATTACCGGGGACGCGGTAGCCGATTACAAGAAAGAGGTTCGTCGCGCTGATCTGGAAGAAGCCGGTGATGACGATGTGTTCCGCAAGGTCCGCGCCGATCTGGACGCAAAGGGCGTGGAGGTGTCAGATCAAGAACTGCGCGAGGTCATGGTCAACTTTCTTGCCGAAGCCGTCGCCCAGATTGAATCTTCCAAAGGGTGAGACGCGGATCGTTCTCGTCGATAGGCACGCAGCGGTTTGGTTTGGCTGGATGAACGCACAATATGCGCCGCTCGCCGTTTGCTAAACGGCGAGCGTGCCGGCACCACGAACAGTGAAAAGTTAGCGTGTGATTGCCCAGACCCCCTTTTTGCCGTCCGCGTCTTCAATGCCTGGTTGGTTGACCTTCCTCGATCTGTTTGAGGAACCAGCCAACCCGCATCAGGCCTTCGGGCCAGGGTCCATGACCACTGTCGACATTGATATGACCGACATCTCCAGCCTCCACGAACGACGAACCCCAAGCTTGTGATAGAGCTTTGGCGCGTTCGAGGCTGCAGTATGGGTCGCTGCCCGAGGCGATGACTACTGACGGTACGGTCAGGGGCGCCATCGGGATGGGCGCGAAGCCAGGCCCATGGTCGATGAAGGTATGCCCCCGCGTCACCGGCCATTTGTCGGCGTTCTCGACATCCGCCGGTGCCACCAGGAAAGCGCCATGCACATGGTTTGCGGCCTCGTCACCCAACTCCGCCAGTGCATGAACAGCGGCAACCACGCCGAGGCTGTGGGCAACCACCAGCGTGGGTGTTGTGTGGCGGCGCAACTCGGTTTCGATGGCACTCACCCAGTCATGCTTCTTGGGCGCAATCCAATCCGCCTGCTCGATGCGTCGCGCGGTTTTGAACTTGGTTTCCCATCGGGTCTGCCAGTGATCCGGCCCTGAACTGGACCAACCGGGAACGATGACGATATCGAGGTCTGAAAGGCGCAACGCTCACGCTCCTGAGCTGGATGATGAGGCTTCAAGCGGCCCCAAACACCCGCTCGAAGATGGTATCGACGTTCTTGAGATGATAGCCGATGTCGAACATCGCTTCGAGGTCCTTGGCGGGGACTGCGGCTGTTACGTCTGCGTCGGACTTCAACTCAGCCAGAAAGTCCTTACCCTCGTTCCAGGTCTTCATGGCGTTGCGTTGCACCAACCGGTAGCTATCCTCCCGGCTGAGCCCTGCCTGGGTTAATGCCAGCAACACGCGTTGCGAGTTATGGAGCCCGCCGAGGCGATCCAGATTGGCCAGCATGCGGTTGGGATAGATCACCAGCTGTTCGATGACACCGGCCAGCCGGCCCAGCGCAAAGTCGAGCGTGATGGTTGCATCAGGGCCGATCATGCGTTCGACGCTGGAATGCGAGATATCCCGTTCATGCCACAGCGCCACGTTTTCCATTGCAGGCAGTGCATAGGCCCGCACCATCCGCGCCAGCCCGGTCAGGTTCTCCGTCAGGACAGGGTTGCGCTTGTGCGGCATCGCCGATGATCCCTTTTGCCCGGGCGAGAAGCATTCTTCGGCCTCAAGCACTTCGGTGCGCTGCAGGTGGCGAACTTCGACAGCCAGTCGTTCCACTGAGGATGCGATAACCGCCAGGGTTGCAAAAAACATCGCATGCCGGTCACGCGGAATGATCTGCGTTGAAACAGGCTCCGGTGTGAGGCCAAGTTTATCCGCAACGTAGACTTCAATGCGCGGGTCAATATTCGCGTACGTGCCAACCGCGCCTGACAGTGCGCATGTCGCGATGTCTTTGCGCGCTGCGACCGTGCGTTCGCGACAGCGGGCAAACTCGGCATAGGCATAAGCCAGCTTGACGCCGAATGTGGTGGGCTCTGCATGGATCCCGTGGCTGCGCCCGATCGTCAGCGTCGTCTTGTGTTCAAATGCGCGCGTTTTCAGCGCTTCCAGCAGCCTGTC
Source organism: Pseudomonadota bacterium (assembly GCA_039819785.1). GTDB lineage: Bacteria > Pseudomonadota > Alphaproteobacteria > Rhizobiales > Hyphomicrobiaceae > JBCBRD01. Next base: position 44,030 of record JBCBRH010000009.1, on the reverse strand, counting down.
GATGTCTTCCAGGATGATATCGGCTGCCTTGCTCAACTGAACTGAAAGGCAGGTGTCCAATACGTCCGATGACGTCATGCCCTGGTGCACGAAGCGGGCTTCGGGGCCAACGTGTTCGGCAAGGTGGGTCAAGAACGCAATGACGTCGTGTTTGGTCTCGCGCTCGATTTCGTCAATGCGTGCGATGTCGAACGTGGCCTGCCCACCTTTTTCCCAAATGGTATCTGCCGCTGACTGAGGAATGACACCCAGTTCCGCCATGGCGGACGCTGCGTGAGCCTCGATCTCGAACCAGATGCGAAAGCGGGTCTCAGGTGTCCAGATTTCGGTCATCTGCGGACGGGAATAGCGGGGGATCATGTGTGAGGGTCCAGATGTGAGCGGGAAGGCGAAGCCAGAAGCAGGAAACAGGCAAAGCCGACAAGGAACGAGGCAGGCCGCATTTGTGAGATGGGGGTCCGCCTCGACAACGACGACGTGCAGCGTCTAACAAATGGCACGGTTCGCTTCAATCACCGTGACCGTAGCGCTCAGCATATGAGGGCGGGGCGTCCCATCCTGCAGGGGTTGGCGCTGCGCTGTAAATTGCCCGTGCCACGGCCCGAGACATACAATCAGCCCCTGCTGCGCCCAACCGCGCTAGATCGTGGGCGCTTGAAGGTGCCGGCTGGGTGCCGGTGGCCATTGCGAAAATCGTGTCCCCATCCAGCGGTGTGTGGACAGGGTGAATTGCCCGGGCCAGCCCGGTATGCGCCATGGCCGCGATGCGCTGACACGATTGTTGGCCGAGTGCAGCGTCAGTTACAACGGCGCCGATTGTTGTGTTGATGGGGACGTCGCGATCATCGTGAGCACCCTTGAGATCGGATGTCGCATCTTCTTCCGCGTTCCAGGCGTTTGGAGCGCTGAGCCCACCGAATTCGTTGCTTCGTTCCAAGGGGTGCGCCCAAAAGTGTGCGGTCTTTCCCATCGTCACGGAGCCGAGCGCATTGACAGCGACAATGGCTGCTATCGTTCTACCGCAGTGCAAACGGTAGGACGCGGTGCCCAGCCCTCCGCGCAGATTGGCGGTTGTGGCACCAAAGCCTGCGCCCCAGTTCCCGCATTCGGCTTTGTCGGCTCCAGCGTTTTGGCACGCGGCCTTTGCCAACTCGAAATACTGCATCGGGTCTTGCGAGGTCGCGCGATCACCGACAAGCAGATCGAATAAAATGGCCTGGGGCACGATCGGGACATGGAGGCCGGCGATTTCAAACCCACGGCCCTGCTGCGCCAGGAATTGCTGCACCGCCGAAGCCGCACTCAAGCCAAATGCCGACCCGCCCGATAGCACCAACCCGTGGACGTGTTCCACGATGCCGCGGCCGGAGATGGCATCTGTTTCACGGGTGCCTGGTGCACCACCGCGAATGTCGACGGCGGCAACGGCTGGGGCATCCGGCAGGAGCACGGTCACTCCGCTACCCATCGCCGCATCGTGGGCATGACCAACGGCAATGCCGCTTATGTCGCAAACGCTATTTGTGGATTGTGTCATGGTGGCCATTGATTGGATTGGAGCGGCTGTGGCTGGTGATACACGAAGGGTTAAATCTTCAGGCGCAAACTCGAGGTATGGCGTTAAGTCCGATGGCGTTTGTTTTGCATACGCCAAACGGCTGTGTTGTTTCGATCGCTCAACGCGCTCAAAGTCGCTGCCCGCTCATGTGAGCTGTGGTTGACGTCTTTGGGACATTGAATTGCCGCACATCGGAACAACGAAGCGCAACCGGAAGTAAAATTGTTGATCGCCATACCTTGAAGGTCAGTGCGAGAGACACAAATGATACTGGTCCGCAGATCCATTGGGCCAGAATGACTGACTACAGTGACCTGGGCGCTTCTCAAAGCGTGCAAACAGCTTTTTGAGGAAACGCCATAACGGCCAGACGTGAAAGACTCAGGTAAACTCGCCAAACCGGCCAAGACCGGTGGGCGATCTCGACGATCCTAGGGAAGGGATTTACAAATGACCGAAGATGTCCAGGCTGAACTGGTTGAATTGAACGACATCATTGAAGAAATTGATGATCCGCGTGAGGGTTACGCCCTTGTCCGGCAGACAATTCTTCGCCACGAGGCTGCTGGTGATGAAATCCCCGAAGACCTGCACCGTCTTGAAAAGGCCATGCAAGTCGAATGTCTCTGCGCCAGCCAGGGTCGCTGAGGACGCTGTGGATCGGCCTTCTAACTGAGGTTCAGACCGCCTCGTTGGTTGGCCAGATTGTGAGACCGTTTCATCGTTCGGTTTCAGACTTCCTGCACGTTCAAAGACGTGTGGTTTAGTGACCCGCTACGTGGCGGTGCACCAACTTATTTGATTGGTGCGGGCGCTTTGTATTCGTCGGGATGATGGTTTTCCGTCGCGCAACCATTTGCGCTCCAGACACCATCGCACTGCAGCAATCCCGCCCAATTGCTTTTTGAAGTCATTTCCAGTTCCAATTCATCAGCATTCGGAATCTCGTTTTCCGACAATCCCCTATGCCCATTCCGGTCTTTATTCAGCCAGGCTTCAATTGCTTTTTGAACACGTTGTTTTACGCTCGGCAACGTTGCGAACGCTTGATTGTCCCTTAAACGCTCCGAGAACGGTGTAAACAGTGGGAGCGCACTTGCGATTTCGATCGCGCGTCGGTCGGTCCTGGGCTGACCCGTGCTCCATATCTCTTCGGCGATCCATTCAGGTGGTCCCACCACGCGGCCTGTATACCCAATCGCTGCCAGGGATCGGATGAGAGACCCGCCCTCGATTGGTGACGTCAGAAGCAGAATCGCGTCCGGGGCACTTTTGGTAAGTGCCGCAGCGCCTCGATCGTAGCTAAGCTGTGATGCCTTGATGCGCAGCGTCCGGACGACGTTCACGCGATCGCACTGCATGCCCTCGACGTCCAACCGTTCTATTCGTGAATTCAACTGCCGCAACCGGGCCCGGTTGCGACGGGTTTGATCATGGGCAATGGCAAGGAAACACTCCCCATCTTTGGATTGAATACCCCGCAGTGCTTGCAGCAGTAGAGCACCGGATTCATCGTTGCGGTTTGCACCAATGGCATGGCGCGTGGCCACACCTCCGCTCGCCCAGAAACCCGGGTCACGCACGCCGACGGCGACAAATGGGATGCCTGTCTCTTGGTAGGCTTCAGCAGCTTTCAGTGCAGCTTGATCGCAGGGGTGACCGATGACCAGTTGGGGCTTGCGGGCGATGATCTGCAAAAGCTTTTCGTCAAAACCATCGGCTCCATCGCGACCGGTTTCACAGGCGTGCGCAACGGTTTCGACGCGTGCGCAATGGCTCAATCGCGATGCGGATTTGAGATTGGTAGTCCAGTTCTGACATGCCGTGATCGCGGCTTGTACGCCGGACCGTGTTGCATGCGTCAAACTCGCGTAGCGGCCCTCGACCGGCCCGGCCACAATGACCAGCGGCGCTTTGTTGACTTGGTGTGCCAGCGCAGTCGCAAGGTTGGCGAGGCTGGCCACGAGCGCGATGCCACCAAATAACCGCCAGGACCGGGAAACCAAAAAGGCGCCCCGTTTGCAGGGCGCCTTTGCGTGTTTCGTCTTGTCGTTGGTCACAGTCAGAAGCCTTGTAGAAGCCTTGGCTTGTTACCGGCACCTCACTTACGGGCCTAGTTTTCGATATAGGTGATGCGCTCACCCTCTTTTTGCCAAGTGTACATCGTGTAGTCGAGGCGGGTCACGTCGCCCTTTGCATCGAAGCTAATGTCGCCGATGACGGTATTGAACGGGCCACCTGTTCGCATGGCTTCTGCAACCTGCTTCGGCTTTTCAGAACCGGCCTTTTCAGCCGCCGCCTTGATAATTTGGGCAACTGCGTAGGAGTACAGCGTGTAGGCTTCCGGTTTGATGCCTTTTTCTGTGAACTTGCTCAGAACAGATGCAGCCTCGGGGCGTTTTTGTGGGTCCGGTGCAAACGTCATCAACGTGCCTTCAGCAGCCGGTCCTGCAATCGAGGCAAACTCATCAGTCGCAATGCCATCGCCCGACATCAGCACTGCACTGGAGGCCTGGTCCCGCAGCTGACGCGCCAGCAATCCAGCCTCAGTATGTACACCACCGAAGTAGACGATCTCGGCACCGGCGTCGTTGATCTTTGAAACCAGAGCTGAAAGGTCCTTCTCGCCGGTGTTGATGCCCTCGTAGACGACTTCCTGCATGCCTGCTTCATTCAGCGCTTTTTTGGTTTCGTCCGCCAGTCCTTTGCCGTAGGGCGTCTTGTCGTGGACAATTGCGATTTTCTTGTCAGCCAGATTGTCGGCGATGTAACGCCCGGCGACGGTACCTTGCTGATCATCGCGACCGCAGACACGGAATACGTTCCACATATTGCGTTCGGTGATCGTCGGGTTGGTCGAGGCTGGCGTGATCATCATCATGCCGTTCTCATTGTAGACGTCAGATGCTGGGATTGAGACGCCCGAGTTGAAGTGCCCGATGACGAACTTGACGCCTTCACCTGCGAAATTGTTGGCAATCGACACGCCCTGCTTGGGGTCGGACACGTCGTCTCCGAAGACGAGTTCGACTTGCTTGCCGTTGATGCCACCGGCTGCGTTGATGTCTTCAATGGCCTGCACCGCACCGTTTTTAAGCTGTGCGCCGAATGCAGCGTTGGGTCCCGTCAGGGGGCCTGCTACGGCAATCTTGACGGTTTCAGCAGCGGGTGTTCCACCGTTGTCGCCGCAGGCGGCGAGCGCGGCACAACTGATGCTGGCGAGTGCGATTGCAAACCAGCTTCGAGTGGTCGATCTGCGCATGGTGTCTCCTTAAAGTTGTCCGTTCGGATTTGCAGGGCCGACAAGGCCAGAGGGCCGGATAACCGGGGTATGATGATCAGGACGTGGCATTTGTCCGTTACCGGTGAGTTGTGACGTTGAATTCGGCGGCAATCAAGGCTTAAGCGGTTCTATCGTTGGGCAGGGTCTCAGGGTCGCGCCGACCACTTCGTCCCTTTCACGAGCCTCGCTCTGTCCACGTCACAGGCCCTTTCGCTTTGAATTTCCAAGGATATTGTCCGGCCATCTGACGGGTGCGCGCCATTCTGAAGCCGATCAGCGCGATGATCAGCAAGACGACAAAGTCTACGCCAACGTTCCGAGGGTCCAAAAACGGCTGGTTAAAAAGCGCGAACTGCAAAAATCGCGCGACCAGCGCCAGCAGGAACGTATAAGCCACCAATTGCAGCATCGGTTTCCATTGGCGCGCGATGGCGCGACCCGTAGCAAATGCGGCAGCGCCGGCGATGAGAACCGTGACCAGGATAAAGACAGCAAGGCCAGATGGCCCGGTTGGGTAGATCACATCAAACATCAGTGACGGCCTCCTTCCAGATAAGCCGCACGGATTTCTGGACGATGCAGCAAGTCCTGGCCTTCTCCGCTCATGGTAATTCGCCCGTTGACCATGACGTAGCCGCGGTGAGCTAGCTTCAGCGCGTGAAATGCGTTCTGCTCAACAAGAAAGACCGTGAGCCCGGTGCGGGCATTCAATTCGCGGATCGCTTCGAAGATCTGCCGCACAATAATGGGGGCCAAGCCCAAAGACGGTTCATCCAAGAGCAAGAGCTTTGGCCTGCTCATCAGTGCACGTGCAATGGCGAGCATCTGCTGCTCGCCGCCAGACAGGGTGCCGCCGCGTTGCGACAGACGCTCTCTCAGGCGTGGGAACAGCGTGGTGACCGTGGACAGGTCTTCATCGAAGTGCTCTTTGCCGATCAGTGCTGCGCCCATTTGCAGGTTTTCGAGAACCGTCATGCGCGGAAAGATCCGCCGGCCTTCGGGGGATTGGGCAATGCTCAGCCGGGCGATGTGATGGGTCGGCATCTGCGTGATGTCCTGACGCTCATAAATCACCTGACCTTCCCGCGCTCTGGGATTGCCGAAGATGGTCATCATCAGCGTGGATTTGCCTGCGCCGTTTGCACCGATGAGGGTCACGATCTCACCGCGATGGACATGGAGGTCAACGCCGCGCAAGGCAATGATGTTGCCATAGCACGTGGTCACGTTGCGTATATCCAACATGGGCTCAGGTGCTTGCGCGATCGTTGTTTGAGGTCCGGCTTCAACGGCATCACTCATGTGTCGAGCTCCGCTTCCGCCTGTTCAACTTCATCGTCTTCGACGCCCAAATAGGCCGCGATGACTTTGGGATCATTCTGCACCGCACTTGGGCTGCCATCTGAAATCTTGATCCCATACTCCAGCACGATCACGTGGTCGGAAATTTCCATGACGACGCTCATGTCGTGTTCGATCAACAGCAAGGATGTGTCCGTCTCATCGCGGATCGATCGCAATAGCGTGTTGAGATCCTGGCTTTCCTTCGGGTTCAGTCCGGCGGCGGGTTCATCCAGACACAGGAGCGCTGGCTTTGTGCATAGGGCGCGTGCGATCTCAAGCCTGCGCTGGTCACCGTAGGGTAGGTCACCGGCTGGATCATCGGCGCGCGCGATCAGTCCGGTTTTTTCCAGCCAGTGGGCGGCAAAGTCGATCGCCTCGGCCTCCGCCCGTTTGAAGCTTGGTGCGCCGATGAGGCCCAGGATGCCGTAGCCGGATGCGTGATGGAGCTCGTTGTGCTGAGCGACAATTAGGTTTTCCAAAACCGTCATACCGGTGAACAGCCGGATATTCTGAAACGTCCGGGCCACTTTCGCCCTGGCGGTGATCTCGCTGTCGCCCATCCGTTCCAGCAGGAACACCCCACCGTCGTGGCTGGCCGTGTGGCGTTTGCCGGTGCGGGTCAACTGATCGATGGCGGTATAGGTTGCACTCTGGCCACGCGCTAGCGCGATGCGTCCGCTGGTTGGTTTATAGAACCCGGTAATGCAGTTGAAGACGGTGGTTTTACCCGCCCCGTTCGGGCCGATCAGGGCGGTGATATCACCCTTGCGGGCTTCGAAAGACAGGTCATTGACGGCAAGCAGACCGCCGAAGCGCATGGTCAGGTGCGAGACCGAGAGCAGGGGTGGGCGTACGACACCGGGTTGCGGCTGTTGCCCGTGGTTCTGGCCGCCTGTCCGGCTGTTCGTCGAGGTGGCCGACATCAGCCGTGGCCCTCTTTGACCATGCTGCCGGAAATTGATTTTCGTTCGTGCAGAAACACGGATGGATCGCGACGGGAAATCAATCCGCGCGGCCGCCAGATCATCATTGCGACCATGGCAAGTCCGAAGATCAGCATCCGGTAATGCGTGGGGTCGAAGGATGGGCCGAGGAAGGCCTTCATCCATTGGAGCTCTCGGAGGATTTCAGTTCCACCGATCATCACGACGGCGGCAATCGCCACGCCGACTTGCGACCCCATTCCGCCAAGAACGACGATGGATAGGATGACGGCAGACTCCATGAACTCAAACGACTTGGGTGAAATGAAGCCAAGGCGAGCGGCGAAAAACGCGCCAGCAAATCCGCCGAACATGGCCCCAATGGAGAAGGCCGAAAGCTTGGTAATGACGGTGTCGATGCCGAGTGACCGGCAGGCGATTTCATCTTCCCGTAGAGCTTCCCACGCCCGCCCGAGAGGTAGACGCCGCAATCGGACAACCACAAAGTTGGTGAGAAACGCCAGGGCGAGTATGAGATAGAATAGGAAGAACAAACGATGGAGCGGTGTGAATTCCAGCCCGAAGAAGGCTGCAAAACCGCTATCGGATGCATTGAACGGAAGGCCGAAAAATGAAGGCCGCGTGATGCCTGAGATGCCGGCGCTGCCACCGGTCACCTCTGTCCAATTGATCAGCACGAGCCGTATGATCTCGCCAAAGGCAAGCGTCACGATTGCGAGATAATCGCCCCGGAGTCGCAGGACGGGAAACCCGAGCAGAATGCCCCAGAACGCTGCGAAGATGCCGGCCAGCGGCAGGCAGATCCAGAACGAGAATCCGAAGTGTGTGGTCAACAGTGCCGTCGAATAGGCGCCTACGGCATAAAATGCGACATAGCCAAGGTCCAAAAGCCCGGCCAACCCGACAACAATATTTAGGCCCCATCCGAGCATCACGTAAATGAGTATCTGGATGCCGTAATTGTCGATCCATTTGAGTGCGCCGCCGGGCCCGGCCAACGCGACTGCCAGAAATGGATAGGCCAGCAGGATCAACAGACCTGCGATCTTGAACTGGTGCGCATAGTCCGCTGCGGGCGCGGATGTGGTGGCGATGGCCTGCCAACCCGATGCGGCAGCCGCTGCGATTTCTGTCCGGAACAACAGCCAGAACAGTCGGGCCGTCACGGCGATGGCCACCAGTGAGGCGACCAGTTCGTAGCGCGGATCGAGGACGAGGCGCTGGGTGTTCAAATCCTGCCGTGTCAGGAACATGACGATGGGCGTGCAGAGGCCTAGCACCACAAGCCCGGTCAACGCGGCATCCTTCAATGCTGGCAGGACGCGCGCTGAAAACGGCGGTTGGGTCTGTTCGAGAACCTCGGATTCGGTTGCACCATCGTCCGGTTTTGAAGGTGTTGGCGCATCCATTGGCATCAGACCTTTTCAACGTCAGGTTTGCCGAGGATGCCGGATGGCATGAAAATCAACGTGATCGCCAAAATCGAAAACGCTGCCACATCCTTGTAGTCGATCGAGAAATAGGCCGACCAGAGCGTCTCAATCAGCCCGATCAGCAAGCCGCCCAAGACGGCTCCTGGAAGGGAGCCGATACCGCCGAGCACGGCTGCGGTGAACGCTTTCACGCCGGGGACAAAACCGTCGGCAAAGTTCACGACGCCGTACTGAACCATGTACATAACGCCCGCCACGGCAGCGAGGGCCGCTCCCATAATGAACGTCAGCGAGATGGTGCGGTTGACGTCAATACCCAGGAGGGCTGCCATTTTCTGGTCCTGTTCGCAGGCCCGTTGCGCGCGCCCGAGTGATGTGCGTTGGACGATGAACCAGAAGCACGTGAGCAGAAATGCCGTCGATGCCACGATGAGAAGCTGCTTGTAGGCGATCGTGATATCGCCGGAACCGATTGGGATGGTGACACCGCCGTCCAACAATGGCGGCACTGACTTGTTGCGCGGGCCCTGGATGAGCTGAACAAGGTTGACCAGAAAGATCGACATGCCAATGGCCGAAATGAGGGGCGCGAGGCGAAAGGAACCACGCAGGGGCCGGTACGCGATGCGTTCGATCACCCAGCTCCACAGCGCAGTCAGCGCCATGCCAATCACGAGCACCATGATCAGCGCCAAGCCGATGCCGATAGCCCCGAAAATCGAGGTGATGAGCAAGAATACGATCATAGCGATGAATACGGACACCATGAAAACATCGCCATGGGCGAAGTTGATCATGCCGATAATGCCGTAGACCATGGTGTAGCCGATGGCGATCAGCCCGTAGACCGAACCCAGCGTGATGCCGTTGACGAGTTGTTGGAGAAAATAGTCCATCGTGCGGTTTAAAGCTCTTCGCCGTTCGGTGTTTGTTGCCCGTTCCATGCCTCGGACAGATACACGGAGCACGCGTATCACCCGGAGTAGATCCGCCACCTTAAGCAACGCGCGCCAAACCGCTAGGGGGCACGCACAGTTCATCCCCGCATTGTGGCTCAGGTGTAGGGCAATTGCCGATCCAAGCATCACAATGGCGAAAAGCCAGCCATCTCTGGCTTATCATCCGGCCCCTGCCCTGGTGTGCGAGGTGTCGTCAGACGGGGCTGTCTCCACACCCCGTGATCTCGGCAAGCCCGTCAGTTTCAAAGGACGTTGTGCGAGCCATCACAAAACGGTTCGTCGTCCGTGTCCTTACAACCGCATAAGTTAAACGTGCCGGAGCTTTCAGCCACGAACCGCATAGGATCGATGCCGGTTCCTTTGTGCGCACCGTCGCAGAAGGGCTGGCGGGCCGATCGACCGCAACGGCAGTAAAAATAGGCTTTGCCTTCTTCAAGTTCGACTTGATAGGGGCCGGTCTGGGCAACAACTGGATCTTCAGCCAATTGAGACGTTTCCTTCTGAGTTTGGATTGAGGTCCGGTTTCGCCAGGGGTTCAGAGTTGGGTTGATTTAGCGACTAGAGACCAAATGGGCAAATGCTCTCAAGCAGTTTTTCGCTGCGGGTCTGAGCCGGCAGGTGCTGGAGCCATTTGTTCGTAAGCCCTGCAGTTGGCCGAGGCACCACCACTTCCCAAGGAGCATCGGTCCTGCGTTGGTTGGCTTCGTCGCTGCGTTTTGCACAGGCACATGCACTATTGTTACTGGATGGCGATCCCATTTGATGTCAAATCCTAACCAAACGGAAACCGCCACACTGACCCATGTCAGGCATAACCGGGAGGCTGGGTACGTTGCTGCGGAAGTTGACGTAAACGTCAACCAACTCTAAACCGAACACCGCTATACCGAAGTGATTGGATTGGCCTTGTCCGCTGTTGGTATGCCTTTGAAAATGCTGAATTGCGGGTCTGGCATCTGTTCTCATTTGTAGGAGGCCCCGATGGGCGAGATCCTGACGAGTGTTGCTGGATGTGCCGTTTTGCTGGCACTCGGCGTCAATCGGGCGCCTTTGTGGGCGTGGGCGCTGGCGACTGCGGGGTTCGTGTTTGCCTGGCAGTCCGGCCTGCCCGATGGTCGGTTGTCTGCACAATGGCCGACGGTTTTCGGTCTCATGGGCTACATCGTTCCTGTAATCCTGGGTGTGATCGCGATTCCGTCCGTCCGGCGGGCAACTCTCGTCGCGCCGGCCTTCGGCATCGTGTGCAAGGTACTCCCAAAGGTATCGAGCACAGAGCAGCAGGCCCTTGATGCCGGCACCGTCGGTTTTGATGCCGAGCTATTTTCGGGCCAACCCGATTGGGCAAAGCTCCGCAAGGTTGCACCGATCGAACTCACGGATGAAGAACGCGCCTTTCTGGACGGGCCCACGCAACAGCTGTGTGCGATGATTGATGATTGGCAGATCCGTCATAATGACCGCGAAGTGCCCGATCACATCTGGGATTTCATCAAGGCCAACGGCTTTCTGGGGATGCTCATCTCGAAGGAGCACGGCGGTCTTGGGTTTTCGGCCCAGGCTCAGTCTCTGATCCTCGGCAAGGTCTCATCGCGCTCGCCCGATGTATCGATCATTGTGATGGTGCCGAATTCGCTGGGTCCTGGCGAGCTGATTGAAAAGTATGGGACTGAACATCAAAAAGCACATTATTTGCCGCGCCTCGCCAAGGGGCAGGAGGTGCCTTGCTTCGCGCTGACCGGACCCACATCAGGGTCGGATGCTGCCACGATGCGCGATGTCGGATATGTCGCCAAGGGCATGCATGACGGCCGCGAAACGCTGGGTGTCCGGCTGTCGTGGGATAAGCGCTACATCACACTGGCGCCCAAGGCGACGCTCCTCGGGCTGGCGTTCCGGCTGTTCGATCCCGACAACCTGATGGGTGAGACCGAAGACGTGGGCATCACGGTTGCCATGATTCCTACGGATCATCCTGGGGTGAACATCGGACGACGGCATCTGCCGTGTGGCGCGATGTTCCCCAATGGCCCGAACTGGGGTGAAGACGTTTTCATTCCGATGGATTGGATCATCGGTGGTGAGGAGATGGTCGGTCAGGGTTGGCGCATGTTGATGGAGTGTCTGGCGGCGGGCCGGGCCATCTCATTGCCAGCTTCAGCCACGGCATGTGCCAAGACGATGTTGCGACATACAACGTCGTATGCGCGTATCCGCAAGCAATTCGGTCTCTCTGTCGGGCGTATGGAGGGTGTCGAGGAAGCAATCGTCCGGATTGCCGAGAACGCTTATGTCAATGAGGCCGCACGCTCCGTGACAGCCTCCATGGTGAGTGCCGGTGAAAAGCCTTCGGTCATCTCGGCGTTGATGAAATACCAAACCACCGAACGCATGCGCCAATGTGTGGCTGATGCCATGGACGTTCATGGCGGCAAGGCGATTTGCGATGGTCCATCGAACTACATCCAGGCCGCCTATCAGGCTGTGCCCATTGGCATCACGGTCGAAGGTGCCAACATCCTGACCCGGACGCTGATCACCTTTGCCCAGGGCGCGCTACGGTCACATCCCTATTTGTATCGTGAGATTCAGGCGGCCCAGAACCCGGACCGGGAAGCCGGACTTGCTGCGTTCGAGGACGCGTTCACAGGCCACATTGGTTATGCCGTCAGCAATGTCTGCGGTGCGTTCTGGCACAACATTTCTGGTGGCCGGTTCGCGCCAGCACCGGGTGCAAATGCTGAGGCTGAACGCTGGTATCAACAGCTTACGCGGCAAAGCCGGAATTTCGCTTTGGTGGCGGATCTGACTGTTGCCACACTGGGTGGTGGGCTGAAGACCAAGCAGCGGATTACCGGTCGGCTCGCGGATGCTTTGTCGGAGCTGTATTTGGTCTCGTGCGTCCTCAAACGCTACGAGGACGATGGTTATCCAAAAGAGGACCGCGTCGTGGTCGAATTGGCTGCCCGCAACGGTCTGTTCCGGGTCCAGGAAGCGTTGATGGCGGCAATCTCCAATTTCCCGATCACGCCAGCCAGGTGGCTGATGCGCGCGTGTGTCTTCCCGCTGGGGCGTCACTATGCTCCTGCGTCCGACAAACTTGGCCGCGCGGTTGGAAAACTCGTGTTGGCTCCGACAGCGACGCGCGACCGGCTTACCCGCGATATGTTTGTGTCAAATGACGTCAACGACGTGACTGGCCTCTTGGAGGTGACCTTCACCAAAGTCATCGCGGCTGAAGACGCTGAAAAGCGGCTCGAAAAGGCCGTGCGCAAAGGTGTCGTACGCCGTTACCACGGAGAGGATTGGTTCGCCGAAGCGGTCAATAAGGGTGTGATCACCTCACAGGAAGCAGACCAATTGCGCGAACTCGAACAGCTGGTTGCAAAAGTCATCGCCGTTGATCACTTCGACCCTGACGCCTTGCGGCCCAATTATCTGCAACCTGGTCATAACGCACGCGGTGTTGAAACGGCTGAGCCACCACGTCAGGCCGCCGAGTAGTCGCCCCTTAGCCGCCAATCCAGCGTTCTATTCGAGACGGCAGGTCGAGTGGTGAAGTTCAGAAACAGGGCATTTTTCTATCCTGCCCCAGGAGTATTCCATGTCGGAAACGGCACCCATCACTGTCTCGCCCGCCGTCCTGCTAGATCTGAAAGACTGGCGGCTCGACATTGATGTCGAAAAGATCGCATGGGCCACCTTTGACCGCGAAAATGAAAGTGCCAATGCGCTTGGCCGCCGCCCGATCGAGGAGTTTGCCAAGATCATCGACTTTGTCGAAGACGCAGCTTCGAAGGGCGATGTCGTTGGTCTGGCAATTCTGTCTGGTAAGCCGAAGAGTTTTATCGTCGGAGCCGACATCAATGAGTTCGCCTCACTCGATACCGAAGCCAAGGTCCTGGCGGGGGTAAGACCGGTCAATGCGCTGCTGGACCGGGTCGAAGGCATGAAGGTGCCGGTCGTTGCTGCCATTCATGGCCCGTGTGTGGGTGGTGGTCTGGAACTGATCCTGGCCTGTCACTACCGGATCGCGATCCGGGACGAGGCCACGAAGGTCGGCTTTCCAGAAGTGAAGCTTGGCATTTTTCCCGGCTTCAACGGGACCGCCCGATCCATCAGGCAATGCGGTGCGCTTCCTGCGATGCAGGCCATGTTGACCGGTTCCATGATCCGCGCTTCGAAGGCGCGCGCGCAGGGGTTTGTTGACCGGCTTGTTGACCATCCTGGCCAACTTCGTTGGGCTGCACGCAAGGCGATCCTGCGAAAAACCAAATCCAAGAAAGCCCGCGGCTTCAAGGGGCTGATGGCGCAATGGCCGGCGCGCGGTTTTGTGGCCAGTAAAATGCGAAGCGAAACGGCCAAGAAAGTGCGCGAGGCCCACTATCCCGCCCCGTTCAGGCTGATTGATTTGTTCGAAAAATATGGTGGCAGCTATGCAGCCATGAAAGAGAACGAACCCAAAGCGTTCGCACCCTTGATGATTTCTGAAACGTCGCGCAATCTTCGCCGCGTGTTCTTTTTGTCGGAAGCGTTGAAGAACGAGGCGCCCAAGGGTTTGAAGTGGAAACCGCAGCGTGTCCACGTCATCGGCGCTGGTACAATGGGTGCTGACATCGCAGGTTGGTGCGTTGCCTCCGGCATGGAGGTGACCTTGCAGGACGTCTCAGCCGAACAGGTTGAAAACGGTATCAAGGCGCAAGCAAAGCTTTTCAAGAAGCGTTTTAAAACCCCAGCCTTGCAGGCTGCTGCGAAAGCCCGATTGATTGCCGATGTCGATGGGACAGCCATCGCGCGTGCCGACGTGGTGATTGAGGCGATTGTCGAAAAACTCGAGGTCAAGCAGGCGGTCTTCAAGGACATCGAACACAAGCTCAAGCCAGGTGCGATCATGGCGTCCAATACGTCGTCATTGCAAATCGAGGACATTGCAAAGTCACTGCAAAACCCTGGTCGGCTGATTGGTATTCACTTCTTCAACCCGGTTGCTCAAATGCCTTTGGTGGAAGTGGTGCGCGGCGCGGCCTCCCATGGCGATGACGTGCAAAAGGGTGCAGCCTTCGTCAACGCCATCGGTAAGTTCCCCCTCATCGTAAAATCCGTGCCCGGCTTCCTCGTCAACCGGGTGCTTGCCCCCTACATGATGGGGGCGATGGCGCGGGTCGATGCTGGAGAGGACAAGGAAAAGATCGACGATGCAGCCCGTGTGTTCGGGATGCCGATGGGGCCGATTGAACTCGCCGATACCGTGGGCCTGGATGTTTGCGCCAACGTGGGACAGATCCTCGGTCTGGACAGTGCTATCGAAGGTGCAGGACGCCTTGTGGAGACAGGCAAGCTTGGTAAGAAAACGGGCGAGGGTTTTTATGTCTGGAAAGATGGCAAGCCTGTAAAGACAGCGGAAAAGCCGTTCGCCAAGCGTGAGCTGGAGACCTTGGGCCGTGACCTCGTCGAACCTTTGATTGCTGAAGCCCAAAAGGTTCTTGATGAAGGTGTGGTTACGAAAAGCGACCTTGTCGATGCGGGTGTTATCTTCGGTACCGGGTTTGCCCCGTTCCGTGGTGGGCCGTTGCATTTCAAGGCAAGCGAGACGAACAAGCCTGCCTCGAACTCGGGTCCTTCACCTGCATCGCAACAGGCCGCCGAATAGCACGACACGGGAGCCAGACCAGGCCGTCTCATCGGTTGCCGTTCTGACCCTCCAACGTCTTGACCTTCCGACTTCCCGACCACACGACTTGAGGACATGTATTCCATGAGCACACTGCGCAGGGTCGCAATCGTAGGCGGTGTCCGCACACCGTTTTGCCGGTCGGGCACGCTGTATGCTGACCTGTCCAATCTCGACATGATGGGCACAGCCCTGCAGGGCCTTGTTGACCGGTTCGACCTTAAGGGCGCGCATGTCGACGAAGTTGTCGGTGGGGCCGTTGTGTCTCACTCGAAGGACTGGAACCTCGCGCGGGAGGCTGTCCTGCGCACCACTCTGGCACCCTCCACACCCGGCGTGACCATGACACAAGCCTGCGGCACGTCCTTGCAGGCGGCACTTGGCATCGCTGCAAAGATTGCGACGGGTCAGATTGAAAGCGGGATTGCGGCCGGGTCTGACACGACATCTGATCCGCCCATTGTGTTCACGAAAAAATTCGCGCACCGGCTTGCGCTTCTGACAAAGCAGAAAACCACGATGGCCAAGCTCCGGGTCTTCAAAGGTTTCTTACCTGGCGAATTGGCCCCGCAGCCACCCGCGACCGCTGAACCGCAGACCGGCTTGGGCATGGGTCAGCACTGTGAATTGATGGCCAAGACCTGGAACGTCTCGCGTGCTGAACAAGATCAATTGGCATTCGAAAGTCACCGTAAAGCAGCCAGAGCCTATGCAGACGGTTTCCTGGATGATCTGCTGGTCCCGTGCGCTGGCGTTTTCAAGGACAACAATCTGCGTGGCGACATTCAACTTGAAAAACTGTCTGAACTGAAAACCGCATTCGATAAATCAGATGCCGGCACGCTGACGGCAGCGAACTCCACGCCACTGACTGATGGGGCAGGCGCCGTTCTCCTGTGCTCCGAAGACTGGGCGAAGGCGCGCGGGCTGAAGGTTCAGGCCTATCTCGCTCACGGGCAGCATATCGGCAATGATTTCGTCGCCGGCGAAGGCCTGCTCATGGCGCCTACCATTGCTGTGGCCAGACTGCTCAAACGGACCGGACTGACGTTTGCCGATTTTCAATTCTTCGAAATTCACGAGGCATTCGCAGCCCAGGTTCTGGCCACGTTGAAAGCGTGGGAGGATGACGCGTATTGCCGGGAGCGGCTTGGCTGGGACGGCCCGCTGGGCTCAGTTGACCGGACCAAGATGAACGTCAACGGATCATCGATTGCCTTTGGCCACCCGTTTGCGGCAACGGGGGCGCGCATCTTGGGCGGGTTGTCTAAGCTGCTCGACGTCAACGGCGGCGGCCGGGGGTTGATTTCGGTTTGCACGGCAGGCGGTATGGGCGTTGCAGCCATCCTGGAAGGTGCGGACGGCGACCTAGCCTGCATTCATCGACGTGACCCACAAAGCGGTTCGAGCGCTGGTCATCCACACTTGTAAATGTTCTAACGCTGCCCGAGGTGGATGAAGGGAACAGCATATGTCGCGAGAAGATGGGGCGCGTAAGGATGATGCGCTGGACGCTGTTGCCAAGACGGCTCAAAACGCGGCGAGCGACTTGAAGTCTGAAAAGCAACTGGTGGCCATTAAATCGCTGGTCACCGAACTGGGTGAAAAGCTCGACATCAATGCGTTTGTCGCGCTGTGGGATGGATCACGGATCCCTTTAGGCCGCAACGCTGACGGGCCGCTTGAAATCGCGATTGAAAGCCCCGGCACCATCGGTGCTTTGCTGCGGTGGCCGACGCTCGACAACATCATCCAGCACTACGTCGAAAAGAAAATCGACCTGCGCGGTGGAACCCTTCTGGATCTTGGTCGTCAGCTGAACCGTGATGGGCGATCCGTCAAAGTCCGCGGCCTTGAAGCTGTGCGGCTTGCCCGGAAGCTCACACCGTTCCTGTTGGCGAAGGCCGATAAGCCAGGTGCAAAAGTCAAACATGCGACCGGCGAGCGGGGCGCGTTTGACGGCGAGATCACCGGGCGGACTCGAAAGACCGATGACAACAAGGACTACATCCAGTTCCACTACGATCTTTCGAACGACTTTTATGCCCTCTTTCTTGATCCAGAAATGGTCTACTCGTGTGCCTACTTCACGGATTGGGGGAACACCGTTGATCAGGCGCAGGCCGACAAGCTTGAGATGATCTGCCGAAAACTGCGCTTGAAACCGGGTGATCGTATGCTGGACGTTGGCGCAGGCTGGGGCGGCCTCCTTTGCCATGCTGCCACGCATCATGGCGTGACGGCGCATGGCATCACGTTAAGTGAGGAGCAGTTGGCCTTTGCCAGGGCCAAGGCAGATCGCCTTGGTTTGTCCGACCGCGTGACGTTCGAGTTGAAGGATTATTCGGCGTTGACCGGCACTTACGACAAGATCGCGTCGATCGGTATGTACGAGCATATCGGCCTGAAGAACATTCCAGGCTATATGCAAAAGATGCGTGATCTCTTGAGTGATGACGGGCTTTTTTTGAATCACGCCATTTCCAAGCGCGCTCCGAAGCCGTCCTTGTTGCGCCGCCGGATGCGTCCCGAGCAACGCGCGATTGCCAAATACATTTTTCCAGGCGGTGAGCTGGATGACATCGGCCACACGCTGGTATCGATGGAGCGTGCGGGCTTTGAGGTGCATGATGTTGAAGCGTGGCGGCTTCACTATGCCCGGACGTGCGAAATCTGGTGCAACCGGCTGACCGAACGAAAAGCCGAGGCGCTGGACCATGTCAGCGAAGAAAAGTATCGTATCTGGGTGGCCTATCTGGCAGGCGTCTCCCTGGCGTTTTCGCGTGGTACGTTGCGGCTCTATCAGACGCTCGTCTCCAAGACGCCGAAGCGCCCGCCGCCGCTCCCACCGACACGCGCCGATTTGTATCGCTAAGCCGACGGCCCAGCGGCGCAGTGCGGCATGAGGTGGTAGCGCTAGTTGCAGTATCGGCGGCTCAGTCGTGCGACAACGCCATTCCCAGCAGACGCACAACACTGCAGCTGTTCAGAAGGCAACTGTCCGCCCGAAGCCTGAGGTCAGTTTGCAGCTCCCCTCAATGATTTGCGCACGGCTTCTCCGACAAGTTCCGGCAGATCATCCCGCAAGCTCCACACGACCGTATTGGTGGTGTCGTGTGGCAGCTGTTTACTCCGCTGCTTCGGCTTTTGGGACGGCTTTTTTGCGTGCCTTCTTTTTGGCTGCCGCTTTTGACGCCACCGCTGCACCACCGGTCGAGGGCTTGGCGGGGCGGCGTTTCAACAGGTCACGGAGATATCGGCCCGTGTGGCTTTCAGCGCAGGCGGCGGCGTCTTCAGGCGTGCCAGCGACCACGACGCGACCGCCGCCGTCGCCCCCTTCGGGTCCCATGTCGATGACCCAGTCGGCCGTTTTGATAACCTCCAGGTTGTGCTCGATCACGACGACGGTGTTGCCGGCATCGACCAGTTCGTGCAGCACCTCAAGAAGCTTGGCAACGTCGTGGAAATGCAGCCCTGTTGTTGGCTCATCGAGGATGTAGAGCGTCCGTCCCGTCGCGCGTTTGGACAGTTCCTTGGCAAGTTTGACGCGTTGGGCTTCGCCGCCCGACAGCGTGGTCGCCTGTTGGCCGACCTTAATGTAGGACAGGCCAACACGGTTCAAGGTCAGCATTTTATCGCGGATGGCTGGCACGGCCTTAAAGAAGTCGGCAGCCTCTTCAACGGTCATGTCGAGCACGTCTGCGATCGACTTGTCACGGAACCGAACTTCGAGTGTTTCGCGGTTGTAGCGCTTGCCCTTGCACTGGTCACACTCGACATAGACGTCGGGCAAAAAGTGCATCTCGATTTTGATGACGCCGTCACCCTGGCAGGCTTCACACCGGCCGCCCTTGACGTTGAATGAAAAGCGGCCCGGCAGATAACCACGGGTTTTGGCTTCGGGAAGGCCTGCGAACCATTCGCGGATGGGGGTGAATGCGCCGGTGTATGTCGCCGGGTTGGAGCGCGGCGTCCGCCCGATGGGAGACTGGTCAATGTCGATGACCTTGTCGAGATGTTCCAATCCGATCAGCCGGTCGTGCGCGCCGGGGTTTGTTCGCGCGCCGTTCAATTTGCGGGCGATGGCCTTATACATCGTATCAATCAGAAGCGTGGACTTGCCGCCGCCCGAAACGCCGGTGATGCATGTCAGCAGCCCTAACGGAATATCCGCACGGACATCTTGCAAGTTGTTGGCCCGGGCGCCAACGACAGACAGTTGCCGCGACTTCGTGGGCTTGCGGCGGTTTGCTGGAACAGGCACCATGCGCGTGCCCGACAGGTACTGACCAGTCAGGCTATTTGCATCGGATTTCACCTCATCGGGCGTGCCCTGGCTGATGACGTTGCCGCCATGGACGCCGGCACCTGGGCCGATGTCAACGACATGGTCGCATTCGAGGATCGCGTCCTCATCATGTTCGACGACGAGAACAGTGTTTCCAAGATCGCGCAGATGTTTCAGGGTCCCGAGGAGGCGTTCATTGTCGCGCTGATGCAACCCAATGGATGGCTCGTCGAGCACGTAGAGCACACCCGTCAAACCAGAGCCGATTTGTGAAGCCAGCCGGATACGCTGGCTCTCACCGCCTGATAATGTCCCAGCCGTTCGCGACAGTGTCAGGTAGGTCAGGCCAACGTCATTGAGGAACTTCAA
The DNA here is from genome assembly GCA_039819785.1 of Pseudomonadota bacterium. GTDB lineage: Bacteria > Pseudomonadota > Alphaproteobacteria > Rhizobiales > Hyphomicrobiaceae > JBCBRD01. Next base: position 24,184 of record JBCBRH010000009.1, on the reverse strand, counting down.
CCGCTCGGTGATTTCCTTGAGAATGCGGCCTGCGATCTCCATTTGCTTTTTGCTGAGATGTGCGGGCAGTGCGGTGAACCAGTCGTCTGCGCCGCGAATGGACATGTCGCAGACTTCGCCGATGTGAAGGGTGTTGATTTTCACGGCGAGCGCTTGCGGCTTCAACCGGTGGCCGTCACAGTCGTGGCAGGGATGAGCGCCTTGGTAGCGGGCCAGTTCTTCTCGCACCCAGTCGCTTTCTGTTTCCCTCCAGCGCCGTTCAATGTTGCCGATGACGCCTTCGAAGACCTTGGCCGTTTTGTATTTTCGAACGCCGTCGTCATAGGTCATGACGACTTCCTCACCGGCTGACCCGAATAACAACGCCAGCTGAACGTGTTGGGGCAGTTCATTCCATGGTGTTTTCATGGAGACGCCATAGTGTTTGGCGAGCGCCTTGAGCGTTTGCTCATAATAGGGCGAGGTGGCACCGGTTTTGGCCCATGGGACAATGGCACCCTCAGCCAGTGACAGGTTGGCGTCGGGAACAATCAGCTCTGGTTCGAACTGCAATTCGGTGCCCAGCCCGTCGCATGTCGGGCAAGCCCCGGCGGGTGCGTTGAACGAAAACAGGCGCGGTTCGATCTCATCGATTGTGAACCCGGAAACCGGGCAGGCGAAACGCTGAGAGAAGATCAGGCGCTCGTGTGTGTCATTCTTGGATTTATTGGCACCCTTGGTGTCCTTGGCGGCCAGGGGTTTATCTGCGAACTCGGCGACTGCGATGCCATCTGTTAGTCCGAGCGCTGTTTCAAAGCTATCGGCCAGACGTGAGGTCAGTGTTGCCACGGCCTCGTTGTTTGAGCCCTCGGGGATGACCACGCGATCGACGACGACGTCAATGTCATGTTTGAATTTTTTATCGAGTGCCGGTGCATCGGCGATCTCATAAAACGTTCCGTTGATCTTGACCCTTTGGAAGCCTTTTTTTTGCAACTCGGCGAGGTCTTTGCGGTATTCGCCCTTTCGCCCGCGCACGATCGGTGCCAGCAGGTAGAGCCTGGTTTTGGCTGGCAGCTCCAGTGTACGGTCGACCATTTGCGAAATGGTCTGGCTCTCGATTGGCAGCCCGGTTGCGGGTGAATGGGGTACACCGACACGGGCGAACAGCAGACGCAGGTAGTCGTAGATTTCCGTGACCGTGCCAACGGTGGAACGTGGGTTCTTCGAGGTGGTTTTCTGTTCGATGGAAATTGCGGGTGAAAGTCCGTCGATGTGGTCGACATCCGGCTTTTGCATCATCTGCAAGAACTGGCGCGCATAGGCCGACAGGCTTTCGACGTAGCGGCGCTGGCCCTCGGCATAAATGGTGTCGAATGCGAGCGATGACTTGCCTGACCCAGACAGCCCTGTGAACACAACAAGCGCGTTGCGTGGGATGGTCAAGTCGACGTTCTTGAGATTGTGCTCCCGCGCGCCGCGAACGTGGATATGGTCTTGATCGGGACCGGCGGCTGTCATGGGCGCGGCCTTCCGCTTCGAAGCGCCACGGGCAGGACGGGTCTTGTTGGGTGTCTTGGTCGTGTCAGATGTCTTGGTCATGGTAACTTCGTAGAAGATCGCGGGAACTTCGTAAACGAGTGGGTTTGCCTCTGGGCAAATGGGTTCAGCGCGGTGTTAGAGTTTGCACCCACCAGAAAGACTACGACGCAGATACCGTTGCCGACCGCAAAGGATGGTGGTGAGAAATGGATGACGACAAGACGGCGGCGGGATCGTGCACCGGAGACACCCTCATCGATGGTCCGCAGGTCGAGAGCCGGGACTGCCGGATCAGGCAACAGATTTTGGAATTGTGTGCAGTGCGCGGGACGGAGAAGTCGATCTGCCCGTCCGAAGTGGCGCGGGCGCTTGAGGCGGACGAGGCCAAATGGCGCGCGCTGCTGAAGCCCGTTCGTCGGGAGGCTGCCGCGTTGGCGCGTGCCGGCAGAATTGACATCCTCAAAAAAGGAAAGCGGATCGGCCCCGATGAAATCAAGGGGGTGATCCGCCTTCGTATGGTGTTGGATGGTTCAAACTGAGCCGCATGGAGAGCGGCTTATATGATCCCACGCATCAGCACAGGTGCGCGATTATTTCTTTCCGGCCTGTTTGACAGCGTCAGCGGAGGACAGTGATGGCTTGTCGCCCCACTTCTCACGCTGCTTGATCAGGGCTTCGGTGGATTCTGTCGTAAGGGCCGGGCGCTCAACGTCAGCGGTTTTTTCAGCGAAAGCCGCAGTTGCGACTAGAGGTGCAGCCAGAGCCAATGAGAGACTAGCGGTCAGGAATTTTTTCGTCATTTATCTTCTCCCTAGGTTGTGCCGACCAGCTTTCGAGATCGGGTTGGAAGCTGGCGACGCTGTTAAGACCTTTGACTTAGGACCGAGGTCTCATTTTTGGAAGAGGGTGATGACGTTTGATGGCAGAAAAATGCACTGCGTTACGTCGAAATCTGCCGTAACCGGTCTAAATATGCGCGTTATGGCGGAGTGCGTGCCCGAGCCCAATGGGCCAAACGACCGCTAAAATGAAAAACGGACCCCCCCTCTTAACGGTTAAGAGGGGTGATCCGTCTGGAGGACGGCTTTGCCCGGCGACACGGCCATCCCAGCAGTTACCATGTATACGTAAGCTAGGTGGTGCGGTGCATCAACCGGTGCTGCTCGAAAACTTCATAAAACTGTTTTCGACTTTCGACCTCCATGCTGGTGCGTGGCCTTTCCCACCGTACTTTACAAGCAGAAGCGAAATGGAGGCCGGTCTATGGTTTGGTGGGAACTGACAGTGCCGTTGGTGTGTTACGCGTATTGGCAGCCGCTATCCTGATCAACAACCTTGAAGGGCGAGCGAACTTGAACGAGCATCCCAAGGCACTCAATCAACCCAAGGCACTCAATAAGGACGCCGACGCGAGCGCCCGCGTTGCTACATCGCGTGAAGCAGAGGCTGAACGCGCGAAGCCCAAGCTGGTTGTGCGCCGAGCGACCATCAAGGACGTGAAAGCCATCTTCGAATTGGAGCAGCGGGTTTATGCGCCGCAGCCCTCCATGACGACGCGCATGATCCGCGGGCAAATCAATAACTTTCCTGACGGCCAGTTTGTAGCTGAGTTCGGTGGGCAGATCGTCGGCCACTGTGCGACGTTCATCATCTCCGGTAAGATCGCGCTCAAACCTCATACGTGGGATGAAATCACCGGCAACGGGTACGCCTCACGCCACGATGCCGATGGGGACTATCTTTACGGTATGGAGGTTGCCGTCGACCCGGAGTATCGCCGGTTGCGGATCGGGCAGCGGCTTTATAAGGCCCGCAAAAGCCTTTGTGAGGAATGGGGTCTAAAGGGCATCGTCTTCGGAGGACGGATGCCGGGGTACGCACGCCGACAGAAGGCCTATCCCGATCCTGCTGATTATATTGCAGCCGTTCAGACCCGTGAGATCAAAGACACCACGATCAATTTCCATCTGGCCAACGGGTTCGAGCCGTTGGGTTTTCTCCCCAACTATGACTTTTCGGACCTGCAGTCTGATGGGAACGCGACGCTCATGCTGTGGCGCAACCCGCGTGTGCCCGAAGAGCCCAGCAAAAAGACCCCAGCCCACCAATTGGCGCCGCAGGAGATCGTCCGCGTTGCGACTGTTCAATTCATGATGCGCGGGCTGTCGGCGAAGGAAGATTTCAAGAAGCAGATCGAATATTTCGTCGACGTCGCGTCGGACTACGATTCTGATTTTGTCGTGTTTCCAGAAAATATTACGCTGCAGCTTCTGTCACTTGAGGATCAGCCGCTTCAACCTAAAGAAGGTGTTGAGCGCATTGTCCAATACACGGACTGGTTCACAACCTTCATGAGTTCGTTCGCGGTCAGCTACAACATCAACATCATTGGCGGGACGCACCCCATCATTGACGATGATGGCGAGATCAAAAACGTTTGTTTTGTTTTTCTGCGCGATGGGTCGGTGCATGCGCGTGAGAAAATCCACGCAACGCCGTGCGAAGCCTATTGGTGGAATATCAAAGGTGGTAACCGAGCCGAAGTGATCAATACGGACTGCGGGCCCATCGGTGTTATGGTCTGTTACGACAGCGAGTTTCCGGAGCTTGCCCGCCACCTCGTGGACCAGGGTGCATCCTTGCTGTTCGTGCCGTTTTGCACAGATGAGCGGCGTGGCTACCTGAGGGTGCGTTATTGCTGCCAGGCGCGCGCGATTGAAAACCAGTGTTACGTGATTTTGTCGGGTGTTGTCGGCAACCTGCCCAATGTGGAAAATATGGACATCCACTATGCGGAGAGCTGCATCCTGACGCCGTGCGATTTTGCATTCGCGCGAGACGGGATTGCAGCGGACACAGCTGCCAATACCGAAACTATTGCCTTTGCCGATCTCAACCTGTCAGATTTGCGGGCGGCGAGGTCTGCTGGAACCGTGCGCAACCTGCATGATCGCCGGTTTGATCTTTACCGCGTTATGTGGCGGGACCGGTAAGGGACTGGATCGATGGGTTCTGATTTGGGGGCTGGGGGAGACTGGGGAGGGGCTGGATTTTGCTCTCCGCCCCTCCTGGCTTCTCACGACTGGAGAAGATCCTACATCCGGAAAACAGCGCCTTTCACTGAACGCGGACGTTCGCGGACGCGGTTTCCGTCATTCCCGGATTTGACGATCCAGCGGCCATTTGCCGTTTGCCCGGTGATCATGCCCACGTGGTGTCGCCAAATGACCACGGCTCCGACTCGTGGGCCGCTCACGGGGGTTCCGTACTTGCGCCAATTCCAGGCGACATTGAATTCCGGGCCGCCGCCCTTTTGCGTTCGCATCCACCAACCGCACCATTTGCCAGGGCGGGGGCCGACACCTGCAACATGCCTCGGCGGGGTCGCATAAACCTTACGGTATGACGATCCAGCGTACGTGCGTTTCTTTTTCTTCTTGGCTTTTCTGGCGGGCTGATAGGCTCGTGTCTGGCCACCGGCACCAACATATGACCGGCGTGAGGATGGTGTCGCGTAGTGCGGACCATCGATGTCGCCCCAAAGGCCACGTGTGTGCATGTCTGCCTGGGCTGTCGTTGCACAAGTTGCGAACGCAATTGAAGCAATGAGCCCGAAGATGCTCAATTTCATAGCAATACCCCTGTCTGTTGCAGTGCAGCAAGGGAACCTCGAATGTGGCGAAATTGTGCAAATGTGCTGGCTGCGCGTCGTTGCGCCGCGATCAGGTCAGGCCTCGAAATCGGGGTACCAACGCCCCATGCAGCGATCGCGGTAAGCCACCAGATTGGGGTGTGCGCGTACGAGTTCCGGCAACCTGGTTTCGAAAATCTCGCTGAACATATTGCCGATGGTTCCGAACACAACGGCGTCCGCACCGCATGGCTCATTGCCCATCAAATAGGGTTTGTCTCCAAGGTGCGCGGAGATGGCCTCAACGCCGGTCTGCGCAATCGTCATGAGTTCGTCGCGGGTATGCCGACCCAGTCCCTGGCCGTGCAAGTTCCGTTTGATCTGCCGGCGGACGAGCGCAACGATGACGGGCCGTAGCGGGGCTGAAATGGTTTTGAAATAGATGATCGGTCCTGCGTTGAAATTTGCGTCGATCGTCCAGCGCTCTGACAAGACGATCCAATAGAGGTTGTCTTCGCACAGCTTTTCAAACGCCCAGGCCACCCCGCGCTCAGCAGGTGACAAGCCGGCGTCAAAGTCGACGTCATAGGTGCTTTCCAGGTGACGGCGAATGAACGTGGTGTCAGGGATGGTGACGCCACCATCAACAATAACCGGGGCCTTGCCCTTTGGCATTTTGGTGGGATCACAGAATGTGGTTTCATAATCCTGACCGGCCATTTTCAGCAGTATTTCTGCCTTCATGCAGAAGGGGCTCGGGTCAGGAAGCCCAAAGGCTGGGCCAAAGTTTTTCAAGACAATCATGCGAGCTCCCTTCTATGGGGGTTTGCTTTCATGCTCTGTGCCTGCCTGTTGCCCAAGCCAGTGCTTCAAGTCGTTGGCTTCAAGCGTGATGCGTGGTCGCAATGTAGTCCGGATCGTCCTGGGCAATCCGTTCAGCTTCTAGGAAATCATAATAGCCGCAACGCTTTGTGTTTGGGTATGTGCGGCAAACTTTCGGTCGTGCCTTGTAGATCGTGCACCGGCGCTCCTCGGTGTCAAAGAAGCGGCAGATTTTCCCAAAATGCTCATCTTCCTTACGCCGCATGGCATATTTTTCGCCGTGAGCCTGCTCGGTAAATGTCTCTTTGGCTTTATCGAAAGCGATGTCGAAATGCTTGGCCAATCGCTCCACGTCTTTTTTCCTGAGTGCGATCAGCGGATAGGAGCAGCAGTAGCCCGGACAGTTGAGGCAGTCGTACACGTTGGCATGACCCTTTTATACGTGGAGTTTTGTCCCAAAAGCCGATCCAGGCTTTGGAGGTTTCATCGAGGATGATGCAGGCTATATACCCGCCATCCCACGGAACGGTAGAGCGAATGACCAGACCTCATCAAGCCGAACATTGGTTCGTTTTGAGGGTCGCGGTATCCCGGAAGCTGGATTTGCGCTTTTTTGTGATCTTGGGATCACGCCTAAAGCCACCCTTGCGCCAATTGAGCGGTATCTTGAAAAATGCGGAGAATTGAAACGCTTGGCCCGTTGAGGCTTGCTGGCAACACCTGTTCCAGGGCGCTTGGTCAAGTCATGTGTCACAGTTGCCCGTCTTACTTTCTTCGTTATGGTCTGCGCCAAGTGCCCGGCGTGGGTGTTGGTTGTTAAGTTTGGGGGCGTTTCACGTGAGCGATATGGGTCGCACTGCGTCCGACGGGGAGACACCCGTCAATCCGTACAGCCTGCTGGACGCCGTCAATCGATCGAGCGACACAGCGCATACAGCCTGGCTCATTTTTCTGGCGATTATGGCCTACTTCATGATCGCGGTGGCCGGTGTCACGCACAAGGATCTGCTGCTTGAGACGGCGGTTTCGCTTCCGATCCTCGGCGTAGACATACAACTCACCCAGTTTTTCCAGTTCGCGCCGATTGTTCTGGTGCTGTTCCACCTCGGAATTGTCGGGCAACTTGTGTTGCTCGCGCGGAAGACCCTCGAGTTCGACAACGCCATCCGCCTTCTGGAGACAAGCAAACGGCGCACGCATCCGTTGCGGTTAGAGCTTCACAACTTCTTTTTCGTCCAAGCGATTGCCGGATCACATCGTAGCGCGGTGATGGGTGGTTTTCTCCATGCGATGAGTTGGTTGACGCTGGTCGTCCTGCCCGTCGTCTTGATCCTTTACATTCAACTGGTCTTCTTGCCGTACCACGATGTCCTGATCACCTGGACACACCGGATTGCTTTGGTGTTCGACATTGTCATGTTGAGCCTGCTGGGAATCTTCCTTCGACGTGCGGAATCGTCGTTTTTCTCAGCTTTCTGGCGTACGACGCTCGCCTACCCGATAACGTTTCTAGCCACCACCGGCCTGTTGCTCGGCGTGATGCTGTTTTCGTTCCTTTTCGCCACTATTCCAGGCGAGCGGCTTGACCGGTTTTCGCGCACGATCTTCCCAAGCCCTGAAAATCAAGCCGACCGGTTTGATGGCTATAACGCCTACGCCGGCTTCATCGCGCCGTTTTCATGGGTCGACGATCAGGGCGCACTGTTCGGGGTCTTTTTGCGTAACCTCAAGGTGACGGATACGGACCTTGTGGTTGACCGGGATGTGTCGTCTGGTGAAGCCACGCTGAACCTGAGGGGACGGGATCTGCGCTCGGCCATCCTGGATCGTTCGGACCTGCATCAGGCTGATTTCACCGGTGCTATCCTGAATGGTGCCAGTTTCCGTGGTGCCGACCTGCGGGACGTGAAGTTTGGTTGCACTGACATTACCGAATTCCTTCTGGACGAAAGCCGTCGGAAGGAGTTCTGCACGTCGGCACGCGGCGCTGATTTTTCCAACGCAAAGCTCATCAACGCAACGCTTGAAGGCCTCAATGCGGAGGGCGCCAATTTTGAAAGTGCGGCCCTGACCGGTGCAAACTTGGCTTATTCCATTTTGAATGGGGCCTTGCTGGCCAATGCAAACCTGGACAAGGTCAACCTGACAGGTGGCGTAACTGCAGCTGGTGCGGACTTCTCGATTTCATCCCTGAGGGGGACTGATCTCACGGGGGCCAAACTTTTTGCTGCCGATTTTCGTTCGAGTGAGATGCAAGGTGCCATCCTGAATTATGCCAGTTTGCAAGGAGGTGTGCTGGAGGGCGCGAAACTGGAAGCTGCGAGCCTGCAGCGTGCGCAGCTTTGGGGTGCAAACCTGAGCAGGGCCGACGTCACCGCTTCGGACCTGCGGGGCGTGAGGGTATGGAAAGCCGTCCCGCCGGAACAAAGTGATGCAAGGCTGTCGGACATGGGTGGAATAAATTTTGAAGCACCTTCAGATGAAGAGCTGGCAGCATTGAAAGGGGCCATCAGCCAACTGCGCAGCCGGCGCATCGGCGATCAGGTGTTGATGTCGTTGAGCGACGTTCTCGGAGAGGACGCAACGGACGCGGGTTGGTCGGGCTCTGAAGACAAACAGCGCTGGGAGGCCATGTCGGCGCTTGGCCCGGGGCCGCAACGCCGTCGTTTCGCGTCGGTAGGTTTGTCGGGAACTGGGGGCGGCGACGGCAACGCAGATGGGGTTCCTGAACCACAATTGGCAGGCTATAGCGCTGACCTGACGGCGTACCTCACAAAGCTGATGTGTCGTGCACGCTGGGCTGATGGGTCTGTCGCTGCCGGTGTTGCGCTTCGTGCCCGGGGGCCGATGTTTCGCGGCGACCTCAAACAGATTTATGAAAGCCTGACCAATGAGGACTGCCCGGCTGGTCGCTTTCTTCCTGCGGATGAGTTGTTGGAAATGTCCACGGCCGTCGACAACAATCCGTGATGCGCGGCTTTACAATTATAAGCTCACCATGACTGTGGCATGGCTCGGAAATTGTTGCGTGCTGCGGCGAGAACATTTATAGAACATAGGCGTGGGCGAGTCTGGTTGGACGGCTAATGGGTGATGATTGCCGTGGAGAACCTGCACGGCGCCCCTTGGTTTTGCCGCGAACACGTTAACACTTGCGCTCATAACTGGTGCCGCTCAAACATTGGTGGTGGTGCACATATGTCCAGTTTGGTTTGCGTAAAGCGCGGTGGTCAAGATCGGCACCTGAACACATAGGTGCCCTGACCCAAGCAAATCTGACGCAACGAAGACACGCTGGCGTTGGCATATCGCGCATGATGGGCGCACGCGTTGGATGCGCGAAGAGGAGAAAAGCGAATGGCAGGCTCAATCAACAAAGTGATCCTGGTTGGTAACCTTGGCCGAGACCCGGAGATCCGGCGGACCCAGGATGGTCGTCCCATCGCAAACCTCAATATTGCGACGAGTGAAAGCTGGCGGGATAAGAACTCCGGTGAGCGTCGCGAAAAGACGGAATGGCACCGTGTTGTGATCTTTAGCGAACCTTTGTGCAAGGTCGTCGAGCAGTATTTGAAAAAGGGCTCGAAGGTCTACATCGAGGGACAGTTGCAGACGCGCAAGTGGCAGGACCAGTCCGGCCAGGAAAAATACTCCACCGAAGTGGTGCTGCAAGGCTTCAACGGCAACCTCACCATGCTGGACGGTCGTAGCGGTCCGGCGGCCGGCGCAGGCGCTGGGATGTCTGAACCCGACCAGGGTGGCTACGATTACGGTGGTGGCGGCGGTGGCGGTCGCAGTGGTTCGGGAAGCAACGGCGGCGGCTATGGAAAAAGCGGCGGCGGTTCGTCGGGTGGCGGGTCAGAGCCAAGCTTTGACAAGACCCTGGACGATGAAATTCCGTTCTAACCTTTCAGCCGGAATCCGGTGGGTGGTACAGCTGAGGCCCAAAGCTGACCCACCCGTCGCCGAAGTGAGGCCCTGCTAGACTGTCAGAGCTATGGTCTAGGTTTTTTGGGCCTTCAGGTGCTCGATACACTTTGCGCGGATGTCTTTCAAATCACGCATGGCCCGGTCCAAGTCGGTGCGTTTGCGTGTCAGTCCATTGAGTGCCGCGCCCACCTTGTCGAGTAAGAGTTGGGTCTGCGCGATCTGCTCAGGGTCGGCATCGTAAAGCTGCAGATATTCAGCGATGTCTTCTAATGAAAAGCCCAGGTTTTTCCCGCGCAGAATGAGGTTCAGGCGTGCCCGATCCCGGCGGGTGTACTGGCGGGTTGTGCCGCTTCGCCCCGGGCTGAGCAATCCTCTCGCCTCGTAAAATCGGATGGCACGGGTGGTGACGCCGAACTCCTCGGCAAGTGAGCCGATTGTGTAGAGCTGTTTGTCGTCATCATTGGCCTCACCGGTGCGAGGCGCATTTCCTGCTTTCGTGCGTCCCAGATGTTCAGATTTCGCAGCCATTAGCCTTTGTCCTGACGACGGGCCATTTCCTCAGCCTTGAGTTCCTTCTTGGATAGCTTGCCAATCATGGTTTTCGGCAACGCATCTCGAAATTCGATTTCCGCTGGCAACTCCAGCTTCGAAAGTTTGACCGATAGCTGCGCCATGACTTCGTCGGAGGTCACCTGGGCACCTGCTTTTAGTTTCAGAAATGCTTTTGGCACTTCACCCTTATGCTCGTGAGGAACACCGATAACGGTTGCTTCTTCGATGGCATCAATTGTGTAGAGTGCTTCCTCGATCTGGCGCGGATACACGTTGAACCCGGACGTAATGATCAGATCCTTGATGCGATCCTCGATGAAGAACATGCCATCCTCATCCATCCGGGCGACGTCGCCGGTGCGCAAAAACCCGTCCACGAACACGTCTTGGGTCTCTTCGGTTCGTTTCCAATAGCCCACCATAACTTGGGGGCCCTTCACGCAGATCTCGCCTGGTTCACCGTCAGGCACAGTCTTGGTTGGGTCTTCCAGATCACGGAGTGAAATGATGGTTTGGGGAAACGGCAGCCCGATTGATCCGGCCTTGTTCAGACCATCCACAACATTGCAGGTCACGACGGGCGAGGTTTCCGAAAGGCCATAGCCCTCGACAATCGCGCAACCCGTCAGGGCTTCGAACTTTTCCTTCACCTCAACAGGGAGTGGTGCACCGCCTGAGATACAAAACACTAAAGTGGAAAGGTCATAATTCTGGATTTTTGGATGGTTCAGGATCGCGTTAAAAAGCGTTGGAACACCAGGCAGGATGGTCGGCCTGCCCGATTGGATCAGCCGCAAGGCATCGTTCAACACGAAGCGCGGCATGATGATGATTTTTGCAGCCTTGGCGATCCCAAGGTTCATGACAACGGTCATCGCAAACACGTGGAAAAACGGCAGTACGCCTAGAATGCGCTCGCCGCCATCCACGAGATTGGGCGCCCAGGCCGCAACCTGTCTTGTGTTGGTCATGACATTTGCGTGGGTGAGCATGGCTCCCTTCGGCTGGCCGGTTGTGCCGCCGGTATACTGTAAAACAGCGATGTCCTGTTCCGGGTCAATGGCCACGGGATCAGGTGGTCGATCGCCGGTGAAGTCGGCATCGAGTGTTATCTTCGCAGTCTGGGGGCTGGACAATGGCCGTGCGATTTCGCGTGACCTGAAAAGCTTGAAAACGGCGGCCTTCGTGGGTGGCAAGAGCCCGGGAAATGACGCGATGACGGCGCGGTTGAGTGTTCCTTGCTCAAGCAGGGCCTCAACTTTTTCAAACAGTGCTTTTAGGTCCAGCGTAACCATAATCTCGGTTTCGCTGTCTTCGACCTGATACGCCAGTTCTTCCACTGTGTAGAGCGGATTATAGTTTACTACGACGCCGCCCACCTGAAGGATGGCGTAGTAATAAATGATGAATGTCGGACTATTGGGTAAGAAAAGCCCGACCTTTACGCCTTCCTTAACACCGAGACCTTGTAGACCTGCAGCAACACGTGTGACGGCTTGGTGGACATCTTCATAGCTGGTCTGCTTGCCTAAAAAATCAGTGCAGATGTGCTTGGGAAAATTCGCCGCAGCATCATGAAGCAGGCTGTGGAGCGGGCGTACTGGAAATTTCGCATGCCAGTCTATGTTGGCAGGATATGATTTAATCCAAGGGAAATCAGGCCCTTGTGAAGCCTGTTGGTCGGGCCGCCTGATCACGTCAGATGTCATGTCCGCCGAACTCCCTTTCTTGAAACGGTGCGTCTTTGCCGCGATTGTAGGCGCGCACTTCTTAATTTCATTGTGCTAGACCCAAGGGCTGTCTGGCATTGCCGGTATTGAACACGTTTTAGGTCGTAGGTGCCAGACACAGGCGCCCTCAACCTTACGAGAGCGGTGGACGCAGGCTGGAATAGATCGACCGGCGGTTTTATCGTCAGCTGTGCCCAGGGAAACGTTTTCGGCACACTTTGTGCGTTACAGTGGTGCGATGTGATAATGGCGGCGGCAGGGATTACTTCGTACCTGTGCTTCCAAACTCGCGAGCGCGGGTGTTTCCCTGGATGCGGGGGTCGCTAGACAGGTTTGGGTTTTAACGATATGGGACGCCAAGGAACGGGTCGCAACGTTTGTGACCGGCTGGAAATCTAAGTAAAACAGTCACCTTTGCTTTGGCGTTGCAAGGGCAGGAGAAAGAAATGGACGAAGTCGCAACCAAGATTGTCGACATCCTTAAGAAGCACATGAAGGAACCGCGCGACGATATTTCGTTGTCGACGGAACTCACTGACCTGTCGATCGAATCTCTGGACTTGGCCATGATCGTTTTCGATATCGAAGATTCGTTTGGGATTGAGATCCCATACAACGCGAACGAAGAGGTCGAAGACTTCAAGACCGTCGGATCAGTTGTCGACAAAGTGAAGGCGCTGATGGCGTCCACGGGTGGTTCGCCTGCTGACGCTTGAAACTGCGCGTCGTCTCGCGTGCCGGTTCGGACACCTCATTGTGACGATGCCAGACTGAGCATTTGGCAGCGCGCCGGTCCCGTCGGCAGCGATGGGTTATTTTTCAACTGTCCAGATCCTGGGCAGTCCTCATGTTGCACGATCCGCCTGGGTAGGCTCCCTGGATGAAATCCTTGGGGGTGGCGTAGGCGAACTCAACGCATAAAAATGATCGGGGTCCGGCGTTCCGGGCCCCGCTTTCTTAGAAACTGGATTTGATCATGCAGACCAAAAAAGAACACCGCCGTGTTGTCGTCACTGGAATGGGTGCCGTGACACCCATCGGAACAACTGTCGATGAGTTTTGGGCAAGCATGCGCGCTTCAAAGGTGGGTGTCAGTGAGCTCGGCGGCTTTCCGTTGGAAGACCTCAAGATCCTCATCGCAGCGCAAATCAAAGATTTCGACAGAAAAGACAAACTGAAAGACTTCAAGCGCGACAAGATCATTCAGCACGGTGATCGTTATTCCTGGTTTGCGGGTGCGGCAGCCCAAGAAGCCATTCAGCAAGCCGGGATCGAAGTCCCCTTTACCGACCCGTACCGCGCGGCCTGCATCATCGGCTCAGGTGCTGGTGGTCTCGTCACACTTGAGACGGCCTATCGCGATCTGTTCATTCTGGAAAAACGCGCAACCCACCCGTTGACGCTTTTGCGCATTATCGGGTCGTCAGCGTGTTCGCATGTCGGGATTGAGTTTGGCATCAAGGGGCCGACGTTCGGCACGTGTTCGGCGTGTTCGACGGCGACCCATGCCATCGGGATCGGCCTGGATTACATTCGCAACGGCATGGTCGACGTGGCTGTCGTTGGGGCTGCTGAATCTGTCATCAATTATGGAACGATGAAAGCCTGGCAGGCGCTGCATGTCTTGTCGCCGCAAGGCTGCTTCCCCTTTGCCAAGAAGCGCAACGGCACGGTGCTGGGCGAAGGTGCCGGCATTCTGGTTTTGGAAGATTTGGAGCATGCCCAGAAGCGTGGCGCCAAAATCCTGGCCGAACTTGTCGGGTTCGGTATGGCGTCCGACAGTAAGGACATGGTCAAGCCGACCGTTGAAGGCCCAAGCCACGCCATGCGCATGGCCTTGGACGATGCTGGTCTGCAACCCGAGCAGATTGATTATTTGAACGCGCACGGAACCGCGACTGCGGATAACGACCGCAATGAAACGGCTGCCATCAAAGAGGTGTTTGGAGCGCACGCCTACAAGCTTGCAATTTCGTCCACCAAGTCAATGCACGGTCATCCGCTTGGCGCTGGTGGCGGTATCGAGGCGACGGCCTGTATCAAGGCCATGGAAGAAAACTGGGTCCCACCAACCGCTGGCCTGGACGAACCTTCAGAGGACTGCGATTTGGACTATGTGCCGAACGTCGGCCGGGATATGGAAGTCACCTACACCATGTCCAATTCGTTCGCCTTTGGCGGATTGAACGCGGTCGTGGTGTTTGGTCCCGCTCCGGCCTAAACCGGTTCCCGTCCCGGTCCCGGTTCAGGCATTGTAGTGGACGGCTAAGGAGCGCGGGTGTGCCGACAAACCTCGTAAGGTCGCGCCAAACACAATCTGGTCGAGATTTGTCTTCGGCTGTTGGCCGGACGCGGACGAGCGGCGCGGCTGGCGGGCATGTCATCAAACTCCAAGTCGGCAAAGTCATCTTGCGGGTCAAATTGCATGACACCCGGACGGCTGAGCGACTGTGGATGATGCTGCCGCTTTTTTCCACGTCAGAACCTTGGGGTGATGTGGTGCATTTCAGAATTCCTGTCGAGATCGGTCGGGATCGCTCAGCACGGGTGAACGCGCGCCTGGGTGAGGTGTATCTGTGGGCTGAGGAAGATCGGATTATTCTGCCGTTTGGACCGACACCGCTTTCGCGTGGGTCTGAAATCCGTCTGCCTTGGCCTTGCAATGTTTTGGGGGACAGCCTCGATGATGTTGATCGATTGAAAACCGTGAAGGTGGGTGAGAAAGTGAGTCTCACGCGGGGGGATGCCAGCTGAACCGTCTTCGTTTGACGACGGGTGTGGCGTCGTGATCGAGTTTGGCGGCGGCAGGAACGAATAAACCAGCGGGGCTGAGCGGATGCGATACGTTTTGATCCGGGCCAGCAACGTGGCCGTCCGGGTGAAGCTGCGCGACACGGCGACGGCTGATGCCATCTGGAATGCTTTGCCAATATACGGTCAGGTGCAGACATGGGGCGAGGAGGTCTATTTCAGCGCGGCTGTGGAACAGGCCCGAGAACCAGATGCCAAGGCCGTCGTGGATCGTGGTGAAGTCGCTTATTGGCCCGATGGCCAGGCAATCGCGATCGGCTTTGGGCCAACGCCGATTTCCAAGGCCGATGAAATCAGGCTCACCAGCCCATGCAACATTTGGGCTGACGCCGTTGACGATGTTGGGTCTTTCAAATCGGTTGAAGCTGGGACGCACATTGCCGTCATTGAGGCTGACAGCTGACAGCTGACAGCTGAAAGCGCAGAGCCGCAAGCCCGGCTCTGCGCGGGTGGTCCTCGCCTGCTGAACGGGTGAGTGTTCCGGTTAGTTTGTCAGTGTCTCACCCAGAAAATTCTGGAATGATGCCCACGACAGCGTGTCTGCGCGTTCCTGATAACGGTTAGACCCAAACACCGTGAAGGCATGCGGAGCGCCAGAATAGACTTCGATGGTGTAGGTGGCCCCGGCCGATTCCAGCTCCTCAGTCAGTGTCGCAACGGCTTGCATGGGGATACCTTTGTCGGCCGCTCCGTGCGCGATCAGCAACGGCGCGTTCGCTTGGCTGTAGTTCTGGCCATCGGGAGTGTCCAGGCCGCCATGGAATGAGACATAGCCTTTGACGTCGGGCGCTTTTCCAGACCGGGCAAGTTCGAGAACGGCTGCGCCGCCGAAGCAGTAGCCCATGACGACGGTCGAGCCGCTGAAGGTTTTACGGGCTTCGGCAAGGCCTGCGATGATACGTTTCCGGAAGGTTTCGCGGTCGCTATAGAGTTTGCCGATTTCCGCTTTCTTTGCGCCTGTTTCAACGGGCCGGTTGCCTTTGCCATAAAGGTCGACGGCAAACGCGTCATAGCCCAGTTCAGCCAACATGTCGGCGCGCTTGATCTCGTAATCGGTCAGGCCGTCCCAGTCGTGGATGACCAGAACGAGCCCCTTCGATGGACCTACGGCTTTCACTTGGTACCCCTCATAGGGGCCGCCAGCGATTTCGTAAGTCACGGTTTCGCCTGCTGCTTCGGCAGTGGGGGCTGTGCCGATAGCCAACATAGACATTAGCGTCATCGCAAGTGCGATGGTCATGAAACGCATGATGCTCTCCTGGTATGTTTTCATTGGGCCTAGTTCGTTTCCATTGGGTTTCACTCGATGACGTTTCGAACCGCATGTGTCGGGCTGTCGTCATCGCGATGTGTTGGGTGCGTCCGTTGTCTCCGGCGTCGGGTATCGCACGTTAGTCAGGTCAATCTGAGACGCGATCTCGCGGGCGGCGTCATAGGTGTAGTGGCCATAGTCAAAGTGGTAGGGCGCTCCTCCATGCGTCGTCTCTTTGCAGGATGCCATACCCGATGGACAGATGATATCGATGAGCGAAATGTACGTGGTCTTTGCGGGCCACGATATTGTTTTCATGCGGGCGTCCAAGTCTGGAGGCAAGCTCCGGCGAAACTGAGAGGCTTGAGCGCCTGTGCCCCAGAGGACGCGTGCGAGGATTTGCGGGAACGCGCCGTCGTACTCCACCGTCGGTCCAAGAATGATGATGCGATCTGTCAGCGTCGCGAGTTTTGCAGCGGTTGCGGCAAGGTCATCAAGTGAGGCTTCTCCCCAACGGGCCGACAGGATGATGCCATCGAGACCGGCGGCAGGGATATGTGTGTCGAACAGATGGCGCATCAGATGCGCGCAATAGTGATCAGCGGCGAAGCCGGGTGTTCCCAAAAGGGGTGTGCATCGCGCTGCGGCTGCACGTTGCAGGGTGCCGCCAGAAAGCTGCTTGGCAAGCGCATCCATGAGATGCGTGGCGTGGCTGTCACCGATCATCAGATAGATTGGCTTGCCCTCGACACCGTCCGACAGGCATCGCGACAGGTCAAAGCCTTGAAAGCCATCTGCCACACCATCGTGCAGCATGCATCCATCCGCTGAGGTGACGCGCTTGCCATCGGTCGTCTCGGGATAGGTTTTGTAGGCATCAAGTTTTACGATCGCGCCCGGCACGGGCCGCAGTGCCCCGATGAGACCTGACAATGATAGGCCAATCACGGCGGCCACAACCAAACTAGACAGGCCGGTAAAGACGACCCGTTGACCAGGTTGGCTGCGTGCGCGGGCGGTGCGGAACGGGGCCTCGATGAACCGCGTGCTGAGGTACGCCAAGGCAAACGATATTGAGAGGACGACGCTAAGATCGAAGATATCCAGATTGGCACCGAAACGCAGCTTGTAAAAAACAATGACCGGCCAATGCCAAAGATAGAGGGCGTAGGAGATCGATCCGATGAACCGCAGTGGTGGCGTCGAAAGAAGCCGAGATGTCCAGCTGCCCGCGCCGCTGGCGATGACCAATACCGCACCAACCGTTGGCCACAGCGCATTCACGCCGGGGAATGAGGAAGTGTGATCGAGTGCGGCAATACCGAAAACGATCAACGCCAGGCCGGTAACACCTGCAAGGTGGCGCACGCCAATGGGCAGTCTGGCCGGCCAGCGCTGGGTTGCCAGCAACGCGCCGATGCCAAACTCCCAGATGCGGAATGGTAAAAGGTAGAATGTCGCTGTTTCAAATCTTTCAAGGCCCCAGACGCTTGAGGCGAATGGACCCACCACAAGGGCTGCGATCAGAACAGGGAAGGCTGGTTTGGTGAAGCGCCAGATAATGAACAACGCGATGGGCAGAAGGATATAGAACTGCTCTTCAAGCGACAGTGTCCATGTGTGGAGAAGCGGCTGTGCGGTGTGGTCGGAATTGAAATAGTGCGTCGTTTTCCAGAAATGGAAATTCGAAACAAACAGACTGGCTGCAGCCATCGTATCACCGAGATTGCGCCACTCCGATGGAAGCAGGATGACGCTGCCCACAAGACCAACGGCAATGATCATCGCGGCATAGGCTGGAAGAATGCGCAGAACGCGCCGCTTGTAGAAATCCCAGAATGAAAATGAGCCGTCGGACAATTCTCGCAGAATGATACTGGTGAGGAGATATCCCGAGATGACGAAGAAAATATCGACGCCAATAAAGCCGCCCGGCGCGATGGCTAGCCCGGCATGAAATGCGACGACCGGCAGGATCGCGATGGCACGCAGACCGTCGATATGGGGGATGTGAGGCAAGCCGGGGTTCAGAAGAGATCTCCGTCGAAAGAGCGCCAGAACGATCAAGGAGATGTCCGGCGATACGTTTTGGCAGGCGGCTGGGACGACGCAAACTGGCGCTGAACGCAAAAACGCTGGGTTGCGGCGCTAGCTACAAC
Source organism: Pseudomonadota bacterium (assembly GCA_039819785.1). Lineage (GTDB taxonomy): Bacteria > Pseudomonadota > Alphaproteobacteria > Rhizobiales > Hyphomicrobiaceae > JBCBRD01. The sequence continues at coordinate 5,776 of JBCBRH010000009.1, read as the reverse complement.
CAGCCCGAGCAGCAGGATAGGTTCAACCCGTTCACAGTTATGTTTATTATCCAGCATCGTAAACGTTAAGGTTTTGCAGCGGCATCCGAGGTTGGATGGTACGCCGCAGTCGGGTATACGACGCGCATGTATCACGAACGCGAATGGCACGAGGACCCGAGTTCCATGGAAGAATGGACCGTATATCTATCTGGCGAGATCCACACCGATTGGCGCGAGCAGATCGAGGCTGGCACGAGACGGGCGGGCCTGCCGGTCAGTTTCACCGCTCCGGTCACCAACCACACCTACTCGGATGATTGCGGGGTCGCCATTTTGGGCGCGGAACCGAACAAGTTCTGGCATGACCATAAGGGTGCGAAGCTGAATGCCATCCGGACGCGCACACTGATCGAACAAGCTGACATTGTCATTGTCCGGTTTGGAGAGCAGTACAAGCAATGGAACGCAGCGTTTGATGCGGGCTATGCCTCAGCGTTGGATAAGCCTTTGATCATTATGCATGGGCCCGACCATCAGCATGCATTGAAGGAGGTGGACGCAGCGGCTTTGGCGGTGGCGGAAACCGCATCCGAGATCGTGGCGATCCTGCGGTATGTCGTTCGAGGTGAACTGGACCTGCCGTCCCAGGCTGCTGCGGAGTAGCGGTCTGCGTTCAAAATTTCCCGATTTTGCGGGCTTTGCGATCCAATCGAATGTCACAATCCGTTTGGCTGATTACTGTAAGCTTCAGCAGAGATGCGAGGGAATACGATGCGACGGTCTGCATATTCAGTTCTGGTCGTTGGTTTGGCTGCCATTGTTGTCTTGGCGTCATCTTGGATTGCCGTATCGGGCGAGCGCAAAGGCTGGTTGACAGATGCACCTGATGACGCAACACGCTGGGCGCGTATGGAAAAGTACGTTGGTGGGTTTTCAACCGCAATGGCCGTCGTGGGGGACAGGTTCGTCAGCGTTCAAGGCGCGCTGAAGGATGAGAACTGGCAGTTGGCGCGTTATCATTGGCGCTATCTTAAACGGGCCACTGAACAAGGCATTTTGCGGCGACCGAAACGGGCTGCGAATACAAATGCGATGTTTCTTGAAACGGCGTGGCCGGAATTTGATGCTGCATTGCAGACGGCAGACAAGGCTGTCATCCTGTCAGCTTATGAAGATGCCGCAGCGGCCTGCCAGAGTTGTCATGTCGCCGAGAATGTCGACTTTATGAATGATCAGCCGATGTTCCGGGTTGAATTGAAGTGAGCCGACGGGCACGGGGGCGTCACTCGCGTACGCCCGAGCCCGCGTCTGAATTGCTTTTGAAGCCGGTTGCAAGAACATAGAGTTCGGCAGAGTCCGCGCGGCTGGCCGGTGGCTTGATGTGTCGGACCGTTTTAAAGTTCTGTTTGAGAACCTGCAGGAGATCGCGCTCCGCGCCACCTTGGAACACTTTGCAGAGAAAAGTTCCACCGGGGTTCAACACGTCGAGTGCAAAGTGCGCGGCCGCTTCAGCCAATCCCATAATCCGAAGGTGATCCGTGCGGGCATGGCCAACGGTTGGGGCTGCCATGTCGGATAGGACGATGTCAGCACGACCGTTGGGCAGACAGGCTTTGAGACGGTCTTCTGCCGTGTCGTCCATGAAGTCGAGTTCAAGGATTTCAACACCTGCCACAGGGTCCATACCGAGATAGTCGATGGCCACCACATGCCCCTTCTTGGCCCCAGCGCCGGTGACGGCGTTGACCCGGTCGGCGGCAATCTGGCACCAGCCACCAGGGGCAGCGCCCAAGTCGATGACGCTCAAGCCAGGTTTCAGAAAGCCATGTTTGTCGTCGATTTCCAACAGTTTATAGGCCGCGCGTGACCGCATCCCATCTCGCTTGGATGCGGCGACATAGGGGTCGTTGAGCTGTCGGTCCAGCCATCGTGCCGAGGAGTTTGAGCGCTTGCGGGCCGTCTTGACGCGAACGCGCAGCTGACGTTGTCCGCCGGTTGGTCCAACGGCGCTCGCTCTGCCCTTTTCAGGTGGTCCTGGTTTTTTAGAGGACATCGGCTTCAGACGTCATTTTGGGTACTCTCAGTTGGAAGGTGTTGGGCTTTGCTGCGCGCCCAATTAGCGGCGGCGGCTTTTATAGACCCCGTCTTCGCTCATCAAGGTCGCCAGAATGCCTTCGCGCAGACCGCGATCGGCGACCCGCAGCCGCTCGCAGGGCCACATGCGCATCAAAGCTTCAAGGATCGCGCACCCGGCCAGCACGAGGTCCGCACGATCCTGCCCGATGCAGGGTTCAGCAACGCGGTCCGCATAGGATCTGTTCAAGAGGCTATAGGTGACGTTATGGGCATCAGCAACCCGCATCCAGGTGCCGTCGACTTTGTTGCGGTCGTAGCGGGGGAGGCCAAGCTGGATACCGGCAACCGTTGTCACCGTGCCCGATGTGCCGAGGAGGTGTGCGGATCTTCCTTTCAGCTTAGGCCTGAAGGCGCATTGATCCTCGAAGGGCTGAAGTAAGCCTGTGACCCAGTTGACCATGCCTTCAAACACGTCGGGTGTGACCTCACGCCCCCCGAAACGTTCAGCCAACGTCACCACGCCCACCGGCAGCGACGTCCACGCGCTCATGCATTCTTGGGCCTCCGGTCGGTCGACCAGTGGACGTGACAGGTTTTGCGGCTTGCGTTTGGTCAAGTCGAGCCAAATCAGTTCTGACGACCCGCCGCCGATGTCGAAGACGAGCACATAGTCCGAGCGACCATCGATGAGCGTTGCGCACCCTGAAACCGCCAGGGTTGCCTCCATCTCACAGGTCAGGATTTCGATGTCGAGGCCAGTTTCCTCGCGCGCACGATCAAGAAACTCCTGACCGTTATGGGCTGCTCGGCAGGCCTCAGTCGCCACCAGCCGGGACTTGTGCACCTGATTGCGTCTGATCTTGTGGGCGCACACCTTAAGAGCGTCGATGGTCCGGTCCATGGCGTCGCTTGAGAGGGCACCTGAATGGGTGACGCCTTCGCCAAGCCGGATGATCCGCGAAAACGCGTCGATGACCCGGAACCCGCGGCGTGAGGGCCGGGCCAGTAATAAGCGACAGTTGTTCGTACCCAGGTCGAGCGCGCCATAGATCGGCATTCCAGCCCTGGTGTCCTCATTGGCTGCCGCGTTCTGGCCGTTATGCGTGGGATTTTGGTGAGGTTGAGCGCGTGATGGTCGCTGTTGATGGGGTAAGTCGCGGTCACGCATATTCTTTGCAGACCGGGGCGGACGTGAAGAACCGTTTGGCTGGTGTGGGGCTCTTCCTTGCCCTGAAGCGTGTTGCCCCCGCTCAGGTGAGGCGTGGTTAGAATTGGCATCTGAGCGCGCGTGGGCATGCGCATCCTTGTCCGAGCCACCGATATTTTGCGCACTACCCTGGCTTTGGTTCTGGTCCTGGTTCTTGTTTGTACCCTTGCCTTGACCGGCTGACCCTGCCGGTTGGGCGTGCATTGCTGCCCGCTCCTGTGCCCACTTGCCTGTTGGACGGCGGCGGCCTCGTCTGCGACGCCGGGATTTCTTTTTCGGTGCCGCAGGATCGCTGGTCTCGGCACGGCCAACGCTTTGCTCGGCTGAGGCTTTCCCGTTTGAGGCATCCGCAGCGTTCTGAGGACGACGAGCCGAGCTGGGACTTGTGGTGCGCTGGGGTTGATCCGCAGGTGTGCGTCCGCCAGGATTTGAGCCAGAAAGCGGTGGTTTATTCTCAGAAGATGGTACGTTTGACGGGGCTGAATGTTGCCCTGGGGGTGCGTCTGACGGACTTCGAGCGCCCGTTTCATGGTTGTCTTTCACGCTTTTCACCCCAGTGCCTGGCGCGTTTTGAACTGAAAACTCCGTCAGACACGGAGCTAGCTCAGATGCGGCTTCAGGCCGTTGCTGGATTCGCCTTGAGATGAGTGTAGCATCTGACGATGGGGGGTAAAGTGCTTAACTTGAAGGTTTTATGCGGTTGCGCGCCAATTCACTGACAACCGTAAACATTGTTTTTGCGGGTTTTCTTGTGTTCGTGCCGTCCGCTCAGGCAGGCGGCGCCTCACAAGCACCTGCTGAAAAGAGTAACGTTGTAGAGCGGGGCTCCGCCGATTTGGAGGGGTCGCGCGCCCTCGAAAAGCATCGCGAGCCTACTCCGCCGATCCTACTGTCGGCTGAGGAAACGGCCCGCCGGCTGGCGACCGCTTACCCTGGTGCACTCACGCATATTGGTGACGGCCAACTCAGGTGGCGTGATGGGGCTGTGATGCATGTGGCGCCTAGAGTGTCCGGCCCATCAGTGTCTTCCCGTCGTCCTGGCTGGTTAAAATCAGCTGCTGCCTGGCTGCAAGCGGATGACCTGCGCGCGATTTTCCGGGATCCCTACCCGATTTTTGAGGATCAGGGCGAGGATCGGCAGGCAAATCAGAATGCTGTCTCTCCGATCACCGGTAACAGCCGACCACCGTCAGGCGACCCTGGCCGCTCCCGCCCGGCTCGATTTTTTACAAAGCTTTATGGGGATTGCCGCCGTGGAGACGTCATTCCTCACCTCGTCGAGGTTCCATGGCTTCCAGCGAAGTTTGGCAAGCGCTCAAAAGTGCGGGTTACCCAGCTGCATGGTGTTGCAAAACGGGTCGCAGCGATCAGCGCGGCGCTTGAGCAGCTGCCCGCCCGGTTTGATCGCTTTCTGACCCCGCTTGGTGGGGGCTATGCCTGTAGGGTGATTGCTGGAACGGGCCGTGTGTCGGCACATGGGCTGGGCATTGCCATCGATATCGCTGTTGCACCGGCAGATTACTGGCGCTGGGCTGCGAAGGGCCGATCGGACCTGCCGACCTATCGCAATAAAATCCCGCCCGAGATCGTCAAAGTCTTCGAAGCACACGGCTTTATCTGGGGCGGGCGGTGGCGGCATTTCGATACGATGCATTTTGAGTATCGCCCTGAATTGCTCCTTCCGCCGACGCGCGGGCGCTAGTTTTTTGCTGAGGCTAACGCCCATCAGGGATCGCTCGGCGTGATGTAAGGCAAGATCGACGCGGCACATGACGGCAGTCTGTCTGATCGTCCTTGCCCGTGATCACAAGATTTGCTATCGCCTGCGGCTCACTGCGCAGCTACCGCCTTTTTGGCAAGCTAAGCTGCGATCGATCCCGTAGCGATGCCTGCGGGGTATTGGGGAATAGGTTAATGGTAGACCAGCGGACTCTGACTCCGTTAGTCCAGGTTCGAGTCCTGGTTCCCCAGCCATTTTCTCTATTAATTTCAGCCACTTAGCGACCAGGCGCGTTGCGGCGAAGTAATCCCGACATTTCCGTAGGTTAGCGGCGTACAATCCCGACAGCCACAAGTGAAGCGCGTCTCAGCGACGCTCCGCGGCCTCAACTGCGTCAACCGTCTCAGTGGGCCACTTTTGCCTGAACGCAGCGCAAGCGTTCACTGATGAACTGTGACCCTATTGGTGCTGTGGGACTGTTCAATCAGCAGGTGCAAGCGCCTCAGTTGCCGCGCAATTTCACGCTGACGAAGAGCTCTCTTAGCCGCTCAAAAGCCGAGAATTTTGTGCTGCTGCTTCCAGTCGCGAGGCAGGTCTTTGCTCAACGCCAGAAGCTTCGCTGCCGTTAGGTTTTCCGGGTAGCGGCCTGACATGTCAACGCCGGATAGAATGTAGGCCAGTGCACCGGAGTAAGAGTAGGCCACCGTTAACGTCGGCATTTCAAGCAAGAAGGCCCCGCGCGCGGGGCCTTCTTGCTTTCGTGCTTCTTGTCCGACGTCAGGCGGAGCGGC
>JBCBRH010000008.1:0-122980 GCA_039819785.1 Pseudomonadota bacterium | reverse complement strand
CCAACGAGAGCATGAACGGCCTGACGAAACGGCTTGGCATGCCGAATGGTCACCTGACCACACTCATGCGCCTGACATATCTCGCACCCGACATCATCCGTGACTGCCTTACAGGGCATCAGCCGGTCGGGCTTACGCGCTTGGGATTGATCCGACTGAGCCGCGACTTGCCGCACGACTGGTCGGAGCAGCGGAAGTGGATGGGATGGAAGAGTTGCCAAAAAACACGCTAATGGCCGAAACAGGTCTTGCACCCAACGTTATCATTCGAAGGATCGCAGAGCGATTTATGTTAAAATTGTGGCAATTGATTCGACTGAAAGGTGGGGCAGATCCTTGGCAATTATCATCAAGAGCGAGAGTGACGCGGTCGCTGCGTTGCGCGAGTTGGAAGCATCAGAGTCTCATGGAGCAGCATCCCCTGATGTAGAGTTTGTCTGCTGGCCGGTCATTGAGATTTGCACCCGAGAAAACGATGGGATCGCCGAGAGTCATACGTGTTTAGTTGAAGGGCCGATGCCAAGCGGCACACCGACAGCAATTGCGTCGCTTCAGCCCAAGATCGAAATGGACCTGCAGCGGCTAGGCGCGTTGATCGAAAAGGGCGAACCAGATATCCGGCACCTCACACACGATGTGAAACGGAAGATCTGTGTGCTTCAGTATGGCGCTGGAAACGCTTACCGGTTTGACCTGTCGGCCGCTTTCAACACGCTAGGGCAATTGGCTCAGAGAGCGACGAACAAAGCTAAACGTCTCCGGGGAGTGGTGGCGGCCAGTCTGGCAATTGCCACTACGGCCGGCGTTCTCGCATTCGCATCTGGGGTTGTTGAGCTGCCTGAAGTGACCGCAAACGTTGAGCTGAATGCTGATGCCAAGGTGCAGATAAGTGCCAATGGCCAAGTCAAGGCAACAGCTGCGGCTGAACTGGCAGGAGAAGCCCGCGTCGCCGTAATGGGAACCCAGACTGCATTCGATTTCAAGCTGCGGGGAACGATCGGGCCAGAACACCAGGCCGCTGCTAGGTTACTGTCCATGAAGTCCGAGCTGCCCGAGGTCGCTTACACGATTGACCGGATGCAGTGGTGGCCCGACGCCTGGAAGTTGGCACCTGAGAAGGGGCACGTTTCCGTAAACGGCGCAGAGCTCAGCGAAGAAAGAGCAAAGCCTCTCATCGCATCAGCAGGCGAGCGGGCACGCATTGGGAACTGGACGACAACCGTTTCTGCGGCACCTTCTGTGACCGGCTGGCAGGCGGTGGTAACGAGAGACTCCTGAGATCCTGAGGCAGACCGCCTTTGGCGAAATGGGCGAACAGAGACTGGGCCGTGTTCGTCTGTCGCAAACGTCCGGAAACTGGTCTTTGCCCAGCGCCTGCCGATCCGACCTCACCTAACCACTTGAAAAAACGGCGTAATTCCAGACTGCCATCGGCAACCGCCTACCTATACAGAGACCTGAGAAGACTGGCTGGGGCGGGAGGATTCGAACCTCCGAATGCCGATACCAAAAACCGGTGCCTTACCACTTGGCGACGCCCCAACGCGCGAGCCATGTCGGCTCAGGCGCGGACCATAACGAGATGACCCGCGCACTGCAATCCCGGATGCAATCATGCAAGGTCGCGCTTATGAGCTTTTCCACATGGAGCGCCCAGACACGGCGATCAGAGGGCCTAAGCACCCCCCCAGACCAACCGATCCAAGACCAATGCCTACAACACGCGAGACTCACAAACACCGCATCAGCCCTACCGGAGACACGCAAGAGCCGTCACGAGGCACAATCATTCACCGTAACCGGAACGTCAAAAAGTACCCACATTGCGGGCTTCAAAGCGATCATGACGGCACTCTGGATCAAACGAGCACCGACCATGACCACCGCCTCTCACTTCGCGCGCAACCTAACCCTCGCCACCGTCGCGTCCGTAGCCGTTTCGGGCTTTACCCAGACGCCTGCCATCGCAGCCTGTGACGTCGGTGACCTAGCGTGTCAGAGCCAGGTCAGCAAATCCCGCATCGACCGGGATATGTCTGCAAAACCGGCGACGCAAGTCCGCCAATGGCGGCTGGAGCCCGGCCAAGCCCCTGCCCCGAATCCGGTCGAAATCGAAGCGAATGGGTCCACCGCCCGCGTTACGACCAGTCTCCAAAACATCCACACGTATCTGTCGGAAAAGGACAACGAGAAGCGGTCAGATGTCAGCGCCCTACTGCCCGATGACGTCGAACTGCCAACAGTGGAACGAGCCCTTCCGCCCCGCTTGGATATTTGGACCGCAACCGACATCGCTAACGTGCCGGAAGCCGACCACAACCAGGCGATCGCATCCCAGGTGGGCGTGGATTACCGGATCAAATCAAACACCTTGGTGGGCGCGCGCATCAAAACAGAGAGCATAGATGACGGTGTATTCGGTGCACCCGAAACCGGCGTTCTCGCCGGACCTTACGTGGCCACCCAAGTCGCCCCTGGCCTCATGTTGGAAGCTGAAGGGGCATGGGGACGCGCCCGATCTGAACTCGATGGTGCAGGTGAAATTCTCGCCAATCGCGAGCAGTTCCGCGCTGGCCTCAGCGGAGACTGGACCATCAGTGGCCTCACGTTGGCACCATCGGCACATATCACAAACCTGAAAGAGTCCTTTGACCCAGACAGCGCTGCGGGAACAGACCGGCAGGTGCTGACGATCAACCCGACCCTCAGAAGAACCTTTGAAACGGACGATGGAACGCGCATCACCCCGTTTCTCGATTACGCGACCACGCTCGACCTTGAGACTGTGACCGCACCAGGAGCAGACGAAGGCAGTGAGGAAACCGTACGCAATCTGGGCGCAGGGCTCGCGATTTCCAAAACCGGCGCCTACGACATCAACGCCTCCACCAATCTTGAGCACACAGACGACACCGAGACCCCGAACATCCGTTCAAAGCTGCAACTGGACGTCCCGCTGAATTGAGGCGATTACACCGACCGCGGCGGCCGCATTTCAATCTGCAACGTCGCGGTGCAGTGGAATAAGACGGGCACTTGCCAAAACTGCTCCCATAGCTTTGTGTGCGCCGTTGCCGGATCGCGATCAAAAGCGCTGTCCGGTGCCCCTTGAGACAGCACCCGAGCGCAGTGGAGCAACGGACTTTGGACCTCAAACTGAAGCAAGACATGCGGTTCGCTTACGGTGAACCGACCGGAATCGCACCCGGTATCGTCAGGCTGGTCGCCAACAACCCCAGTCCATTCACGTTCAAAGGGACCAACACCTACCTTGTCGGCTCCACCAGCTTGGCCGTGATCGACCCAGGGCCCGATGATCCCGAACACCGTGATGCGATTCTGAAGACAGCAGACGGGCGGGCGATCACCCACATTCTGACCACCCACGCTCACCGCGACCACATCGACGGGGCAGCAGCATTGGCCAAACAGACAGGTGCCGTGACGTGTGCCTTCCCGCGCCGGTCCGATGACGAGATGGATGCTCAGATCAGGCCGACAGGTGAGGCCTTTATCAATTATGAAACGACGCCCGACCACGTCCTGACGGATGGCCAACGGATAGAAGGCGCGGACTGGAAACTGGATGCAATCCACACGCCAGGTCATGCGCCAGATCACATGTGTTTCCGCCTTGCTGATCGCGGCGTTGTCTTTTCAGGCGACCACGTCATGGCCTGGAATACCACGGTGATTGCCCCGCCCGAAGGCCACATGGGCGACTATTTCACATCACTTGAACGGCTTTTGGTCGGCGAGGACACGCTTTATCTTCCAGGCCACGGCGGACGGCTTGAACAGCCTGTTCGCATGGTCAAAGCCTACATGGTGCATCGCCGCTGGCGCGAGCAGGCCATTCTGGGCGCCATCCGCGATGGCATCCCGAACATCAAGGCGATCGTGACGCTGATCTACAAGGATATCGACGACAAACTGAGGATCGCAGCCTCTTTGTCCGTTCAAGCGCACGTGGAGCACTTAATCGAGAAAGGTTTTCTCACGGCACAAAACCAATTCTCCGGGTCCGGCCCATCCAAATCCCGGATTGACTTCGACACGGCCCTGGAAGCCACACCGGCGTCGCCTTGAAACGCGAAATCCTACCGGCCACCCTCGGCGGGCACCGTGGCTTCGAGCCGCGCGTTCACTTCGCCCAGAAGCCGACGGATACGTTGCGCATTGCGCCCGAGGTCATGCCGCCCGTACCGGGACGCAGATCTCAGATCTATGCGCGCGCTTTTTGAATTGCCCATCACCCGCACAACAACATCATCGTAAAAGCCCAGCACCAACGTCCGGTCGTAGGCCTCGATGACGCCCGGGCGATCGACCGTCTGACCCGGTGGGGCGGCACGCACGATCTGCAGCCCCTGCCGCTTCAAAGCTTCTTGGGCAATTTCATAGGCTTCCGCACCCGATCGATTGACCCACAGCGTTTTCAAATCTGGATACGCAGCTTTCTGCCGCTCAGAAAAGTCAACACCAGGATAGGTCGTTGAATTGGCATCGCTTGGCCGTGCCTGAGCCAGCACGTCAAAGACAGGCGGATTTTGCAAATCCGTTGTCAGGTCGTTGATCTCGGGGAGCGCATTCATTTTCGGCAACTGGGCCAGCGGCCACGCGAGAAGACCCAGCGCGAGAAGCCCGGAAAACATCACGCGTGAGGTGCCCCTGCAGCCCGTCCGCCAGATCCGCACGAGGGCAAACGCACCCAATACGATCGTGAAGGCAGCCCCCAGGATCGACAGTTTGATCAGGTTCAATGCAACCGGCGTGGGCAGGGAAAACAGCCGGTGCATGAACAGCCCGGCAATTACGAGCCCAGCGGAAAACACAGCAATCCGCGTCGCCCACAGCGCCGAACCAGGTGCTGGTCCAGGTGTCAGGAAAAGCTGCACGCGATCAAACTGTAACGTCATGGTCTCAGAAGTCCTGCAATGATGGACCCGGTGGCGGGTCAACCGGGACCGCACCCGCTGTCAGCCCGACTGACTTTGCCTTGGCTTTGCCAGTCGCCGTTGCCGTTGCCGAGCCTGATCTGACACGCCGATGGCCTGAAGAGCAAGCCGCGCCCGCAGCACGGACCCGAGCACAGCAAATACGCCATTGTGAGGCAAACGTTCAGCGGAAAAATCGGCACACGCTGAGCGGCCAGCACCCTGGACTGTCACCGAATCGGCCAATCAGGTAGCCTCAGCTAAGATGCAGACCGGGCATATCGAAGGATCACCAGCACTGTGTTGCGCAACGTCTTCACAATCCAAGCAATACACGTTCGTCGCTCGAGCCGGCGTCCCTACCCAGGTGTTCGGGTAGCGGCGGCAACCGCAGTTTCACTCATGTCCTGGATTGTGATTTCAAACACTACTGAACAGCTTTCCAGTCCCGCGTTTGCGCAAACTGCATCAAAGACCACAACGAACGCCAAAGACACCCAAGGACTGACTGCAGCGGACCTTTGGGATGCCGATCCCCTGATGCGCCACCCGCTGGAAAACCAATTAGGTGACACCACGCCCATCATCTACACCCGGCCCAAAGACGCCCATCTCCATATCACCAGCTGGGATCTCAAAACCGCAGTCCAAACCGGCCTGTTGCAGGAGCGCAAGGAAATCAAACAGCAATGGCGCAACACGTTTGGCGCTGAAATGCGCGCATCTGTACAGGCCGACACGGCCGCGGCCAATCTGAATGCCGACATGGTCATGCTGCAAAACGTCAGCTCGATTGAGGAGACCCGCAGACTGTTCCCTGCGCGCCAATGGAACGTTATTTTTTCCAGCCACATTGTCACAACCGAACGCGATGGACGCCCGCAGCGTGCCGCACACATGACCGCCATCGCCTATCAATACGCCAGAGGCTTGCGTGTCACCGGCAAGAACGAGCCAGGCTTTGACCGTCAACAAGCCACCACGAATGCTGAGGACGGACGGTCATCAAGCATGGCCGTGCGCTTCTCATATTACGGCGATGTGTTCTGGCTGGTGAGTACGCATTTGCAGAACGGCTGTACATTGGGCGAGAACCGACCGGACTGTCCAAACGTCGGAGACATCCAAAAATGGCGTGCCGAACGGACCCAGAAAAACGACCGCGTCGTCTTTGGCGGAGCACTCATGCCCGGTAACGCGACCTCCGACACGTCGACCGGCGACGTTTCAAAGAGTGCGGCACCGGCCGATCTCCAGGCCCAGAATGATCAAGAACCTGACGTGGCCCCATCTCACTGGTTTTCAGGCTGGTTTACGGCGTCCACATCGGATACCAAACCAAAGGCCGCCAAGACGGCAAACGCAGCTTCGGCACGGGCCGAACAATCCGGCGAAGGCGGCGGTTCTCATGCAAAGCTGCCAAGCTGCGACCGCCTTGCTCTGTCCGACCCAACGGGCAGAACGCACGCAGCTGTAGCTGACGCAAAAATAGGCTGCCTCGCAACCTATCAACTGCCTTTTTCAGACACCCCACGGCAGGCAGCAACGCTCCCACGCCCACCTAAAAACGACTGAGCTTGGCAATACCCAACTCTGTTGTTCAAACCAGCCTTACGGATAAAGCCGCGCCGTCTCCCAGCCTGCGGCACCTGTGTCCGCAAGACCCACCGCATCTGCCCCATCGACGAGATCTGAATTCGTCCCGCGACGTCGAAACACGATCCGGTCGTGCAACCTGTAAGGCCCGTTGAGCCAAAACTCGATTTCGCATGGCACGACACGAAATCCCGACCAATGGGGAGGACGGGGAACATCATCGCCTGAAAACTGCTCGTCGAAGGACGCCACCTGCTGTTCAAGCTCGGCGCGGCTCTCAAGCGGTCGCGATTGCTTGGATGCCCAGGCTCCAATCCGGCTACCCCGCGCCCGTGATGCATAATAGGCGTCCGCCTCTTCCGCGGTCACAGACGTCACATCACCCCGCACCCGCACCTGCCGCCCAAGCGATTTCCAATGGAACAGCAATGCAGCTTTGCGGGACGCCAGAAGTTCACGCCCCTTTTGGCTTTCCACATTCGTATAAAATACGAACCCGCGTGACGGATGGGCGGCACCATCAAGCCCCTTCAACAGCACCGTGCGCACATTGGGCAATCCGTCCGCATCAACCGTCGCAAGCGCCATGGCATTGGCATCGTTGATTTCGCTGTCTCCAGCTTCCGCCATCCAGCTATCAAAAACGTCGAACGGGTCGGCCCCAGCTGCAAACGGGTCAGCGGTTTGAGCTGCGTCTTGCATATCCAATACCTTCTCATGTCTGTCAGTCGTCGCAGGCAGACCACAACCAAAGGCCTACGACGGATCTCAACTCGGCCGGCCAGCGCCGCAGACTGTTTCAGAACAGAACACCGTTTGACCAGTTTTTAATAACTGTCTGCAACACTGCCAACAGTCTGGCGCACCTGTTGTGCGTGCGTTCTGTATGCTTACTGCATCAAGTGGAGTTCGTGGTGTCATGCGTGACAACGAGTGTATTACTGTCCTGCTGCCAGCCGTAATTCTTGGCTTCGTTTGTTTTGCAACCGTTTTGCTCTCATCCAGAATCGGCGTTGCTGGTGAATTCACCTTCAAGCCTTCGATGAGCCCCAACGCGGTTGAACAGGGCCAGCAAGACCCGGCCACCGCACCGCCACCGGCAACGCATCCCAGAAACGCAACAGTCCGGCGTTTCCTGGCCCTCAGACCAAGTGTGCGCCCCTATTTCACGTCAACGGACAAGCTTGCGGCACTCGAAAGCGTCCAACTTGCGTTGTCAGAGGTTGCAGATGGCTCCACTTATGTATGGCATCGCAGCCACGGCAATCTTAGCGGCATCATCCGGCCCACCCGGTCCTACTTTGGGCGAAATCGCGAGGTTTGCCGCGAGCTGCTCATACTCTTGTCCGCTAACACATTGAACCGACAGACAAAAACAACTGCCTGCCGCGACGAGACCGGAATTTGGCGCCTAAACGGCTAACCATTCGGCACCGAATTAGCGTCGGTTTTGGCCATCGCACTGTGGCGACCCGCCACGCAGGCAAGACCGGCGCTGGACCGTCGCCCCGAGTTGTGTAGGATGCGCGCCATTACACAAAAGCAATCAAAAGGTTTCAAAAGACGATGACCGCTACGGCGCCGAATACGGCAACGCCGACCGGCACCCTGATGGCTGGCAAGCGCGGCCTCATCATGGGCGTCGCAAACAATCGCTCCATCGCATGGGGCATTGCAAAGTCTTGTGCCGCTCAAGGTGCTGAACTGGCATTTACCTACCAAGGCGACGCCTTAAAAAAACGCGTTGACCCATTGGCGACCGAGCTTGGCTCGACGCTCGTGCTCCCATGTGATGTCACGGATGCAGCCTCAATGGATGCCGTATTCGAGACCTTGAAGACCGAATGGGGCGGTCTGGACTTCCTTGTCCACGCCATCGCGTTTTCCGACAAAGCCGAATTGGATGGGCGCTACGTCGACACGTCGGAAGACAACTTCAACAAGACCATGAATATCTCATGCTTTTCGCTGACCACACTGGCAAAGCGCGCTGAAAAGCTCATGGTTGGCGGCGGCTCGATCATTACCTTGACATACTACGGCGCCGAAAAAGTTATGCCGCACTACAATGTCATGGGCGTCGCAAAAGCCGCCCTGGAAGCCAGCGTCAGATATCTCGCAGCTGATCTGGGACAGAAGGGTATCCGCGTCAACGCCATTTCAGCCGGCCCGATCAAAACGCTGGCAGCCTCCGGCATCGCAGACTTCCGCTATATTCTGCGATGGAACGAATACAATTCACCACTTCGCCGGACCGTCACCATCGAAGAAGTCGGTGGCGCGGGCGTCTATCTGCTGTCTGACCTGGCAGGCGGCGTGACAGGCGAAATCCACTACGTCGATGCGGGCTACCATGTTCAAGGCATGAAAAACGAAGACGCCCCCGACATCACCGTCGAAAAGGCCTGACTCATCAACCACGGTTCATCGCGTTTATTCGGGAAGCGAACAAGACACGATGCCTGATCCCGTCGTCATTTACTGCATTCGCCACGGCCAGACGGACTGGAACGCCGAGCAACGCTATCAGGGCCAGGCCGATATTCCTCTGAACGATTTGGGCCGCCGGCAAGCGGCCCGCAACGGCCTCGCATTGCGAGAGGCCGACGTCGATTTGTCAGAGGCGCACTTCGTAGCGAGCCCGCTCGGGCGCACGATGGAAACAATGCGGATCGTACGCCGGGAGATGGGATTGAAGCCTGACGACTTCAGCACCGACCCCCGCATCCGCGAAGTGCACTATGGCCATTGGGAAGGCCAACTGCTCACCGATCTCCCTAAGATCGACCCGGAGGGCATGAAAAACCGCGTTGCCGATCCGTTCAACTGGTGCCCGAAAGACGGCGAAAGCTACGCTGATCTGATGGAGCGCATTATACCCTGGGTCGAGGAACTGGATCGGACGACCGTCGTTGCAACCCACGGCGGAATATCGCGAGCCCTGCGCGGGTACCTTCTCGGCATTGATATGAACAACATCCTGGAACTGGAAGTGCCGCAGGATCAAATCCTTCGCATTTCCACCGAAGGTATGGCCTGGCTTTAGTCGCCCCCACCAACGATCCTCGTTAGGCCGCCGTTCGCGCTTCTTCGTATTCGCCATTGTCGGTAACCGGCTTATGCAGCCGGCAAAGGGCGTCCGCCACCAAGCCAACCTTCGCGTCCCAGTCTTCCTGTGCCACCAGCGCCAGCGCTTGGGTTCCATCATATGGCTGGACGCAGGCCTCGCGCACCGCCGAGGCAAATGTTGCAGCATCATCGGCCACACGCACAACGCCCTCGTAAGGCTTCAGCGCCTGGAAGGGCCGCGACACAACAGGCCGCCCCACCGCCAGATACTCCTTCAACTTGATGGGATTGCACGCGGCAATCCACTCAGACCGGTTCCACGGCATGATCAGACAATCCATGGCTGCCATATAGTCGGCAACGACCTCGTAGGGCTTCCGCCCCACGGCGCGCACATTCTCCAGCTGGCACCAGTCCTCCTGCAGCGAACATCCCCCCACCAGAATGAATTGATGATCAGGCAGCATGCCGGCGACTGACAAAAACAGATCCGGGTCGAATGTATGGGCATCAATACCCCCGATAAATCCAACACGCGGGCGCTTTAAGTGTGCAATGTCGCGAGGGCCGATTGTCTGTGTCTTGGCGCCAGCCGCCCGGAACCGCTCCACGTCGACACCATGCGTCACGAGCAATGAGCGTTTTACGGACTGGCACTCTTCATCCTGCAAATGAGGCGCGGCGTACACCACCAGATCGGCGCGCGCCCGCAGCGTATCCACCTGCTGCTTCAGCACAACCGGATCGCCTTCAGGAAAAGATTCAAACCGGTCTGTGCGTTGAAACACCAGACCCGTGTGCGGCAGGCTGTCGATCACATCGACACCCGCGGGACAATGAACCCATAACAGCGGCTTTCGGATACCCGCCCGAAAAGCGGCAAGCCGAATTTGCGGGCTAAGCGATGATGCATTGAATTTGCGAACCGCTTCGCCTGGAACGCTCAGCGGAGAAAACACCCAGAATTTATTCTCGACATTCGTCACACCGCGCGAAAACGATTTGAGTTTCCGGCCAATGCGTTTGGCAAATAAGCCTTTATCCGACAAACTTGGCATCCGGACGCCCAACGAATTGACGAACAAGACGGGCCAGCGTTTTGCCAACCGCCGCATGATCTGAAAGTCGAAATGACCACGATTGTGGTACCACCAGTCTTCGCCACCGATGCAGATGATGCCGTCGAACTCAGCACCGGACAGGGCATTTTCGAGCCCCAAAGCAGTATTGTCCGCTGTGCTTATGGGCGCAGGCTCAACACCAGGCTTCATCGTATTTTCACCCATAGCCTTGGAAACTCCTGCACATAACTATTCAAGGGCGCACCGCTCCGCCCGGGACCCAAGTCATGCATGTTCAGCCTTAATTCCTCGTTATTGAAAGCCGGATTTTAACGTGGAATTAGCCGCAATTTCCGATCCTGCGCTCACCAGACAAGAATGCCAGTCCTTAAAGGCAGATTTCACCGCAGGTTGAAACGGCAAATAAAACATGACCGATTGTGCCAAAATAAAAAAAGACAATTCAGACATCGACGTCTCAGTCCTGATCGTCAGCTATAACACCTGCGAAATGACGTTGGCTGCCATCTCTTCAGCTCTGCGTGAAACAACGAAGTACAAAGCCCAGGTCATCGTCGTAGACAACGCATCGACGGACGGCTCGCCAAACGCAATTGCCGCAGCTTTTCCAGATGTCCACCTTATCCGATCCAAACAAAACCTCGGCTTCGGCGCAGCCAACAACCTGGCCTCTGCCCATGTGCACGCACCGCGCATCCTGCTGCTCAACCCCGATACCATCGTCATGGATGCCGCAATCGACGAACTGATGGACTTTGCAAATGAGACGCCCGACGCAGGCATTTGGGGAGGACGCACATTCTTCGAGGACGGCACCTTGAACCCCGCGTCCTGCTGGGGTCGCATGACGGTCTGGAATCAGTTCTGCCGTACGTCCGGTTTGACAGCACTGTTCCCAACGAGCGAACGGTTCAACGGCGAAACCTTCGGCGCATGGCAGCGTGACACTGTCCGCGAAGTCGACATTGTCTCTGGCTGCTTTCTCCTGATCGACACATCGCTCTGGCGCGAACTGAACGGGTTTGCCCCGGTCTTTTTCATGTACGGCGAAGAAGCCGATCTGTGTTTGCGCGCCGCCGCCAAGGGCGCAAAACCCCAGATCACACCGGATGCCGCCATTATCCACATCGGTGGTGCATCCGAGAAAGTACGCGCCGACAAGGTGGTCCGCCTACTGACCGCCAAGAGCGAACTGATCGAACGCCACATGACCGGCTGGCGGCGGACCGCAACACGCACCTGCCTGCACGCCTGGCCGCTAACCCGCTGGCTGGCTGGCCGCATTGCCCTTGCCTTCAAGCCCTCGAAAGGGCGCGAGGACCAGACACTGGCTTGGCGCGAAGTTCTCCGGCGCAAGTCCGAATGGCGCAACGGCTTCACCGATAATCCACTGGCTTCAACGACCCGCACTTCAGATGCAGGGCCAGATCTTGCCCCCGCAAACAGCTAAGTCGCGACGCCCCAAACGCCCTCACCCCGGCACCAGAAAGCACAACAATGGCTGACAAAAAGCTGCCCAGCTTCGCAAAGCCCATCGCCCCTCAGACCATATGCTCCAGGGACGCTTCGGCACCTGCCTTTACGATCGCGACACTCGTGACGGACACCGCACAGTATGCCGAGATGTGCGCCTCCTTCGCGGACGGTGGGTTCACGCCTGACACGTGCGAATATCTCGTTATCGACAATACGCCCAA
Organism: Pseudomonadota bacterium; assembly: GCA_039819785.1. Lineage (GTDB taxonomy): Bacteria > Pseudomonadota > Alphaproteobacteria > Rhizobiales > Hyphomicrobiaceae > JBCBRD01. Next base: position 110,599 of record JBCBRH010000008.1, on the reverse strand, counting down.
TCTCATCGACACAGCCCGTAGCGACAGCGCAGTCAGTGGTTCCACGCCCGGCCAGACCTGTGCCTACGAAGGTCTGAACGCCGCCCTGACAGCCGCCCGAGCACCGTATGTCATTCTGTGCCACCAGGACGTCCGCCTGGGCGAGGATGACCGCGCAGCACTCGAAGCCCGGATCACCGACTTGCACGACAACCACCCCGATTGGGCATTGGCCGGGAATGCCGGTGGCATCGCGCCAGGCGAATTGGCTTTACGCATCACAGACCCCCACGGCGAAAACCAGTCCGTGGGTGCTTTTCCGCAGCGCGTTTCAAGCCTTGATGAAAACTTTATCGTCGTCAGGCGCGCCGCCCAGATCGGGTTTTCCCGCAACCTCACAGGGTTCCACTTTTACGGCGCTGACATCTGCCTGGCTGCTGAAACCATGGGGTGGCAGGCCTATGTTATCGACTTTCATCTGCATCATCTTTCGCCGGGCAATAAGAACGCATCCTTCGACATCGCCAAAGCCGCGTTTCGCACCAAGTGGTCACACGCATTTCGCCCACGCTATGTGCAGACCACGTGTGCGCTTATCCGGCTTGACGCATCGCGCCTCGGCCGCGTGGTGAATCCGGCAATCGAATGGACATTGGAAAAGCTGACCCGCCGCCTCGCCTGGGCCAGGACCGCGCTTGCACGCAAAGCAGAACCCAAACCCGCTGCCCCGCATCCGCTCACACAGACCACGGCCTGACCAATGGCCATCCAGGCACCACCCCTCATCGACCAGCCGGCAAAACCTCAAACGGCAACGGCAGCAAAAGTCGGCCGGCAGGGCCTGCTGCTGATCTCCGGTTTCGCAGCAGCGCAGGCCTTTGCTTTTGCCCGCAACGCGCTCATCGGGCACGCACTGTCCAAAGGCGACTTCGGCATCGCCGCGACCATCACGATCACTTTGCAGCTCATCGAAACGCTCAGCGACGTCGGAAGCGATCGCCTGATCGTGCAATCCAAAGACGGCGACGATCCTGCACTCACAGCCCTCGCGCATCTGACGCTCGTGGCGAAAGGGCTGATCACGGGCGCCATACTGTATCTGCTCGCCGGTCCCATGACTTCGGCTCTGGGTATCAGCCATGCCCAATGGGCCTTCGAGGTGGCAAGCCTCGTCCCGGTCATCAAGGGCTTCGCGCACCTCGATTTCCGCTGGCATCAGCGCCAACTCAACAATCGGCCGTTCGTCCTTTATGAAGCCGCCCCTCAGGTGATCGCAACGCTGGTTGCCTGGCCAGCCCTGGTCTACGCGCCGACCTTCGCAGCAATCCCCTGGATCATCATCGCAGCTGCCATCTCCAGTACACTCACGTCCCACCTGCTCGCGGTCCGGCCCTACCGCATCGCATGGTCGGAAAATCACATCGCCGCCACCTTGAAGTTCGGCTGGCCGATTTGGCTCAGCGCCATCCCGCTTGTCGCTGTCTACCAGGGAGACCGCTTTCTCATCGGCGGCCTGCTTGGCATGGAAGCGCTCGCCTCCTTCACAACGGCCTTCCTCCTCACCATGGTGCCAGGCCTGCTCGCAGCCAAAGTCGGCAACGCACTCATGTTGCCCGTGCTATCCGAAGCGCGCGACACACCTGAGGTTTTCCTGAGACGTTTTGCGACGCTTTCTGAAGCCGTCGTCATTTTGGCGGCTGCTTATTTGGTTGGCTTCGCCCTCTCTGGTGGCGCGGTCCTTCCGGTGGCCTTCGGCGACAATTATGCGGGCCTCGGCAGCCTCGTCACAATCCTTGCTATGATGTGGGCTCTGCGCATGCTGCAGGCTGTTCCGGGTATGGCGTTGATGGCCATGGGCGATACCCGCCCACTGCTGATTGCCGGTCTGGTCCGAGCGATTGGCCTGCCCCTGGCATTCGTCGCCGCACAGTCGGGTTATGGATTGATCGGCATGGCACTAGCAGGCCTCGCCGCCGAAGCCCTCTCTCTGATCTACATCATCGCAAGGGTCGGCCGGAAGGATGATCGATTGTCCGTAGCCTTCGCCGTTCGCTGCCTGGCATTGATCCCGGCAGTTTTGATCGGAGGTGCACTCGTCGTGTTCCCATCGGTTGTATCAGCGTGGAGCGCACTCGCGACAATCAGCCTTGCCGTGGCTGCTGCCACGATCACTGCCGCAACACTGGCCGTTGCCTTGCCCGAGACCAGGGCACTCCTGCAACGCACCTTGAGAGCACTACAACCGGCACCGACGACATCCCCCACGGGTCAGGGCGCGTCGCATTCTGCAACAGGCAGCATCTGAAGTTCGGCAAGCTTTCCGCGAATGGAAAAGTCGCCGTAATCGATCATCAGACTGGTCGAAACGCCGTTGTCAAAATACATAAACGACAATTCGTAGGACGGTACGGCATCAGCGGTCGTCTTGTCGGGATCGAAATAGCCAATTGAGATCGGCCACGCTGTCCGTCCGCGCAGCGATGCGCCAATCTTATCGGGCAGGCGCACAGGGTTGACCGTTTCACTCCGCGCATTCCCAATCACCGCACTTGTAAAATAAAATCGCTCACCCTTTTCAGACCCATCAAAAAGGTTGGCGCTGTAAACCCGTTTGCCGTCTTTGGCCGCCCGCATCAATCCACGTGAATGCTGCATCGGAAACACAACACCCGGTTTCAGGCTGACTTTTTTGCGAGTCGGTTTCTTAAGCCGGACATCAACCCGCGAGCGGTCTGGTCCGGTGCGCCCGGCATCACCTTCGGTGGCTTCCGCCAGTTGATCGTTGTGATACTGGTTGAGCGAAAACCGCAGCCGCTTCCCGCGCGCCGCTTCCCAGCTGGATGTCCTCAAATCGTTGACCTGTGTGCTGCCGTCTTCATCAGCAATGCGGGTGACGAAGCGCATATTCTGGGAAAACCCATCACAAGCGCTGCCCGACAGTTCATAGACCATGCGGCCATTCAATTCTGAAACACCAGAGCCCGCAACCGATTGCTGCAATGTGATGTCATAGACGGCGCGGTGAGGCGAAAACCGGATGCCGTCACCGGCCACGGCAAACGCGCCAGCGATCGGAACGCTTCCAGCAACACCAGCAACCATAATCGTTAGCAACGTTTTCATCGGCACCAATTTCCACAACAAGCCAGCAGCAGGGCTTTGATTTGAAGCATGCGCTGTACCAACCCCAGCGTGCAGCACCCTCCGGGGCCGTTTGACTGAACGCCAGATACTTACATCTCCATAGAATAAGCCGGAACGCCCGCCTTGACCAGCATGGCGACAAATCAACTTCCCGGGGCCATCATCTCAGGTCACGCTTCGCGCCAAGACAGTCCGTGTGCCAGGCCAATCCCTATGATTTCGGGGCGTCAATGCACGTTTGATTTGCTACACACGGCAGACCATCCATCCTTTTCCGGCTCAACAATCGAGAAAACAACACCATGCCCAGCACCATCGAAGCCCGGCTCAAAGACTTGGGCTACACCCTCCCGGCAGCCCCGCCCCCGGCAGGAAACTACGTCCCCTGCATGATCAGCGGACAATTGCTGTTTGTGTCGGGGCAACTCCCCAAAGACGCGGACGGCCATCTCATGACGGGCCGTTTGGGCGCGGACCTGACCGTCGAGGACGGTCAGAAAGCAGCAGCACTGTGCACGATCAATATCCTGACACAGGCAAAGGAGGCCCTTGGAGACCTGACCCGGATTGCCGGCGTGATGCGATTGAACGGGTTTGTGAACGCAACGCCTGACTTCACGGCACATCCCAAAATCATCGACGGCGCATCCGACCTGATGGCCAGCGCCCTCGGTGACATCGGGCGGCACACGCGCATTGCCGTAGGGGTGGCAAGTCTGCCATTTGCAGCCGCTGTTGAGGTTGATGCCGTGTTCGCAATCACCCCGGCCTGACGCTGCGCAGACGGACAATCGGCAGCTTCCGCATGGCCCCTCACCAAATCAGCCTTGAACAGCTTGCAAAGCCGCTGGACCGGTCGCAATTTGTCAGGCCGATCGCCCACCGCGGCCTGCACGATCACGCAGCAACCATCGTAGAAAACACCGGTCCTGCCTTCAAAGCTGCGATTCGGTCCGGCTTTGGCATTGAATGTGACGTCAGGGCCGCCGCTGGCGGACGCCCGATCATTTTCCATGATGCAACGACTGACCGTCTCACGAACCGCCAGGGCGATACCGCAACACTGACTGAGCGAGACCTCGAAACGGTGGCACATGCCGGGTCGGGCGCACCTATTCTGACCTTGAGCGCAGGGCTGAAGCTGGTCGCTGGTCGTGCCCCCATTCTCGTTGAAGTCAAAAGTATGTGGAACCGAACCGCGATCCAACCAGATGACAGCTTTATCGCGCAACTGTGCTCTGCCCTGGTCGCGTATGAAGGACCCGCTGCCGTGATGTCCTTTGATCCTGATATCCTGGCAGCCATCAAGGCGCGCGAGCCGCAAATCCCACGCGGCCTCGTCGCCACCGGTTATGTGGACACCATGCCTTTGCCAAAGAACCTAACCGCAAAGCGCGCAAAAGCCCTTGCAGAACTGGAGGACGCACCGCGCGTGAAGCCGTCTTTTGTGGCCTACAATGTGAATGACCTACCCACACCCCAGACCCAGCACCTGCGCGCCATGGGGTATCCCGTCTTCGCTTGGACGGTGCGAACCGATCAACAACGCACGAAGGCCTCAACCTACGCCGATGCAGCGATTTTTGAGCGCGAGCTTCAGACCAGGGTTGCTCCAGGAGAATCTCAGCAGCGATAGGCAGCGGCAGCCCTCGTCAGTAGCGGGAGTACGATCGGCGCGCACGGATCTGCGACGCGATCACCTTATTGCGCATCATCCGCACCCGCTTCGCCTCAGCTTTGTTGCGTGGCCGCCGCGCATAGACCACCTTGCGGCAACCGTAGGCGTTGCATTTCCTGCGCACCTTGAACAAAGGCTTTTTCGATTTTCTGCGCGATGCTGTGCGTCTGGCTTTGCGTTTCGCAAGTTTTGCAGCCTTGGCACGGCGCTTCTTGCGATCAGCGATTGACGCCGCGCGTGTTTTCTTGGCAGTTCGCTTCTCGGTCGATGTTGCGCGGTTGCGCTTTGGTTCGGATTTCGACGCAACTGGCCTTTGCAAGGAACGCTGCGTGGACGCGACATCCCGCGACAACGCAGCCGTTTGAAACCCATCCCCCTGCTGCCCCGCCCCGTCATGCTGCCTAGGTATATCAGGACGCAAGCCCGGCAACGGCACGTCTTCGGTGAACCGGTCAGATGTCAGTCTGTCTTGAGACGCAAAGCCAGATCCAGTTGCGCCTGGACGGCCCGCGACAAGCCCCTGGCTGATTTCAGACAACATCGGTGCTGAAACCGGGGAGCGACTGCCAGTGCCTGCAGCGGTAATCCGCACGACCGGAGGCAACCCATCATCAGTCGTTGCGGCCGCGCCTGCCAAACCCGTCGTGATTTTGATGGGTGCGTTATCCGCGGCGTCACGTTTAATCTCTGAGGTCCGAACACGTGCCGTATCCGAGCGCCCGAGCAACGCAGTCGTCAGGATCGGTTTCTTCGATGGGGGCGTGGGCCCAGGTTGAACGCGAACCTCAGCCTTCCGCGAGGGCGGGAGCGGCGTCCAGCGTCGCCAGTCTTCATCAAGGCGGTCCCGGAGTGTCCGGTCGGCGGCAACAGGAGCTGGCGCCGCAGCGCTCGGCGGCGAGGTTTGAGCCAGAGCTTCGACAGTCTTGGCCTGATCAGTTGAGCCCGAGTTTGATGAGACCGGCGCCCCGGCAATGTTTCCAAATAAGCCACCGGCACCGGACGGAGTGAACGGCATCGGGTCAATCTTGACGAGCTGGTAGCCAACCGCAGCAACGCAGAAAAACACCACCGCCATGAACATTGAACGCATCGCGAAGCACCCCGCTTAAAAACACACGCGCCTCAGTCCCGCCTTGACCGCTACGCAACCAATCAAAATTATCGTTAACAGACTGTAACAGTCCGACGTGAAAGATGAAGAGGCTTTTGAAAACGCAATTGTGTTTTTTCGTCATGCACACCAATGGGATGCGTCATAGCTCATATCGAGCCAACGCTACGGGCATCGTGTCCGTCGTTCACCAAGCGTGGCGTCTCTCGACGAAGTCTCAACCTTTGGCGGCCCGGTAGAGTGGCATCACAGCCGGCAGGTTGTCGCGAATGGTTTGTATCCGCTTCGGCCCGGATGGGTGCGTCGACAGAAATTCCATCGGCGCGCCTTTCGCAGCTTTCGACATCTTCTGCCACAGCGTCACGCCAGCCTGCGGATCGAAGCCGGCACGTGCCGCAATTTCCATTCCGATGAGATCGGATTCCGTCTCGTCGTCGCGGCTGAACTTCAAGCCCAGCAATTGCCCGCCCTGCCGCGCCAACTGACTTGCCGCATCCGAACCTGTGAACCATCCCAGCGCCAGCGCGCCGACATTGGTGAGCATGCTTTTCGCCATCCGTTCGCGCGCATGTTCACGCAGCGCATGCGCGATCTCGTGACCCATAATCATCGCAACTTCGTCGTCAGTCAGCGCAAGCCGGTCCAAAAGCCCCGTATACAAAGCAATTTTTCCACCGGGCATGCAAAACGCATTGATGACATTCGCATTGATGACATTGACCTCCCAGGCCCACTCCCTGGCCCGTGGATTAAACTTCTCAGCAAATGGCAACAGCCGTTCAGCGATACCGATGACGCGTTTCACCTGAGGGTGACTGGCAGGCAGGAGTTGCCCCTTGGCCTGCGCTTTCTGAGCAACCTGCCGGTATTGCGCCGCGCCAATCTTTTCGACTTCCTTGGCTGAAACCAGCTTCCGCAAAATCGAGGAGTCGCCGACATCCACGCCGCCACTGTCATCGCGCGCAAGCACACCACCTGCTGCTCCAGCGACCACGGCCCCGGAAATCAAAGCAATGACGGTCACAAGACCAATATTGCGTGACACAATGCCCATGATTTTGCCTCTGTTTTCATCTGCGTTGAGCGACCGAGCAGGTACACTTTAAAGCGCCGCCATGATCCCTTTGCGCTCACCGGCGTACCACATCTTGAAGACGGATCAACACCGGCAACGCGTGTTATGACCCAGCTACCGTTATCAGATCACGCCCTTGCCCTTGGAATGGTGTACCGATATGGAAACGCCAACTGACGAAACCGCCATCCTGGTTAAAACCGCCACCGAGATCTCACAGATCGACGCGGCGGAGTGGGATGCCTGTGCCAACCCCGAAGGTAAACCCTACAATCCATTCCTCTCGCACACGTTTTTGAGCATCCTCGAACAGACGGGCTGTGTCGTCCCTGACAAAGGTTGGCAACCGCTGCATCTGACGTTGTCGATGGGATCAAAGGCAAAGTCATCGCCGCAAGCCACATCTGGGACTGCCGGGCCTGAACGGCTGCAAGCCGAAGCATCAAGCTCCAAAGGTTCCGCATCCCTCCCATCTGAGCCTGAACCAGACGGCCCTCAAGCACAAGGTGATGAAACTCCGGCGTCAATGATATCCCACGGCCCGATCCTGGCCTGCATGCCGTGCTATCTGAAAGGCAACAGCCAAGGTGAGTTTGTGTTCGATCACGCCTGGGCCGATGCCTACCATCGCGCTGGCGGCGACTATTACCCCAAATTGATCAGCGCAGTGCCATTCACGCCCGTTGCAGGTCGACGCATCCTGGTCCGCCCCCACGAAAACGCCGAGGCACACAAACAGGCCATGGCCACCGCTGCCACGGTCGTTGCGAAAAAACACGGCGTCTCCTCATTACACGTCAATTTCATTCCCCAGGAGACGTGGCAGCAGCTTGGCAGCGCAGGCTTCCTGCAGCGCACAGACCAACAGTTCCATTTCCACAATCCCGGATACGAAAGCTTTGAGGATTTTCTCGGCACGCTCGCGTCCCGGAAACGCAAGGCAATCCGCAAAGAACGCATCACGGCCCTCAGCCCCGGCATTGAAATCGAAAGCCTCACCGGCGCAGACCTGAAAGCGGAACACTGGGACGCATTTCACGACTTCTACGAAGACACCGGCGCACGAAAATGGGGTCGCCCATATCTGAACCGAACGGCTTTTCACGCCTTAGGCGAGCAAATGCCCGACGACTGCCTGCTCGTGATGGCCAAACGCGACGGCCGCTACATCGCAGGGGCCCTGAACTTCATTGGCGGTGACTGCCTCTTCGGACGCTACTGGGGTGCAACCGAACACCACCCCTGCCTGCATTTCGAAATCTGCTACTATCAAGCCATCGACTACGCCATCGCCCACGGCCTGCCCCGCGTCGAAGCCGGTGCCCAGGGCGAACACAAGCTGGCGCGCGGCTATATACCGACGACCACCTACTCAGCCCACTGGATCGCCGACAGTGGCTTGCGCGGAGCAATCGAGAACTACCTGCGAGGCGAGCGCCGCCATATCGAGGAGATCAAAGAGGTTTTGACCGATTACGCGCCCTATCGCAAAACAGAGCCAATCCGGCTGACGTCTTGCGAGGAAAAAGAGTAATGAGCGCCACGACCACCCCCGCCTATGACACCGACAACATCTTCGCCAAAATTCTCCGCGGCGAAATCCCGTCCCAAAAAGTTTACGAGGACGACACAGCTGTCTGCTTCATGGATGCAATGCCGCAAAGCAAAGGCCATTGCCTCGTCGTACCCAAAGCCCCATCGCGAAACATTCTGGACGCAGACCCAGGCACACTCTCGAAGCTGATGCCATTGGTTCAAAAAGTCGCTCGCGCAGCCATGTCGGCCTTCGATGCCGATGGGATCTCGATCAAGCAGTTTAACGAAGATGCCGGCGGCCAGACCGTGTATCACCTGCATATTCATATCATCCCTCGATTTTCAGGCACCCCCGCGGGTAGGCATGCCGACGGCATGGAAGACCCCGAGATCCTGAAAGACCACGCCGCAAAACTAAAAGCTGCCCTTAGCGCGTAAAAAAACCGACGTCCACACACCACAAGGAAACCTACGCATTGCGCATTCTGATCATTGGCGGCAGCAAAGGCATTGGCCTTGAAACAGTCAAAGCCGGCCTGGAGTGCGGCCATGACGTCAGAGCGTTTGCACGCTCCGCCAGCCGCATCGCCATTGAGGACGACCGCCTGGAAAAGGTCGACGGCGACGCAACTGACGAAGGTGATCTCAGCGCGGCGCTGAACGGCATGGACGCCGTCGTCGAGACGCTAGGCGTTCCGCTCAGCCTTGATACGGTTCTGCATGGCACCACGCTGTACTCGAAAGTCGGGCGCGTCATGGTCGACCTCATGGAACGCCAGGGCCCCAAGCGCTTGATCGCCGTGACCGGCCTGGGCGCAGGCAACGCCCGCGACCACCTTGGCCCGTTATTTCAAATCGGCTTCCAGTTTTCCCTTAAACGGATCTACGACGACAAAGACATCGAAGAACAGATCATCAAGGCATCAACATTGGACTGGACTATTGCGCGCCCTGGCATCCTCCGCGACGGGACCACGACCGGGCTGTATCAGGTGCTCACCGATCCAACAGATTGGCGTGTCGGCGAAATCCGCCGCAGCGACGTGGCACACTTTGTGATCACCGAATTGGAAACGCCGCGGTACGTGCACCAGACCCCGCTCCTCATTGCGTGATCAGTTGCCCCGCAACTAGCACCGCCGCAGCTCCGAACACCCCAATCCCAAGATGACGCCGGAACGCGAAGAACAACGCGATACCGGCAATCAAGGCAGTCAACCGAACTGCCAAACCGACGTTTTCGAGTGCGCCAGCTGGGAATAACACCAGCCGCATCACCAGTCCTGCGACAAGCGCGGTCGCCATGAACCTCACGACCTCGAAAACCTCGCTGCCAGCTGGCAACGAATTGCCGACGTAAAGGCCCAGCCACCGCCAGGGTTCATGCACGAACAACGCAATGGCAAGGATCGCCAGCAGCCCCACCGGACTGGCCATGAAGGTTGCAGCATCCATCAAGTGCCGCCGCCTTGACCGGCCGCGCTGCGCCTGAACCGCGCGATGGCGTAGGCTGCACCGCCGCCGATAACGGCGGTCAGCAGCAGGTCCAATCCCGGTGCCACGAGAAAAAAGACTGGTCCCAGCGCACACCCGAACACAACAGGCAGCGCTTCAGACACACCACGTATGGTCGCCAGCATCGAGAGCAGAAAATAGATCGGCGTCAGAAACAACAACACCGCCGAGAGTAGCGGGGGCAGCGACCCAGCAGCCTCAAACCCGATGATCGTTCCCAGAACCGTAACACCGACGAGCCCGCCGCCAAGTCCCAGAAAATATGACAGCTTGACGTGCGAAGGCACAGCCGGGAGCCGCCGCATTCCCTCAATCCATCCCGTCACGGCAACCCCGTGAACAGCTAGCGTCTGCCGCCATAAATCACGGCGCGGGGCCTGCAACTGAGGCATGATCGCAACCACCATCGGCAACATCCGAATGGCCGTAATCAAGACCGAAAACGTGCCCGCAAGAACCGACCCGCCGCGTGCCAGCTGATCGACCATGACAACCTGCGCAGGCAACGCATAGAACGTGGCCATCATCGTCACGGCATTCAGGAGTGAAAACCCGGCATCCCGCGCTAACGCACCAAAACCCGCCGCGGTGGAGAGCAGAATGAAGCCTGGAATGCTTAAGCAATCGAAGATCCCGTTCCGGTAGGCATGCCCTTGCGTGGTGACATGCGCCCAACGTGGTGCTGCGGTTGCCACCGCATCCTCAGCCTCCGAAGCGGTTTTATTAGAATCCGCATGGTCCGTCCCGGAGACGCCAAGACCAGGCTCGCTTTGCCGGGTCTGACGATGACTGGGATCACGACGGCCACCATCACCTTTGCCAGATGGACGAGAAGACGGGTTTTCACGGTCATCGTTCAAAGACGTGGTCTTTATGCTTGCCGTGCCGCGTCACTTCGCCGACGGACACACGTTGGAAAGGCTGGATCGGGTAACAGTGTGACGCGTGTTTTGTAGCCTGAGTAGCCACGTTGGCTCGGTTCCAACCGGATAACGCACCAAGGTGGCCTCGTCACGCCATCGTCAAGTACGGCACTATGAAAAAACAAACGGGCAGCAAGCTCTCGCCTGCTGCCCAACATCATATCTATACCGCCCCGCACAAGGCTGTCCAATCACCGGACCGAACACCGACACGGCGGTATTCAGCCCGTTGGGACCAAAAGGTGCTTAGCTATCCTTTTTTCGCGGCACACTTGGAACAGCCCCACCACCGCGACGTGATGGTTTAGTCGGTGGTGCCGGCTTATCGCCATCCGAGCCATCCGGCCCCGGCAACGCTTTGCGGGCTTCTGCGTCTACGAGCGCAGCGGCAGGCTCCGCATCATCGGTCTCGTCGTCATCATCTTCGGCGTCTTCATCTGCCCATTTGTTCTTGGGCTTCGCCTCCGGATCACCAGCGATATACTCGAAGTCAATCTTGGCGTCTGATCCTTCGCCTTCAACGACGACCTTCACAGTGCCACCATGCTTGAGTTGTCCGAACAGCAACTCATCGGCCAAAGGCTTCTTGATCTCTTCCTGGATCAATCGCGCCAGAGGCCGCGCACCGAACTTATCGTCATACCCACGTTCCGCGATCAGCGCGGCTGCCTCAGGCGACAACTCGATCGTCACACCGCGGTCGGCAAGTTGGGCTTCCAGCTGGAAGACGAACTTCTCGACAACCTTTTCGATCACTTCGGTCGGCAACCCTGAGAATGGGATGACCGCGTCCAGCCGGTTTCTAAACTCCGGCGTGAACATCTTGTTGATCGCTTCGGTGTCTTCACCTTCGCGTTTCTGACGGTTGAAGCCCATCGGTGGCTTGGCAAGGTCGGACGCACCGGCATTCGACGTCATGATCAAGATCACGTTCCGGAAGTCGACGTGCTTGCCGTTGTGGTCGGTCAGCTTGCCGTGGTCCATCACCTGCAACAAGATGTTGAACAGATCCGGATGCGCCTTCTCGATTTCATCGAGCAACAATACGCTATGCGGATGCTGGTCTATCCCGTCAGTCAGCAGACCACCCTGGTCAAAACCGACATAGCCCGGAGGCGCACCAATCAACCGTGAAACCGTGTGCTTCTCCATGTACTCCGACATATCAAAGCGCAGCAGTTCGACGCCCATGAGATTGGCAAGCTGTTTGGCGACTTCCGTCTTACCGACCCCGGTGGGCCCAGAGAACAGATAACAGCCAATCGGCTTTTCAGGCTCCCGCAGTCCAGCTCGCGACAGCTTGATGGCACTCGACAGCGCATCGATGGCGCGGTCCTGACCAAATACCAGTCGCTTCAAATCTTTTTGAAGGTTGGACAAGACGTCGGCGTCGGACTTCGTGATCGTTTTCGGCGGGATCCGCGCCATGGTTGCGACGGTGGCTTCAACGTCGGTGGTGGTGATCCGTTTCTTGCGCTTGTCTTCAGGCAACAACATCTGCGAGGCGCCCGTCTCGTCGATCACATCGATCGCCTTGTCCGGCAGCTTCCTGTCGTTGATGTACTTCGAAGACAGTTCCACGGCCGCCCGAACACTGTCGTTCGAGTATTTGATTTTGTGGAACTCTTCGAAATACGGCTTCAGCCCTTTGAGGATTTCGACCGCGTCTTCAACGGATGGTTCCTTCACATCAATTTTCTGGAACCGGCGAACGAGTGCACGGTCTTTTTCAAAGTGCTGGCGGTATTCCTTGTATGTCGTCGACCCGATGCACCGCAGCACACCGGACTGAAGCGCAGGCTTCAGCAGGTTGGACGCATCCATGGCCCCGCCAGACGTCGCACCCGCACCGATGACCGTGTGGATCTCATCGATGAACAAGACCGCGCCGGGGAAGTTTTCAATTTCCTTCATCACGGCCTTCAGCCGCTCTTCGAAATCACCACGGTACCGTGTGCCCGCCAGGAGCGAACCCATATCCAGCGAGAAAATCGTTGCATCAAGGAGAACTTCAGGCACCGCGCCTGTTACGATCCGTCGAGCAAGCCCTTCAGCAATCGCCGTTTTCCCAACGCCAGGATCACCGACGAAAAGGGGGTTATTCTTGGACCGGCGGCAAAGGACCTGGATCGTCCGCAGAACTTCGGCTTCACGCCCAATCAGAGGATCGATCTTGCCGTCGCGCGCCTTCTTGTTCAGATCAACGCAGTAGGTATTCAGCGCATCCTGCGATGGCTTCTTCTCATCACCAGATGCACTGCTCTCGCCCTCTTCATCGACACCGCGAACCGAACGCGGCTCATTCATGCCGGGACGCTTTGCAATCCCGTGCGAGATGTACTGCACGGCGTCGAAACGCGTCATCTCCTGCTCCTGCAGGAAGAACGCTGCATGGCTTTCACGCTCAGCGAAAATCGCGACAAGCACGTTCGCACCGGTCACTTCTTCGCGGCCTGACGATTGTACGTGGACCACCGCGCGATGAATAACCCGCTGAAACCCGTTTGTCGGCTGGGCCTCATCAGCCTCTTCCGAAACGAGTGCACCCAGGTCTTCATCAAGATAATCGCTGATGCGCGTGCGCAGGGCATCACCATCCACGTTGCAGGCCCGCATAACGGCGGCCGCGTCGCGGTCATCCATCAGCGCAAGCAGCAGGTGCTCAAGCGTTGCGTATTCATGACGGCGCTCGTTGGCATATTCCAAAGCGCGGTGAAGGGCAGTTTCGAGACTTTTCGAGAACGATGGCACGGGACCTACTCTTTCTCCATTGTGCATTGCAGAGGATGCTGGTGTTGCCTGGCGAAGTCCGTGACCTGGGTCACCTTTGTCTCCGCCACTTCGTATGTATAAACGCCGCAAATTCCGACGCCTTTGTGATGAACGTGCAGCATTATTCGGGTCGCGTCTTCACGACCCTTGCTAAAGAACCGTTCAAGCACGTGAACGACGAACTCCATGGGAGTGTAATCGTCATTCAGCAGCAAGACCTTATACAGGCTCGGCTTCTTGGTCTTCGGGCGCGTCTTGGTAACGATACCCGTGCGGCCATCACCTTCGTCATCGCCATCTTCGTCCCGGTCGTTTGGACCAGACAACGTAATGCACGGCTGAGATGTCCAATTCGTCAGTTTCATATGGTGTTGTTGACCCTCGCAGGTGCGCTGCGCACCCACTTCCCTTTTCATTTCAAACACGCAAGTCCGTGGTCCATCAGCGAACCAGAGCAGTCTGTCCAGGTTCATGCCATCTATCATTACGCAACTGCACAGGGACGGCAATCGCTACGAGAGCAGGAAAGTGGGAACAGGTTGACACGGGCAGGCCAAATTTCGCTACCCCACCCATCTAGGAAGTGATCAGCAACGAAAAAAGGCCCGGATGATATCCGGGCCTTTTTCAACAGTCGCCAGACTGACGTGCGTGAGATGCAGGTGCTAACGCTTAGCGCACCGACTGCATCGCCTTTTCCATCGGCTTGTAGGCGTCTTTGGCCATATTAGCATACATGCCGCCGAGCTTCGTCATCTGTTGCATGTAATCGTCGTATGCACGCTTGGCATATGTCGTTTGGATTTCCATGGCCTGCTCAACGGATTTAGCGGCCATCAGTTTTTCCATCGTCGACGTGCCGTCCTGGAATGAACGCTTTGAATAATCGCCCATCTCAGCGGCAATTGCCTGCCATGTTTTATTCCACTCGCCGAACAGCTGCATGGTGGTTTCCATGTTCTGTTGGCTCATCTTCTGCATGCCTTCCATATTCGGAACATTCATCATCAAGAGCCTCTTTTCAGGTTGCATACCCGGTTCAGTGTGAAGTTTCACAGCCACGCGCCGTCGGACGATTGCAGGTGGCTTGAACGAAGAATAACATCGCACTGCACAAAAGTTCAACATCTATTTTGTGCGCTGCAGCATTAATTTCGTAATCCAATAGTTCAAATTCGAACATTCAATTTCAGCGTTCATTGCGGTTAAGCCGGCATAGTCATGTTGATCGGTTGAGCAGTCGCAAACGAACACGTGACCGCCAAAAAGCAGCCTCAAACACCTGCGAAAGCTCGACGATCAGGCTTCGCACGATAATTGGAAAGTTGTCTCAGGCGCCGAAAAATCGGCGTTCAGGGAGCAGCGGACGCGTGCCTGCCGAGCACTCGGCAGCAGCATGGCGGAGCTGGCAGAGAAACGGGTTGAGACGGTATGATGTTGCGTTGGCGAACACCAAACTGCAGTAAAATGGCACTTCGTACGGCCGGAGTAACCAGATTGACGCCATCATCCACCGCATCAGTTCGGCGGCATCTCGCCGTCCTTCTGTGTGTGTGTGCCCTCGCACCAGCCGTCCTCGTCAGCCAAGCACACGCCGCATCGAAACACGCCGCCATGGCGATGGATGCCAATACCGGCAAGATACTGCACAATCGCAGCGGAGATGCCCCCCGCTACCCGGCATCGCTGACGAAAATGATGACGCTCTACATGGTCTTCGACCTGATTGAGAGAAACCGGCTGTCTTACAGCTCCAAGATCACCATCAGCGCACAGGCCGCCAGCCAACCGCCTTCAAAACTTGGCCTCAAGGTCGGCGATAAGATCTCGGTGTCGAACGCCGCAAAAGCTCTGGTCACAAAGTCCGCCAATGACGTCGCCGTCGCGGTCGCCGAACACATCGCCGGATCAGAGGCCAACTTTGCCCGACTGATGACCAAAACCGCGCGCGACCTCGGCATGAAGAACACGACCTTCAAGAATGCATCCGGTTTGCCGAATTCAGCCCAAAAAACCACGGCGCGCGATATGCTGACCCTCGCCTTGGCGCTGCAGGACAACCACGCGAAACATTACCGGCTCTTCAAAACCAAACGGTTTTCATATCGCGGCAAAACCTACCGCAACCACAACAGCCTGCTCGGGCGTGTCGCCGGTGTCGACGGTATCAAAACAGGCTATATCCGGGCATCCGGCTTCAACCTCGTCACCTCCGCGCGCAAAGACGGGAAGCATGTGGTGGCAGCCGTATTTGGCGGCAAATCCTCCCGGGCGCGGAACGCCAGCATGCGATCATTGATCGCCAGCAGCCTGAAGCGCGCCTCGACCCGGAAAACGCGCAGACCACGTCCCATGCTGATCGCCCAACCGAAACGGATCGCCCCACCACGCCGCATGGCAGGCTTGAGGGCATCACCGCCGAGCGCCGCCCCGATGCCAACGCGAGCGCCGGTCGTCAACACCGCTGCCCAGGTTGGACGGCCAATCACATCTTCGCGAACGCGAAGCCAAGCCGATGTTCGGCTGAACAGAAATAGCACCGCGCACCGCCGGTTCCAGCCGAAAATCCAGATCGCACAAGTCAAACGCGTCAGCGTCATGTCAACACGGCAAAACCTGGGCGCGACACGCACACGGCCCGAACAAACCAATCCGCGCCCCATCGAAGTTACGCGTGCCGGATTGCCACCAATTGCGTCGTCTAATGACGTGGCTCGGGGCAGGCAACAATTCAGACCAACCACCCAGGCGCGCACCGCCCCCGGTCGCCCCCCATCAACGCTACAGGATCAATTGGCAAATCTGCTCGCTAAGTCAGGTGTCGCTGAAAAGCTGGAGCCGGGACGGCGGGTGGCAGCCTACAACCCGGCAGCCCGCACCAGACCGATGACTGCAACGAACGCCCGTGCCAAAGGGCACTACCTCGTCCAGATTGGCGCCTACAAAACCCGCGCGGAAGCCGAAGCCCGTCTGGCAGACCTCGCCGCACGTGAAGGTCAGCTTCTCCGTGGCTTCTCACGGCTGGCAACACCTGTTGCAACAGGCCAGCGGCAACTTTATCGCGCGCGCTTTGCCGGGTTCACAGCAGCCATGGCGACGAAAACCTGCACCGAATTGCGTCGTCGCGCGATCGATTGTTTCGTGGCCACGTCGAACTAAGAACCAGCGCCTCAGTCTTTAGGGCCACCACTCATCCAGATAACATACCGGCGTTTGAGTGCTAACTTCCCAGCAGCACGTCTTTTGCCTCGTTGATTTTCGTGGCAAGGTATGTCGACCCACCGCGATCAGGATGGAATTTCAGCATCAGCTCACGGTGCGCCTTGCGGATGTCTTCCTCAGCCGCCCCCTCGAGCAAACCTAAGATCTCGTAGGCCTCTTCACGCGTCATCCGCCCGTCGGGTCCACGCATATCCCGCTCACCGCGCTGAATATCTTCGCGCCAAGTCGGGTATGTGCTGTCCAGGTAAGCCTCGATCAGTTGGGCCGATTGAGGATCATCCGCCCGCACGTCCTGCCAGAGCAACGCAAGTTCAGCGGCCTGCAATTCTTCGATCCTGCGACCCTCGAACAACCCTCGGCGCACCACCCCCCTGATCTGACCGGTCGCATGATCAAGTTCCATTTCCAAAAACTCAGTCTGGATCTGCGATGTCTGTCCACCGCCACCAGATCCACCCCAGGCGCCACCACCGCCAATGGGCCTGGAGCCCCCTTTTGCTCGCGAAAGATAAAGCAGGTAGGCGCCCAGCAATCCTAACGGGATCGCAACCTGGGCAGCGGCACGCGACATCGCAATGACCGCCAAGGCCAGACAGAAAAGCCCACCGGCAAACCGCAGCTGGCCGGCCAGCCGACTGGGACTGGCGCCCTTGAACCCGTGCACCGTGAGGATCACGATCGCCAGTAGCAATATACCGAGCAGAAAAAACGTCATCGCGATCGTAGGTCTTCCAAAAGGGTGAGTGTCCGATAAGGCGCCTGGATATGGCATCGGAACAAGCTAAAATCGGTAACAGCCAAACACATGCCAACTGAACCGCCACGACCGATTTAGCACGACGTCATGCCCGAAGGCAGGTGCAACGTCCCCGATCGCCAAGACAATCAGTCGCTGACATATAAGCTGAGACGAGCAGAATATCTGTTCTCAACGCTTGACCTGATCAAGGAGAAGCTGCGCCCCTTGGCCCGACGATGATGATTTGGTCAACATCTCCAGCGCCTGTCGTCCACCTGCTGCGTAAACCGCCACGGCCCGCAACAAATCGCGAAGCTGGGCCGCCGCACCGGCATCGAAGCAGCACCACGCGCCTTTCGTCAGACGCGCAATCTCCCGGAAGGCCTGTTCGGCCTGGGCATTCCGGCCCTCCTGGAACATGAACACCGGCACACCAAGCAGTGAAAGCTCGCCCGCAATGGCGCAAACCGCATCGATATCCTCTTCGAACGCATCACCAACAATGACCAGCGCATCAACCTTGCGGTCATCGCATTCGGTACGGCCATGGCTGAGCACCTTGCCAATCTGCGTACGCCCACCGCGGCACCCAACCTGCGTCATTAGCCGAGCGAGAGATTGCGGGTCCGAAACCCAGCTCGAGTGACGGCACTCCTCATACCCACGATAATAAACCAGCTGAACATCGAGTCCGCCCACATCGCGGACGGCTTCGAACATCTGACCTTGCAGCTGCAGCGCCATGTCCCACGTCGGCTGACGGCTCATGGTCGCATCCATGGCAAACATCAAGCGGCCCCGGCCTACGCCGCCCGCGGGCGTCACAGTCTTCATCTTGGCGACAAAGTCAGCCACGTCTTTGGAACTGTCGCTGGTATCGGAAGTATCGGGCGTTGCAACGTCCCCGTCCTTGCCGGCAGGAACCGGAGGCTGGGCCGTCTGCGCCTGCCCCTGCGCGACCTGACGCATGAGGTCGGCAAATTCCTTGGTCTTGTCGTTTGACGCCATGATAGGTCTTCGAACCATTTTCTAACGCTGAGTGCCGGTTGCCGACAAGACCACCATAACCCCGTCATCGCGTGCCTGCCATGGTGGAAATGCCGCGACCAGAGTGGCACATTCATGCGCGCGCAGGAGCCACGACACTGTTGTCCTGGCAGAAAACCACGCCATTCCAGGCACGGTTTGAATGTGTATCAGGTGATCGTTCCGACCTGCTTGAGCAAAGGCATATTGCCGCCTGTCGCCGTGATGTTCGTGCTCACCACACGTTCAGTCATAAACCGAACCAGATAGTTAGGGCCACCAGCCTTCGGCCCGGTCCCGGACAACCCTTCGCCACCGAACGGTTGCACGCCAACCACCGCACCGACTTGATCCCGGTTAACGTAGAGATTGCCAACCTTTGCCGATCGCGCCACCTGATCAGCCACAGACTGAATGCGCGTATGCAGCCCAAGCGTCAGGCCGAATCCCAGTTCGTTGATTTGCGAAACCACATCCTCCAGATGCCCGGCCTGATACCGCACCACATGCAAAATCGGTCCAAAGATTTCGCGCTGCAGAACCTCCAGCGAACCAACCTCAAACACGGCCGGCGTCACATAGGTTCCAGGCCGGCACGGTTCAGGCACGACGGTATCAAAAAGTTCCTTGCCAACACCACGCATCAAAAGTTTGTGCGCATCCAAGCCATCCTGTGCGGCATCATTGATCACCGGTCCGATATCGGTCGCAAAATCGAGCGGATCGCCCAGATCGAGTGCATCAACAGCTCCCACCAACATGGCAATCGTCCGGTCAGCAATCTCCTCCTGGACAAACAGGACCCGCGCCGCTGAACACCTCTGCCCCGCGCTGTCGAAGGCCGACCTGACGCAATCGGAAACAACCTGTTCAGGCAGCGCACTTGAGTCTGCAATCATGGCATTGATGCCGCCGGTCTCCGCAATAAACGGAACAATGGCCGACCTGCGCGCAGCAAGCGCTGCTTGAATTTTCCACGCCGTCTCGGACGATCCCGTAAATGCCACACCACAAATGCGCGTATCCCGCACAATTTGATCACCCAACTGCCCATCACCCGGGAGCAGCTGAACGACATCGCCGGGGATGCCAGCCCGGTGCAGCAGGTCAACAGCCATCTGCCCCATAATCGGCGTGTGCTCAGATGACTTGATGATAACCGGATTACCCGTCACCAGCGCAGCTGCCGCCTGCCCCACCAAAATGGCCAACGGGAAATTCCACGGGCAAATGATCGCAAACGGCCCGTGCGCACGTAAGGACAGCAGGTTTGTCTCGCCTGTGGGGCTTCTAAGCTCAAGGGGAGCCGCAAGAAGCCGTCGCGCATCACTCGCGTAATACCTCAGAAAATCAACCGCTTCACGCACCTCGTCGTGGGCAGTTATTATGGTCTTTCCAGCCTCCCGGATAAGAACAGCCATGAACCGCGCACGTTCTTTTTCCAGACGATCCGCCGCCAGCTCAAGCATAGCAGCCCTGGTTTCAAAGCCGGTCCGCTCCCAGTCTTCGAATACCGCCACAGCCTGTGTCAACGCAGCCTCGACTTCGTCAGGTCCAGCATCAACGACAGTCCCAAGACGCACCCGGAAATCATGCGGCGACACCACATCGCGCGGAGCCGCATTTCCGCCAGGCACGGGCGCACCACCCACAAGTGGCATCACCTCGAATGGCGCTTCGAGGGCAGTCTCAATATCCCGAACAAGCCGCGCTCTGACGTCATTCTGTGTCAGCGCCAAGCCAGCGCTTGCAGCTCTGTCTGGTTGATAGATCTGCGGTGGCTTAATAAGACCAGAGTGAGCCTGCGCGCCCGATGGCTCGTGGAGCCTGGCTTCGGCCTGCGTCACTGGGTTTGCAACAATCTCATCAATAGGCGTTGCTGCATCGCCAAGCTGGTGAACGAACGACGTGTTTGCACCGTTCTCCAAAAGCCGTCGAACGAGGTAGGCCAGCAGATCCTCATGCCCGCCAACAGGTGCATAGATCCGGCAACGCGCCTTCAATTTGTCATCAGCAAGCACATCGTCATAAAGCACCTCACCCATGCCATGCAGTCTCTGAAACTCGTGCGCACTTTTCCCGGCAAACACATGAACGCTCGCCAGCGTGTGAGCATTATGCGTGGCAAACTGCGGGTAAAATGCCTGTGGATCGGACAACAACAGACGCGCACAGGCGAGATAAGACACATCCGTATTCACCTTGCGTGTGAAGACAGGATAATCTTCCCAACCGCGCTGTTGCGCCCATTTAATTTCGCTATCCCAATACGCCCCTTTGACAAGCCGGACAGGGATCATTCTCCCACCTTGATGAGCCAGTTTGCGCAGCCAACGCAACACCGGAACGGCCCGTTTGCCATACGCCTGGACCGCCATCCCAAGCCCGTTCCAGTCCGCCATCTCGGATGACAGGAAACACCGCGCGAACACACGCAGCGTCGGCTCGAGACGGTCTTGCTCCTCGGTATCGATCGTGACGGGAACCTGTGCGGCCCGAGCAGCTTTCAACAGCGCCATCAAACGTGGCACCAGTTCGGCGTCCAGGCGCGCGTCCTTGCCCGGTTCAAAACGCGGATGCAGTGCCGAGAGTTTGATCGAGATGCCAGGCCGCCCCATGAAATATTGCGGGTGCGGATTATCAAGCGGCCCCGCCGCCGCACCGACGGCCTCAATGGCACTCAGATATCGCGCAAAATAGAGTTCAGCGTCGGCGTCCGTCTTGGCCGCTTCCCCAAGCATGTCATAGGAAAACAGACAGCCCTGCTTTTCAAATGGCTGAGCGCGCTTCAAGGCCTCTTTTATGGTTTGCCCGAGGACAAATTGGTTCGCAAGAATCTGAACCGCTTGGCGCACGGCACTTCGGATCACAGGCTCGCCTGAGCCGGCCACCAGCCGCTTCAAGGCACTCAGCGGCGACCGGCTCTCGTCCTGTTTCAGCCGGACAACGCGCCCGGTGAGCAACAAGCCCCAAGTCGAGGCATTGACCAGCAGACTTCCCGAATGCCCTAGATGCTTCTCCCACGCTCCCTCGCCCAGCTTCTCCGCAATCAGCTTATCGGCGGTCGCCCGGTCTGGAATGCGCAGCAGCGATTCAGCCACACACATCAACAGCACGCCCTCTTCGCTGGACAAGCCGTATTCCTGCAAGAACGCTTCAATGCCCTTTGATGTCGCCGTGCCTGTGCGGGCGGCTTCCACCAGACGCCGCGCAACGCCATCGATCCGTTGCTGCTCTGCCGTCGACATCGCAGCCCGCTCGATCAGGCCACCGATAAGGCGTCGCTCGTGTGCGAGGTGTGCCTGGGAGATCTCGCCCATATCTGGGAATGCGACGGGAAGGCTTGCGGGAGACCCGCGCAGGTTTGCCACATCCGATCCAAAACCTTTTTGAACGTTGAGTGCCGTCATGGCTGCCCTTTCTGAGCGACGAGGGAACTGCACAACAAACGCAAAATCGGCAAAAACCACCGCTTCAAACCGAGAGGCCAACTGAACGATGTCAGTGCCTCACGCCGCAAGGCGCCACGCAGATGACGAGCACGACACCGACGTCCCGGCGGGAGGAGCCGATAGCTGCGACTCACTTTCATGTGGCCAGACAGTAGCAAATCGGCAAGACCACGTCGTCTAGCACAATCATTTTGGGGGAAGACCTCCTGAAGCTTGGCGCGGGTGTCTGCGGCCTGCCTTATTGAAACGCAGCGAAACAAAACGTGACGCCGTTCGGTGGCCTAAGAAGTCAGTCGTTCAAATGGGACGCCAGCTTCGTCTGCGGAATTGGCATCTCTGCCAATGGCCAGTGCATCCATACAATCAACTGCAGCTGTTGCCTGTTATGACCTCACGGCTTCAGCCATAGTCCAAAACCACGCCTGCCTTGCAACCGACCACATTGCCAAACGAGGTGCTCCGTGACCCAAGAGACGTCCAGCCCTAGCCAGCCCGCATCTTCTAGCCCAACCGCAACACACCCCGGCTGCATGGCAATCGCCCGCACAAAGGCTGAACTCAAGGCTTCTCTGGCAAACCTACGCAGCAAACCCAGTGCCACACTCGCGCTCGTACCGACAATGGGCGCACTGCATGCTGGACATATCCACTTGATCGAACAGGCACGCCGGCACACCGATCACGTGGCTGCCTCCATCTTCGTCAATCCGGCGCAATTTGCACCCACCGAAGACCTCGCGACCTACCCACGCAACGAGGCAGCCGATCTCGAAAAATTGAAGAAGGCCGGTGTCAGCCTCGTCTGGATGCCGACAGCCGATGCCATGTACCCAGCCGGTTTCAGCAGCGCCGTCTTGCCGCCGTCCGCAGCATCAAACCTGGAAAGCGACCATCGTCCACATTTCTTCCAGGGCGTTACCACCGTCGTCGCTAAACTCTTCAATCAGGTTCAGCCGGACTACGCCGTCTTCGGCGAAAAAGACTACCAGCAGCTTTGCGTGGTCCGCGCGCTCGTGCGGGACCTGGATTTCAACCTCGAAATCATCGGCGCGCCAACCGTCCGCGAGCCAGATGGCCTCGCCCTGTCATCCAGAAATGCCTACCTGTCGGCCAAAGAACGAACCATCGCTCCATCGCTCTACGCGACACTCAAAGCGCTCAGCCGTGAGATCGCCTCCGGGGTCGACATCAAAGTGGCCAAAACGAAAGCAACCGAAAAGCTCCTGGCGGCCGGTTTCTCAAAAGTGGACTACGTAGATGTGCGCGATGCCAAGACGCTGGAACCGCTCACCACGGTGGAACAGAAAGCCTCAATGCCTGACAACGCAGGTCGTATCTTGGCGGCCGCCTGGCTCGGCAACACCCGCCTCATTGACAATATCCCGCTCTAACGCCCTGCAACTGGCAGCCCGAAATCGACCGTCGGCACGGCGCCACGCCCGAAGCAGGAAAGCAACGCATCTTCGCATCCCCACAGTGCACAATGGCTGCGTGCTTGCCAAATCAACGATCCCCATGGCAGAGACAAGCAGCGTGTCAAACACCAAGGCACGCCATACGCCAGCGTGCCTCGTCTCGCTTCGCCTGGCCCCAGGTCGGCACCGTCAGCCAATCAAAGCTGCGATTGCCGGTCAACTTGGGCTGAGACGCAACGTCTCCATCTTGCGAATAACGAAACAGCGGGATCACACATGGCGAGACCCCAAAGCAAAGATCTTTTTTCATCGGGACACACGCCGTTGAGTGATAAAGCCGGTCGCGCACGCAAACCTGCCGACGCATCTGACGCCTACACCGCAGCTGACATCGAGGTTCTCGAAGGCCTTGAACCCGTCCGCAGACGCCCCGGCATGTACATCGGCGGCACGGACGAAAAAGCCCTGCACCATCTGTTTGCCGAAGTGATCGACAACTCCATGGACGAGGCTGTCGCGGGCCACGCCACATGGATTGACGTTCACCTCGACGCCGAGGGCAACCTGTCGATCGCCGACAACGGCCGCGGCATTCCTGTGGACCCGCACCCAAAATTCAAAACAAAGTCCGCACTCGAAGTCATCATGACAACGCTGCACGCGGGCGGTAAATTTGACGGCAAGGCCTATCAGACGTCGGGCGGCCTGCACGGCGTCGGCGTGTCCGTAGTCAACGCCTTGTCTGAACGTCTTGAAGTTGAAGTCGCCCGCGGACAACAGCTCTACCGCATGGTGTTTTCACGGGGCACCCCCGAAACGAAGCTCGAGAAACTCGGCTCCATCAAGAACCGTCGCGGTACCAAGGTTACTTTCAAGCCCGACGCGCAAATTTTCGGCAAAGGCACGACGTTCAAACCCGCCCGGCTGCACACCATGGCGCGGTCGAAGGCCTATCTGTTCGGCGGTGTCGAAATCCGCTGGTCCTGCGATCCATCGATCATCAAGGACACAACGCCGGAGACGGCCACCTTCCACTTCCCCGGTGGCCTGCAGGATTTTCTGGGCGCCACGATCGAGGGCAAGACGCGCATCATGCCGGCAATATTCGCTGGCCGCGTCGAAAAAGAAGGCGGTCACGGCACCGTTGAATGGGCCGTTTCTTGGATCAACGACGACGGCTTTTCCCGCTCCTATTGCAACACGATCCCGACGGGCGAAGGTGGCACGCACGAGCAGGGGCTGCGCCAGGCCCTGACCCGTGGATTGCGCAATTACGGCGAACTGACCAATAACAAAAAAGCATCCCAGATCACCGCCGATGATGTGATGAGCACAGCAGCCAGTATGCTGTCAGTCTTCATCCGCGAGCCCGAATTCCAGGGACAGACCAAGGACAAACTGGCGACCCAGGAAGCCGCCCGCATTGTGGAAAACACGGTCCGTGACGCCTTCGATCACTGGCTGACCAGCGCGCCTACGCAGGCAGCTAAGCTGATGGAATGGACCATCCAGCAGGCTGAAGAACGCCTTAAGCGACGCCGCGACAAGGAGATCAGCCGTCAATCGGCCACGCGGAAACTCCGCCTTCCCGGCAAGCTTGCGGACTGCACGATACAAAAGGCGGCAGGCACGGAAATCTTCATCGTCGAAGGCGACTCAGCTGGTGGATCGGCGAAAAGCGCACGAAAGCGCGAAAGCCAGGCCGTACTGCCGCTGCGCGGTAAAATTCTGAACGTCGCAAATGCGTCTTCAGCAAAGCTGGCTCAAAATCAGCTGTTGTCGGATCTCATCCAAGCCCTCGGGGCTGGCATCGGGCGGAGTTATAATGACGATGATCTGCGCTATGAACGCGTGATTATCATGACCGACGCTGACGTCGACGGTGCGCACATTGCATCCCTTCTCATCACCTTTTTTTATCAGCAGATGCCTGACCTGATCAAAAACGGTCACCTGTATCTGGCCGTCCCGCCGCTGTTCAAACTCACCCACGGCGCAAAATCGTTTTACGCCCGCGATGAAGCACATCGCGCCGAGATCATGAAAAACGAATTCAAGCCCAACCAAAAAGTCGAAGTGAGCCGGTTTAAAGGCCTCGGCGAAATGAACGCCAGCCAGCTCAAAGAAACCACTATGGACGAAAAGACCCGTATCATGTTGCGCGTCGAGGTGGGCGATGAGGCCGAAGCCACAGTTCAAGACGCCGTCAACGCGCTGATGGGATCAAAACCGGAGGCCCGCTTCCGCTTCATCCAGGACCGTGCTGCTTTCGCTAAGGATTTGGATATTTGACCCTAATTCCAGCGGCCAAAAATCTTTAGATTAATGGATCGTTAGGTGCAGTTGATCGCCCAATATTGGCCCGCAAATGCCGTGAGGACTGCGCACATCGGCCGGTTGACCGAAAGGCTGGAGGCAAGGCGGTCTTAGGGTTTAAAAGGCCTCAGACTGGGCAAGTCGGCTGAATTGGACCACAAACCCACAGCATTCGGGCCACATCATACGTTTTGAGACCATATGGCCCACCGCCAAACCTTGCGTAATCCCAGCATTTGTGCCTTGGTCGGGCAAGGGAAAGAGCGTGCCACGATAGTGCACGCCCCTGCCGCGCAGGACCGCGGAGGTCTGACAATAAAATTGTCTGACGCTTGAGTCCTGGGATCAGGATTTCCGCAGAACACCTCAGAGGTCTGAGGGTGACCCATCCCGATGCGTAACGAAGCATCGATGATGACGAGGATCTCAGTCAGCATCATAGGCACCGCCACAGGCTGAACGGATCATTTTGGAGAACTGAACTTTTGCAATCGACCACCTTTGCCGACCTTGGGCTTTCCGCCAAGGTCCAGGCCGCCATAGACGACGCGGGTTACACAACCCCCACGCCTATCCAAGCTGAAGCCATTCCCGTCGCATTAACCGGCAAGGACGTGCTCGGCATCGCCCAGACGGGGACGGGCAAAACAGCGTCATTCACACTTCCGATGATTTCGCGCCTGGAAACTGGCCGCGCTCGGGCTCGCATGCCGCGCTCATTGATCCTCGCCCCGACCAGGGAACTGGCCGCTCAGGTGGCGCAGAGTTTCGAAAAGTATGGGGTCAACCATAAGCTCAACCTCGCACTGCTCATCGGCGGCGTTTCGATGGACGAGCAAACCAAAAAGCTCGATCGCGGCGTCGATGTGTTGATCGCGACACCCGGCCGTCTCATTGATCATTTTCAACGTGGCCGCGTGATGTTGATGGGCGTTGAAATCTTGGTCATCGACGAAGCCGACCGCATGCTGGACATGGGCTTCATCCCTGACATCGAGAAAATCTGTAAACTTTTGCCACCGAAGCGTCAGACGTTGTTTTTCTCAGCAACCATGCCACCAGAGATCACACGATTGGTGGATCAATTCATGAATTCGCCACAACGTATCGAAGTGGCTCGCCCCGCGACGACGGCACAGACCATCACCCAGCGGTTTAAATTCTGCCCCGACGGCGACGACTGGGCCAAACGGGAAATCCTTCGTGAAATTATCCGCGACGCGAAATTGAAAAACGCGATCATTTTCTGCAACCGCAAACGTGATGTGGCCATTCTCGAAAAATCGCTGACCAAACATGGCTTTAACGCCGGTTGTCTGCACGGTGACATGGACCAGCGAAGCCGCACGGAAACACTCGACAAGTTCCGCAGTGGTGAAATCCTATTGCTGGCCGCCAGCGACGTCGCGGCACGCGGGCTCGACATTCCAGACGTCAGTCATGTCTTCAATTTCGACCTTCCAAAGCAATCCGAAGACTATGTGCACCGGATCGGGCGTACAGGTCGCGCAGGCAAGGAAGGCGCAGCGTTCTCGCTTGTGACCATCGATGAACTCGGACGCCTCGGCGATATCGAAAAAATTACCGGCGACGCGGTGGAGTGGGTCGGTGACGCACCAACCGATGAAGACCGCGAAGCCTCAAAATCCCGCAAGCGCCGCCGTGGCGGCAGCAGCCGGGGCAAACCATCCTCGTCCGCATCGGACCAATCAGCTTCCAGCCGGGGTGGTCGCAACAAGAGCTCCGATCGCGGCGGAGACACCGAGGGCAAACGCGAAAGCCGTGCCCGTGGCGGCGAACGCCGCAGGTCGTCAGGGCGCAACGCAACCTCCGATGCGCAACAACCACCTAGCGCCGCAGCAACGCATTCAGAGCCTGCGATCAAAGGTGTCGCTCAACCTGGAACCGATCAGCCGACCATTTCGAACGAAAGACCCAGACGCGGCCGCCGTCCAGATCGCGCACCGCGAAATGATAACAATCGGTCATCGGATCGCGAGACAGTCTCGGCACACGCTTCAGCTTCAGATGCACCGGCACAGCAACAACGCAAGTCGAAATCTGCCGACGGCGGCGGTCGCAAATCAGCGCGTGGCCGTCCATCACGCGGGCAAAAGACAACCGCCGACAACGGGGAGGCCTTGCGCGCGCCCGAGGCAGGGTTTGCTGACAACATTCCAGCGTTTCTGCGTCGGCCCGTAAAACGCCCGACGTCAAAACCTGACAAGTCGTCAGACACAACTGAAGCGCCTGATCAGGCGCGCGAAACCAAGGCCAAGGCCGCTGCGGAATGAACGAACTTGGCCACCGGATGACATGACATTCAGAAATGCGTGTCATGCGACGGTCGAGCATCGTGAAGATCTAGGTTTTCTTTGATGGCGCGCGCCGAGCGGCCTCGATTGCAAGGCATGCCCATTTGCAAAATGCGTCGCCATCATCCAGGGCGTCGTCTGGGATACGCCAATAGGACATCCTGATCGGTTTTCTGCCCTTAGCTTCAAAGGTGAAAGGGTCAGAGCCCGCCGCCTCGAACGCATCGACCGAGTGCGCATCTGTCTTGAGATAGAGCGTGTCAGACGCAATGAGACCGAACATCCGGTCTCCGGCGTACACCCCAGAGCCGCCGAACATACGACGGAATTTCACCGGTCCAACGGGCGCGAGAAGATCAGCAATGTGAGCTTCAAAGTCGCTCAGCTTGGTCATTTGGAAATTCACATGCCCATGGCTTGGGTGGTGCGAACGGGTCAACGCGAGCATGGCCAAGTTTGCACCGCTCAGGTCTGAAACAACATTCTATCAAAAAGTGATACCAATACGGCTGGAACGAAGGTCCCCGGTGGCTCGCTTTTTTCAAGTGAACGGACCAGCCAGCGACGCAACTCCAGCAGCCACCCAATCCATGGCGGCGCGGCGCCTTAGAGCATGTTCAGGAAAAGTGTACGCGGTTTTCCACCCGGAACATGCTCCAAATCAAGAGCTGAGAGCCTGCTTTGCGACTCCACGAAAGCAAACAGGCTTCAGTCGGCCTTTTCCAGCAGCCCCTCGCCGGTGGCCGGGACGAGGTTGACGCTCTCACCGCAACCACATGCGCTTTGTTGGTTTGGATTGTTGAACACGAAACCAGACGCCAGTTTATCGACTGTATAGTCCATCTGCGTTCCAAGCAGATACATGACCGCCATCGGTTCGATCAGCACCTTGACGCCCTGCGCCTCAACAACTTCATCGAACTTATCCTGTGTCTCGGCCCAGTCCATGGTGTACTCCATGCCGGCACAGCCACCCTTTTTCACGCCAATGCGCAGGCCTATGACACCATCGCGATCTGCCACAATGGACCGAATGCGCTCAACGGCAGCATCTGTCAGAGTCATCACCTGAGGTCTGGTTCGAGTAGCAGTCGTCATATTGTTGGGTCCTCTGCAACGGCAGATCGTACATGTATCAATATAGCGCAGAACGACTGATTTGCGAGAGTCGAAGGCTAAGACCTTCGCCAAACGAATTAAAACATGCCAACCGCAAGCCGTGCTTCATCCGACATCCGGCCCATGTCCCATGGCGGATCGAAGACCAGATTAACCTTGACCGGTCCCACGCCGGGAACGGCGCCGACGGCATCTTCAACCCACTGCGGCATCTCACCAGCGACCGGGCAGGCGGGTGCGGTCAACGTCATGTCCACCTCAACCTCACGCGCATCGCCAATGTCGATCCGATAAACCAGCCCCAACTCATAAATGTCCGTCGGGATCTCCGGGTCGTTAACGGTCTTGAGTGCACCGATGATCTTTTCGGTCAGATCATCCAGCTCTTCTTGTGAGAGCGCGGAGCCGTCAACCGGGGTTCCGCCCTCGGCAACTGTCGGGGGTGATGCAGCAATCGCCGCGCCATCGCCCTCCTGTTCGCCACCAGCAGCCTCACCAGCCGGCGCGTCGTTAACCGGTGCCTCTACGACCGCCGCAACAGCCTCACTGGTCTCATCAACGTGCAATTCCGTTTTCGGCTTTTCGGTTATCTCGCTCATGGCAACACGCTCCTCATTCCGACTTCGCGGTTCTGAGACCCGCTATTCCGGACGTTATTGTCGTCAAACTCCGTGTCCGACTATCACGCAAAGAACTCGCGTGCACGCTGTAACGCATCGACGAAGCGGTCCACGTCTTCGCGTGTATTGTACATTGCGAATGACGCACGGCACGTTGCAGGCACACCGAGACGATCCATCAGCGGCTGCGCACAATGGTGACCGGCTCGAACAGCAACTCCGGCGCGGTCAACAATTGTCGAGACATCGTGCGGATGCAGGCCCTCGACGCTGAACGACACGATCGCGCCCTTGCCCGGTGCTGTGCCATGGATCGTCAGCCAGTTGAACTCCCGCAGCCTCTCGTGCGCGTAGGCGCTGATGTCCTGCTCATGCGCTGCGATCTGGTCCCGCCCGATCTGCATCATGTAGTTCAACGACGCACCAAGACCGACTGCTTCGACAATGGCAGGCGTGCCAGCTTCAAACCTATGCGGCGGTTCGTTATAGGTGACCTTGTCAACACTCACCGTCTCGATCATTTCGCCACCGCCTTCGTAGGGTGGCATAGAATCGAGCAGCGCTTTCTTCGCATAAAGTACCCCAATCCCAGACGGCCCATAGGCCTTGTGACCGGTGAACACATAGAAGTCGCAGCCCAGCTCCTGGACATCGACACGGGAATGCACCGCACCCTGCGTCCCATCGACCAAAACCGGAATGCCGCGAGCATGTGCAATCCGGACGATCTCTTTGATCGGCACGACCGTCCCCAGCACATTCGACATATGCGTAATGGCGACAATCCTTGTGCGCTCGGTCAGGAGCTCTTCAAATTCCTCAAGAAGAAACGTTCCATCATCAGCGATGGGTGCCCACTTCAAGACAGCACCCGAACGCTCGCGATGGTAATGCCATGGGACGATGTTTGAGTGGTGCTCCATGATGGACAACACCACCTCATCACCTTCACCCAGCACCATCCCGCCGTACGACTGAGCAACCAGGTTGATGGCACTCGTCGCGTTCCGCGTGAAGATGATCTCATCAACGCTGGAGGCATTCAAAAAACGACGTGTCGTCTCACGCGCCTCTTCGAATTTCGACGTTGCGGCGTTCGAGAGGTAGTGCAGCCCACGATGAACATTGGCGTATTCGAACCGGTAGAAGTGGTCCATCGCCTCCAACACCGACTGCGGTTTCTGCGCCGACGCACCGTTGTCGAGATAGACCAGTGGCTTGCCATAGACTTCACGGAAAAGAATCGGAAAGTCAGCGCGTACACGCTCCACATCAAACGGAACTTGGCTCTCACCGAACACCGCTTGATCGGGCGTTTTTAAACCTGCGTCCATTCCAATTCCTTCCAATCCCAAATCCACCTCACGTCATTCAGTTGAGGGTGGCCAGCGGCCAATCGTGAGCCGCGTCTCGTAGCTACAAAGTTCATCGAAAGACATCACAACAGGGTCATCAGGTCCGGCGCGTTGCTGTCTCCAGCCACTCACGAGCAGATGCCATCAAGGCGTCTTGGATGGGTTCAATCTCAACCTGCTCGATGGCCTCAGCGATGAACGATTCGGTTAACAAGACCCGAGCCATTGCGTCCGGTATGCCGCGTGACCTGCAGTAGAACAACAGATCGGCGTCAATTTCAGCCACCGTCGACCCATGGCCGCATGCAACATCATCCGCGTAGATTTCAAGCTCGGGCTTTGAATCGAACTCCGTATCCGGCGACAACATCAAAACCTGCGCCATCTGCTTGCCATCGGTCTTCTGGGCAATCGGCTGCACAACGACCTTACCTTGGACGACACCACGTGCCCGGTCCTGCAACACCCCTTTGAACAATTCCCGGCTTTCACATCCCGGGACGTCGTGATTGACCACAACCGTCATGTCGATGTGATCCTGGTCTGCCCCCAGGAAGGCACCTGACAGGTCGAGCTTGGCATCCTCGCCGTTGAACGTCGCCAACACTTGATGCCGCGCCAGGCTGACACCCTGTGTTTGAAGAAAACCGCGATAGGTACACGAAGCTCCCAGGTTGACCATCCAGTTGGCCAAGTGTGTCACGGCACCTGTATCAGAGCACAGCTTCACGTGATGCAGCGTCGCGCCATCGCCAACGGTGACATCGCTGGCTGCATTGACCTGTCCATCTCGCGCTGCCCCGGGAAGTGTCACAAACGCTTCGATGATCGAGGCATCCGCTTCATCTCCAACTGAGATGACATGCCGGATAGCGTTGAACTGCGCAGCCTTCCCAGCCCGCAGATGGACCAGCATCAAGGGCTTCTGCAAGGTGGTGCCGTTCGCAATGTCCAGCATCACGCCATCGGTCACATACGCCGTATTCAGCGCCAACACGGCGTCGTCGCGCGGAGCCGACCGGCTTTTCAAAGCTTCACTCGTCGTCCCCAGCGCGTCAGCAACCGACCGCACCTCAACGCCGCTGACATCTTGAAGGCTCGACAGCTCCCCGCGGAACCGGCCGTTCACGATCACCGCCCGGTGCGCATCAACGTGTGCAAATGGCCCGAGCGCGACGATCACGTCAGCAATCGTCAAAGTCGTCTCATCACTAATACCGACAGGCAGCGCTTCCTTCAGCTGGTTGCGCAAATCGGTGTACTTCCACTCTTCGATCCTCCGATGCGGCAGTCCGAGAGCGTCAAACTCACCGATCGCTTTTTTCCGGAGGACACGCACGTCATCTGACCCCGGCAACTGCTCGGCCACCTGGGAGTATGCATCACTAAAAGCCTGTTCAGCCTTGGTCTTCATTATTGCCACGCTCATGTTGCGCCTCCTTAGCGCCTGCCTCTGCGCCGCAGCGCACCAAACTCTACGCGTTTCCGCGCGTGCCCGGTCAGGCAGCTTTCTCGCCGTATTCGGCGTAGCCGGATTTTTCCAGTTCCAATGCCAGTGCCTTATCGCCCGAGCGTTGGATCTTGCCGTGGGCCAGGACGTGAACTTTGTCGGGAACAATGTGGTTCAGCAAACGCTGGTAATGCGTGATCACCAACATGGACTTTTCCGGTCCGCGCAAGGCGTTGACCCCATCGGACACCACCTTGAGCGCGTCAATATCAAGCCCGGAATCCGTCTCGTCCAAAACGCAAAGCGTTGGTTCCAGCATCGCCATCTGCAAAATTTCCGAGCGCTTTTTCTCACCGCCCGAAAAGCCGACGTTTACCGGCCGCTTCAGCATTTCGATATCGATGTTGAGGTCGCTTCCCTTTTCCTTCACGAGCTTCATGAACGCAGGTGTCGTCAGTTCTTCGATGCCACGTCTTTTGCGGAGGGAATTTACGGCCGTCCGAAGGAAGGTCAAACCGGCCACGCCGGGAATTTCCATCGGATATTGGAACGCCAGGAACACGCCTGAAGCTGCCCGCTCTTCCGGTTCCATATCGAGAATGCTTTCACCATTCCAAAGCACGTCGCCGTCGGTCACTTCGTAGTCATCACGGCCAGCCAGCACATAAGCGAGTGTCGACTTACCCGACCCATTCGGCCCCATAATCGCGTGGACTTCACCCTTGGGAACGGTCAGGTCGATCCCTTTGAGGATTGGCTTGTCGTCTTCAGCGATTTTCACATGCAGGTTTTTGATCTCAAGCATCACATCTCTTCCGTTTGTAAACCAGGCGCCTCTGCGCCGAATGTCTTTGGCCGATCCCATTCGTGATGGCCGATAAACCTGAACCCGACCATTTGGCCCACGGCCATCCCGGTCACCTTCAAGCGCGATCGTCGTCTCTCAAATCATCCAGGTCCGTCGGGTTGCGTCACGTCTTGTCGACATCGTCAGTCTTCAACAACATTGATTTGTAGGGTTCTCCCTTGTGCCGCCACAGCCACTCACCGTCAGTGCGGGCTTTCACGAATTCGAGAAACCGCCAGACCATGAATAAGAATGCACCGGCCCAGACCAACATTCCCAAGGTCCGATGCTCATCCGGCAAGCCCGCCAGAAACGGAACCGAGACCAGCGCGACGAAAACGGCAAACCCACCCATCGCCAGCCAACCCTGCCATGTCTTAGGGACGGCACCGTAGCCGTGATGTTTCGGCTTGAACCAGTAGTAGTCTTCACCACCGGCCTGGGCTCCCGACTGCTCGGTCTTGCCAGACCCACCATCAGACATTGCCGAACCTCTTCGGACCCGCCCGAGATGGGTCGAGCCACGCAATCACGTGCAGCATGACATCGTCATAAAGATCATCTGTCAGCACGGGGAACTCGGGGTTCGGCCGGACAATCTTGCCATTCACCGAAATCGACATGTCGTCACGTGCCCGCACCTCGAAAGCAGACAAACCCCGCCGCAAGATTAAGACGCCATCGGTGGTGTCATCGAGTGCCACGCCGAGGCTCTCCAACCGCGCCAATTCGAGCGCCTCTAACCGCTCAGACAGATCATCGATCAAGTCTTCCATCCGACCGACCCGGTACGAACGTTCGTTGTCCTGCACAGCTTCTTCGTAAGCACGTGCAGCCGCATTCGCCTCGTCTTCCAGCTGGCGCACAATCTGCTGCGGTGTTCCGCGAAAACGACCCATGTTCAAACGTCCCACTTAGCCAACCGAACCTTCAAGCGAGATCCCGATCAACCGCTGCGTTTCCGCCATGAATTCCATCGGAAGTTGCTGGATCACGTCACGAACGAACCCGTTGACGATGAGGGCCACGGCCTCTTCTTCCGTCAGCCCGCGTTGCCGGCAATAAAACAACTTGTCATCCGAGATCTTGGATGTTGTCGCCTCATGCTCGAAGTGCGCCGTTGAGTTCTTCGCCTCGATGTAGGGAACGGTGTGCGCACCACAGGCATTACCGATCAGCAGGCTGTCGCACTGTGTGAAATTCCGCGCGTTCGTTGCCTTGCGATGCGCCGACACCAACCCGCGATAGGTGTTGTCGGACCGACCAGCAGCGATACCCTTCGAAATGATGCGGCTGGACGTGTTCTTGCCGAGGTGGATCATCTTGGTGCCGCTGTCGACCTGCTGTCTGCCGTTCGAAACAGCGATCGAGTAGAACTCGCCACGGGAGTTATCACCGCGCAGGATGCAGGACGGATACTTCCATGTAATGGCTGAACCGGTCTCGACCTGGGTCCAGGAAATCTTGGAATTATCACCCCGGCAATCGCCGCGTTTCGTGACAAAATTGTAGATGCCGCCCTTGCCGTCCTTATCGCCGGGATACCAGTTCTGAACCGTTGAATACTTGATCTCGGCATCGTCCAGCGCAACCAGCTCAACAACAGCTGCGTGCAACTGGTTTTCATCCCGCATCGGTGCCGTACAGCCTTCGAGGTAGGACACGTACGAGCCTTTTTCTGCGATGATCAATGTCCGTTCGAACTGACCAGTGTTCTTCTCGTTAATACGGAAATACGTGGACAGCTCCATCGGGCAGCGCACACCTTCGGGGATGTACACAAACGACCCATCGGAAAACACAGCCGAGTTCAATGCCGCGAAGTAGTTGTCCGACTTGGGCACAACTGAGCCGAGGTACTTTTTGATCAGGTCGGGGTGATCCTTCACCGCTTCCGACATCGAGCAGAAGATGACACCGGCTTTTTTCAACTCTTCCTTGAACGTGGTCACAACGGATACGGAGTCGAACACGGCATCAACGGCGACGCGCGCACCTTGCACGCCGGCCAGAACTTCCTGCTCCTTGAGCGGGATGCCAAGCTTTGCGTAAGTCTCCAAAAGTTCAGGGTCGACCTCGTCCAGGCTCTTTGGCCCTTCCGTGCTTTTCGGCGCGGCATAGTAATAAAGGTCCTGGAAGTCGATCTTGGGATAATCAACCTTTGCCCACATGGGCTCTGTCATGGACTGCCAGCGCTCATAGGCATCCAGCCGCCATTCCAGCATCCAAGCCGGTTCGTCCTTCTTTGCGGAGATGAAACGGATCGTGTCTTCGTCCAAACCTTTCGGGGCCTTGACGGATTCGATGTCTGTTTCAAAGCCGTACTTGTACTTATCGACATCGATTTCTTTGACGTGTTCGATTGTTTCCTGGACGGCTGGCATCCTGCGTTCTCCTTCATCGTTTCCGGCCTTTACCGGCTCAAAAACGTCTGCAACTAATCCATGCGATCAGGCGACTTGCCTGTAACCCTTAGAAGACGTAACCGTCTGCGACCAAACGGAGATAAACCGGTCGAGATCGTCTTGCGTCGTCTCCCATCCCCAACTAATACGGATGGCCGACGCGCTCAGTTCCTCTCCCGAACCCAATTCTTTCCCAAGGCCCATAGCGTCCAACACATGGCTGCGTGAAACCTTCCCAGACGAACACGCCGCACCTGCACTCACGGCAAAGCCCGCCAAATCCAGTCCGATGACAAGTGTCTCCGCAGCCCGACCGGGAACGGCTATGCAGGTTGTGTTCGGCAGCCTTGGTGCACGTTGACCGACCACAACGCCGCCGGGCGTAACCTCAAGTAGCGACGTCTCGAAGGCTTCCTGTACGTGGCAGCCGCCGCCCTTGGTTTCAAGCAAACCAGCAATAATTTCTGCTGCGGCCCCGAATGCCGCAATCGCTGCAACGTTTTCCGTCCCGCCACGCAGGCCCTTTTCCTGGCCACCGCCCGAAACAAGCGGCGCAAGCGTTAACCCTGGCCGGGCCCAGACCGCACCCACACCTTTCATACCGCCCAGTTTGTGGGCAGATATCACAGCAAAGTCGACGCCAGCGTCCGTGACATCGAAGGACAGCTTCCCAGCCACCTGAACCGCGTCGCACAGCACCAGCGCTCCAGCCTCCCGGCAGATCGCGGCCACCTCATCAATCGGCTGCAGAACGCCGGTCTCGTTATTTGCGGCCTGAACACAGACCAGGGTGCGCAACCCCGAGCCACCAGCGCGCGCCAAAGCGGCGGCCAAGTCAGACAGATCAACCAATCCATCGGGAGTAACGCCGACAGTGTAGTGATCCGCTCCGCAACCCTTTGCCGGCTCCAAAACGGCTGCATGCTCGCTGGCCAGTGTGATCACGCAATCCCAACCGGCACGGATAACCATGTTCAAGGCTTCCGTCGCCGAACCACAAAATGACACGTCGCTTGCTTGCCCGCCTATCAGATCGGCAACCTGTTTCCGGGCTTTTGCGACCAGTGCTCGCGCCTGCCGGCCCTCCGTGTGCACGGATGATGGGTTCCCAAAGCAGGACAACGCGTCCACGAAAACATCGCGAACACCTGGCCGCAACGGCGACGTCGCGTTGTAGTCCAGGTATGTTCGCCGACTATCCATCATCGCGCTCGCAGCACCAACACCATCAAAGCCCAAAAAGAAAACATCCCGCGCCATTTAGATCACGCCGTCGCACGGCCGAAGATTGAACGTCGCCGCCACGAGATCACCAACCGCAGCAACCGCGGAGACAACCCGGAACCATTGACGCAGCCCCCACATAAATGTGACAGAAGACGGCACATCGATCTGCGTCGGCTGCAGGTTACGGAATATAGAACGGTTCTAAAGTAGCGGCAGATTAGAAATCTGCTAAAGAAAGTCAAGCAAGTCCCAAAACGCTGACCGCTAGAGACCCCATCGGCACGCGAACGTCCCTGACACCGGTCCGGCCCCGGGACCGGCATCAGCGACGGCGGCCGCAGCATGCTTGACGGTTTTGTAGCGCGTGAGGTCGAAGGGCGAAGTCAACAACGATCATGAGGGTCGACGACACATCTCGACTTAAAAACCGCGTGCCGGAATTGAAATCGCAATACACCAACTCCGCCGAGCCCCTTTCGGCACAGCGCGACGCGCACCAAATTAAGCCCAATCATCAAACCACAAGAGCAAACATCACCACATGCCCGAACTGATCATCAATGGCCCCGCAGGACGACTTGAAGCCCGCTATCACCACGAGGGCGCATCAGACAGTCCCATCGCCTTGATCCTGCATCCCCACCCGACATTCGGCGGGACGATGAACAATCAGGTCGTCTACGCGCTCTACCACACGTTTGTTGCGCGCGGATTTTCCGTCCTGCGCTTCAACTTCCGCGGCGTCGGGCGCTCGCAAGGCTTCTGGGACGGCGGTCCCGGTGAACTGGCAGACGCAGCCTCCGCCCTGGACTGGCTTCAAATCATCAAACCGGATGCCCGCACATGCTGGATTGCAGGGGTCTCCTTTGGAACCTGGATCGCCATGCAGCTTTTGATGCGCCGCCCGGAGATCGAGGGGTTTATCTGTGTCGCCCCGCCGTCAAATCTCTATGACTTTTCGTTTCTGGCGCCGTGTCCATCATCTGGCTTGATGATCAACGGTGACAATGACCGTGTGGTGCCATCCGCTTCAGTCGGAGAACTCACTCAAAAGCTGAAAACCCAAAAAGGCATCAAAATCGATCACGAGGTCGTCCCTGGCGCCAACCATTTCTTCGAAAACAAAGTCGATGAACTGACGGCCATCGTCGGCAGCTACGTCGATATGCGCCTCGCCATGCCGCCACGCGAGACCAAGCGAGACCGATTGCTTGAGCGTCTCGCCCCGCCGGCGGCTGCAAAAGAAGCCCCCAAGGATGATGCTACCGGCGAGGAAGAGTGAGCTGCGTGCACTGAACCGTACGCGGCAGCTTCATCACAGCCTCATCATTCCGGTCGGGATAAAACTCGCCATATCAACGTCAAAGCCATGGTCTGACCACTCAGGCCGTGGCTTGCGCTTGCCGCTTGCGTAAACAGTCCCTTAAGGCGCGTGCTCAAATGCGATCGAATGCGTAAACGTCTCGAATAGGTCGAACTGTTATGATCGGTGTAATGATTGGTTAGTTCATTATTCTGCGGTCAGGAGCGGTCAGGTGACCACATTCATAACAATCCTGATCGTAGCTCTTGCCGCCGCAGCCGGTGTTTATCTGACGTTGCGCTATGCGCTTGTCTTTCCTCTGATCGATCGCCCGCAACGTCGACCAACCGAATCCAGCCCGTCACAAAGTGCGCGCGTCAATCGACTGCGAACGCATCTCAGATCCATCGCCACCGTCCCGCACAACACACATCATTATGCCGCACTGGAAATGGCCGCGGACTACGTTGTTAAGACCCTGTCCGACTTTGGCTATGAGCCCGACATCCAATCCTTCATCGTGGATGGCAACACGCCCGTGCGCAACATCAGTGTCTGCCTGAAGGCCGACCACTCCGCACCGACCGCCATCCAGGCTTCAGATACATTGGAACCCGGACAAACCGAACGCGAAACGCTCGTTATCGGTGCTCACTATGACAGCGCCGGCCACAGTCCCGGGGCGAACGACAACGGCAGCGGCGTAGCAGCACTCCTCGAAATCTGCCGTGACCTGCGCGGCTTCCAGCCCGCAAACCAGAACATCAAACTTGCGTTTTTCGTCAACGAGGAAGCGCCCTATTGCAAGACACCGGACATGGGGAGTTGGCGCTTTGCCGAGTTACTCGTCAAAAGAGGGGACCGCGTCAGTGGCATGATGGCCCTGGAAACACTGGGCTACTTTTCTGACCAGAAAGGGACACAGCACTTCCCGTTTCCCTTCGACCACATCTATCCGGATCGTGGTGATTTTATTGCCTTCGTCGGCCTGCCAAAAGCACGCGCATTTACCCATGCAGCAACCAAAGCCTTCCGTGACACAGCCACCTTTCCAAGCATCGGCGGCATCGCCCCTGGCGTCATCCCAGGCATCGATCTGTCCGACCATTGGTCTTTCAATCAGTTCGGCATTCCAGCCTTGATGATCACCGACACGGCACCTTTCCGGAACCCGTATTACCACCGGCTTGACGACATACCCGCCAACGTCAATTGTTCAGCACTGGCACAGATCACGGACGGACTTGTCGGCATGATCACGACGCTGGCGCCGGGAACCCAAAATGAACGTCCGCCGCATCAGCCCCTGGCAGAAGCCAGCGGGTCTCTCGCAGGATAAACGATACCCCCGGTCATGGCGTTTGGTGCACCCGTGGACCGGGGAAACGATATCGGCAGGCCCTTCAGGCTTCGAATAGCCAGATACGCCCACGCTTCAGCCTCAACCCCGTCGCCGTCCCAGCCGACATCTTCTGCCACCAAAACCTGGCCCGTTAGGCGTTCCTGCAAAAACCGCAGCAGCGTCGGGTTGCGCCGCCCGCCTCCCGTAACAATCCACTTTTTGGGCGTTTCAGGAAGCAAGGCACATGCACGTGCCACCGCTTCGGCAGTGAAAGCGGTCAGCGTTGCAGCACCATCGTCTGTCTCCATCCACTCCATCATGTCCCAGTAGAAGGCATTCCGATCCAGCGACTTCGGCGGGGGTTTGGCAAAAAAGTCGTGGTTCGTATAAAACTGCACAACGTTGTCGTGCACGGTCCCGCGCGCTGCAGCTGCCCCATCCAGATCACAGTTTTGACCGGTTTTTTTGAGCATCCAGTCATCAATGAGCGCATTACCAGGCCCGGTATCGAAGGCTACGATGTCCGGCAGTGGCGCCCCTCCAACGACGCCGTCGGCAGCGTCGGTGTCCGCGCCAACAAAGGTCACGTTGGCAACACCACCGATATTCAAAACCGCCAGCGGACGCGCATCCAGTGTTCCAGCTGACGCCCAATGATAGATCGGGGCCAATGGGGCACCTTGACCTCCAGCTTCAAGATCGGCCACCCGCAAATCCGCCACCACAGGTAATTGGATCAGCTCTGCCAGCAGTGACGCATCCCCAAGCTGGACACTCAGCCCATCCTCAGGCCTATGCAGCACCGTCTGCCCATGAAAACCGACAACATCCACACGTGAACGGTCAATTTTGCGTCTCCGCATGAAGGCCAGAACGGCCGCGGCATGATGTTCGGTCACCACCCGCTCCACATCTGGCAACCGTCCAGGCCTTTGCTCGCGTGACGTGATCGATCGCGCATGCCCCAAAGCCTGACTGATCTGTCCGCGCGCCTCAGCACCATAGGGGAACGTCATAGACGGCCCACGCACGATATGCCGCTCACCGTCCGTCTCGATCAGCGCCACATCGATCCCATCCATCGATGTTCCGCTCATCAAGCCCAGCGCCGTCAGCGTTTCTGTCATCTATCGTTTCCTTTTTGGTGTCGTCCCCCCCCGTAGCCAGCAGCAAGCAACCAGCAGCCGAAAAGAGCCACGTCAACACGCAGCGATCCAACAGGTTCATCCAAGATGCAAGACATACCGTCCTCTGGACCGCAACCAGCCACACGCCTATACGACGGGTAACTGACGCAGAACACCTAACCACCGCGTAACCCTGACCCAGTAAAGAACCATGCGCATACGGCGCAGACAACTTGCGCACGCAATCGGACCGAGCAACAACCACCATGACCAGCCCCGACCACACCATCTCCTCCGACTTCCTGCGCCTTTTGACCGAGCGTGGATTCATTCACCAGTGCTCTGATATTGCGGGCGTCGACGCTTTAGCGGCCAAGGGCGAACTCATTACGTACGTCGGTTATGACTGCACGGCCCCCTCTCTGCATGTCGGTTCGCTGCTTTCAATCATGATGCTGCATTGGCTTCAGGAAACCGGCGCTGGCAAACCGATCGCGCTGATGGGCGGCGGCACAACACGCGTCGGAGACCCGTCGGGAAAAGACGAAACAAGGCAGTTGCGGACACCCGAAGAAATCAACGCGAACAAAGACAGCCTTAAAATCGTATTCGAAAAACTCATCCAGTTTGGTGAAGGCCGCCACGACGCGGCGATGGTCGACAACACAGATTGGCTGAGCCCACTCAACTACATCGACTTCTTGCGCGATGTCGGCAGGCATTTTTCAGTCAACCGCATGTTGACGATGGATTCGGCAAAGCTGCGGCTGGAGCGCGAACAAGAACTCTCCTTCATTGAGTTCAATTACATGCTGCTCCAGGCCTACGACTACGTCGTGCTGGCAAAAGAGCACGGCTGTAATCTCCAGATGGGTGGTTCGGACCAATGGGGTAACATCATCACCGGGATTGATCTGGGCCGCCGCATGGGAACGCACCAGCTCTACGCCCTGACTTGCCCACTGCTGACCACCGCGTCGGGTGCAAAAATGGGAAAAACGGCATCCGGCGCCATCTGGCTGAATCCGGACCAGCTTTCGCCCTACGACTACTGGCAATACTGGCGCAACACCGAGGATGCGGACGTCGAACGCTTCCTCAAGCTTTTCACAACACTTCCGATGGATGAGATCGCACGTCTTGCCGCACTTCAAGGACAAGACATCAACGAAGCCAAGAAAGCATTGGCCACAGAAACGACAGCGCTCATTCACGGCCGTGCTGCGGCGGAAAAAGCATCTGAGACGGCCCGCCTGACATTCGAAAAAGGTCAGGCGGCAACGGACCTGCCAAGCATTGATATTGCCTCTGATGTGCTAACCAGCGGCCTCGGTGTCCTAACAGCATTTGTTTCCGCCGGTCTCGTGAAATCCAACGGCGAGGCACGCCGGCAAATCAAAGGTGGCGGGTTGAAGCTGAATGACGTCCCGATTGTTGATGACGCACGCCTCATCACGCCCGACGATCTGAACGCCGACGGTGTGATCAAGTTGTCATTCGGGAAAAAACGCCACGTCCTTCTCCGTCCCACCGACTGAGCCGCGAAGTATGTGGCACGGACGCGAAGTCCCAGCGGTGTTAGTCGGATTGCAGCGTTTGTGACGACCATCCATCACCAACATTGCTGCGGCCCTGCCCTTGCGTCCCAGCGGGCGACGCACCTGCCCCCTGACGGCGCAAAACGCGAGGGTCCTGAGGTGTCAGCGCAAAAATCTCTCGGAAGATACCCGGTGCCAACGGCGACAGCGGGTTCACCAGCGCCTGTGGTCTGTTCATCGCGCCCTGAATTGCAAAGGTGACCCCGAATATCCCTTCACCGCGGGGCCCAGACATGATTTGCCCGAGCACGGGGATCGCACCGAAAATATTGTTCAAGGCTTGCAACGGTACATACGTGCCGCCCAGATCAAGCAGCCGGTTTTCAAAATCCACCCGCCCGCGAAGCGACGCGCCAAGCAAAGGCCCTTTCAAAGCGGCATCACGTAACACAAACTGACCATAACCGACCGAGAACGGCGCAACCATCAAATCAAACGGGATCTTTTCGCGAACGACATTGCCTTTCCCGCCGCCGCCCTCACCGGCCGAAACAACTTCAGCAACAAGCGCATCGCCCAGGATATCGAAGTTCTCGACCCACAGCGTACCGGTTTGTTGGGCCGCCCCCCGGCCCTCGAGATCAACCTGCAGCCGCACACGTCCGCCATTCGCGTTCGGATAAAACCCAACCAGACGGAACGCCTGGCCGGCGTCGGTCGAGTCCGCTCGAAGCTGCCGTTTTCGTGCACCATTCCCACCGGAGGCAGGCGCATTGTAAAGTTCAACTGCGAGCGGCTGTCCGCCATCCAGAATGGCATGCGCCTGAAGC
Organism: Pseudomonadota bacterium; assembly: GCA_039819785.1. Classification (GTDB taxonomy): domain Bacteria; phylum Pseudomonadota; class Alphaproteobacteria; order Rhizobiales; family Hyphomicrobiaceae; genus JBCBRD01. The sequence goes on along the minus strand of JBCBRH010000008.1, from coordinate 67,218 downwards.
TCGGTCAGCCGCCCCGCGCGTTTCGACATCGTCATTTTCAGCCCATGCAACGACGTGTCTGAAAAGCCAATGACCGTCTTCAAATCCGCTGAAAGATCAATACCGGCCTGAGCGGGCTCAGCCGTCGACCCATCTGATCCGGCCGTTTTGCCAACCGAAAACAACGAACGGAAAAACGCCCGCCCGTCGTAGCGCGACCCCTTCGCATTGACCTTCCAGATGTTTGTCTTCGAGCGGCTACCCGTGACGGCAAAGCGCGTCACAAGGTTGAGTGAAAAACTCGGGAAGTCGAACGCAACGAGGCGTTGTTTATCGTCAAACTTGGCGGTTCCTTCGACGGCAATGTCATCGCCAGCGACCGTCAAGTTGCGAACTTCAAGCCCGTCCGATGTCTCGACCAGATCGGCATCCAGGAAAGCAGCTCGCCCCGGTGCTTTTCGCCAAATCAGGTTCGATAAAATCAACTCTGAGCTACTCAGATCAGCGCGCAGATGAACATCTGGTTTGGGCTTGTCAAAACGCTTCAGCGTCACCTCGACCGGCACGGTCCCACGGATCGTCTCGGACACATCAAGGTTCAATTGCTTCCGGTCAGCCTCGTCCAGCTTTGCTGAGATGCGCAAAGGTGGCTGGCGCTCGGGCGACGCATCAAACAGCTTTTGCCAGTTGAGTTTGGCCGGCACCCCGGCGATGAGAAACCCGCCGTTGGCATTCACAGCACGGCGGTCGAAATTAAACGTGATCTTCGCGCCTTTAACATCAAGGTCGCCAAGGACATCACTGGCAGCCCCATCCGTTAACTGCACCTTGCCCGAGGTCTCCGGTGTTTCAGACGCGTTTTTTGCCAGCGGAGCCACCACACGCAACTGCCCCGTCACGCGGCCACGGGGTGACTTGAGGTTTGGACGCCGCCCTTCAAGATTCAGGGCTGGGCTCTCCAAGACACCGAGAAAACCTTTGGCATCTGTTTCGAAATCAAACGTCGTCACAGACTTGGCCTCAGGCTGCCAGAACCGCGCAGCCAGATGTCTTCCGTTCGCGAGTTTCAATACATGGCCACCCTCGAACGTCACTTCTCCAGAAGGGGCAATAACCTCCGCCGTGTCGTTTTTCAAAACATATGAGAGCTCTGGAATTTTGACGGGCTGCAGTTCATCGCGCGGGACAGCCGTGACGTCCCTTGCGGCTATTTCAAGTGAGACGCTGTAAGGGCCGTTCACTCCGTATGCATAGGATTCAGGTTGGGCGGTATCGACGAACCGTCCTGTGGCAAAGGAAAGTGCCCCGCGGTCAATGTCAGCGGCAACTGTCCGCGTTGCCACCCATGCACGCGCATCCGCGGCAAGACCGGTCGGCCAAAGCGTCAAGGCAGTGGCAAGCCCCATGCCTTCCGTCGAAGCGGACAGCCGCGAACTAGTCTGAATACCGCTGGTCTCAAACTCCGCCGCCCCGTTGATCGAAGCGCCGCCGGCCATCATCTGAAATGTTTCGATTTTCAGTTTGCCACGTTGAAAGTCAGCAGCGCCAATCGCCTGCCAAGCCGTTATGTTCACGGGTTCAAGGTCCAGATCGCGCGCCGCGAGTTGACCCTCCCGTGCCCGCAGATCAAAGGCCCATGGAACCGCGACGCCTTGTGGAACCGCGACGCCTTGTGTCGAACCATCAGCAGTGTCCTGACGTTTGGCGGCACCAAACATCACCAGCCTGCTCCCGGACCAGCGCACCTCGGATGGCTGCAGGCGCAAGGTTTTATCCCGCCCCGCATAGTTGAGCCGCAACGTGCTGCCTTCGAAGGCAAGCGGAACCGCACCACCTTCCGCTGAACCGATGACGCCCTCGCCTAAATCCAGGACCATGGACGCCGCGACGACTTCGGCCGACGACGTCACGCGAACCTCGGCCGTGGCACTGATCGGCAGGTCCGACCCCCTGAGAATATCCAGTCGCGGAAAGGCTGCGACAAGTGCCCGCGGCCTCAACCCGTCCAACGACAGGGATAGATCCACATCACCCGTTTCGTTCGTCGTTGAGGCAAACGCTTCTGATGCCGATTGCCCAGCCCCGGCAGGCATCGTGCGAAATTGAAGATCAACCGGCCCTGTCACCGTCGAGACCTGCGCAACTCCTGAAAATAGGCTTTGATCGCCACGGTGGTCCAGATCGAGCGCGATTTCAGGGACACGCCAGACACTGCGGTCACCGTTCAAGATGACCCTGACCGTAGCATCGCGAAACCCGATCTGCCGTAACCCACCAGCCCCACTCCCAATGGAGACATTGCGCGACAGTTCATCGACCAACGACAACACATCAATAGGTCGGCCACTCGCGGTCACAGGTCCATCGCCGGGAGATACAGGTTCGGTTTGACCCGGCGCCGCGTCCGTTGTTCCCGACACACCTGTCAACGCCGCATCACGTTCAGGCGCCGTTTCCGACAGCCCGGTTTCAAGCGGTGCATCACGTGACGTTGGATCGCTGGCTGGACGTTCGTCAATTGTCAGCGAGAGCCCACCACCGCTGGTGTAGGACACTGCCAAAATCGGCTCAATCAAGTCGACACGGGATGCACTGATACGACCGGAAAGCAGAGCAGTCGGATCAAGAGACACGGCAGCCGAAGGAGCAGTCCCCATCAAGAGACCATCACCGCGCTTCAAACTGAGGTCCTGCAGTTGAACTTCAAACCCGCTGCGCTCTTCCAGCGCAACGATGACACCGCCAACCTCGACACGGTAGCCATTAAGCGTCGCATTGATCCCGTCCTCGATCTGCGACACGAGAAACGGCAGCGCAACAGGCCCCTGTGACAACCGGAAGTAGCCGAGCCCCGTGGCAAGCCCCACCAGGATAACGATAGGCATCACGATCATGACGGCCAGCCGGCCGATTCCACGGCCCAACCGGCCAAGAAAGCTCAGGCGCTCGTCACCCGGTTCGACGGCATCGAACGCCCGCTTGCTACGCGCGCCCACCCGCCGGGCCGTGACGTCGGGACGTCCGGCACCACGGTTTGCCTGTCGGCCACCTGTCGTATTTTGGGGTTGGCGCACTTAGCTTCCGAAGTCCTTTCGATTTGCGATCATGTCGGTGAGCTCCAGCCCCTGCGCCGTGATCCGGGCCATCGCAGAGCAAGAAGACCGGGACAAACAACATTGCAAGCGCGACAAGCCGAATCCGAAAAGCTGTCGGCGACCCAAATCACTCAGCCACCCGTTCGCGGAGCGGGTTTTCCACATCTTCAGCTGGCCCGATTGGCCAATCTTCCCGTAGTGAGCAGTCTTAACGTAGATCTAGCGAATGGCACGTCGAACCATGACATGTTCGACACCAAGTCCGCGCTGATCAAACACACACTGAAACCACTGTCCCAAGTGACCCAACCAGTTAACTCAAACCCCGATTGGAATGACCGTCCAACGCAGGTGAAGCCCGCTGGCATTCAATGGCGCAAATACATGAACCCCGTCCCGGTACGTCCGGAAGGTGGTGGTCAAGAAAACGACGAAAGAAAGGCAGATACGCATGGTCGAAGAAGGCAAAAAAGCCCCTGAAATCAAACTCCCGAACCAGGATGGAGACACCTTCAAGCTGTCCGGCCTCAAAGGCGCACCGGTCGTCGTTTACTTTTATCCAAAGGACGACACATCGGGATGCACGACCGAGGCAAAGGATTTCACCGCAGCCCTTCCAGACTTCGAAAAGGCCGGAGCTCAGGTCGTTGGCGTCTCACCCGACAGCGTCAAAAGCCATGACAAATTCCGCACCAAGCATGAACTGGCTATCCAGCTGATATCAGATGAAGAAAAGGCCGCCGCTGAAGCCTATGGCGTCTGGGTCGAAAAATCGATGTACGGCAAAAAGTACATGGGAGTAGAGCGATCAACGTTCCTGATCGACGCCAAAGGCAAAGTTGCTCGCGTCTGGCGTAAAGTGAAGGTCAAGGGCCATGTCGACGAGGTCTTGGCCGCCGTCCAGGATCTGGCCAGCTGAGGGGCCGGTCTTCGAAGCGCATCGCCCGCGCACAGTCTTAACGAGGCGCCTTATTTGGAGAAGCGTGGCGGCGACCGTCATGACCCGGCTCGCTCCGTGTCAAACAGGCTCAAGCCAACGTCGGAAAACGACTTCGGACGGACAGATTACAAAAAAAGTGCGCGGCAAGCTCGTTCGAACGTGTTGCGCACTGCGACAGACCCACGGCACCGCTACCGCGCGTTTCGATACCACCGTTCCAAATGACCTCGATCAGTGACGAACACATATCCGAATGAAGATGGCACTTGCGCAACACACCAACATAATCGTGGTTCAAAGACCCAATGCTCAGCATACGCGCAGCAAAGTGCACAAGATTGTTGCACCCAGATCGTGACGCGCGGCGGCAGAAACGATAGGCTTGAAAATGAGCGCGCGAGAGTAACACCGCGCAGATTTGACGTGTGCGAAACAATGACGGGCTGGGGCGCCGGATTGTTTCGATTGAGCATGTGAGTTGAGAGGTGACTGAGTATGCTGTCGAACTTCAAAAAAAGCGAAACGGAACCGGCTAAAGGCCCACCTCCACCCCCGCAGGCTCAAGCAACGGCTGCTCCAAAACCACCTAGCCCACAAACAGCAGCAAATCGTCCGTCTGATCGTGTTGCGCCATCAGTCATCGGATCAGATCTGACGATTGTAGGAAACCTGACATCCAAAGGCCAAGTCCAAATCGATGGACAAGTGCAAGGCGACATCCTCGGGACGCATATCATTGTCGGCGAACGCGCGAGTATCACAGGGGGTATCCGCGCCGAAGAAGTCGTTGTTCGCGGGCAGGTGATGGGGTCCATTCGCGGAAAACGCGTGATGCTCCAGACCCAAAGCCACGTCGAAGGCGATATTTGTCACCAGGCCCTGGCCATTGAACAAGGTGCTTTTTTTGAGGGCAAGTCACGCCGATCCCAAGACCCCTTGGCGGTCGACGGTGCCGGTCCGGCCAGCGTTCCAGGCCCCGAAGTCGGTGCGCCTGTGCCAGGCCAATCTGCCGCTGCCCCCGCACCAGCACAGCCCATTCCCCTACCACCCACCGGGAACACAGACGGCTCATAAAGGGTCTCTGCGTCGCCGGGATCACAATACAGAGCCGCAGCCAGCTCTTGAACCACCGAGTGGCAGGTGCGGTTCCGCGTGTGAGCAAGGTCTATGTCGGGCCCGCTGTGCAACAACCAGGAGTTACGCAAGGTTTGGCCACGTAAAAAGCTGCCGCTTCGCAAAGCGCAGGCTTCGTTTTCGCCACTGCCTGCCGGGGCAAAAACGGGCAGCCCACGTCAAATTTCAGTCGATCAGCTGAAGCAGCCGAAAGAAAAATTGTCGGGCTTAAGCTGTCAGCTTTTGGGACGTGCTCGACCTGATGGGAGCCCCGCCTGCATCAGGATACCAGCGGTCCAGTTGGACAGTATGCCCGCCAAGTTTCCGAAAAACGCTTTGACGGCAACTCATGAGAAAAATCTGCTGATGCGCGCTGGCAGCTTCAAGCGCACGGAAGGTCTTTGCAAGCCGCTCATCATCAGCATAGGCCAGCGGATCATCAAGTATGATGGGCGTCGATTGCCCAGCCTCCGCAAAAACCCGGCCGAATGCAAGGCGGACCAGAAGACCGATTTGCTCCTGCGTTCCGTCACTTAAAAGATCGAACGCATCGTCTGCGCCATTTCGGCAGATTTCCACCGGCCGAAAGTCCTTGTCGAAAACAACTTCTGCATCGTCGAACAACGCTTCGAGAAATGGCGCCAAAGCCCGATATACAGGACGCGCAAAGCGGTCGTGTGACTGAGCGCGCGCGCGGTCTAACGCGCCTATCGCCAACTTCAGCCCCTCAGCGTAATTTGTGAGCCGGGTGGCTTCGCGTCGCGCACGGGCCAGTTCACCTTCGAGTTGATCGACCCGCTGCGATTGTCCGTCCTCATCAAAAGCCATAATCAACGCCAGCCGTTCGGCCCGCTCATCCTTCAAAAGTTGGGCGCGATCAGCAGCCTCTGTGACACATTGCTCAGCTTCTTTGACCTGCGCCTGAAGTGCTTCGAGCGCCGCTCCATCCAATACGTCATCACGAGCGGCAACCACCGCCAGCTGGGCTTCGCGCGCAACAAGCCGGGCATCTTCGCCGGCGATACGAAGCGCATCGGACATGTTGGCGCGCTCGTCAGATGGCCCCAAATGTCCCTCGAATTCCAAGATCTTGGTTTCGCAATCGCGCAGTTTGTCCTGGCAGTGTTCAAGCGCCAGAGCGGATGTCTTGAAGGTCTGCTCAGCCTGGCTCAGGCGTGCACGTGCCGCGTCCCGATCCAACTTAAACTGTCGAACACGCGCCTCAAGAACCGGCAGCGGTACCGACGTCCTCATTGAGCCAGGATCAATATCAGCAGCGACCCCATCTGAGCCGATATCATCACCGGCCAGGATCTCAGCTTCGATGTCGGACCCATCACCAAGATCGGTCAGCATGTCTTCAAGTTCGCCCAACCTCGCTTCAAACGTCCTAAGACCATCAGGTGCGATCCCGTTCAGCGTCGCCACGGCATCACTCAGCGCCCGTTCCGCTTCGGCCCGCGCCGCGAACATAGCCTCTAAGGCATCCAGATCCGCGACATCTGCAGCCTGGAGCGCATCGGACAAGAGCCTTTGAGCCGCGTCGCACTGTGCTTTTGCATCACCGATGTCGTTGTTATCGCCCGGCGAAAGCATCAATCGCCCGACACCCGCAATCACGACGTCCGTCGGTGAGGTAATACGAACCGGTGTCCCTGCCGATAGCGGGGCATCGCCGATCGCAATGTCACCCGATTTGCCCGGGAGGTATTCAACATTCAGCCACGTCGAGGCGGCGTCCATCCGGTTTTCGGCCAGCTCGATGTCACGCTGCGCGCGCCGTGCCGTCTCACGCAATTCGCTGGTGACCCGGGACGAGCGCAGCACGGCATGAAAGCGGTGGACGTCGTCTTCCAGTCGACGTGCACGATCAAGTTCAAGACGCAGCCTGGACTGTTCTTTTCTGATCTCGGCGCATCGCTGAGAATAGACCTGAGCGTCATAGACGGCGCGCGCCTGCACGACCGTTTGCTCGGCATGATCGACATCATGGGCGAAGACCACCTGCTGGTCTTCGAGGGTCTTGATATCGGCAACGAGGTGATCCCGTTTATCTCGAAGCGCGTCGCGGCGCTTCAACAATGAATGGACCGTCTCGAGCCCCTCGCAATACTGCTGAAAAGCCGCCTCTTCGCGAGTGGCAACCGCATCAGCCCGATCCCGCTCGGTCGTCAAAAGCTTCAACCGGTCAGCTGCCTTCTGGGCCGCCTCAAATTTGCGGCGAAGTTCCCCCACCCGGTCGACACGCTTTTTGGCAACGTCAGGCGCCATGACTTGCGACAACTCACGTTCGATAGCTTCCAGCCTCAGACGGCTCTCGGCGGTTTCCGCTGCTCGCGTTCGGGCGACCTCAAGTGCCTCCTCAAGGTCACTGCAATGCCGCAACGCACGATCCAGCGGTCCGTCCCGCCGCGGCTTTGCCTTTGGTCCATCGGGTTGCGGCTTCGCAATGCTGTCCGTCAGCAACGGTTTGGCCATCTCCAGCAGGAGGTCGCGCACCGTACTGGCCAGTGTCCCACCTGCGGTATCGTCGATTTCCTGCTCAATGGCCGCCAGCAACGCCTGCTGTTCACCAGCGGACCGGGCACGGCTGGTATCAGGGTCAACGTCCAAAACAGGCACGCCAAGCCCATGGCGCTGACCAACCCAAAGCGCGCCGAACCGCCCAGGCGCGGCATCGCTTAATTCCAACAGCTCCTGGAGTTTTGCTTCGGCATCGGCATTGCGCCAAGAAGCACCACCGCCAACGGCTTGCAACATGGCGGTTTTTCCGCTGCCAAACTGCTTCGTCACCCGCCAGTTGCCACCGCCAATCTCAAAATCAGCCTCGATCAACGGCGTCCCACCTCGAACGGGCGTGAGCCGTGTCAAAAACTTGCCCTTCGCACTATGCTTTTGAAAAAACACAGCTTGTAGAGCGCGAAACAACGTCGATTTGCCCGTCTCGTTCGGTCCGAGCAAAAGATCCAGCCGCCCGGAAAAACCCTCCAGGGCCACCGGCTCGACAAAACCGCCGACATCTGCGACGCGAAGTGCGCGAAGCCTCATGCTGCCTCCTCTTCGATCGCGGTTTCAACAGCATCCAACAACAGCTGCAACCCGACCTGCGCCTGCCGGGACCGACCGGCGTCATCGGCTTCATCGGATGACGCAACCAGGCCTTCCAAAAGCTGTGCAGCAGCCAGCAACTCGGACTGACCCAGAAAAGCTGGATGCGCTGAAAGATCACCACGCACGCGCAATCCATCGTCACGAACCGCCAGATATGCCAGCTCCGCATCAAGCGCGGCGCTCCATGCGCGCACGTCTGACATCTGGGAAAGGTCTAGCCCCCCTGTCAGATCCAGCCGCACAAGAGCCCGCGTCAGCCCATCTGGAAACGCCGCATCCAGCCGTGACCGTAGGCCGTCCAGATGCGCGCTATCCGACAAGGCCTCCGACATCGCAACCCAGGTGAAAAAGGCTGTCCGCACCGTCTCAACCTTTGGCTCAGCCTTCGGCGCAGCAATCTCAACTACCAGGGCATTCCCGCTCTCATTGTCAGAAAACCGGTCTGGCTCTGGTGTCCCCGAATACCAGGTTCGAGCATCAATCCTCATGGCACCATGCCAGTCACCCAGCGCAAGATAATCAAGCTCCGCCGACTTCGCCCGCATGGGATCAATGAGCGCATTCGCATCATCCCCATGACCAAAGCCCGTCACCGAGCCATGCGCCAGGCCGATACGGTACACATCCCGGGCGGTTTCACACGCGACCATCCAAGCGGTCGGATCATGGGATGAAACCCGTTGCCGAAGCGGGGCCGGCAGAATGACGACATCATCGTCAATCTCCAAAGGCTCCGCGCGATCGGCCAGGCTGACGTTGAGCGGCAGATGACCGCTCATCTTCGACCAGATGCCACCAGCTGCTGCGGGGTCGTGATTGCCCGGCAGAAGGACCCAGCGCACATCGCCGAACGCTTCCATCCGCTTCAACGGCTGTAACCGCACCTTCAAAGGCAGACCTTCGGCGTCGAACACATCGCCCGCAACAAGTACAAATCGCGCCTTCCGCGACCGGGCAAGCGCACCCAGCCGGTCAATCGCATCAAGCCGCGCGGCCTGCAGCCGCCCCGACATCTCGTCGGGAAACCGCTTGAACAACTTGCCGATCTGCCAGTCTGCCGTATGGATAAAAGTAAGCGCCAATGTCCCCTCCAAACACCCCTATGTTCTTATTTTGTTCCAGTACAATGTCAAGAGCGCAGCGCCGGCAACCCACAGCAAAAACACGCCATGTTGCATAAAAAAGGCATCACAAAAGAGATGCGTGAAATCACCATGCACCACGAGTCACGCACCCGGTAAAAGACCAATCGCAACACACGGCGGGGTCACCGCTGCTCGCCTGCTGAGAGCCGCTTTTCGACAAACGCGGAATAGCGCGACATGGCGAAACAAAAGATCCAGAAAACAAATCCCGCAAAGATATAACCCGTTGCAGCGGTTTGCGGTGCAAACCATTTCGCATCGGACGTCACCGCCTGTTGGACAATCCCCAACAGATCGAAAACGCCGATCGTGAGAACAAGTGACGTATCCTTGAACAGCGCGATAAACGAATTGACGATGCCTGGAATGACCAGCTTCAACGCCTGAGGCATGATAATCAGCCCCATCTTTTGCGGGTACGACAGCCCCAGCGCCTCCGCGCCCTCATATTGCCCCCGTGGGATCGCCTGCAGACCGCCACGGATCACCTCTGCGAGATAAGCGCCTGAAAACAGCGCAACCCCAACGAGCGCGCGCAACAACTTGTCGATGGTGATTTCGCTCGGCAAAAACAACGGCAACATCACGGAGGCAAAAAACAACACCGTGATCAACGGTACACCCCGGACAAATTCAATAAAGATTATTGAAGCCCACTTGATGATCGGCAAATCCGATTGCCGGCCAAGCGCGAGCAAAATCCCGATCGGAAATGACGCGGCAATCCCAACACACGCCACGACCAACGTCACCAAAAGCCCGCCCCAGTCACTGGTCTGAACAATCGGCATTCCAAGAGCGGGGGCACCGGTCAGCAGAAAGTAGCCGAGGACTGGAAACGCAAGCAGCAGGTAAAGCGTCAGCCACAGCTTGCCGGGAACCTTGGGGATCATCAACGGCACCAGCCCGGCAAGAGCCAGACCATAGGTCAGGTTGACCCGCCACAGCTCTTCCACGGGGTACCGGCCATACATGAAGACCTTCAGCTTGGCCGTCACAAACGGCCAGCACGCACCCGCGCCTTCGAAATTGCAGTCCTTACCGCTGGCACCTAAGAACACCGCACTGAAGACAGCCCAGCTCATAAACCCGGACACCACGACGTACATCAGGTACAGCCCGACCAGCGTCAAAATCGTATCCGTCACGGATGAAAACAGGTTTTCCCGTGCCCATCGCAGAGGATTGGACGGGATGACCGGTGCAAGCCGCCCCGTCAAAGGTGTCTGTGTTTGATCAGCCATCCCGCTTGCTCCTCATCTTTCCACGAGCGCCATGCGGCGGTTGAACCAGTTCATAACGAGCGAGGTCGCGATACTGATGGTCAGGTAGACGGCCATGATGATCAAAATCACCTCAACCGCCTGATTGGTCTGGCTCAACACGGTGTTCCCGAAAACGGACACCAGATCGGGATAACCGATCGCAACCGCCAGTGAGGAGTTCTTGGTCAGGTTGAGATACTGGTTGGTCAGCGGCGGGATGATGATGCGCAACGCCTGTGGGATCACAACCTGACGCATCACTTGCCCATCACGCAGTCCCAAGGCTGCCGCCGCCTCCTTTTGCCCTTTCGGCACACCGAGAATGCCACTGCGCACGATCTCGGCGATGAATGCAGCGGTATAAAGCGAAAGACCCACAACGAGTGCCACTAGTTCAGGCTGGATGGTCAGCCCGCCAGAGACATTGAACCGGCCAACCTCCGGAGCATCGAACGCAAGTGGAAATCCGAGCAGCGAAAAAACCAGGACGGGCGGCACAAACACCATGGCTGCGATCCGCCATAGCATGGGGGTGTGTTCCCCCGTTGCCACCCGGTGCGCTTCAGCACGGCGCGCCGCAACCACAGCGGCAATCAGTCCACCCAGCAGCGCCACTAAAATAAAGACACTACCGTCACCCCAGATCGGTGAGGGAACATAGAGCCCGCGCACATTCAGCACTGACGACAACGGAAGCGCGATGGACTCCCGCGGTTGCGGCAGGTTTTTCAACACGCCAAAGTAAATAAACAGCAGCATCAAGAGCGGCGGGATATTCCGGATGAGTTCGACAAATGTCGTCGCAAGAAATTGTATAATCTTGTTGCTGGAAAGCCGCGCAATCCCGACAATGAAACCAACCAGTGTCGCGATGACGATGCCAAGCGCTGCAACCAGCAGTGTATTCATCAACCCAACGAGAAAAGCCCGCCCATACGTCGAGGTCGTCTCGTAGCTGATCAGCTTCTGCGAGATATCGAACCCAGCGGTGCGGTCCAGGAAACCGAAGCCAGACGTGATGCCTTGCTTTTCCAGGTTTTCGATTGTGTTGGTGACGATCGCATAACCTAGCCAGACGATCCCGAGGACAACGATAAGCTGGAACGCCAAGCCACGTGACTTGGGATCATACAGCCTGTCCGTCAGCCACTGCTGCCAGCCTGGTCGCAGAGCGGGTTGCGATTGATCCGCCATCTCAATTCCCGCCCTGTCGCGTCAAAACCCAAAATACATAGCGAGTGTCCGAAGCCGAATCCCCGAGAACTGCCGCGCCGCCGACAAAAGACATCACGAAACCGCCGCGGAAGACGCCGGAGCTGAACCTAAAATCGGGTTTGATCTTAGGCAGCCCCGGAACAAACCACTGCGACGGTTGCGCAAAATCAGGGACGTGTCATCGGATTGGCGGAGCGTACTGTAAGCCACCATCAGACCACAACGCGTTTTGCCCACGCGCAATGCCCAACGGCGAGTCTGCCCCCACATTCCGTTTGAACGATTCACCGTAGTTGCCGACCTTCTTGATGATCCGATAGGCCCAGTCGTTGGTCAGCCCCAGCGGCGTGCCGAACTCACCTTCCACACCAAGCAGGCGCCGAATGGTTGGCGTTTCTGAGTTTTTCATATCATCGACATTGGTTTGCGTCACACCAAGCTCTTCAGCATTCAGCATCGCAAAGTGCACCCAGCGGACGATGTCGCCCCATTGCGCATCACCCTGTTGAACGGCCGGTCCAAGCGGTTCTTTTGAAACGACTTCCGGCAGCACAATATGATTGTCTGGATCGCCGAGCGTGAGCCGGATGGCATAGAGCTGAGACACATCCGTGGTGAACGCATCGCAACGGTTGGCATTGTAGGCAGCAAGTGTGGCTGGCAGCTTTTCAAAAACCACTGGCTTATATTCAAGGTTGTTCGCACGGAAGTAGTCGGCGAGATTAAGCTCGGTCGTGGTTCCCGTCTGGACGCACACGCTTGCTCCACCCAGTTCCTTGACGGACTTCACGCCAAGCTCCTTTTTGACCATGAAGCCCTGGCCGTCATAGTAGTTGATCCCGGTGAACTCCAGTCCCGATGTATCGCGGCTCATGGTCCACGTCGTATTCCGCGACAGGACATCGATCTCACCCGACTGCAAAGCCGTAAACCGCTCCTTCGCCGTCAGGGGGACATACTTTACTTTGGTGTCATCATCGAAAATCGCCGCCGCCACAGCGCGGCACAGATCGACGTCGAGCCCTTTCCAGTTCCCTTTGTCATCCGCTGTACTGAAGCCAGCCAGACCGGTGTTGACGCCACACTGAAGAATGCCCCGCGTCTTGACAGTTTCCAGTTTGGTTTGAGCCAGAGCCGTTTGGGCAGTCCCGGTCGCGCCCACAAGGATGGCGGTGAAAGCAGTTGCGAGAGCAGATAGCTGGTGCGATGGACGCATCAAAGTCATCAACGGTCTCCTGATCATGACGTTATCGATTAAGGGTGAGGGGGGGTAGGGATCAAATGCTAAGAACGAAATGGCGTCGGAATGGCTACCGCTTTCATTTTTGTTGTCCGGCCCAGTGTTGCAAGTGTGCGGTTCAAAACTCATGGGCTTAGGCATCAACGGCATTTCATCAGTGATTGAGAATTTGGGCGAGAAACTCCTTGGTGCGCTCTGATTTAGGCGAGTTAAAGAACGTAGCTGGCGGCGCGTCTTCAACAATCTGCCCCTCATCCATGAAAATCACGCGATCTGCGACAGCTTTAGCAAATCCCATTTCGTGGGTGACGCACAACATGGTCATGCCTTGTTCCGCCAGCTCGATCATCACGTCGAGCACTTCCTTCACCATTTCTGGGTCAAGCGCGGACGTCGGCTCATCGAACAACATGATGCGTGGGTTCATACACAACGCTCGAGCAATCGCCACGCGTTGTTGTTGCCCGCCGGACAATTGGCCGGGAAACTTCTGCGCCTGATCCGGGATCCTGACACGTTCCAGATACGTCATGGCCGCCTGTTCTGCCTCATGCCGTGGCAGTTTGCGAACCCACGTCGGCGCCAGACAAAGATTGTCGAGGACAGTCAGGTGAGGAAATAAATTGAACGACTGGAACACCATCCCGACTTCCGAACGGATCTTGTCGATCTGACGCAGATCATCCGTCAGTTCAGTGCCATCGACGGTGATACGGCCAGCCTGGTGCTTTTCAAGACGGTTGATACAGCGAATGAGCGTTGACTTGCCCGAGCCCGATGGCCCGCATATCACGATACGATCGCCGGTATAGACGTTGAGATCGATGTCTTTCAGGACATGAAAATCGCCATACCATTTGTTCACGCCCACCATTTCGATGGCGGTCTTGGTGATGGCGGTCTTGGTATTGCCATGTCCAGGTTGCCGATCACCGGCAGTCACCTCGTTTGCATCTGAGGTATCGGAAGAACGCGTGAGGACGTCGCTCATGGGATGGCCTTTGCTTCACCTGCCGTCGCTCACCTAACCGTCAGCCGTCGAAAAACGGCAACACCGAGCGCGCTCGTCATCAACATAGGTTCATCAACAAGCAAACAAAAGGCTTGGGACCAAAAACAACGCAGGCACAACAGGCCCGGGCATCCCTGAGACATCTAAACAGACAACAGTAGAGCAAACATCAGCAGGCGCAGCCCGTGCCTTACTCAGGCCGGGCGCCCAACTCTCAAAGGCAGCCGCGACGCCAACATCACAATCCCACGCGCTTTCCAATCATCCGGGGAAACTGGCCGCAAGCCAAGTCGGTTGTAAAACAACAGGTTCCGCGACGTAGCCCCCGTCACCACATGCAAACCCGGCGCACCAAAGGCATACGCCTGTGAGGCGATCCTCCTGACCAGCCTCTGTCCAACGCCGTGCCCACGAACGCTGGCAACCAGATTGATATGTAAGTGTGCAGGATATTTTGCCGTTAGGTTCGGGACGTCGGCAAAATCGGTCACGTCTCCAAAGCGTGGATCGCAATTCGGATCAAGCAACGACCCCACGACATATCCGGCCACAACCGCCACACTACCGTTGTCGGCGACGGCAATCGAGGCATACGCTGCCAAGTCTTCTTGAGCCTCGTCTCTTATATAGCGCCCCAGCCAGCGCTCGCGAAACGTTTCTCGGTCGGTCTGACTGTCGAAAGTCGTCCTAAGAGCCGCATCGAAAAATATCCGGTCCACCTGCGCCACAAGCCTGTCTCGGCCAATAAAGCCACAAGCGCGTCGCCACGACATTAGCCGCACACTAGAGACCGCGTCGTCCATCACCAGCCTCACATGCCCCCGCTCTACGATGACCGGCCATCGCTCCGCACGGCACGCGTGACCCACCCTTCGCCCAATAACGGACGAACAGAAGCTGGTCGCGTCGCTCCACCGCGAGTGTCGGAGACACGCGTAACGTCGGCTGCCAAAGGCTTCATCATACCCTGTCGCACAGGTTCTGAACCATAATTCGGGCTGAACGGCTCCGAGGGATCATCGATGATCGGCTTGTGCTTGTTGACCAATGGCGGCGGTTGCTCTTCCAGTCCATCGTCTTCAATGACCCGTCGCAGCGAGGGATCAGGCACAACATGCGCTCGCGGCAGCTGATGTATAGGGCCAGCGACCCGCCATTGGGCTGAATCCATGGGTGATGGGTTTTTTGCGCACCCGGCGGCTGCCAACAGCAGCACAAGACAAACCCCGCGACCAAGCTTGGATGCAAGCTGATCGGAAACGCCACGCGGCGACCTCTGCGCGCGCGCACCACACTCAAACATGACGCAACGACCTTTGTAAAACTCGGACAAACACACTCGACTACGCGCCAGCAGAACATAGGTCCGGTTAAGGGCATCCTAAAGACCGCTCCACCCTGAAACGCCTCATTCAGCCCGTCATATCCGTCCAAGCACTTCCCCAAGGGGCGGGTATCGCAGGAACGGGCGGATTGGATCGCAAAAATAGCCCCAGTGTTCACGCCGGCGCGATCAGCACCGGGCCCGATATCACGCGTCTGAGAACCGGACACAAACCCTGATCACCGCCGCGTGATATTCGTGACGGACAGCATCCAAAAACTAAAAAAACAGATAAAAAATGGCGCCAGAAAAACGTGCAAAAAGGCCCAAAAAACACCACCCAGTCACGCGAAATAACGCATTGCGTGATCTATTTTTTTATTAGTGTTTTCATGAAATTAGATGACGCAAGCATCGCAAGAAACAAAGCCAGACAACAACAACCATAGCCCACTTCACGAAAACCTCTCACACCAGTGAATACGAAACGTAACGTTTCATATTTACAGCGCCGGCAATGAGGGTATGTTCCTAGTCATCGGCCGCGGCAAACACGGACCGGAACAAAAAACAAAACAACACAGACGATCACTGAGCCAAGCAAATCAACCAAGACCCAACAGGAGATCAGATCATGACGAAAATCATCAGCACACTCGCAGCAGCAGCAGCTCTCTCACTCGCCGTGACATCTTCAGCCTTCGCACTCGACGCTGAGAAGTTCTTCGAAGAGCAGTCCAAGTATGGCGGCAACATTGAAACCATCTTCGAAGATCAGGCCATCTACGGTGAAAACATCGAAACCATCTGGGAAGACCAAGCCACATACGGCGGCTAATTCCGGACCGAAACCCAACAACAGCCTTCAGCAAAAAAACAACCGAACTTGGAGATCAGATCATGACGAAAATCATCAGCACACTCGCAACAGCAGCAGCCCTCTCACTCGCTGTCACATCTTCAGCCTTCGCACTCGACGCTGAGAAGTTCTTCGAAGAGCAGTCCAAGTATGGCGGCAACATTGAAACCATCTTCGAAGATCAGGCCATCTACGGCGAAAACATCGAAACCATCTGGGAAGACCAAGCCACATACGGCGGCTGATCCCAAAAGACGACCGAACGTAAGCTCCCAAAGAACAAACCAAACAAAAATGGAGAATGACCAATGAAAATGATCCTGAGCACAATTGCAGCCGTCACGCTTTCACTTAGCCTGATGGGGTCCGCCAACGCCCTTGATGCTGAAAGCTTCTTCGAACAACAGTCCACCTTCGGCGAAGTGCGCGTCGATGCAGACTCCGCATCCGAAGGTCGTGTCCTCGTCCCAGCCGGTATCTTCACCAGCCAGTGAGACACCGAGAAATCTCGATCAAAAAGACGCCCGAGCACGAATAAGAAAACAACCAAAACATCGCTCGGGCGTGGACCAGACATCTTACCGGTCAAAGCGGCGCGGTAGCCAACAAAAGAAAACAATAAGAAGACGATCAGCACCGCCCATCGCCCACCCAAATTGTTACTCAGTCTAGCCCGGTGTATGCCGGGCTTTTTTTATGTCCGCCGCTTGCCGTCTCAGCGCTCCTGATGCCGGACCATGTATTGGCCATCCTTGGCATTGGCCGTTGGCCCCCAACACGCAACATGCGAGACGACACCAACCAGGCCCGCGCCTCACTTTTGCGCAAATTGCTCAAAGCCCCGATTAAAACCAATGCAAATATTCTAGCAGCACTCACCTTTGGTGAGCAGCACACATATTTTTTGGTCGTTTTTCCTCAGGTTGGGCCTTTTTTCTTATGGATTCTGAGACGTTTGCCCACTTAGCATGAGACTCGTGAAAATCGAATCGCACGTGCCGGCGACATACCGGGACGCGAAAATGGAGACCACTAATTAAGGGCAAGTGAAACCTACGAGGGAAACCATACATACCATGACAACATTCAGGGACGTACTCGACGGGGCCGTGTTGACGACAGCTGAAATCCTGTACCGGCTTCCAGACCATCCAAGCGTGCTGCAAACCTACCTCTGGCAGGACTACGATTTGCATCCCAAGTTTCCAAAGCTCAAGGGCTTTCTGGAATTCTGGGAAACCAACCTGGATGGCAAACTGTTTCGCGTCACGGTTTCACATCGCAATCTGGTCACACCATCTGAGATCGCGACCCTGGATGCGGATTTCAAGCTGCACTGACATCACAGAAATGGTCTGTCCGCCCGAGGCGCGCGTTTCAAGCAGCAGCTAAATAAACCAATGCGCGCTTGACGATGCGCCATGAGCCCAGCGCCACTCATTCTTTGCGCTGGACCGATTACGGATGCACGACCGGATGACCGACACAGAGCCAGATGCCTCTCCGACGTTAGTGAGCGACCGAACCGGGCGTCGCGCGCACCAGACGAGCGCGGCAACCCTCGCGAATGATACCGGGTTGCGCCAGACGCTCGATAGAATCTGGCACCTTCTGTCACGTGGAGTCGCAGACCGAAAAAGCGCTTTTCACACCCCAACCATTGCGACCACTCATGCCACAGACCGCACCCCCGCATTGCGGACGGTTATTCTGCGCGCCTGTACCCCACGCCGGAACCAGTTGGCATTCCACACAGATCGCCGAAGTCAGAAATATGAAGACCTGTTAATCGATCCGACGCTCACCATCCACGTCTATGACCCAAAGCCCAGGATCCAGGTGCGTCTGACGGCGACAGGAACACTGCATCACAAAGACGAGGTGTCCGAACAGGTCTGGCATGAAACATCCGCAAGGTCCCTGCAGATTTACCAGCAAATAACGCCGCCCGGCCGACCCATTCCAGAACCGTTAACCGAGGACATTCGCACAAATGATCAAGCCCCCCAGGCGGGCTACAAAAACTTCTGCGTAATTCTCGCGACCATTCAGACGATTGAGTGGCTCCATCTAACATCTTCAGGGCATCGCCGTGCGCGGTTTCAATGGCAGCATAATGCTTGGGAGGGGACATGGCTGGCCCCTTGAAAACCAACGCCAAATCGCGAAATCATAAACAGGCCTCGAGCTAGCCTAAAGTCGCATAAGAATTCATCCGTTCTCGTGGCCAAAAAAAGCAGTCCAAACCGACAAACACGGCGTAGACACCACCATGATGAGCCAAACAGATCGCGATAACTCGCTATTCATTGTCGACGACGATCCGTACTTCACGCGGGCTGCAGCGCGTGCGCTGACCAAGCGTGGCTTTGACGCCGTCGGCATTTCCACCATCGCCGAAGCAACAGAGGCTATCCAAGCCTCGCCACCTGCCTATGCGATATTTGATCTCCGCTTCGAAGATGGTTCGGGTCTCGACCTGGTCGATCTCTTGCGCAAAGTCCGCCCGGACGCAAGATCAGTCGTCCTGACCGGTTACGGCGACCTATCCACCGCTGTCTCGGCGACGAAGCTCGGCGCGGTCGATTACTTGACCAAGCCAGCCGAAGCCGACGCCATTGCAGCGGCCTTACGCGGTGAGAACAAAGTGTTTGTGCGTTCCACACCGATGAGCCGACCGGAAGTGCAGGAACTGCGATATCTGTTATCCGTGTTTGAAGCGCAGGATCGTAATATGAGCCGGACGGCTCGGCTCATTTCCAAGCACCGCCGCAGTCTGCAGCGCATCCTGCGCCGGTATGGTGTGCGCGAAGAGCAGCGCCCGGGTGAAGAGGCGATCACAAACCGGCAACGCATTCGCCGGATGTTGAAATTCTGGCGTGGCATGCTCGAAGGCGAGCTGCACTATGACGACCAGCAGATCACCATCGAGGAAAAGAAGGTGATCGAGGAGCCCCGAGATCGTAAGTCGAGGCGTGCCGCATCGCGACGTCGCGATGAGTCTCACAGCCTGACTGCCGAATAGGTCTTCATGAATACAATGACCGGTTCCATGGAACCAACACGGGAGGCGGCAAGCGAAGCACTTGCCGCCTTTTTGCCACGCGCCGGCCGCGCCTACGCAAAATCGCGCAACTATGATTTTGGCCCTGACACGCGCGGCAACGTATCAACGCTTTCCCCCTATACGCGCCACCGCATCATAACCGAACAGCAAATCGCCCAGGCGGTCCTGCAGCGGCATGCGCTTTCCAGTGCCGAAAAATTCATTCAGGAAGTTTGCTGGCGCACCTATTGGAAGGGCTGGCTGGAGCATCGCCCCACACTCTGGCCGCTCTATTTAGATGCCGTTGAGCGCGACTTTGACGCCCTGAAAGCCGACGACGTCCTGGCCGCAGCTTATGCCGAAGCCATCGAAAGCCGAACCGGCATTGAGTGCTTCGACACGTGGTCGCGCGAACTCCAGACGACCGGCTATCTGCACAACCACGCACGCATGTGGTTCGCAAGCATCTGGATTTTCACGCTGGAACTCCCATGGACGCTCGGCGCTGATTTCTTTTACACTCATCTTTTCGACGGCGACCCTGCGTCCAATACATTATCGTGGCGTTGGGTGGCAGGCCTCCAGACCAAGGGTAAGACCTATCTGGCCCGTTCCGATAACATCGCCACGTTCACCGAAGGCCGCTTCCCCGACACGCCGCAACTGGCAGGCGCAGCCTTGCCCGTGGATGACGTCATTCCCGAGTTGATGAAAACACCACTGCCGATGCGTGCCACACCGCCAGCTGACACCAACGCGCTCCTGCTGCTGCATGAAGATGACCTGCATCCAGAAAGCCTGCCGCTCAATGACATAAAACTAACCGGCATTGCTGCCCTTGGTGCGGATACCTCAAGACTTCGCTTGGCGAGGCATCTTCAAACCTTTAGACAAGCCGCTTTGCGCACCGCCTCTGAACACACATCAAAAACATTCAATATTCCGGCTATGCCATTTCTGCCTGTCCCCGATGCGGGATCGGAACCAGACATGGAGACACTTGCAGCAGACCTCAAAGCTTTTGCTGCCAAACATGGCAGCGGTTCGGTTGTCACCGCAGAAGCCCCCGTTGGTCCGGCTCGCAAGGCGCTCGACGACCTGGAGCCCCACCTCGAAGCGGCTGGATTGAAACTGTACCGGCTGCGCCGAAACTGGGATGCAGCCTTCTGGCCCCATGCCACCGCCGGATTCTTCAAACTGAAGAATAAGATCCCGCGTGTCCTGGAAGACCTGGAATTGCTGCGCTAATCCGCGTGAACCGCAACTCAATCAAGCCGTTTCAAAGGCCTCAGCTAGATGGATCGAACGGCACCATCGGGAACACAGCCCCGCCACTGACAACGTCTAGGTACTGTCCACCCAGAGCCTCATCCAATTCGCCATCCCGACACGCGAACCGAAAACCATCGAGCCGAGCAACCCCGTCAACCGGGCGCGCCAGCGCAACCAGATCCAGATAAACGGACCGCGTGACCAACGCCTCCAACCGGCCGCGTACAAGCAGATACGGTTTCAACCCACCCGTCCCCGGCTCCAGTCGAAACGTCATCGGGTGATCAGGCCCGCACACAACAATGTCATCGACGTTGGTGCGGAAGGTGAGCACCTGATCATCGCCCGCACCATCCACCTGCATTTCCACCGCAAGAAATGGCGCGTCTTCAACAATCACATCGACTTTTTCAGCTGGCGTCACGAGAAAATGGCGACCATTCGGGTCGCGCCGCAAAACACGTGCAAACAGCTTGACGAGCTGCGGGCGATTGATCGCAGTCCCGCCATACGTCCACGTGCCGTCTCGGGCGATGCTCAGCCCAATATCGCCGCAATAGGGAGGATCCCACGTTTCAACTGGCGCTACTCCCTCTGCTGTAGCCGCCGCAATCAGGGCATCGAGCCGCGCAATTCGAGTATTCGTCACCAACAAGCTCCATCCCGTGCACGCTCAACGCTTCTCAAAGAGACCCCGCTAACCTCTCAACGCCTTACGTAACGTTCACTTGACCCTTCCGCCCCACGCCACGACCTTGTAGTTTCGTACGGATTATAATGCGAAAGCTTGCATTTCGGCTTTTCGAGCTGTCAACCGACGAGGACGAGGGGAACTCAACACGATGATCCCAAACGCAAAAAGCCAACAGCGTACGCACGTCGTTCGAACGTAGACGTGACTTGAAACTACGCCCAAAAGTCACGACGCGCAGCGAAAACGTCGTTAGAGCTGTCAAACAAGCCCCAACCAGGCACAAGAGCACGAACACCATGAACACGCTGACAAAGACAGAAGAGACCATCGTCCCGCGCCTGGAAGCGGCCGCCGAACGCGTGCAAAAGGCGCAGAATGAAGCAGCCGGTGTCATCTTCGGCCAGGATGAAGTGATCAACCGCGCCATGATCACCATTCTCGCGGGCGGTCATGCGTTGCTGATCGGCGTGCCCGGACTGGCTAAGACGCTTTTGGTGGAAACGCTGGGAACAGTCCTCGGTCTGGATGCAAAACGTATTCAGTTTACGCCGGACCTGATGCCCTCCGATATCATCGGATCAGAAGTCCTCGAAGAAAGTGCTGAACAGCGGCGCTCCTTCCGGTTCATTAAAGGCCCGGTCTTCACACAGCTTTTGATGGCCGATGAAATCAACAGAGCGTCGCCTAAGACTCAATCCGCTCTTCTCCAGGCAATGCAGGAACACCACGTCACAGTCGCAGGCGAGCGTCACGATGTACCCGAGCCCTTCCATGTCCTCGCCACTCAGAACCCACTTGAGCAAGAAGGCACCTACCCCCTTCCAGAAGCACAGCTGGACAGGTTCTTGCTCCAAGTTGATGTGGATTATCCCGACCTATCCGCTGAACGCCGGATGCTTTACGCCACAACCGGCAACGAGAAAAAGTCGCTCGAAAGCATTTTGTCAGCCTCTGAAATCCAGGATATCCAACAACTCGTCCGGCAGATCCCGGTCCCCGACAAAGTCGTTGAAGCGATCCTGACCCTGGTCCGATCCGCGCGGCCTGGCACCGGCACAAACGAAGATACCGACAGACATGTCGCATGGGGCCCAGGCCCCCGCGCAAGTCAGGCCTTCATGATGGCCGTTCGCGCGCGTGCTCTAATTGATGGCAGACTTGCCCCATCGGTGGACGACGTGGTCGCGCTGGCGGATCCGATTCTGAAACACCGTATGGCCCTGACATTCTCAGCGCGCGCCGAGGGCGAAAGCATCAGTGCCATCATCGCCCGTCTCGCAAGCGTCCTGGAGTAATCTCGATGCGGGGCGTCCGAACAACGGCAAGCTCGCCCGCCGGCAATTCAAAGCGGCTGATTGCGCTTGAAGAAAAAGCGCATGACGTCGCTTCGCGCCTCCCTGAGTTGCTGATGGAAGCAAGCCGCATCGCCTCGACGGTCGCCCATGGAATCCACGGGCGTCGCCGAGCCGGGCCTGGTGAAACCTTCTGGCAGTTCCGGCAATACGAGAGCACCGACCCCACGACTCTGATCGATTGGCGGCGAACAGCCAGTTCATCCCATGTCTTCGTCCGCGAACGCGAATGGGAAGCCGCCCACACACTTTACCTCTGGCTCGATCTTTCGCGCTCCATGTCGTTTTGCAGTCACCTTAGCCAGACCCCAAAGCGTGACCGCGCAATTATCTTACTGCTGGCTACCTGTGAAATGCTGGTGCGCGGCGGCGAACGCGTCTCCTT
Source organism: Pseudomonadota bacterium (assembly GCA_039819785.1). Taxonomy (GTDB): domain Bacteria; phylum Pseudomonadota; class Alphaproteobacteria; order Rhizobiales; family Hyphomicrobiaceae; genus JBCBRD01. The sequence continues at coordinate 44,171 of JBCBRH010000008.1, read as the reverse complement.
GATCGGACTGACGAACCCCAGCGCCAATCGCAAAACCATGGCGCGTTTCGCCGAAACGCTCGCAGCGAACGCTGAAGCCAAGTTGCTGATTGCAGGCCTCCCGCCGAAAACAGTTCTGCCGCGTTTCTCGACGCCGATACTGTTTAGCGACTTCCTGAACCCGCCTGAAAAACTGGCCGAACGTCTGCATACGCTTTCCAGCGCCGGCGTTACGGGGCACGTCGTACAGATCCTAGATCCAGCTGAAGAAACGTTGCCCTATGAAGGCAGAGCCGAATTCATCAGCCCAAGCGGGCAGCAACGCTGGGTCGCCGACCGGGCCGAAAGCCTTCGCGACGTTTACCAATCCCGCCTCAAGCGCCACCGTGAGCAGATCATCGAACTCACTCAGAAACTGGGCTGGTCGTTCATGGTCCACCACACAGACAGACCTGCTTCCGAACCACTGTTGTCACTCATGGCCCGCCTGAGCGATACATCAGGCCGCGCTCAATCGTCAGCGCCCGTTTCGTCGGCAAGCGGCTCGTCGGCATACGAGTCATCAACGCAAGCATCCACGCCTGCAGCATCAGAGCCAGCAAACACAGCACCAAGCAATGTCGGGTCCGGAGGCGCACTATGAGCCTTGGTGCATTCGTATTCCTAAGCCCGTGGCTTCTGACCGGGCTGGCCGCGTTGCCTCTGATTTATTGGCTGCTGCGCACCGTTCCACCACGTCCCCAGCAGATTAATTTCCCGCCGACACGCATCCTCGTCGGCATCGAGAACCGGGAGAAAACACCTGCCACCACGCCGTGGTGGCTGCTCCTCCTTCGACTACTTGCGGCTGCGTTGGTCATCTTCGCCCTCGCGCAGCCGATCCTGAACCCCAGCAAAGATCAGCCGGTTGCAGGCGAAGGACCGCTGCTGATCGTCGTGGACAACGGCTGGGCGTCGGCACCGCGTTGGAGTGAACGGATCACTATGGCCGAGCGCATGATCGACTTGGCTGAACGCGACTCCCGCCCGATCATGATCCTGCCCACGGCAGCTGCCGCCAAATCACCAACCTTGCGCCTTGAAAGCCCCCCCGACGCCCGAACAACGCTTGGCGCTGTTATCCCACAGCCGTTCGCACCCGACCGCGTGGGCAGCCTCGCTGCACTGACATCGGCCTTTGGCGCACAAACACCAGATGGCACAGCCGTGGTCTGGCTCACCGACGGCATCGCACATGATGAAGCAGCGGACGCCAACTTCGCGGACAGCTTAAAGGCCGCTGCCACAAGCGGCTCGTTTGTCGTTATCGCGGATGATGCAGCCGGAGCCGCACTTGGGCTGACGGCAGAAGTCGGCGCGGACGGAAAGCTGTCCGCGCGCGTCACCAGCACGGGCGGCGCGGCCCACGCCGGTGTCTTGCAAGCCTTCTCCGCCAAGGATGAACAATTGGGCGAAGCAACCTTCGCACTCGACGTGAACGAAACATCCACCACCACATCGTTTGAACTGCCTCTTGAATTGCGCAACCAGATTACGCGCATTGCGATCTCGGGAATGCCATCGGCTGGCAGCGTCCACCTTCTCGATGCCCGCGATCAGTGGCAGCGCGTCGCCCTCCTTTCAGGTGAGGCGAGAGAAAAGGCTCAACCCCTGCTGGGCCCGCTGCATTACATTGAGAAAGCGCTGATCCCGTTTGCTGAAATCGTGAAGCCCGCGGGCGCAAATCTTGCAGCAGGTGTCGACGAAGCGCTTCAGAGAAACGCAGGCATCATCATGATGGCTGACATCGGCACCCTGCGCGGCGCAGTCGCAGAGGACGTTCGTGATTGGGTGTCCAAAGGCGGCATTCTCGTCAGGTTCTCAGGTCCCCGCCTCGAAAAAGGGGGTGACGATCTACTCCCGGCCAGCCTGCGCATCGGGGGACGAACACTGGGTGGTGCACTGTCGTGGTCAAAGCCACAGCCGATGGCGGCGTTCCCCGACGACAGTCCCTTCGTCGGTCTTCCAATCGCATCCGACGTTCGCATCAGTCGTCAGGTGCTGGCTGATCCGACGAAGCTGACCGGTCAAACAGCGGTTTGGGCCAGCCTTGAAGACGGCACACCTTTGGTCACCGCCAGAAAGCTCGGAGACGGACAACTCGTGTTGTTCCATGTGACTGCCAATTCCGATTGGTCCAACCTGCCGCTATCAGGTCTGTTCGTGGATATGTTGAGACGCGTCTCAGCGATGGCCCGGATTGGCGGAGGTGCGCCAACGGATGACACCACACCAAGCATCACGACATCAGCTCAGACCGAAGCCGCAACTGATGGCGACGCATCAGCGTCCGCACCTGCAGCCTCGCTGACTAATCTGCCGCCGCTGCAGACACTGGATGGATTCGGAGCACTTCGTCCGCCGCCACCGACAGCACGCGCGCTGACGCTTTCACAATTGGACGACATCTCCCCCGGCCTCGATCATCCACCCGGCTACTATGGCCCTGGCGGCAGCCCGCGATCATTGAATGTCATGCGTCATACCGACGACCTCAAACCACTCCCAACACCTGCTGGCGCGGAAATGCGCGGGTTTACCGAGGAAGACTCAACGCCGCTGAAACCGTGGCTGCTCGCCATTGCATTGACCCTTTTGCTGGTGGATGTGATCGCCGTCTTGTTGCTCCAGTCCGGTGGCCGCCTGTTCAAGTCCCGCGGCAACCAGCCATCGGCCCCCGCACCGGCCAGCGCAGCAGGCATAATCATTATTGCAGTCGCCGCCAGCGCCTTTGCGCTTACGACAACCACACCCAATGCGGCACACGCTCAGTCGCCTCTGGCCAACACGACACCGTCGGTCTCGCAACCGGTTGATGCTGCCGCAGCAGCCATCGCTGCACTGGCAACAAGCAAGGTCACCATCGGCTACGTCGTCACCGGTGATGACGAGGTCGACCAGATCAGCCGCGTCGGGCTCGCCGGTCTCTGCCGCATCCTGACATTACGGACAGCCGTCACACCCGGCGATCCCATGGCGGTGAACATCAACGATGACGTCATCGCTTTTTATCCCGTGCTCTACTGGCCAGTGTTGGAGAACGCGAAACCGTTGTCCGAAGAAACCGTCGCCAAGATCGATGCCTACATGAAGCAAGGCGGCATGATCATCTTCGACACGCGCGACCACGGACTGGGGACACCATCAAGCCTCGGGCTCGGCCTGGACGAAACGCCGCTCCAGCGCATTCTCGCCCGTCTCGATATTCCAAGACTTGAACCAGTCCCTGAAGGTCACGTGCTCACCAAGTCATTCTATCTGTTGCGTGCCTTCCCGGGACGTTGGGATGGCGGACAGCTTTGGGTCGAAGCTGGCGCTGTTGAAGCACAGGACAACCCAAACCGGCAAGCCCGCCAGGCAGACGGTGTAAGCTCGATCCTCATCACGTCCAACGACTTCGCCTCCGCCTGGGCAATCGACGAGCGCGGCCGCCCGTTCTATCCCACCGTTCCAGGTGGTGAACGCCAGCGTGAAATGGCGTTTCGTACCGGGATCAATATCGTCATGCACGCCCTGACGGGGAACTACAAAGCAGACCAGGTGCACGTTCCGGCTCTGCTCGAAAGGCTGGGTCAATGACCAGCCACAGTCCACCACCAGAGAAACCTTCACAATCAGACGTGCCACTCTCACAACGGCAGACGTCACGAATGAAACCGTCCAAAACGCCCACAGCTAATCCAGCCAACTTCAACGCGAAGGAGACGACATGAACTGGTCCGTCGATTTCGCACCACTTCTGCCAGACATTTTCTTCTACGTCGCAGGCGCCATCGCAATCCTGCTCGTCGCCGTTTTGTTCATTCGGCGTACGCGCGGTGCAGCCCTGCGCGCACTGGCCCTGGCCACGCTCTTTCTCGCGCTTCTCAACCCGACCTTGAAGGAAGAAGAACGCGACACGCTGGCCAACATCGCCATTGTCGTCATCGATGAAACAACTTCGCAGGCGCTTGCGAACCGCCCGGAGCAAACCAAAGCGGTTCGCGAGGCCTTGGACGCTCGCCTCGCCCGTATCCAAAACCTCGAAGTCAAAACCATCGTCGCCCGTTCGGCATCTGATGGATCGACATCCGGCACACAGCTTTTCGGCGAGCTCAACGCTGTCCTGTCCACAACACCAAGTGACCGCATCGCCGGGGTGATCATGGTCACCGACGGTCAGGTCCACGACGTGCCGGACAAGCTTTCAAGTCTTGGCTTCGATGCCCCCGTTCACGCCCTGCTGACCGGCACCAAGGACGAGTTCGATCGCCGCATCGAAATACTCAAGGCTCCACGCTACGGCATTGTCGGCCAATCGCGCGATATCGAACTGAAAGTTACCGAAATCGGCAAGACGCCGGGCGACAGTCTCCCCGTTACACTGCGCATCCGCCGCCAGGGCGAAGCCGATGAAATCCGAAAAGTCCAAATCGGCCGCAACGTATCCGTCGACATGCCCTTCCCGCATGCCGGCACCAATATTGTTGAGCTTGATATCGAAACGGCCGAAGGCGAACTGACACCAGCCAACAATCGCACCGTTGTCTCCGCCCAGGGTGTGCGAGAAAATCTGCGCGTTTTGCTGGTCTCAGGCGAGCCTCATGCCGGTGAACGGACATGGCGCAACCTTCTCAAATCGGACGCAGCGGTTGACCTCGTCCACTTTACGATTCTGCGCCCGCCTGAAAAACAGGACGGCACGCCCATCAACCAGCTGTCCTTGATTGCTTTCCCGACGCGCGAGCTCTTCTCAGATAAAATTCGCGACTTCGACTTGATCATTTTTGACCGCTACCAGCATCGCGGCATCCTGCAACTGCTCTACTACGACAACATCTCGCGTTACGTCGCCAACCACGGTGGCGCGGTGCTTGTCGCCGCGGGTGACGACTACGCAGGCAATCTCTCGTTGTACCGCACACCACTCGCGCCTGTGCTGCCGGCCATCCCCACCGGCCGCGTCTTAGAAGAACCCTTCAAGGCCAAAGTCACCGCTAAAGGCCTGAAGCACCCCGTCACCCGAGATCTACCGGGCTCCCGCGGCCTTGACCAAGACCCGACCTGGGGACGGTGGTTCCGGCAAGTGGAAGTCAGTTCCGACCGCGGCAGCACAGTGATGACCGGCGCGGATGATCAGCCGCTCTTGATCCTGGACCGCAACGGCGAAGGCCGCGTGGCCTTGCTGACATCGGACCAGGCCTGGCTTTGGGCACGCGGCTTTGAGGGAGGTGGCCCGCACACCGATCTGCTTCGCCGACTGTCTCATTGGCTTATGAAAGAGCCCGACCTTGAAGAAGAACGTCTGTTTGCTGATGCAAAGGGGCTCAAAGTCACACTCGAACGACGGACCATGCTGGAAGCCGTCGAGCCCGTCGAAGTGATTTCGCCAAAAGATGAGAAGCAGACGGTAACGTTGGAAAAGGTCTCCGACGGCGTCTGGCGGTCCACCATCGATGTGAAGATCCCAGGCCTTTACAAAGCCACGACCCCAGGCCCGATCGAACCGCTGACGGCCGTCGCACTTGCTGGGATTCAAGATGCCCGGGAAATGAGTGAAGTCACGGCCACGGCAAAAAAACTGAAGCCCATTCAAGACGCCAGCGGAGGCGGCGCGTTCTGGACTGCAAGTGACAGTCTTCTATCAGCGGCAACCGAGGCGCTCGACGCCGATGTGCCACGTGTCACGATGTTATCGGGTGCCAGAGTGTTTTCAGGATCAAACTGGATGGCCCTCCGTGACCGCCAAGCCTACCTCACCAAGGGCGTGAAAATCACACCGATGTTCGAGGGCCTTCTGGCATTGGCCGCATTGCTGTTCGTCATCTCACTCGCTTGGTGGCGTGAGGGACGCTAGCCCGTTGTGCGCAAGCACATTCCGCGGTGGCTCTGCCATAGCCCCATAGCCCCATAGCTCGTGAGAATTCGCGTCGGGCCCGGACCATGATCAAAGGCACAAGGTACGATCATGCCTGCCAACCGGAAAAAATCCGACCTGCCGCAAAAAACCTGCATCACCTGCGGGCGGCCTTTCACCTGGCGGAAAAAATGGGAAAAGGTCTGGGACGAGGTCAAATACTGTTCGGACCGCTGCCGCCGCAGTCGCTAACCGGCCAATCGAAGATCAGGCACGTCTCCGCCCCATCAAATCCCGGATCATTGCTTCAACGGGCACCGGCTCAAAAAAACCGAACTTCTGAAAACGAATAATCCCATCCCGATCGATGACGGCCATCTCCGGCGTCCCGCGTGTCGCATATCGCTTCATCGTCACCGGAAGCCGCTGGCCCTCGACGTGCGCGTCGACGCCGACAGGGAGCGTAATGTCTTTTTCCACGATATATGTCTTCAGACGTTCAACCGTCTGCACGCTACGCCCCTCAAACACCGTATGGATTTTCACCAGCACCAGCCGCCCATCGGAAATCTCATCGGCAAACGTCTGCTGCCATTCCGAAATCAGCGGTCCGGAAAACGAGTTACACCCGGGGCACCAGAGCTGAAAGAAATCGATCACGACCACCTTCCCCGACAGCGTATCAACGTTGCCAGGGTTGCCATTGATCCACTGGGTGATGGCCCATTGCGGCGCCCGGCACCCAACCCGGGTGGCAGCCGCAGGACCACCTGGCAAAAACACACCGGCGGACGCAATCCCAGCGGCAGCGCCAACGATCACGTTACGGCGCGTCATGCTCATCACCCTGGTTGCCATACCCAGACGTCCTCACAATCATCACAATCCGTTCCGATCAAGCGTCTCCTGGAACGTTCCGTGAAGGCAAAGCAAGAATGCGTGAGCAACCCGCTTCGCAAGCACAAAGAGAGAGCCGACCACAATGGCTGAAATGGCCCGCATCACGCCCATGGTCCCGGTGACCAACTTGGACAAATCCATCAGTTTTTTCGAAAACGTGCTGGGGTTCAAAGCCACATACCGCCAGGAAAACTATGCCTTCCTGCGCCGCGACGCCATTGGCATCCGCATGCTTGAAGCCGCCCCAGGAACAGACCTCAGCGACCCGCGCCGACAGGTTGCTTGCTACATCGACGTGCTTGGTCTGGACGATCTATACGCCGAACTGAAATCACAGCTCGACGCATTGCCCAAGGGACGCGTTAGGCCGCCCTTCACCCAGGACTACGGCCAGCGTGAGTTTCACGTCATCGACGAGGACGCCCTACTCATCTTTTTCGGCGAACCCATCTGACAGACAAACAGCCCCAAGAGCGGACACGACCTCACTCCGCCCGTTCACGCTTCAACTTCACCAACGCTGTATCCAGCGCCGACAAAAACCGTGACCTGTCTGCCTTGGTGAAAGCCGACGGGCCACCGAGGTTTTCACCGACAGCCCCGGCCCGTAAATCCTGCATGATCGAACGGGTCGCAAGCGCCATGCCGATCATGTCGGCGGTAAACAGTTTTCCCGTCGAAGACATGACAATCGCACCGGCTTTCAAGGCACGATCCGCCAGCGGGATGTCGGCGGTGACCACTACGGATGCGTGATCACAACGTTCCGCAATCCAATCATCAGCCGCATCGGCAGAGTCGTTCACCACCACCCGCTCAATTAGCTCATGCTTTGGGATGCGCATATAACTGTTGGCCACAACGAAAACTGGGACCTCATACCGGAACGCAACCTTGTAGATCTCATCCTTTACAGGGCAGGCATCGGCATCAATGAAAATGCGCAACTGCAACGCTCACCCCTTTTCCGGCGCGACGTCATCAAGAAACACACGCGAGCGCGCCCGGATCGATAACTTATCAGCAGTTTTCATTTTCCCCCACGTCCCGTAAATCATACCCATCCGACGATTGCTCTTCAGCGTGTCTTCATTGCGCGCCAGGAAATCCCAATAGAGATAATTGAACGGACACGAGTCATCTTTTGTCTTGGTTTTCTTATCATAAGCACAGCCGCCGCAATAATCCGACATCTTATCAATGTAATTCGCACTCGCCGCGTAAGGCTTGGACCCCAACAATCCACCATCAGCAAATTGGCTCATCCCGATCACATTGGGCAATTCAACCCATTCGTAGGCATCGGCATAAACCGCCAGATACCATTCATGCACCTCGTGGGGGTCAACACCGGCCAGCATGGCAAAGTTGCCCGTCACCATAAGACGTTGAATGTGATGGGCATACGCCTCTTCTTTGGTTTGCTGCACAGCCGCGCGCACGCAGGCCATGTCTGTTTCACCAGTCCAATAAAAATCAGGCAGGCTCCGATTGTGCGAGAAAAAATTCTCCTCCGCATAGTCCGGCATTTTCAGCCAGTAGATACCGCGCACATATTCCCGCCAACCGATGATCTGACGGATAAAACCTTCAACCGCATTCAGCGGCGCATCCTTCTCATGATAGGCCGCTTCCACCCGCCGGCACACATCAAGCGGGTCGAGTAACCCCAGATTGATGTAGAATGACACCAGCGAATGATAAAGGAACTTCTCACCTTCTAGCATCGCATCTTGATAATCCCCGAACCGCTCCAGGCAATCATCCAGGAAATGCTGAAAAACAGCCTCCGCATCAGGCCGCGTCACCGCAAATCGAAACGGTTCCAGGTCGCCGAAATGATTGTCGAACCGCTGTCCAACCAGATCCAGGACCGCTTGCGTGGTGACATCCGGTTCAAACCATGTACGCTTCGGCATGAACAAATCGGATTTGGCGGGCTTTCGGTTGTCGTGATCAAAATTCCATTTATCTCCGACCGGTTGATCACCATCCATCAATAATCCGGTCGACTTGCGCATCTCGCGATAGAAATTTTCCATCCGCAGCGCCTTGCGGTCTTTCGCCCAGGTCTCAAACTCAGCGATCGAACACACAAACCGGTCGTCATCCAGGATGTCGACATCAACATCAAACGCATCCGACCAACCGTCCATGTCGGACCTGACGCGATACTCCCCCGGTTCCGTCACGATGACGGCGCATGCCCCGTGACGTTCAACCGCCCGTCCCACTTCACCACGAAATGAACCGCTGTTGCGTTTATCGTCCAGCATCACGTAATCCACCGTCCACCCGTCCCCACGCAGTTCGTCTGCGAAGTGACGCATGGCCGATAAGATCAGTGCGATCTTCTTTTTGTGATGGCGGACATAGGTCGTCTCATCGTGAACCTCACACAGCAAAACGACGTCGCGGGCTTTGTCTGCGGCCTTCAGCGCGGCAATTGAGGGCGAAAGCTGATCGCCCAGAATGTGAACAATGCGCGGCCCGTCCGTCCCCTTCGCAGTCTGGGATGTCGCCCGCTTTGAGGGTTTGTCATCGATCGTCTTTGCCTGCTTGCGTTTGGCCATACGAGGGTCAGTGCCTTTTTGAGGGTTATCCAGAACGTAGTGACTACGCCCCCACATGCTCGACCGATCAGCATCAAAGCCACGCTGGCGGTTTCCGTCACGGCGCCGACTCACCTAACGTCGCATGCAACAGCTTCCCGGCCGCCTTCGCACCACTGCGACTTGCCGCTGCCACAACGCAAATGAGATGCGCCCATGACGTTGCTCTTCAAGATCATCTACGCCGCGCACGCCAATGGCACACACCACAAACTCGCACTCGATGCATTGCGCGAACTACAAGTTGACGCCGCTGAAGACTGGCGCCGGATGTTCCTGAAACATGCCGAGTTGTTCCTGGAAGGCTCAAAAGCCCCCGATAAGGAATTCAAGGACTTCAAGAACCACGTCCTCCACCCCGGCGATGCGTACTGGGGCGGTGCACCTGAAAAAGTCCGCAACTGGTATAACCATACAGTTCAAGCACTTGGGTCATACAATTGGTCTGAAGCCGCGTACTGCGCCGGTGTGATGAGCCACTACTACACTGATCCTGTTCACCCTTTTCACACCGCACAGTCGAAGGCTGAAAACGCAATCCACCGCGCCGTGGAATGGTCGATCAACAAGTCCTACAACGCGATCCGCCGCGAAGCGTTAGCACGTGGCAACACTGAGTATCCGAAGATGACGGATGGGCCCAACTGGGTGGAAACGTTTGTCTGCGAAAGTGCTGACCGCGCCCACCAGGACTATGAACGGCTCATCGCTCATTATGACTTCAGCCGGGGTTCAGTCATTCCCGAAACCGGACTGGATGATGTCGGCCGCGAGACCGTGGGGACGTTGCTCTTATATGCCGCGTCAGGTTTTGCACAACTTCTCGACCGCGCGATCATCGACGCACGCGTTGTGCCGCCGACCGTTAGCCTGACGGCTGATACCGCCATTGCTTCACTCAAGATCCCGGCCAAATGGGTCCTGCGCAAGATTGAGGATTCCGAAGACCGCAGGGTCGTCCAGGCCATGTTCGACGAACTTCAAAAAACCGGCGACGTGGCAAAGACGCTGCCTGAAGACGATCGCGTTATCCTCGACCTGCATGAGCGGGAGGTGGCAGCATCGCGCCGCAAAGAACGCTCAGCCGCTCGCGAGCAGCGTTGCAGCCTGCCGCGAAAAGCGTCGCTCGGACATGTCGCCAAACCTGACGCGAACCAGCCGCCTAACCTAGCGTCTGGCTCCAACCGTCCAATACGGACCGACCGTCCAACAATTCCAAGCGCACAACGCGATCTGGCCAGCCTCGACCTGACTTCGAGAGGTCAAACGGCAAAGCCAGCATCAACACAACCATCTGTCGACCAACACGCCATCCCTCCAATGCCGGTCGCCGCAACACCGGAGCCGGTCCAGGAGCAAACGTCCACACGCGCCATCAGCGTACCAAGTGTCACGTCGGCATCAGGGGTTACTGCATCACCAAGTCTTAGGCCCAACCAAGGCCCGCAAGCCATGGCGATTGCCGCCGATGCTGCCGTTGCTGAAAACATCGCCCCATTGAATTTGCGGACGCAAAACCGGACTGGCGCGGGCCGGCCGCTTCGTTTCTTTATCGAGAAAGACAGCCCCGTAGTCGATGCACCAAGCATTGGCAACAAGACGGCTGAGCGACTGGCACCTGCGGGCATCAAGACAATCAACGATCTCCTGACCTGTGATCCCAAAGCCGTGGCAGCCCAGGTCGCAATGCGCCACATCACACCGGCAGCCATCCGCGACTGGCAGGATCAGACACGGTTGGTCCTAACCATCCCTGAGCTTCGTGGCACACACGCACAATTGCTCGTCGGCGCAGGCTTCCGGACAACCGAAGCAGTTGCCAACGCCTCCGTCGAGGATGTGTGCGCAGGCGTATTGGACTTTGCCCAAAGTTCGGAAGGTCAGCGGCTCCTTCGCGACGGCGCAGCCCCTGATATCGAAAAGATCAAAACCTGGTCAGAAAATGCTCAGTACGCCCGTGCGGCCTAGTCTGATCGCGGTTCTACAATCCCAAGTGGAGAACGTTGAAAAACCCCGAGTCCACCTGGTTCTCACCCGTTATCCAGCCACCTTGTCAGACTTCGGCATGAACGATACGGCCAGCCGCACAGCATAAAGGACGCAAATCACCGCTACGCACGCAAACGCCAATCCGGCCCAGATACCGACATACCAAGGGATGGTCCACGCCAAAGCCGCCAGCGCGCGCGCGGCAAGACTGATATCGCGGAACAACGTCTTCCCCATTTCAGCCAAAACAAGTTTCACCGTCACAAACTCGTTTTCGGCGTCAAAGTCGCCAAGGCTCACACCCAGCGATTGAATCTGTTGCTCCAGACCGAGAATTTCCTTTTCGAGCACGATCATATCCGGCACCTCGCCTTCGCGTTTTTTTAACTCGGTCAAAGCCGCACGCGTTTTTTCCAGCGACACCCGCTTGGCCTGCAATTCCCGGTATTCGTTCGTCTTATCCGACTTGTTGATCGTCAACCGCGTCAGCTTCCCAATGCTCTGAACGTCTTCAACAAACCCATCGAAAACGTCCGGCCCGACACCGACGGCTAATTGCAGCTGGCGCGAACTTTTCAAACCCTCCCGGCGCTCGAATTGTATCAACGCATCATTCGATCCTATGAGATCCCTCAGCCGCTTTTCGTCCGTTTCAAACGCCTGGGTTCGTAAGCCGACGTTCGCGATCTTCTCATATTTCTGGCTACCAGCTCCGCCACCGCCCCCATCCATGACACCGCCGGCGGGCCGTGCACCGGCACCCGCTTTAAACGAACGCGAAGCATAATTCTTAACGCCGGATGCAAACGACCAGGCGCTTTCACCAAAGATGAACCCGCCTGTGCCCTGCGCCGAGCTGATGACTTCACCATTGGGCCGCGCATAATAATCATAGGCCAGTCGCGCCGTGAAAAGAGCCACAAAACCAACGGCGAAAATAATGATGGCAAGACTAAGAACACGCGGCATGACAATCCCTTATCCATGAATGGAAGATGCTTCGATCAAGCCTTTTGAAATAAGACCAGGTCTTGTCCAGACACTCCGGAAACAACCGTCATTTCCATCATCGAAACGGACATTTCCGTGCGCCACGGCGCGCTTGCTCAGTGCCGAAAGTAAACGCCAAAAACACCGCCCAAACTCCCAATAACGAGGAGGCCATTCACCTCTGCTTAACGCTTTATTTACCTTAACGGCTTAACCCGCTTCAGGTGCGTAGCGTTAAGGTTTGAGTAATGTTCATGAAGCGTTGGTTAACGAATTTTCCCCCATTGGCCGTAGCTGCAATGACGGCATTGGTGCCAACCATTGCCCGCGCCGACAACGAGCCGAACAAGGCAACTGACCAGACATCCCAAGAACTCTACAATTGGGTGCCGTGGTTTGAGATGGGCGCCTACTCAGGCAACGTCCGCGCCAGAGGAGAAGCAGCCCTGTGGGCCCCACTCCTGCAAACAGACGATGCGTTGATCTTCACCGACATCCGCCTCAAAGCCTTTGAAGAAGACGCACGCGAGGGAAACTTCGCACTTGGCTACCGGCAGATGTTTGATGGTTACAACCTGGGTCTTTGGGGCGGTTTCGACACACGCGAATCCCAACTGGGCAGCCGCTTCAATCAGATTTCCGGTGGCGTGGAACTGCTCTCCCACGACTTTGATTTCCGTGCCAACGGTTACCTTCCACTCAACAAATCCGAAGTGGTCAGCACGTCGACCACAACGATCTTCAACTCCGTCATCGACAGCGAAGTCGTCTTTGACGAGGGGCTGATTTCAATCTTCAACACAGAAACAATCGAGGCCACGACGACCTCAAACGAACTACGCGAACATGCCATGTACGGCGTTGATGCCGAAGTCGGCGTAAGACTGCCATTGGAATTAGCCGCACCGCAGCTCGGCTTTGACCCTTCCATTTTCAACAACGCCGACGTCCGTGTGTATGCGGGCGGTTACTACTTCGACAGCCCCGACATCGAAGAAGAAATCCTCGGAACGAGAATGCGCCTTGAGGTCCGCTTCGAAGATATCGTGCCGAACCTGCCAGGCTCCAGGCTGACAGCTGAAGCCGAATACCAGTACGACGACGTGCGCGACCACCAATACGAATTCGGTGTCCGCCTGCGCATCCCCTTCTATGGCCAAAGCGCGCTTGCCCGCGTGCAAAAAGCCAGCCTGAATAGCGGCGGCTACGGCTTCCAGCCATCCGCAAGGCAGCTCCAGGCCCGCCGCATGACAGACGGCCTCGAACGTGACACCGACGTCGTGCACGACAAAAAATCCACGAGCAAAACGTCATCGAAGAGTACGAAGACAACGACCCGCGAACGTGCATTGGACGCCAAGACGGGCGTGGAACTCAACCGCCTTACCTTCATCAACGCCAATCAGAATTTCAATGATGCCATTTTGAAAGCCGGCTCCAACAGCCTGATCATTGCGAGCGGCTCAGCCGGCGAATTCGTCAATCAGTACGCGACCCTTTTGCCGGATCAAACACTCATCGGCGGCGGCACCAAGGTCGACATCGTAGGCAGCCAAACGCACCGGAAGCTTTCGTTTGTCGCACCTGGCATGCGCCCAACATTAACCCAGACCGACAACGCCTCCGTCCTCGTCGTCAACACCAACACCCATGTCGCGGGGTTGAACATTAATGGCGGCGGTGCCGACGCCGGAACCTGGAACCGTGGCGTCGAAACCTTCAGCAAACACACATCCGGCATGGTGATCGACGACGTGGACATCACCAACACCGGTGGACACGGCGTCCACATGACCAGCTACACCACGAACTACACGCTCAACAATCTGAGGATTTCAAACGTGGCGCGCGGCAACGGCATCGACATCGAAGCCGACAACACCGGCTTTGCGATCACCAACACCACGATCTCGGATATTGACGGACGCTATAACGATGCCATTTTGTTCGCCCGCCGCAACGAGGGCCTGATCTCAAACGTGAGCTTCGGCGACAACATCCAAGATGCAGCACTGCGCGTCACAAGCAACAATGTCTTGAGCGGAACCGGCAATACGGTCTTGGAAGGCCAGCGCCTTTGCGAGCAATTCGAAGGCGGCAACGTCATCACCGTCAGTTTCAACGGCATCGTCGGTTGCGATTAGCCGCTGCAATGAGGTGATGGCATCGTTTGCCTCGCAGGGTTTCACGAAACGATGCCCGCCGAACCACAGGCAAAAGCCGGAACCAGATGTGATTCGACCCGGCGGCTTGAACCAGTCACAATTAACAAAAGCCGCATTGTAAAGCAGCGCATCTTGCTGTCTCTATGAGCCCGACGCTGACGTAGATGTACCCTAAGACCTGCCTGGTCGAAGGACGCACGAAACACGTCAGTCGCACTATGTCAGCTCAATCCGGAGAACTGTCAGATGCCCGGCCCCTACAGCGTTCTTATTTTTGGAGCGTCCTACGGATCACTCCTCGCGACCAAACTCGCCATGGCTGGCCATGCAGTGAAGCTGCTGTGTTTGTCGGCGGAGGCTGAAAAAATCAACGCCGACGGGGTTATCGTTCGCATGCCGGTGCGCGGCCGTGACGCCCTTGTCGAAATCCATTCGAAAAGCCTGTCTGGGAGCATTACGGCGGGTGGCACCAAGGACGTCACACCAGACAATTTCGATCTGATCGCACTTGCCATGCAAGAGCCGCAATACCGCGCGCCAGGGGTGCGCGAACTGCTGGCAAAAATCGCTCAGAGCGGCAAACCCTGCATGTCGATCATGAACATGCCGCCGCTGCCTTTCATGAAGCGAATCCCGGGCATCGACCCCGAAACCATCCAAAAATGTTACGCCGATGCGACCGTGTGGGACGGTTTCGATCCAGCCAACATGACGCTGTGCAGCCCGGACCCACAAGCCTTTCGTCCGCCCGATGACCCGCCCAACGTCCTACAAGTCAGCCTGCCGACAAACTTCAAAGCCGCAAGCTTCGAAGATGCTGCCAGCACACAAATGCTGCGTGATATGCAGGCGGGGATTGAACAGGCGCGCTTCACCATGGATGGCGAAGACATCGAGGTTCCAGTTAAGCTGAAGGTGCATAATTCGGTATTTGTCCCACTGGCCAAATGGGCGATGCTGCTCACTGGCAACTATCGATGCATTCAGTTAGACGGGATGCGCTCGATCCGGGACGCGGTCCATACCGATCTGGCAAAATCCAAGGACGTCTATGATTGGGTTAGAGCCCTTTGCATGAGCATCGGCGCGGCTGAAAACGATCTTGTTCCGTTTGAAAAATACGCCGCAGCAGGTGAGGGCCTGATTAAGCCCTCGTCGGCAGCACGCGCCCTTGAAGCCGGCGCACAAAACATCGAGCGCGTTGATCTGCTGGTCAAAACCATTGCCGATGGTCGCGGTCTTTCACACCCATCCGTGGATGAAACTGTCGCTGCAGTCGAACACTGGCTCTCAAAAAACCGTCAGGGCGCCGCCGCTTAACGTTCCAGCTCTAGTCCCGACGCCCCCAATGCGTCGGCGATCACCGGCCATCACCGGCCCATCAGTTCAAACGACAGCCTGTCACGCCGATAGGACTTGACCTGACAGTTCGCTCCAAGCCTCGGGGCCTGCCCCTCCAGCACCACGGCACGCTGGTCGGCCGACACATTACCGGCAACCGGATAGGGCACCTGCCCGCATGACCTTGAAAAAATATACGCCGTGCCAGAATACGTCGCGCCAGTCCGCTGCCCTTCAAACACAACATCGCCGGAGCGCGCACCTGCCTTCACCATGCCCGCACGAGGGCGGTCATAGACGAACCGGCGGAGATTGCCCTCCGCCTCAAGCCGCATCACGGACCCGTTGTGGTTCCACATGGTCGGCCCGGTAGCCACCGCCTCACCGCCCCCGCTCAAAAACGTTGTCACCTCGCGCTCGCAATTCACTGACGCTGGCAAACCATCAGATGCGAGATCGCATTGGGCCATCGTTTCCAATGTGGCCCCCTGATAATCAAACCGAATGCGCAACGTGTACGTCTGGGCTTCAAAGCCGTAATTCTTGCCACCCGCTACGCAATACCCACGCCGCTCGGACACCATCGTTTTATCGAGAACCTGATATGGGATAGCCCTCTGGTTCGGATCAGAGCGCACAAACAACGTCTCATCTTGAATCTCAAAGCGTGCATCAGCCGTCGTACACGAATGCTGATAGTCGCTGGCATCAGCTTTCACGGCCAATCCACAGCAGACCAATGACACGACTGCTATTGTCCGAAACATCGTTTCGCTCCCAAAACAAATCTAAACCTGAGAGCCTCAGCCCTGCATAAGTCGTCTGTGCGCTCATTTTTATCAGCGTTTCAACACTTTGCCGCGTTGAAAATGAACAGTGTCAGAACCTGAGCAAACAAGGGACAACCCAAATGGCTGCTTCCAAGAACAAGACACAACCAACAAAGGCTTCACCCTCAACTTTCTTGAATGCGATTACTGATCCCAAAAAGAAAGCAGACGCACTTGCGCTTCTGGACCTCTTCAAGCGTATCACCAAGCAAAAGCCGAAGATGTGGGGCCCCTCCATCATCGGTTTCGGGCGATACGCTTACAAATACGAAAGCGGCCGTGAAGGCGAATACTTCATCACTGGCTTTAGTCCGCGGGCCAAGGCCCTCACCGTCTACGTTATGCCTGGCTACCGCGACATTTCGGAAAAGCTGGAGCGATTGGGCAAGCATAAGAATGGCCAGAGCTGCATTTACATCAACAAGCTCGATGACATCGATCAGGCCGTCCTGGAAGAAATCATCTTAGAAGGGTTGGCGTATATGCGGGCCAACTATCAGACCTGGAACGAGTAGCCCGCGGCGCGGTGCGCCAAGTCGAACGCAGGTCGCGTCACAACCCGATCGCACGATACGCATCACCGACCCGCCCAATGGCAATCGCGTAGGCCGCGGTACGCATATCGAGCCGTTCACCGGCATCAACTGAGCCCTTATCACTCTTGCCCGGGGCACTCGCGCCGTTGCGCGCCAGCCCCCCATTCCGCGCCCGCGTAATCTCCTCATAGGCCCCGCGCATCATCTCATCGAGCCCTGATCGCACCAGATCGATCTCGCGCGCACCTTCCAGAAAACCGCGCGCCGACTCGATCGGGAACTCTTTCCCGGTCATCGCCTCAAGCGAATGCGCCAACATCCGGTGGCTTGTCTCATGGTGCCGGCGCTCCATCAGACCGAACGGGATATGCGTCAGATTTTTGACCCATTCGAAATAGCTGACGATCACACCGCCTGCGTTCACGTAGAGGTCCGGCAAAATGAGAACACCGCGCGCTTTCAGGATCTGGTCAGCCTCGAAGGTCGTCGGGCCATTTGCAGCTTCCGCAATCACTTTCGCTTGGATGTCGCCGGCATTGTCCGCATTGATGACGCCTTCCATGGCGGCGGGAATGAGAATGTCACACGGCTGCAACATCAGGCTTGTGCCATCGTCAAAAAATTCACAGCCGAGGAAATCCTTCACCCCGCCCGTGGCATTGAGATGCCGCTTCAAATCCTCGATCACGATGCCGTCCTCGCGATAAACTCCGCCGTCGCGCTCAACCACGCCAACAATCAGGCATCCATCATCTTCGCTGAGAAACTTCGCTGCGTGATAGCCGACGTTCCCAAGCCCCTGCACGATGACGCGCTTGCCGGAGAGCGACCCATTGAGCCCGGCGGCAGCCAAGTCTTGTGGATGGCGAAACAGTTCGCGAATGGCATATTGCACCCCGCGCCCTGTCGCCTCGATCCGTCCATCAATTCCGCCAGCCGCCAAGGGCTTGCCCGTCACGGACGCCACCGCGTTGATGTCAGTTGGCGACCAGCGTCGGTACTCGTCACTCATCCACACCATGGTCATTTCGTTCGTACCCATGTCCGGTGCCGGCACATTCTGACTGGGCGACAAAAAGCTGTGGCGCGCGAGTTCCTGTGTGAACCGTCGCGTGATCTTCTCCAACTCCTCAAGCGTCCATTGACTGGGATCGATCCGCAACGCGCCCTTGGAGCCGCCAAACGGCAGACCCAACAACGCGCATTTGTATGTCATCAAAGCCGCCAACGCTTCGACCTCCTCCTGGTCGACGTTCGAAGCAAACCGAATACCGCCTTTGGCCGGACTGACATGCGTACTGTGCACCGCCCGCCACCCGGTAAATGTCTCCATCCGCCCCCGCAGGCGGACACCGAAGCGGACGGTCAGCGTGGCGTTGGCAACGCGGATTTTTTCCGCAAGCCCGTCTTGCATGGGAACATGCTGGGATGCCGCATCGAACTGGCGTTCGACGTCCTGCAAAAAAGACTGACCGCTCATGGTGTTATCCTTGGCTGTGGTCGAAAGCTGCGTATTGTGAATGTCGGCCTGCACGCCTGCGTTGTCTACGCTTTTAGGGCCCGGCACGACGAACAAGACCATGTTGCACCGCCCAAAAAGGATCGGCCCGCACCGCGCCGGTCACCCACCAGATGCCCCCTTGCACTCACGCGTTTGGAGGTCCAAACTATAGTTCTGACACCGAGGGGCGCTGGCGGGAGCCGGCTGAGATTGCGCTGCACCTCGCGCAAGCACCCTTAGAACCTGTCCGGCTAACACCGGCGAAGGGACGGAGCCAATTACATGATCACCGCACAACAACCGCTCACATCGCATCTCGCAATGGCCTTTGGCGCCTACATGTTGGCGGCCGCCATCGGGGGCTGGCTGAAGCCAGAACGCTGGGCCGCGATCCTTCGCGAATTCAAAACCAACGACGCCGTCACATTCGTCACAGCCGCCTTCACCTTTGCCCTCGGTGTCGCCCTCATCCTGGCCCACAACATCTGGACAGACGTCTTGGCCGGCACAATCAGCGCAGTCGGCTGGCTAGTTGCCCTCAAAGGCCTTCTTCTCATGATCAATCCGATGCCCTCCTTCGAACTGGCCGATCGCATGCTGGAGCCTCGATTTCTGAAACCCTACCTCGCCCTTGTCACGGCGCTTGGCGCAGCCCTCCTCATCGCAGGCCTGACAGGCGCATGGTCCTGATTGAAAACGCCAGTAACGCGACCTGTGAAACCCTCCGTCGGCGACACCCTTTCGGTCACATCGCATTCGTCACACGCAACCAACTCGATCAAAACGCTACGGGCCCGCCCGTAAAACAAGAAAGCTCTAAAGTATGAACAAGATCACCCGCCCCGGCGAGATGCAGACGCCCACCGTCACGACCGGCTCGATCCACGGCTCAACCAAAATTTACGACGCACCAGCGGACGCCCCCGATATCCACGTCCCCTTCCGCGAGATCAAACTTGCCGATCCTGACCAGCCGACATTCCGCGTCTATGATCCCTCCGGCCCCTACACCGACGACGCAGCCGCCATCGACGTCGAAAAAGGTCTGCCCCGGCTCCGCGAAACCTGGATCACCGAGCGCGGCGGCATCGAAGCCTACGCTGGCCGCGAGATCCGGCCTGAAGACAACGGCAACGTCACCGGCAAGGCACTCGCCCGCGACTTCCCCAACAAGTCACACCCCTTGCGTGGGCATGGGCCCGGTTCTGCCGCAACAGCTCCGCCGCCCGTCACCCAATATGAATTTGCCCGCGCCGGCATCATCACCAAGGAGATGATCTACGTCGCTCACCACGAAAACCTCGGCCGCACCGAAGCGCTGGCGCGCGCCAAGGACGCCCTTGCCGATGGCGAGGCTTTCGGCGCCGAAATTCCCGAGCACATCACGCCCGAATTCGTCCGATCCGAGATCGCCCGTGGCCGCGCCATCATCCCAGCCAACATCAACCACCCCGAACTGGAACCGATGATTATCGGGCGCAACTTCCTGGTGAAGATCAACGCCAACATCGGCAACTCCGCCGTCACCTCATCGGTCGAAGAAGAAGTCGAGAAAATGGTCTGGGCCACCCGCTGGGGTGCGGATACGGTCATGGACCTGTCAACGGGCCGCAACATCCACAACACCCGCGAATGGATCTTGCGCAATTCCCCTGTTCCAATCGGCACCGTCCCCATCTATCAGGCATTGGAAAAATGCGACGGCGATCCGGTTAAACTCACCTGGGAGCTTTACCGCGACACCCTCATCGAACAATGCGAGCAAGGCGTCGACTACTTCACCATCCACGCCGGCGTCCGCCTCGCCTACATCCACCTGACCGCCGAACGCGTCACCGGCATCGTTTCCCGTGGCGGCTCGATCATGGCCAAGTGGTGCCTCCACCACCACAAGGAAAGCTTCCTCTACGACCACTTCGATGAGATTTGCGACATCATGCGCGCTTACGACGTGTCGTTCTCACTCGGTGACGGTTTGCGCCCCGGCTCCATCGCCGATGCCAACGACCGTGCCCAATTCGCCGAACTGGAAACGCTTGGCGAACTCACCGAGAAGGCCTGGGCCAAAGGCTGCCAGGTCATGATCGAAGGCCCCGGCCATGTGCCGTTGCACAAGATCAAGATCAACATGGACAAGCAGCTCAAGGAATGCGGTGAGGCCCCGTTCTACACGCTGGGACCGCTGACAACCGACATCGCACCGGGCTACGACCACATCACATCTGGGATTGGTGCAGCCATGATCGGCTGGTTTGGCTGTTCCATGCTGTGCTACGTCACGCCAAAGGAACACCTTGGATTGCCCAACCGCGACGACGTTAAGGTCGGCGTCATCACATACAAACTCGCAGCCCACGCCGCAGACCTTGGCAAGGGGCACCCGGCCGCCCAGCTGCGCGATGACGCGCTTTCGAAAGCCCGCTTCGACTTCCGCTGGGAAGACCAGTTCAACCTCGGCCTCGACCCCGATACAGCCCGTGAATACCATGACGAAACGTTGCCGAAGGATGCCCACAAGGTCGCGCACTTCTGCTCCATGTGCGGCCCCAAATTCTGCTCCATGAAAATCACTCAGGATGTCCGCGATTATGCCGCCACCCTGAACGACAAGGAGCAGGGCATGGCTGAAATGAGCGAAAAATTCCGCGCCCTCGGCAATCAGGTCTACGTTCCCGCCGACACCATCGACGCCGAAAAACAGGCCGCCGAGGCCGTAAAACAAAGCAACAAAGACTTAGGCTAAAACGCCAAAAAACCCTCTCTCCGTCATTGTCGGGGATAGGGATGATCAACATCAGAATGGACGAACAAACACGACAGTCGACCTAAGGAAAGTTGTTATATTCTCCCCTGAAAATTGATGGTGTTAACCCATGCTAAGAATGTCGAAAACCTTGTTATCTTTGCCAATTCTTCTCATCCTTGCGGGAACAGCGAGGACCGAACAATTTGCGTGTTCAGAAGTCATCTGTGGTGACAAGATTGTGCTTAAGGGGAAAGTCGATGTCATCGACGGTGACACCATTTGGCTTGGGATACACAAAGTGAGGCTCTTCGGTATCGAAGCCTTGGAAACGGACCAAACCTGCATCAAGAACGGAAAACGCTGGCGATGTGCAGACCGCGCTCGTGGTCACCTGAATGACTTGGTTCAGAACCACTCAACGGAATGCATAATCGATAGGGGAAAGTTTGGACGCCCGGTCATGGATCGAAACCGCTATCTGGGCACCTGCTATGTCAACGGCAAAGACATCAATGCCGACATGGTAACAAATGGGTGGGCGCTCGCCATTCAAGGTGACCAAGGAGAGGTTTATCGTTCCTTAGAAACAGCTGCAAAGGATCGCAATCTCGGCATCCACCAAACAACATTCCAATCACCAGCCGAATACCGAAAATCCCAACGATCCGAGTTGAAACCGCTTTCGTGCCCCGCTGGTGCCACAGCCCAATGTGTCCCCAAATCATAATCCCAAGGGGCGCGTCAACGATACGAGAGCGCCTCCGCACAGCTCCCGGCCCGCATCCGCGGCAATGGTCGCACACCGCCTTGTGTGCTAACCTGCTGGTACCTGGACGCATCCGCGCCGTCATCCGATGGCGAGCCTGCGCCCTCAATCGCCCACACGTTTGTGGCAGGAGGCGCGACCCATGACAGATACCTTCAAGACATCGAGCACCCAGACAGCCGCCGAAAATACAGCCACCGGCAAACCGCTCACCCGCTTAATCTATGCGTCTCATCCTTTCGGTTTTGACGAGGGAATGTTTCGCCAGATCCTCGGAGCAGCCCGCAGAAATAACACTCGCGATGGCATCACCGGATCGCTGATCTGCCGTGAAGACTTGTTTCTTCAATTGCTCGAAGGTCCTAACGTCAAGGTCCGCGCAACCTTCGATCGAATCCAACGCGATGACCGGCACGTCGACGTCACCGAACTCGTCAACACAGAGACAAACGTTCGGCTTTTCCCAGACTGGGCCATGCGGCACGACCCTGCCCAGTCCTGGATGTGGTCAAGCGAGGAGGTCCGCAATCGCGCCATCGACAAAGCCACCCCGGACGAAGTGGTCACGATTTTCAAACGGATAGCACTGGGACTGGGGACGCCCCGCAAGACGCCGGTTCAAAGCTTCACGACATCGGCGGCGACATCAAGTGACACTCCGGCAGACGACTGCCCACACACGAAGCCTTCGAACCAGGACGCCTGAGTTCAATGAAGATCACCGGCTCGCCCAGCCGGTAAAAGCCCCAAACCTAAAAGCCGAACCAGACCGGGAGCGGATACGCCGCCTCATCCACGTCTAGGTCGGACAAGCAGGCACGTCATTTTTCAGCATATCGCGGCTGGAAGAACGCCCAATCACGAGATGTTTCAAGCCGCCGGCTGCTCTCGACATAGCCCCGGATCATGATCGACAGCGTACGCGCCGCATCGCCACACGCATGCCCGGGGGCCCGGCGCTCAATAGCCTCGGCCAACTCGAAAACCGTCTTCGCCCGCTGACCGACGTCATCGGTCGTGATGTGAATATTGTAGGCCCGCAGGGCTGCAACTTCATGCCGATGAAGCGGCTCCCATACGGGGGCGGCATCGTGCGGGGAAAGTGTTCCAGCCGCAGTCGGAACGGCAATAGCTAGAGCAACGAGTAGGCTGCAAAACCCGTGTCGTAAGCCGCACGTTAACATTCCGCTCGACCTCCTGATCCACCCGCTAGGCCATAGATCACGTTTCCGCATCGTGTCAGTAATATGAAAACCTGTCGACCAGGTTACAGAGCGATACGACAAAGCTACGGTCGGCGACCGCGAATAGGGACCTGCCATCCTCCACCTGGCTCAGCCCCGCACTGGCATTAATCTCAATCCGATCACAACGCTCTATCCACAGCTCCTCCACAGTGGCCAACTAACCTCTTCATTTCCATCACAAAAAATCTCAACTTCAACGAAGCCCTGAAGGATGTTTAGCCAGTTGGAGAAAACCTCATGTCTCAAGATGCGATCGAAATCACATGGCGGCAACACAGCGAACCGCGCCTGGATCACGTCTCCGATCACGTTCCAATGGCCAGCACTGAAACCCGGCTGCGCAGGGCGCTCGTTCGCATCCTCAGCGCCGCCGAAGGCCGCCCTGGATTTCAGCCGATGAACTGGTCCGATGTCGCCGAAGTCGCTCGACAGGCCCTTCAGACAAGCGTTCACGCCCAGCGGCCTTGAATACACCCAGGTGATGCCCGGACGCAGCCATCCATGACACAGGTCGCGCGATAGGTCTAAGGCCCCGCCTCCAGCCCTGTTCGTCGTGTCGGCAAACCTCCCAAACGCACCAAGACTGGTCTATACTTCACAACACCCTTACCGACAGGCGAGGGGAAGAGATCAGCCGTTGCGGGAGGAGTGGACCGATGAACACCAAAATGCACACAGGCCGCGTTGGGCACGCATGCCGACGGTCTTTGCTGATGGCCATTCTGGTTGCAGCTTCTACAGCACCGGCAACAGCGCAGGCAGCGGACCTCGATGCACTGACCAAAACAGCCAGAACAGCGGCCAAGTCATTGGTGTCCAGCCTGAAGACGGAGCTTAAGTCGGCTCTGAAAGAGGGTGGCCCGGTTCATGCGGTCAGCTTCTGCAAGATCACCGCTCCCGCAATTGCCGCCGCGCAGTCAGTAGAGTTCGGCATGCAGGTTGAGCGGACAGCCTTGCGCGTTCGAAACCCAGCCAACGCACCGGATGCTTTTGAGCGCGAAACCATGGAACAGTTTTTGGCCGAGGTCGCGGCTGGAAAAGACCTCGCCACCCTCGAGCGCGCCGAAATCGTGACCAACGACGATGGGACCAAAACATTCCGTTTTCTCAAGCCAATTCCGATGGGCGCTCAGCCCTGCCTGGCTTGTCATGGCAGCAGCATCAAACCTGAAGTCTCCAAAGTCATTTCAGACGCCTATCCCGAAGATCAGGCGGTTGGCTTCAAGCCAGGTGACCTGCGCGGTGCATTTTCGATCTCAAAACCACTTTGATCGAAACAATCAGGTCGTCCGGCTTGAACGCGTCCACCGGGTTCCGCATACTGGAGATCCCGGCTGCGATGTTGGATTGACGCGCATCAATGACGTAACCTTGCGCATGGGCACGTGTTACAGTCCGGTCGTGGACGTTGACGTAACGCTCCGCGCGCTTGAACATGAAAGGGCTCCAATGACCACGCCAGCCAAACGAAAACAGCAGCTTGAAACTCGGCTGGCCGAACTCGAAGGACGCCTGGGCCGGATTGAAGACCACCTGGAACAACCGCCCAATCCCGATTGGGAAGATCGTGCCCAGGAAGCCGAAATGGATGAAGTCCTGGAGGAATTGGGCGAGGCTGGCGTTACCGAGGTTGCAGCCATAAAGGCCGCGCTGGATCGGATCGAGAAGGGGTCCTATGGCGTTTGTGTGCGCTGCGATAACGACATCCTCGAAGAGCGCCTTGATATCCTCCCACACACCCCGATCTGCAAAGACTGCGCCGCGGCTTTAGCTGACAAGGGATGATAGAAAACGGCGCATCACCCGATTTGGGAATGCGCCGCTTTTGAACATTGATGCTTTCAGGTCAACCGGTTGCCAGAAGCGCTGGACGTGCTTGGTGCGATATCGATTAAAAATCGAGTGACCGGGCAAAATCGCGCGCGCGGCTCTTCCACTTTTTCGCTTCGCTCTTCATTGAACCGCGTGAGAATCCCTCAGACCCGCCAAATTCGCCGGCATCAGTTCCTCGTGGGCCGTCGCCCAGGTCAATGTACTTCGACAGCTTGCTCTTCAAAGAAGAGGCTTTCTTGGAACTCAGCAGACCGCTATTGCCCTTACCCTTACCTGTTCCCTTCAGCGCTCCGTTCGACTTGAACGAGCCAAGTTTTTTGTACTTGCTACCCTTCTTCAATTTAGACGCAGACTTCAAAGACTTGGACTTGGAAAGACCTTTGACGTTGTCGAGGGCCTTGGAAGATGCAGCCTGAGCCTGATCCGGCATGAGCGCCGAAGCGGTGAGGCCAACCGGCGCGGTTAGTCCAAGCACAACAAGCGCAGCGAAGGCAGTCTGGCGAACCTGGGCAAATGAATGGGACACTGGATCGTCTCCTGGATGGGTTTGGTTAATCTCAAATCTCCAGACAAGACATGCCACAGGCGCAAACCCAATGGCTGTCACCGAGGGAACAAGCGCGGAAAAACACGTTTCTATCACCTGATTGCCGAACCATTCGAGCCATGCAAGGTCGCTCGTTGAAGCCCATATCGTCGGCGGAAGCTGCAATGGACGACCACGTCCGCGAGGTCAGGCGCCGGAGTAAAGGAGGAGGGGGCAAGCACTGACAGGGGACAGATCTTTTGCGGGCGAGGGCCCGCTGCCCTTTCGGACCTTCCCTCGCCCGCCATCGCTGGGGTCTAGCAAAGACGAGCGATGAAGACCGGTCACAGGCTGTCTTTCGGGGGGACGGAGAAACCTGGCACCAGCCTCGGCTAAGAAGTGGGATCGCACATGGAAGTGACAAGGTCTCACCGCGGCAATGGAACTGCACGTTCCTGACCGGCAGGATCTGGAAGTCGCGCCGAAGATGCGGAACCGCACACACAACGTCTCGCAAAGTCAGACATTGGCGGCCAGCCGAAGGGTTTCGGACTTGACGCGCCCACATCCACGATGAAGCTTAGTGCATCGCCTCTTCGCAGCCCAACGCTGAGACCGTTTCACTGTTCAGCGCATTTCTCGTGTCAGCAGGTTCCCAATGATTGACATCACCATGATCATCCTCAGCGTCGCAGCAATCGGCGGGTTCTACCTCGCCTCGCGGAAGCTTCGGGACAAGCCGGCACCATCTGCGTTTGCCATTGCCCACGGCAGCCTTGGCGCGATCGGCGTGGTGTTGCTGGCGCCATTGGTCGTCAACGGTGGCCGATCTGAAATATCACTGGCACTCTGGGTTTTGGCAGCAACCCTATTCGGCGGTTTGGCGATCGCAGCGCTACACCTGGCCAAGAAAAAAACCCCGCCGTTCCTTATCGTTGCACATGGAACCGCTGG
Organism: Pseudomonadota bacterium; assembly: GCA_039819785.1. GTDB lineage: Bacteria > Pseudomonadota > Alphaproteobacteria > Rhizobiales > Hyphomicrobiaceae > JBCBRD01. The sequence goes on along the minus strand of JBCBRH010000008.1, from coordinate 17,381 downwards.
CATGCTCGGCGTTTTCATTCTTGCCAGTCTTGCTTACGGCACTGCCTGACGTGTTTTCCACCTCGTTCAAGGCCTCCCGGAAAGTCTGCAAAATACCGCTACAACGTAAGAAAAGCTGATCGATCACTTCACCGGCAGTGACCGAAAGTGACAGATTTGCCGCGTTTGCTGGCGAAGCGTTTCCCGACGCCGTGACAGACGACTTGAACGATGCTCAATTAATTGAACAAAGCACCGAACAAGATGACAGTCATAGGCGCGACACAGGCCCGCATAGTTGGGCCCGTGCCCGGAGAAACCCTTGGAGTTGCCAGTGAAAGCCTACCTCGCAGTCCTGTCTGTAATCGCAGTTGCACTTGCATCCGCCACGCCGAGCTTGGGCGACCAAACCGGCATGGCAGACATGCATGACCAACGGCGCGAAGGATCAAAGATCTGCCTGTCCGGACACTTTCATACAGGCGTCGGTAAAGGCCGGACGAAGAGGGCCGCCAGAGCGGCAGCCATTAAGGCGTGGCAGGAGTTCACCGCATTTGAGTACGGATTAGACTGGGCCTATTTCAGAACCGCAAACAGCAAAGGCATCGGATATGAGCGGTCATCCGACGCATGGGAAGCGACAGTTGAAGCTCGTCCTTGCCGCCGGCGGTGACCATCTCGGGCATTGCCATCCCTGGACGTGGCACGCGGCAGATTGACGTCGATCGATACACTCTCTGATTTTACTATGCCGGCATGCCTTACAGCACTGCCGGCATTTTTTTGTGTCCGCCTAAAGCATGTTCAGGAAAAGTGTACGCGATTTTCCGCCCGGAACATGCTCCAACTCGAGAGCTTAAAGCCTGCTTTGCTGGTCCACGAAAAGCAAAAAGGCTCTAGCCGCCAGCAAGATTGAACGCATTCCGCGGCACGATACTCAGCGCAGCCAGAACGGCGATCGTCAGCAAAGTGGTATCCCACAACGTAACGGCAGACGGGGCAGCACCAATCATCAGCACCGTGACCCCAGCCATGAACCATCCAGGCATTCCCGTGTCTCGAAAGCGCTTGGCTATGACGACCACGAACCCGGTCAGGCAGACTAAGCTGGCAGCGAACGCAGCAGACCAAACCAGATTGGCCAGGCTCCACCCCTATTCGCCGGGCAGCATCTGAGGCGAAACCAAATCAAACCACGCCCCCAGCCGACCTCGAACCAGAATGCCGACGCCGTCAGCCACGGTCAGAAACGTGGCAACACCCAGTATCATCCAAATCGTCAGAAACAGAGCGACCGTAACCAATACAAACGCGGCCCGGTTCAAGCAGCCAGACCTGAGGTCACGCCAGAACACGCCGCGGATTGAATGTGGCTGTGCAGGCAAATCCAACATCACGTCGCCGTCTCCCCATCCGCAAGTCGAGTTGTCCCAAAAAGCTTGAAATCATAAACTCATACGACGTTCGGCTTGAAACAATGGCTTCTGCCCAGAGCTCTAACTCCGCAATACGGAACTTATTTGCAGCAAGCACGACCGCCCACCATAGGACGATCCAGCCAACCCGACTATATCGGGGCGGTTGCACAAACGCCGGGCAGGGCCACGATCACCCCGTAATGATGGAAGCCGTCCAATGGATGGGCGGGCGGGCAAGCCAGATTGGCCGCACAGATCCCATCAGTCGTGACGATCGGCAAACGAACACACAAGTAAACCAGGAATGACGATGAGCGCCTACCACGAAGAAACCGTTCTGAAAGTCCACCACTGGACCGACAGCCTTTTCAGCTTCACGACGACACGTCACGAGGCATTCCGTTTCGAAAACGGCCAGTTCACAATGATGGGGATCGAAAACGGCGGCAAGCCGCTGGTTCGCGCCTATTCGATGGTCAGTCCCAACTACGAAGAGACGCTGGAGTTTCTATCGATCAAGGTGCCCGATGGACCGCTGACCTCGAAGCTTCAGCACATCAAAGAAGGCGATCGCATCCTGGTTTCGAAAAAGCCGGTCGGAACACTGATCATCGACAATCTCAAGCCGGGCCGCAACCTATTTCTCCTCTCGACGGGCACGGGGCTTGCCCCCTTCATGAGCATCATTCGCGATCCGGCAACCTACGAAAGGTTCGAGAAAGTGATCCTGGTGCACGGTTGCCGCCAGGTGGCCGAGCTAGCTTACGGCGATACCATTCACGATGACCTGCCAACTGACGAATTCATCGGCGATCTCGTCAGTGAAAAGCTTTCCTATTATCCAACCGTCACCCGGGAACCATACGAAAACAACGGTCGCCTGACCGACCTGATCAAATCGGGGAAATTGTTCGACGACCTTGGCTTGCCTCCGCTGTCAACGGATTTGGACCGAGCCATGATGTGCGGCAGTCCGCAAATGCTGGCTGAGACCAAAGACATCCTTGAAGCAGCGGGAATGGTCGAAGGATCAAGCGGAGAGCCCGGCACTTACGTGATCGAAAAGGCATTCGTCGAACGCTGACGGAACACCCGCCGTCCAGCCGTTCATAGTCTTTTGCAGCGAAGTCACGATGACGTCGCCCCCCCGGCAGGCCCAACCGGCTCCCCCGGTGGCCGCTTGGTCATGGCCGGGATCACGCGTTTGGGCTGCATCAGGATCACGGCCAGCGCGCTGAGACAAAAGACTGCGATAGCGACAACACTTTCGATGCCCATCCCAGACCCCATAAACCGGGTGAAATAGTCCACGACCAGATTGTAGTTGAGCGCGAAGACCCCCGAACCAACCAAACCACCAATGCGGGCGAACTGCTCCAGGTCACGCTCATTTTTGTCTGTCTCATGGAAGAAGAAGAACAAGATCAATAGCGACCAGCCAAGCGTGGTGCCGACCAGATAGGGTGAGATCGACCGATAGTTGCTGTCGAGTTCCGTCCCATAGACAAGACCCGAGGATTGGAGAAACGCCATATTCATAAGTGGCAGGAACATCATCATCAGTGCGCCGACAAGCACACCTCGCTGGATCTTCTCAATCCGGTTGGGATAGTTGCGCGGCAACGAATGGCGCCAGAAGATCAGCAATAGCGCGATCACCAGAATGACCAATAAAAAGAAGACCTTCAGCGGAAGCAGCGCCTTGTGCACACTCTCCGTCAGCGAGCGGTTTCCTGGCTCAAGGTGCATCATACTCAGCGCCCGCCCGAAAGATTTTTGCGCCTGACAACACGTCGGCGCATCGACCTTTTCCTGCATGGCAAAGCAATACCGAAGCGCGGTTTGTTCAGGTGGTGCCTCAATCAGCGGATCAGGTTTGCAGTCGCGCACGAACCGCGCCATCCCCAGCCGCTGAGAACTTTTCTGCCAGACGTCCTTTAACGCTGCGAAAACAGGAACACGTACGCACGACTGCTGATCCGTCAAACATCCAGCAGGCGTGCCCGCATCAGCAATCAGAACCTCCGGCTTGACCTCCCACATGGAGCGCAGGTCACCCTTCGCGACGATCTCAGAGATGTGCAGCGATGCGATCACCACCAGCACCAACCCGATGACGAAGCGCATCACGCCCAGAGGCACATGCCGCCAGTACATATCCACAAAAGCAGACGCCGGAATGAAGAATGCCACGAGCGCGACGATGCCGAATGTCGGAAAGAAAATGAACAGATGGCTGTAGAACGTCGCGATCTTCCACCACGTATCGCCAAGTTCGGGCGTGCCAAATTCGTAATAGAGGACAGCGGTCGTCGCCACGAACGATAATCCGAGGATCGTGAACACCACACCAACGAACAGTTTTGCAAAAATGCTCATAACGCTCGGGGCCCCTCGCCTCGTCACACACTGCCTGACCCGTGATCCATGCAACACCAGCATTGCAGTGTTCCATCACCTTTCGGCATAACTCGGGCATGGCATGGCATATACCGCCACACAATTGAGCAGGTACCGTCGCAAGAAGCCCCAACCAGGCCGCTCAACGCAAGGCCACCAACACGAGAACAGCCTATTTCCCAACAGCTTGCTGCAAGATTGTCGCAACGCGGAGATGTGAACCAACTATAAATCCGATCGCCACACCGACGATTGTACCGTGCGCATCTTCACAGACACCACCGCCCCAGCGTGAACCACCACCACCTTCAAACACCCCGACCACGCCCAAAAAAGTAGACCAACAAGGGACGAGACATCCAATCATGACGCAGCCTCTAGCCATGACGCGACCGCGCTACATTATGAGGTTGATCACGATCGCTGGACTGACAGGCTTGGTGGCCGCCGCATTCTATATCATCTGGGGTGCGCAGCTTTTCAGCTTCTATGGCTGGGCCACCGCTGCTCTGGTCGGCAGCATCATGCTAAGCCGCACGTTGTACCAACGCTACACTGCGCTCGGCAAAAGCCGCTGGCCACGTCTGCTGTTTGTGATCCCAGCCGTCATCGCCTGCATCGTCCAGATTGTCTATTGGCTGGCATTTTTCAATTTGGGCGGCGTGGGCATCATGTTGGGGCAGGCAAGGCTCTTGATCCTCCACGACGTGGGATTTGTGCTGCAGCCCGCCTTCATTGCCTTGCTGCTGCTGGCCGCCTACCTCATCTGGCGTGGCTCAAGGGTTTGAAATCCACTGCCGGTACAAAGGCTTAAACCTCATCAAGGGCCCGCCATGTGTCGCCACTTTAGAGCTATGCAATTTGCATAGGTGACGACCACGGGGTAGAATTGTTCGACTGTGAAGTGGGGAGCGCCCGCTTTGAACGATGAAGGAGTGCCATATGCGCACTGTAAATCTCGTATCAGCCGCCCTCGCCAGCCTGAGTATGGGGTTGACGGTATCGACGGCGAACGCAACAGGTTTTGCCCTCGGGGCAATCAAATCCAGCCCATCGGGTTTCAACACCGAAATCGGAAAGACGACGAACGGCAGACTTGAAGCCGCAGGGCATCTCCAACAGGTCGGATACCGCTACAAACGGTACTATGACGACGACTATTACTACGAGCGCCGCAGCCGCCGCTATGACCGAAGATACAGGAATGACGTCGACGCACCGTACACCCGTTATCGCGGTCGCGGGCAGGTCGAAGTCGATGCGCCTTACGCCTATGTGCGCCGGGACCGTGGTGGCGTAAGGGTCCGCGCGCCATTCGTCGATCTGTATATTCCATCTTATCGGTAGTCGGCTCCGGCCGCGACCAACGCAGACGTGATCGCGAAAGGCTGCACCCGGGAGGTGCAGCCTTTTTGCGTTGAGGCTAAGCAGGAAGCGCAGATCAACACAGTTCGGGAGATGAGAGGACATGGATAGCGAACAACTCAAAGCACTTCAGGCACCCCTTAAAGCCAAGTACACCGACGACGCTTCAGCTGCCGTGGTGACACTGAAAGCCGACGGCCAAGTCGGCGAGGGCGTCAGCTGTTCGCTCAACACCTCGAAAGCCTTGATCGAGGCAGGCCTTCATCCCGCAACCGGCGGATCGGGCACCCAGGTCTGTTCCGGTGACATGTTGCTTGAAGCGCTGGTGGCATGCCCCGGCGTCACTCTGGCCGCCGTTTCAACGGCACTTGGCATCGACATCGGACATGCAAGAGTCCATGCCGAGGGCGATCTCGACTTTCGAGGAACGCTCGGCGTCGATAAGGAGGCACCCGTCGGTTTTCGCGCCATTCGCTTGAGTTTCGAACTCGGCGATAACATCACGGATGAGCAGCGCGCCACGCTTGTCAAACTAACCGAGCGCTATTGCGTGGTGCTCCAGACGCTTAAGGGCGGAGTGGAATTAACCACCACAGCCACGAGTGCCTAATTGCACCGGTAAGAAATCGCTATCGCCGAGCACTTTTTTTTACTTCGACATAACATCGTCCAACCGGCATGGTCCTGAACATGCGGGCGGTGTGAATTGGGCTGAGAGACCGCGCGCCGGAACAGGCGCGCCAGTAAGGAGATGTATCCGTGTTTGGTAGAACGACGCCACCAGCAACCCCGAAACCTGGTGCGCCAAATGGCGCCACGCCAGCGCCTGCATTTGCGCCACCGCCACCTCAGGCACCTGCCGCGCAGGCTGCCCCTCCACCTCCGGCCGCCGTTGCGCCATCAACGATTTCCGCTTCGTCCATACTGGGAGACGACGTCGCGATTGTCGGCGAGCGCATCACGATCGTCTCGAAAGCCCGCATCCAGATCGATGGCGAAATCCAGGGCAATATCAATGGCCAGGAAGTGGTCGTCGGTCCGAACGGGCGAGTAGACGGAACAATCACGGCCCGTAAGATCGAAGTCCGCGGCTCTGTCTACGGAGCGCTTAAAGCCAGCTCGGTGACATTGCAGCCTACGGCCAAGGTCGAAGGCGACATCCACAACGAAAGCCTCGCAATCTCGGAAGGTGCCATTTTCGATGGCCGCGTTCGACGTCCGAAAGAGCCAGGCGAACTTGAACCCAACCTGGATGTGGCCGCGCTACGCAACGCCATCGCGACGCAGCAGCCAGGCTAAACACCGGCTCCTGCCTCGGTCGTGCGCCACAAACATATTTCAAAAAGAAGACTTGGAGCGCAGTTCGATCCAATCAAAATCGAATGTGCTCTAGGCCTTCGAAAGTGGTCCCACAGAAAGATCAGCCGTGAGCCGGTGCTGCTGGCCCGGCCTCAGCTGCACAACGTCGGCTCCCGCATTCGCAGTTTCGATGCACACCATGCGGCGATACCCCTCCGGTCCCATATCGCCAAGCCTTTCTGACTTCGCGACCCAAGGGTTCCACACAACGCTGGACAAACTCCCCTTCGATGCCAATCGGATGGTGCGTGACAGCCCGAAATCGCAAAGCGTGATCTCGCGACCCTGCGTGTTGTAAATCCGATCAACTTCACCCGCGAAATTTACCGGGCCATCATGGCTCCTTATGGCCAACCCATCCAGAGCATCGGCATACGGACAACCCGCAAGGCCATCGATTGCGACATCCGCAATATCAGCGATATTGAAATACGTGTGTAGCGCCTGGGTGAGCGGAATGGTTTGCGCGCCTGAGTTCGTTGTCTGCAAGGTCACAATCAACCGCGGACCAACCCGAACGTGCAGTTGCAGATCCGCCCCGGCATAGGCGGCGGGCAATCGCGACCGGTCCAGAAGCGATAACATGGCCCATGTCCACTCCGCGTCAGCACCGGTGTCGGTCACGCCAAATGCCGATGTCCGTGCGGTCCCATGCGATGGCAGGGCGGGATCATCCTGGTGGGCTCCAAACCATGGCCAGCAAACCGGAATACCCCCACGGCGCGGTTTGGCAGGATCAACAGGACGCTCGGTCGACATCCACAGCAGGTCATCAGACCCGCCCCCAATCCTGCAGCTTTGAATATGGCCCCCATTGAGCGAGAGCACCAACTCTGCCCCGGGAGCGCTCAACCGTAGGGTTGTTTCACCATCGACGTTCTGGCCAACCGCAACCCGGTCATCAATTTCAAATTCTGCGATATCGCGCGACGGCCCTGATCTCAAAATCCACGGCCCCGATAATGCGGCAACGTCGAACGACAGAAGTCTGAAACGCGCGTATCCTGACCAATCAGGCGGCAAACCTCCTGCTTCTTGGCGAAGCTGCCCCGGATCTCACGCGCGCTGTATTTGAAGCCATATGTCCGCGCGACCCCGGCCAGGTAACCATCACCACAGTAAGGCGTCCCGATAAGATTGCCGCCAACCACCTGATATGGGCCCTTGCATTTGATTTTTGCAATTGCGGGCGACCCGGCAAGCCCACACAGTGCAGCACCGATGGCCAGCATGTAGACGGCCCGGGCACAACCCGACGGGCGCGCCAATCTGCGTAACATCAAACCTGACATACGAAGTGTCCTCTATTTCCTGAGGTGTCTTGTTTTTCTGAGTTGTCCTAGCCTTAGATCATCGCAGACGTCCCAAGGCCCAGTCCCGCACAAATGCAAAGCGTCGATAACACGCCGAACCGGAACGCAAACAAGGCAACAAACCCAACAACTGCGAGACCAAACGCCAGGACATTAAACGTTGCCAGGTCTGGGAGCGTTAATTGCCCACCTGGAACGTCGAGCGTGCTTAAGCCTTTAAACAACACATTGAACGCAAACCATACTGACAGGTTCGCGATCACACCCACCACAGCAGCTGTCACCCCCGCCAAAGCGGCTCGTAGCCGGGGCATGCTCTCTAGGCGGCTAACAAACGGCGCTCCTGTAAAGATCCACAAAAAACAAGGTGCAAACGTTGCCCACAGGGTCACAACCATACCGAAAACACCGTAAATCAGTGTCGGTTGTTCAGCCCCCGTCCGGTATGCGGCCAGGAAGCCGACAAACTGCGTGACCAGAATGAGCGGCCCCGGCGTGGTTTCCGCGAGCCCTAGCCCGTCAACCATTTCTCCAGGCTTGAGCCAGCCAAACTCCTGCACGGCCTCCTGCGCCATGTAGGTTAACACTGCATAGGCCCCGCCAAACGTCACGACCGCGAGCTTCGAAAAGAAAATCGCCAAGTCCGAAAAGACGGACACCGGCGCCATGATCGCCACGAACACTGCCAACGGCACAATCCAAACCGCAAGCCACACCAGCGCCGTCACAACCGCCTTGCGAACCATCAAGCGGTCATCGGCTTTCGTAGGCGCTGGAGCAATGCTGATATCCCCTGCATCAACCTTAATCAGAAACATGCCGAAAACAGCCGCCAAGATCACAATCAGCGGAAACGGCAGCTGGAAGACGAACAGCGCCAAAAACGCCATGGCCGCCATGGCATAGGCCGCAGGCCCGGTCAGCGCGCGCCGACTTACCTTAATGAGTGCCTGAAAGACAATCGCCAAGACGGCAGCCTTGACGCCGAGGAATAGCGCCTGTGACACCGGTAGCGTTCCATACAGGGCGTAAAGGACACTAAACGCGCCCACCAGCAGTGCGCCCGGCAGGACAAAAAGCAAACCTGCAATGACACCGCCCACAACACCGTGAAGGCGCCAGCCAGCAAAAGTGGCAAGCTGCATCGCCTCTGGTCCTGGCAACAGCATCGAAAAATTCAGCGCAGATAAAAACGTCTTCTCGTCGAGCCAGCCGCGCTCTTCAACAACTTCACGGTGGATTAGCGCAATCTGACCGGCTGGCCCTCCAAATGAGAGAAAACCAATCCGCGTCCAGACGCGAAACGCTTCGCCCAGGGTCGGCTTTGCACCCGGGTCAAATTCAGGCGCTTCAACCGGACCGCCAACCGTGTCACCAGACGGATTGGAAATAGAAACCGTGCCGTTAGAACCGGCATGGCCCGCCGGTCGCATTGGTTCGTCGGGTTTTGTCACGTGTACGGCCTTGAATGAAACAGTCTGGAGCCGCCCAGGATTGTTGGCCCGGCATCCATCAACATGACCCTTTAGGTCATGTCTACATCAGGTTTTGTGACAGCATGGGCTGCCTACATCTGAATACGCTCAGCAATCGCTTGTCGCGGGCTTTGTCCAGACATCGCCCAATCATGTCCAACAGGTACGCGGTTACGGCGTGCTACGACATCGGCGGGTATTCAAGCGCTCAAACCACTCCGGCATGGGCATGTACTATGCTGCATGTCTTGCGGCGCACCGTCGCAACATCCTCACATCAAAATCAAGAATAATTCAGTCTTTTCAATCACCTGAAGCGCAATATGCAACAAACATCACAATATTTGAGTTTGACCCTTAAAGAGCCGCGGCGTTAGTCCACGCAGGCTGCGAGGCGTCCAGAGGGTGCAACCGTCAACAGGCGTTCCCGCAGCTTAAATACGGCCAACATGCGCCTCGCCTTGGCATCACAATGGGAAGGCCGATGCTGTACTACGGCCCGCTTTTAGACGAAGCGGCATCGCCGTGTGGCAGCAGAGGTCCCGCAGCGGATGAAGGCTTGAATGGCTCGATGCGGTCGTCTCGAACAGGAGTTGGACGACATGAAAATTATTATGGCTGTGGCTTTGGCAGCTTTTGCGTTTTTGCCCCTACAGGCCAGCGCGGCATCAGCAGGCTACACATGCAAGGGAAGTGCTGCGGCTTGCTCGAAATACAACAACGGCAACTATAAGAAATACCACAACAAAAAGTCTGCCAAGAAGCGCTACACGACCAGCAAACGGTCCCACCAGGCCAAGAAAAAAGCCAAGCGCTCTGCCTATGCCGGATCATCGAAGGGCCGCCACTACCAGACAGGTATTGCGTCATACTATTGGCAGCCGCAGAAAGTCGCCTCCGGTGGCTACTTCAATCCTAATGCTTTGACCGCCGCCCACAAAACGCTTCCTTTTGGAACGCGCGTTCGGGTGACGCATTTGCGCAATGGCCGGTCGGTCGTGGTCCGCATCAACGATCGCGGCCCCTACATCAAAGGCCGGATCATCGATCTTTCCAAGCGCGCTGCCGGTGTCATCGGTATGCAGGGCTCAGGCATCGCACGTGTCCGCGTGGACATCCTCGGCAAGAGCTGAGCTCAGGCTGGCTTTTTCTTACCGGCGTCACGCTGTTCGCAGCGCGACACATCACAAAAAGACAATGACCAAAGGCGGGGCACAAGCTCCGCCTTTTTTCTGGTCTCAACAGCCCGATCGTCTCCTGCTGGGGCACGACACGACGTTCTCAACACTTTAGACATCGCGGGACTGCTCAAAGCCGGTCCTGGACTGTTTTGCTTTGGCTTTGGCTGTGCCACAAGGTGAGGCAATCGCCATGCTCAAGCCCTCGCATTCTGAGCGCATGGCCCGTTGCCAACCAGCCAACCAAACGGCCTTACAACAAGACCCGAATGACCGTCACCACGACGACGTCCCTCCACAAGCCCAAACTGCCAATCCTCAGCCTGACGGTGAAGGCACATCAGCTGTTTTTTCAAAACGCCATTGTGCTTCTCAGAATGTCGTCGGTTTGGATGCTGCTGGTGTTCTTGATCAACGCCACACTGTATTGGTGTATCTGGCCTGCCGAAGTGACCAGTTGGCCTGAACCCAGCCACGCCTACGAAGTCACATTTCTCGTCAGCACCGTCTTGGTGACCTTGGCCGGCGCATCAATCGCCGTGAACTGGCACCGCGCGATCCTTCTGGACGAACCTGTCGCCCATGCACCCATGTTGCGGCTTGATCCCATCGTGCAGACCTACTTCGCAGCAGCCCTTTTCTTGACGCTGATGAGCATTCTTCCCGTTCTGACCCTGACACGTATGTTGATGGACACCAACGGACCGCCGTTCGTTGCTCTGGTCATGACATTGACGTCTCTGGTAATGGCAGTCTGGATCGCGGTCCGCCTGCTGCCGCTGTTCCCCGCCATCGCGTGTGATGAGCGCGCAAGCAGCATGTCGCAAACCTGGACCCTGTCGAGCGGTCTTTTCTGGCGGCTCTTGGTTGGCAGCTGCCTCACCTGGGCGCTACCGATCTTAGCGGCTGCGGCCATCGTCATCTTAGACCCGAACACGTCCTCAGACGGGCCACCCACGGACCGAACGGCTTTTGCCTTGACCACCGCCCTCGTTGATACGGTGACGCTTTACTTCGGTTTGATACCAACCGCCTTTGCAGCCGTCGTGTATGGCGCGCTGTCCGATGAGACCGATCCGGTCCAATGATCTGGACGACCCGCAAGAACCAGCAATTATAGATAACACTGGATAACGGTTTGCCTGCGGGGCAAGGTGTCGTGGACGGTAACGAGACCAACGGCACACATCCCACCATGGACGAACACGAAAGCCCTCAGGACCGCGCCACCGCCCTTGCGATGATCCGCATGGCAATGGTCGAGAAGAAGATTACGCAGGCCCTGCTTGCAGAAGAAGCTGCCTGCCATGAAAAGACGGTGCAAAACCTGCTGGCCGGTCGCGCGGTGCGCGATCAGACACTCTTTGACGTGTGTACCGTTCTCAGCCTCGACTTCCAAACCGTCAAAGACGCCTGGACCGGCACGACCATATCCGGGCCGATGGAGTTGCGCGGCGACGGCGGCATCGCAGCGCCGGTTTACATGGGCGCCTATACGCAGGCTGCCGTCGATCATTACATCGGATCGTTCCTGACTGTCCGCCCGGCGTTTTCGAAACCCGACACGATTATCGCGTACCGCACGAAGATCACCTGGGACCCCGATTGGCCGAGCCTCGTTTTTGAGGAATTCGATCGCCCGGATGCAAAGTATCAACACCGCGGTCGGGTCTACGTCCCCACGTCGTCGCCATTCATACATCTTGTGTCACTGACCAAAGGCGCGATGCGCATGGTGATGCTGTCGCAAATCGATGAGATGGGACATCTGCGCGGGATCATCACGACATTGAACCGGCAAGGTGCAATGCTTCTCCCGGTGTCAGCGCCCATCGTCTACAAACTGTCTGCCGACGAAAACGATGAGCCGGACGATATGTTCGGCACCATCACCACCGATCACGGCAGGTATCCGGCCTACGCCAAAATGCTCAGCGAGGTCGTGGACGACGGTTATGCCAAGCTGATCAGCAAACCAAAAGCGTCTGCATAAAACCTTTTGAACGCCATCCCGCGCGTCGGAGCGCCCGGCAGGAAACGTGCGCCTGGCAACTCAACCAGAAATAATTTTAAGAGAATATTAAACAATTTCTAGTTGAATTTAGTTCAAGAGTTCAGCGAATGCGTTTTTCGGCCAAAGCCGCTTCGGGCCGATCATTTCGGAGTAAGTTTGTGCATAACACAGCCCGGCCATTCATTGGTCGCGTCGGCGGTCAAAGCTCCGACAGCAGCCGGCCAATGACCAGAGCAAAGCGCCCGATCGAGCGCTCAGTAGCTCTCACGCTTCATACAACAACCGCCGTCATAACCCTGTCGCTGATGTTGCCCATGCGGCCGGCCCAGGCGCAGTTTGTCTGCCAGGAGTTTGGCGGCATGTTCGGCAACGCGACGGCTGCAGCGCAAGCCACAGCCTGCGGAACTGACGTCAATGCCAGCGGAACCAGTTCCGCGGCTTTCGGAAACGAGGCTGAGGCATCCGGCGTCCAGGCCGTGGCCGTTGGTGCATTGGCAACAGCAGGCGATGCCAACACAGTTGCAATCGGCAGCCGCGCCGAAGCGCTCGGTGGGAACGCCACCGCAATCGGCGATTCCTCATCGGCCACCAGTGGCAACGCAACGGCCGTGGGTGCTGCAGCCCTTGCCACGGGAACCAACGCCACTTCGGTCGGGTCCAATGCCATCGCCAGCAGCGTGAATGCAACCGCCATCGGCAACGCTGCCGTCAGCAACGGTTCAAACGCAACCGCAATCGGCAATGCCGCCCAGGCCGTCGGTGAGAACTCAACAGCCGTCGGCCGCGCCGCGTCCGCATCAGCCGCAGATACGACCGCCCTTGGCACCACCTCTAGAGCCACCGCAGATTTTTCAACCGCCTATGGCCACGATGCACGCGCCCAAGGGATAGGGGCCATCGCCGCCGGTGAAGGAAGCCGCGCCACCAGCGACCGCGCCTCGGCATTTGGACGGGACGCAACGGCGAACGGTGAAGCCGCTACCGCACTTGGCAACAATAGCCTCGCATCAGGTGCGCTCGCCTCCGTCACCGGTGCTGACGCCAGAGCAACGGGGACCAACAGCAGTGCATATGGTTCAACTGCGTCCGCAGCCGGAACCAACGCCACGGCAATCGGTTCAGGTGCGGCCGCAGACTTCGCGAATGCATCATCATTTGGAGCAGGCGCAACCGCTTTGCGAGACAACCAGCAGGTCTTTGGAACGACGACCAACACCTACACCTTCACCGGCCTGACGAGCATGGCCAGCCTGAACGCCCAATCTGGCGCATTGGGGCTCGTCACCGTCGACACGTCCGGAAACATTGCATCCGATGGCGGGGCTTTGTTTCAAAGCGTCGCCGACAATACGAGCGCGATTGCCACGAACACGACGGACACTTCAAACCTCACCGGGCGCGTGACAACGAATGAAACCAACATCTCGAACAACACGAGCACAATCGGCGCGAACACCTCACGCATCGCCGCGAACGAAACCAACGTCACCAGTATCGATGGCAGGGTCACAACAAACCGCACGGACATTGACACGCTTGGAACGCGTGTTGGAACCAACGAGACCAACATCTCCAGCAACACGACCAATATCACCAACCTGGATCAGCGCGTTACAAGTGTGGCGACGACCGTGTCAACGTTCGATGGTCGCATCACCCAGAACACTGGTGACATCACAGATCTCCAAGGCCGCGTGGGGTCGAATGAAACCAACATTTCAACAAACACGACAAACATCACAAACAACACCGGCACCATCGGAGCGAACACAACCCGCATTACCAACATCGACGGGCGGGTGACCACCAACCGGACGGACATCGACGCCCTCGGAAATCGCGTCGGCACCAATGAGACGAACATCACGAACAACACGACGCGGATTACAAACAACGAAGGCAGCATCAGCAAGAACACCCAAGGCATTGCCGACAACAAATCGCGTATCGATACCTTCGATGAGCGCATCGTGGGCGCTGAAACGCAGGTCGCTTCACTTGGCCAAACGGTATCGGGGTTCGACAATCGCATCCGCGAAAACACACGCAAAACCGAAAAGGCATTGAGCGGTGTCGCCGTCGCCCTCTCGATGGAAGACCCGGTGCTCGCGGCTGGAAATCTGAGCGGCCTGCGCCTGAACTGGGGCAACTTTGAAGGCTATCACGCACTCGGCATCACCGGGATCCAGGTTCTCGACAGCAATACATTTGGCAGCGGTGAACGGTGGGCGATCGCTGGCGGGATCGGCTTTGGCGAAGACGGCACGATCGGCGGCCGCGTAGGGATGCAACTGACATGGTAACGCGATTGACCCCACCACCTATTCCCACACAGCGCTCAATGACGCAGACCATGCGCCAAAGGCCCGACCACAAATCAGCCCGCCCAACACCCCACATGGCCCGACAGCACGCTCACGCAAACATGCGTCCAGAACCGGCACATCCTGCCAATGCCAATGGTCGCGACCACAGTCGGCATTATGCGCAACCACACGCTAGAGACGAGAAGGTGCGCGATGCGACTCATCCGGATTTAAGACAGCTGGATTTGCGTTCAGCGGATTTGCGGTACTCAGGAATCCACCCGCCTGAGTTCCCGTCCATTGTCCGAAACATCGAAGAAACGCGTGCACGAACCGCTTCTGGCGGACTCACATCCCCTCAGCAACGGCGCCCGCCGTTACCACGTGCCGCGCATGTCATCGGTTTCATGGCCCTCGTGGTCCTAAGCGCAACGGGTATTCTGGCTTTCACACATGGCAACGACAGGCAGCTCCCATTTCCAAATCAGGTAAGAGAGCACTCATGGGCCAGCTGGAATAGCATCAACCAAGTGTTTTCAAGTGGCGGATGGAGTGTTGTTGGCGGCGCCGGGAGCGGTTTGAACACCCTCAAACAGCGCAACATGTTTCTCGCTCGGTCGACATTGATTGCGCTTGATCATGCGATCCGAACTGGAAACTACACGGTTCTTCATCACCTATCGGACCCGGTTTTTCAGCGTCAAAACCCGCCCGAAAAACTTGCATCAATTTTCGGGTCTTTGCGCAAGTCAGGTGTCGATCTCACATTTGCAGCCGTTCAGCCGCTCAGCCTGGAACCAACGATTCTGCGCAAGACAGGCGAACCGTTGCGGATCTCAGGCCAGTTTGCAACGAACACCTCACCTGTGAAATTCGACATGCGATTCAAGGTGCGTAATGGCCTGTGGCGACTAATCGGAATTGTCGTCGCCCCCGACACACAGCAACATGCCAGGCTGACGCGCGAGGAGAGTTGAACAGGTCACCGGCCGCGGTGGGTTTCAAGGCGCGTTGCCGGCCATGACAGTCCCCATGGCCGCGTCGTGTCCATCGTCGTCAATTTCGCCAGGCGGCTTCGGAAGCGTCAGGGCTGGAACATCCGACCTGGCAAGGAAGTGTTTCCTCAGATCGATGGTCTCGCGACGCCCGATATCGTTGAAATATTTTTCAAGCCAGGCCGTTGCATCTTCACGCCCGGCTTCGAACAGCTTTTGGAACGTGTCCCACTCCGGGTTCACCTTGCTCGACCAGTCCATCGAAACCGTGTGTGGCGTGGCATCAATAACGTGGAACCGATGATCAGCAACCCGCCCCGGCCCAGACGAACGCGGCATGATCCCAAGCCCCCCGCCACACGCTTCACGGCAGTTCTCGATGATCTCAATGTCGCGAATGAGCGGAGCCAGAAATGCGAGATGGTAGACATGGTCTGAAATGCCATGCGAATTGGTTGGCACCTGTGCGCGCTTCAACGGTGTCAACTGCACGATCATGGTATCGCGAACCGGACTTGCTTTTGCCAGTCCAAGCACATCGGGATTAGAGCTGAACCCGCCATCCCAATAGCTCTCACCATCGATTTCAACAGCCTGATGAAGCGCTGGCAAACACGACGACGCCATGACTGTTTCGACGCTGATCTCGCGCGTGTTGAAGAACCGCGCCTGCCCCGTTCTCGCATCGGTTGCCGGAATAATAAGTTCTATCGAAGACCGTTGCCGGATGGCCTTGAAATCAATCCACGTTTCCAGCACGGACCGCAGTGGGTCAAACCCCATCGGATTGAAATCGTAAGGCGAAAACATGCTCGCCATCTGAGCCATGGTCGAGGACCGGCTCAAGGTGCTGTAAAACGGGTTCAGCTTCACAAAATCGGGCACACCAGCACCCGCGATATCCTTCCAGACGCCCGCCAGAACTTCACGCGCCTTATCGCGCCCGCCCAGCGTCCAACCGGAAGCCAATGCGGCGGCATTCACTGATCCAGAACTCGTCCCACTAAGCCAGCCTGGTTCGACGCGATCGTCTTCCAACAGCCGGTCCAAAACGCCCCACGTGTAGGCACCATGAGCGCCCCCGCCCTGGAGAGCGAGATTAAGTGGTCGAGATCGGCCGAAAAGTCGCATTGGCTGCCCCCGCTTGCATGCCCTGTATCCCGGCTTTGTCGTAGCACACGAGACATCCGGCAAGAGCGTAACCATAGCGAGGTGTTACGCACGCGCCAACGTGTCATTATCGCAGCGCACAATAATTCTGCAAAGATACAACAGTGTTGGCGATCGAGCCGGACACTTTCAATTCAGACCTCAGCAGGTCATCGGGCCATCATGTTAGATGTCAGGGAACGGGCGGGGCATCAACGCCAAGCCGCGCAAAGCTGAAGCGTTCAGAGGCGAGGTACTCGCCCACCATACCCCGAAGTGAAAGCACGATCGTGCGCTGATCCCAGTTCACATCGATCAGGCCGAAGTTCTCTTGGTGGAGAATAGGTGACAAACGTGTGGGATGCGGAGCATCTTTTGACGGCCCGTAAGACCGATTAAGTGAACTGGTGGTCAGTTCGGGAATGATCTG
>JBCBRH010000007.1:0-125955 GCA_039819785.1 Pseudomonadota bacterium | reverse complement strand
CCCCCGCTCTACGTTCTCGGAAATCGGCTTGCGCTGCGCCGGGTCTTTTCCAACCTGATCGACAATGCGATCGCCTACGGCCACGAAGCGCGGATCGCCATCGCCTCGGGGTTGGGGCGCGTGGTCGTGACCATCGACGACTGCGGGCCTGGCATTCCAGCTGAGATGCGTGACATTGTGCGCGAGCCGTTCGTACGCCTCGAGCGTTCGCGCGCACGCGCGACCGGCGGCTCCGGGCTTGGCCTCGCCATCGTCAGCAACCTCGTCGCTCGTCACGAAGGCCGCTTCACCATTTCGGATGCACCCGGCGGCGGTGCCCGCATGACCGTCGATCTGCCGCAGTTCAGGGCCGAGCGGGCACGATGAACGCAGAGGCCGCACCAGGAGCGTGTCGGCGTGCCGTTCCCGACGAGATCAGCGGCCAAAAGTATCTACCGCAAACCAAGCTGATGTCGTGGTCCAAAGTGGAAAGACGCACGAAACTCGCTCGTCTCTAAAGCCGTGGCGCAGTTCTCCACCGCTCGGCGACCGGCCAAGTTGTTTGCCCAGCCACCAGATGAGTGTTGCACACCTGCTCGCAGCAGCTCCGGGTCTTGGTTGCGTGAAAACGTTTGCCTAGAGGGTCGCTCTGCCGATGAGCGTCCTGATTGCTCGATTTCAGCAGAATATTGCTTTGGTCGACGCACAGTGATTTGCTGATGGGTACTGAAGCTTTGGTCGTGATCCTATGAGGTCGACGAAGCGGTCATTCCAGGGGCTTACGCCGCTTGGATCTCTTTGATGAGTTCTTTGACGCCAACGATGTTGATGACGCGCGTGAGATTATAGGTCAGCACGGCCAGCGCCATTTCGGTGGCAACTTTCGGCAGCGTTCTGCAAAGAAAATGCGTTGCGCCCATACGCATCTTGATCGTTCCGTAAGGATGCTCGACGACTTCTCTGCGGGTGCGCATTGCATCCGGATTACGGTCAAGGCGCTCTTGTGCAGCTTCGAGGACGTCTTCGTGTTCCCAACGTGGAATGCGCCGCTCGTTTCCAGGCGTGCATTTCGGTTTCAGCGGACAACTGCGGCAGACATTGGTCCAGTAGCGGCGGATGAGTTTGCAGTCCTGCTCAGTTGTCATGCGGTAGGCAAGCTTTTCTCCCGCCGGGCAGCGATAAACATCCTCGTCGGTCAGATAGGCGAAATCCTGCTTACCAAAGCGGCCTGCCGATTTCGCGCCAGATGTCATCGGCTTCGGCAGTGTCACCTTGATGCCGGCGTCATCGCAGGCCTTGATTTCCTCACCACTGTAGTAGCCGCGATCCGCCACGGCTTCGAGTTCGTCAACGCCCAGAACCTCTTTCGCCTGGTTCCCCATGTTGGCCAGTTGTGCCCGGTCCGTGCCGCTATTCGTTACTTCGTGAGCGATAATCAGGTGATGCTCGGTATCGACTGCCGTCTGCACGTTGTAGCCAACGACGCCGGAGCCACGCCCGCTGGTTGCCATCGAACGACTGTCGGGATCGGTGAATGAAACCTGCCCGTCAGGCGAGGCCAGCATTTGTTTTTCGATAGCGCCGAGCTTTTCCATTTCCGAGTACAATTTTTCAAGCTTGTCCTTGAGCCTGATCCTTTTCAGCGTGATTGCATCGGTCTGCTCCTGAAGATCGGCACTGTCGAGCTGCGAGAGATACCGCGAAACGCTCTCTTCCAATTGCTTCCGCCGACGCGCAACTTTCCCTTTGGTGAAGTTCTTATCGCGATTGTTGACGGCCTTGAATTTGGAACCATCGATAGCAACGCTGGCTTTGGTCAAGAGGTCCATCCGGCGACATAGCTCGACGAACTGCGTGCAGACTTTTTTAATCGCAGGTCCATTGTCCTTACGGAAATCGCAGATCGTCTTGTCATCGGGCGCGAGCCGCTGGATGAGCCAGATGACTTCGAGGTTGCGTCGCGCCTCGCTCTCCAAGCGGCGGCTTGATTGGACGCGATTGAGATAGCCGTAGATGTAAAGCTTCAGGAGAATAGATGGGTGATAGCCGGGCCGGCCAGTGGCCGAAGGCTCGACGTCTTCAAAGCCCAGCTCACCAAGACCAAGTGCGTCGACGAAGGCATCGACCGCGCGAACAGGATTGCTATCACCGACCCAGTCATCAAGGCATTCCGGCGACAATGTCGACTGACTGCGATCGGCTCCTTCGATAAACCGCTTCATCGCTCTGCCCCGCATATCGCGAGAAAAATCATAGCCGACTCGAGTTCTTTTCACGCAGCCAGGGTCAAAAGTGAGCGTCGGGTTCCGCGCGTTCGACGTCAGCTTCCAAACAGCAACAGTCATGCCCGTCGTCCACGGCATCCGGCTGGCCGCATAACTCACAACCAATGGCCGGGCCTTTGAACTGCAACTTGCCCAGCAGTTCAGCCGATCAAGAGCTGATCAACTACCCATCAACTACGCAAAAAACCAGCACCAGAAAGCAGAAATGCCGCCATCAGCGATTTGCCGATGACGGCCTTCAGGTGCCCCACACGTCCACCACGCCAGCCCCCAGACGTGTCGTCGGAAATTCAAGCCGCAGTCGTGCCCAAGCAATATCGCACGCCTGCCGGTTATCAGCACGCATTGTCAATCATAAATCAGATGTTGTTGCGCGCTAGTCTCACGCAATACTTGGACGCTGGGATGTCAGGTCGTGGGTTATTGATTCGACTGGAAAAGGGATGGGGCAGGTGGTATTAGTCGAGACAACACCAGCGTCCCGAAGCGTCTGTAAAATGCGGTAGGAATTGCGTCGTAAAGCCCAATGCGCAGCCCAAAAATCCCATAGTTACAAAGCGCTAAGGTTATGGATCGGCGGCCTCTCTTTCTCCGCCAAACCCTATGCATTCTCGGCATGTTCTTAGCCTGACCGGGTCGATGCGGCTGTCGATGCCTGTCAATTTGCCTTCGAAAACGCGATCGCCGTCAGCTTCTGTCTTGGCTTCGATGGACAATCCAAACTTCAGAGTCTGCAGGAACTCTGCTGGAATGGAATGGTGGAGTAGAGCGTCATGATGGTGTCGTCGTCCATGGTAGCGTTTGCGGTTCCAGGTTCCACAAGCGCCCCGACGCTGACGTGCCTCAGGCCGACGATGCCGAAAAACGGCGCCGAGTTCGTTCTATCGGCAATCCTCGATTTCACAGCTTCAAGCCTGGCCAGCGCCGTCTCATAATTCCGGCGGCGCTTGGCGAGCAACGCCTCCGAGCTGACGCCGCGCTCGGCGAGCGGTTTGGCGCGCTCCAGCTGCTCCCGGGCCTCGCGAACAGTCGCTTCAGCTTACTTGAGCTGGGCGGCTTCCTCGGCACTGGTCATAATCGCGAGCATTTGGCCCTTTTCGACACGTTGACCGTTCCCGAGTTCGAACCCAGTGATAATTCCGGTCACTTGTGTGGTGATGGTGACCTGCTCGTTTGCGCGTAAGGTTCCCACTGCTTCGACGCGGTCGACGAGCTTCTGTTCGATGGCTCAGGCAATAATGACCGGTGTCGACGCCGGCTGCGCGATAGCCCCGGCAAGCTCGAGCAGTGACACAACGATGCCCGTAGCAGCGACGCGAAGTCCGAACCGGCGTCGGTTGTCTGCTTCGTCAAATGAGCGCCGGCGGTCTTATGGCGGTATGGCCGAGAAGCGGTTTTCTTGCTACTCAAGATCTCCTATATTCGCCGCAATTAGGGTTTCGGCCGGGAATTCGAGCGTGTGTAATGGCTTTTTTGTAGTCGGGTCAGGTTTGGAGCTGCAAATTGAGCGGTAGTGCGTCGCACAACACCATGCGCCCAGGCTTTTGAGGTACAGAATGTTTGTGGAAAGAATTGACTCGATCCCATCGCCCGGACTTGAGGTGAATGGGGAGAAATTCAAGCAACTGCCAGCGTCCCAATTCTTGAAGCGATTGCTTGTCCGGGCGCGGTCTATGCGTGATGAGAACAGATTTGGATTAGGCCTTTACCGGTCTCAAAACACGATATTCATACGCATTCCAAAAAATGCCACGAATTCCATCTGTAGCTTTCTCTATCCCGGCGCTCCAGAAAGTGCGTGGCCCGGGCATGCCTCTGCTGACTTCTGCAAGACCGTAGCGCCTGACCTCTTCGAAACGGCATTGGTTTTTGCGACGGTTCGAAATCCGAAAGACCGTTTTATTTCAGCATTCAACTATTACAAGCATTCCTCTCCAGTTCCCGAGGAGCGCCGCCTCATGGATGAGGAACTCTCTTTCGTCGAAACGTTTGATGACTTCCTATCCTATCTCGCCCAACAGCCCGTTCTTCAACAGGCAAAGATCATGACCTGGCATCATTTCCGCGGGCAAGTGGATTTCATAAGCGACAGGTCGGGGGCAGTTCTTGTCGATCTACTGTTTCCGGTTGAGGACCCTGAGCCGGGAATGTCCGTTGTTCGAAAGCATGTGAGGCTGAGCGGTGGCTTGCCGCGGCGGAACTCCTCGCGTGGCGAGCGTCCGGAAAGTTGGCCCCAATTCCTGGCTGAGCATTATCAGGCAGATCAAAAATTGTGGGATCTGGTATCTGGTGAACGCGTCTTGTTTCCGACAGGCAAGGCTCAAGACCTGGGTCTGCGCGCTTAGTGCCTGCTTTTCGTGGACTGGCAAAGCAGGCTCTAAGCTCTTGATTTGGAGCATGTTCCGGGCGGAAAACCGCGTACACTTTTCCTGAACATGCTCTAGCAGGCTGTTGAAATTCGCACCTGACGAGGAGTTGCGAATGTGATTCCTTGCCAGGGTCACGGTGGCAATGGAGCAGGCGATGCGCGGGCCAGACAACCAGTCAAGTGCGCTTTTCAGTTATGTGAACCTTGAGGAACGCGTGCTTGAGGCGAACCCGCTACGCGTGATCAAGACGATCGTCGATGATGCGCTGATCTCACTCGATGCCGGGTTCGAAGCGCTCTACGGGTCGACGGGAAGGTCCTCGATCGCGCCGGAGCGGCTGCTCAGAGCGTCTTTGCCACAGGCATTTTTTTCGGTGCGATCCGAACGCCAGTTGATGGAGCAGATCGACTATAACCTGCTGTTTCGTTGGTTCGTGCTGCAAGCATGCCTCCGGCATGACGGGCTCGGCTTTGACGATGCCGTCTGGGACCATTCGACATTTTCCAAAAACCGCGATGGGTTGCTCGACGCGAATGTGGCCGTCAAGTTTCTTGAGGCGGTACTGCGCCACAAAAAGGTAAAGCGGTTCCTGTCGAACGAGCATTTCTCCGTCGACGGCACCCTGGTCGAAGCGTGGGCCTCCATGAAGTCGGTGCGGGCGAAGAATGGTTCCGACGAGCCGCCCAAGCCAGGCCGCAATGGCGAAGCCGACTTTCACGGAAAGTCCCGCACGAACGACACGCATGCCTCGATGACCGACCCTGACGCCAGGCTCTTCAAGAAGGGACGCGGTAAGGAAGCTAAGCTGTGTTTCATGGGCCATGCCCTGATGGAGAACCGCTCGGGCCTGATTGTTCAGGCGCATCTTAGCCGAGCAAGCGGCACGGCTGAGCGCGAAGCGGCGGTCAATATGATCAATCGGCATTTGCCCGGGTCGACGCGCCGCCTCACACTTGGCGCCGACAAAGGCTACGACGCCAAGTCATTTGCAGCCGATTTGCACCGAATGGAGGTGACGCCGCATATTGTGCGCCACGATGCGGTGACGAAGACCGGCAAACGTCGTCGCTCCTCGGTTGACGGGCGCACCACGCGCCATCCAGGTTATGCCGCCTCGCAGCGTGTCAGAAAGCGCATCGAGGAGGCGTTCGGCTGGGCGAAGATGATTGCCGGCATCGACAAAACAAAGTTCCGCAGCGTCAAACGGGTCGGCTTTCAGTTCACTTTCGCGATGGCCGCCTACAATCTCATACGCTTGCCGCAGCTTCTGGATGATCGGGGCGGATGATGGCAAAGAAAAGCGCCGTGATCGGTAAATGGCGGATCTTCCAATCGGACGAATACGAGACCAGTGATCTCGATCTCGTCGAGCCCGCCTTCGTCCAGTTTAACGCAGACGGCACCGGCGAGTTCAAGTACATCTGCGTCAACGGTGCAATGGACTGCGGCTACAGTCCGCGCGGGGCCGAGTTCGATTGGCAGGGCTTCGATGAGATGGACGAGGTCTCAGGCTCTGGAGATGCCGACCTTGGCGAGGACGGCATTCTGACGATCACCATCACACGCTTCATGGGCGACGAAGCGAACTTCAAAGCTCGCCGATGGTGAGTTCTTCAACAGCCTGCTAAAGCGGCTTAGCGCATCACCTCCGCCCGACTGCGCAATCAATCGAGCTTCATCGACTTGGCGGTCTATGGCTCAACGGTTGTGAGCCGGAAGTGATAGCTGACGACGTCTCCGTTCCGGGTCGGGCCAGCCCCGACCTCAAGTTCCACTGTATCGCCGCGGGTCATGTCCAGCCGCCGCGTGAAGCGAAAGCTGTGGTTAATCGTCTTGGCCAGAATGATCGTGTCGTTATGCCAGACCGTGGCCGTAACACCATCGGCCGACCTTGCAGCCGGGTCGAGTTCGACCGTGAGGTCGACCGGTCTCGTCAATGCGGTGCGATAGCGTTGAACGATCCTGGGCGTGTTCCGGTCCTTTGTGGTGACCAGGTTCGTCGCCGCGAGACGTAACGGGTACAGCCCATCACGGCCAAGGTAGGGTGTCCAGAGTGTACCGGGACGTTCTTGGCCTGGCATCGTCTGGAAGGCCAGTTCGTCTGCACGGTTGATGCGGATGAAACGCTCGAGCAGTCCCTCGGGCTTCCGCTTGGGTCCGGCTGCCGCTGGATCTGGATAAGCGAAGTCGTAGGCGCTATCAGCGAGGACTGGATGCGGCTCCAGGCGCACGGTGTTGCCCAACTCGATGGGTTGTGCGCTGACAAGCAGTACCGGAGCATCGTACGACAGGGTCAGTCCGTCCCGTGAAACGACTTCGCCCCTGACGTCATAAGCCATGACGTTGTTCCCCAGTTTGACGCCGCGCGGTTCGCCCCACAGGACTAGCGTGTTGTCGGCGAAACGTATGGCGTAGGTAAATGGGTCGGGCGAGATGTCCTTGGCGGTGCGCCCGGCGAGCATTTTTTGGGCAAACAGGTAGGCGCGTCCCACAGCGGTTGGTTCGCCTTTCAGATCCAGCAGGGGGACGAAGCCGTCGCCCCGGCTGTTCAATGCGTACCACGCGGCGCGCTCCACACCGCTTGCCGCCATGACGGCCACCATTTTGATCAGGTAGGCGTCGGCAGTGTGGGTATTCCTGCTTCCGAATTCGGTCACCTCTATAGGCATGTCGCGCGCTTTGGGGTGGCGCCGAAGGACAGCGATTTGCCTTGCGAGATGCTCTGGAGGCGTGGTGTAGGGATGGATGACGAGCGCATCCATGACGTCAGCACCCCCCTTGTCGAGCACCGCCCACAGATAGCCCGCCGGAATGGAGTGCGCCGCGCCGCCGAGCACCTTAACCGGCCGACCGGCACTCTTTGCTGCTTCATACACGCTACGCAAAATTGCGACATGGGCTGCGGCGCGGCCGTCGATATCGGTCTGCCCCACTGGGCCGTTGACGAAGTTGCCGCTATTGAATTCGTTGCCGACCTCGATTGTGTGTATCGCCGGGAACCTTTCGATCAGAGCTGCGACGTACCGTCCATGCGCTGTAATGGCTTCGGCGCTGTGGGGCGTTGCGCCATCATCGTAAAGAGCGTTGCCCCAGTTGACCGTTATGGAAAGTCCGACGCCAGACTCCCGGAGCAACGCGGGATAGAGCGTCGTAGGATCATCGAAAGCGTAGACGCCTTGTTTCCGCTCCACACGGTCCCAGTACATGCCATCTCGAAAATCGGTAATTCCCAGGCGGACAGCGGCATCGACCATTCTTTGGTTGCTTGCCTGATTGAGGTTTGTCGATGCGGCGAGTTCAAGGGGCGAGAAAGGCGCTATGTCCTCGGCTGCGGCGGAAGTGACGGCTCCGGCCCAAAGAAGCAAAATGGACGCCGAGCGGATGAAATCAGAGTGGGCTCGATGCATAGCGGCATGGCTCTTTTTGTCTGTGTCCGCAGTTCCAAAGACCTCGGCCGGTGAACGTGTTCCGACCTAAGGTCGTGGAAGCTGGACGACGCGTCTCGTCACGAAAAAGAGGAAGATCACGCTCCAAAGTGCCGCTGCCAGACCGCCTGTCATCATGAACCCCTGAAGATTATCATCTGTTGCACCCTGCAAGGCTACCACTGCAAGGCAACAGGTGACGGTGGCGATGGTACTGGGCACGAGCGCGCGCGCAAACCTGGCTGGTGCGATGTTCAACGCGCTCAATACGAAGCTCAGGGAAATCGGCGTGATGATGGCACGCGCTGCGAGCAGTCCATATGCCACCGCGACGGGGCCATGTGGCGCTGTCAACAACAGTGCTGTGATGGTGATTCCGGCTCTGGCGAATGTCAGTCGGGTAAAGATCGACGCCTTCTGAGTGCATAGAAGCGCCGGAGGGGAAAGGACATCCAGGATACCTACGCCGGCCGCCAGGGACAGGATCGTGATCAAAGGGGCTGCTGCACCCCAACTCTCGTCGAGGATGAAATTGACGACCGGCTCAGCGAGAAGTGCCAGCGCGATGAGTGCGGGCCATGCAGCGAACGTCAAGAACTTTGCCTGCTCCAGCCACTCAGTGGCCAACGCATGGAGGCGGTTTTCTCGCTCCGACCGCGCCAGATTCGACCATGAAATCGCGAGGACGGGCTTGGCTATGATCTCGGTTGCGGTCGCCGTCACGCGCGATGCAGCGCGAAACGCACCGACAGCTGTCGGGTTCTGGAACAAACCGAGCAGGAGATCGCCACCGTAGCTGGAGGCCATCGTCACCCCGTTGGAAATATAAAGAGGATAAGCTGCAGCAAATGAGCCGCGCACGACGCCTGCTTCAAGACCGAACCCTGGCCACTTCGCTACGCAGGAGACCTTAGCAATAAGCAGCAGGATTGCCATTACGAGCCGCCCTAGAACGAGCGCGTAGACCCCCGCGCCAGAACCGATCGCTATGCACATCGCAACGAAGCCAAGGATCTCCGCTCCTGCGGTCGACAACACGGCTGCGCGGACGCGGCTGTCTCGAAAGAGTAAGGCGTCAAAGTGAGCAGCAGTCCCGATCAGCACGGGAACAGGTGCGAGACCGAAAAAAACAAATTGCAGAAGCGATCCGCCCGCTTGAATGAGGCCCAGGCTGATCATCAGGAGTGTTCCTGTCGCGCTCAAAACAAGCTGGGTGCTGAACAGCGTCGCATTTTCTTCATCGATATTTTTTGTTCGCAAAACGATTTGATAGAGCCCGGTGTAGAGCAAGGATGTGAGGATGACCGAAACCGCTTGTCCGAGGGCCAAGATGCCAAATTCTTCCAGTGTAACGAATCTTGTGGCGACCAGAATTGTTGCCGCCATTACTACCTGGGTCAGAATCCGACCAGAGACGCTGACAAAAACTGGCGAAGTCGCCTTTTTGAGCGCTTCGCTGCCGAGGGTCATGATTCTGTGGGCTGAAAACATTTCGCTCTCAATAGGTCTTTCCGAAAAAAGGCATAATCACGATCTCCAACCTTCTTGCGCCGGGCCATAAGGCGGCGACCCGATATTGGCGTGGCTTGTCTAGAGCATGTTCAGGAAAGGTGTACGCGGTTTTCCGCCCGGAACATGCTCTGTGCGACACCGTCTTCTTTGAAAGAGGGTCAGTGCGAATCTCAATTTTGATTCCAATAGTGCCTTTCTGTGATCGAGAGTTCACTGCCACGACCGACTGGTGCTGCCCGGCGCAGTTATGGAGGCAGTCCGTCTTGCGATTTGATCCAGGCTTTCAATCTTTTCTTGGTGGGGCGATGTCGCCAGAGCCCTGGTTGGTCAGTTTTCGAGGCGTGAGTGGAAAAGGGCGATCAATTGATCTGTCCAGCCATCCGGTGTCGGCGCCAGATTGTAGCCGTGTGTAAAGCCATTTCGGCTCATCTTTTCGATCTGCCCGTCCTCATTTGCGAATTCGGAAATGTGCGCTGTTAGGGCCGTCTGGTCTTCAGGGTCGCATACGACACCGAATCCGCCGCGCACGATGTCGCCCGCCAGCATGGCGCGGTCCGAGGCGATGATCGGCAGGCCGCTTGAAATGGCTTCGACTGCAACGATGCCAAATGGTTCGCGCATGCGGCTTGGCATGATGAGCGCGCGGCAGTCCTGGATCTTCTCGCGGAGTTGATGCCGGTCACACCATCCTACGAATTCGAAATTCGGATAGCGCTGCTTGAGGTCCTCAAACAGCGGACCCATCCCGATTACAAGCAGCTCTACACCGCTTCGAGCGGCCGCCTCGCAGGCCAAGTCTGCACCCTTGTCGGCATCAAGGCGGCCGACAAAAACAAAACGCCTGTTGTTCTCAGCTTCGATGCGGGTCGATGTCCAAGCCGTGACGGGGTTGCGCAAGGCTTTCACGGATCCCCCGGGAATGCCTCCGTAGACGAGATGGGGGGTCATCTCTTCATGGACGGGAACGACGACACAATTGCTGAATTCCTGGAACACACTCAACACAACACCGCGGGCAACGCGCCATGCTTTGTGAGCCATGCTGCGCCGGTCGCAGTTGGCGACGATGCACGCCGCGCTCATCGGTCTTCTCGAACAAATCTTCGAGGCGCGAAAGTCGGTGTAGCCACCGTTCGGGCATACGAGGAAGAAGTCGTGGGCGTGAACCACAAGGCGGTTTGACACTCGCCTAAGAGGCCTGAGGATGATCGGTGACAATACCTTCGACCAGCCATGCAGATGATAGATCGTGCCGGGTGTGTCATGCGTTGCAATGAAGTCGTGGAGAAACCGCGCGCTCCTGAGGTTGGCAAGTCCGCTCACGAAAGCTTTGCCCCGGTTTGCCTGCATAATCGTATCGCTGCCGATGCCAAGGTAGGTGACGCCGTCGTGCCGGTCCTTGATCGAAGTCGCATCATCTCCCGCGATGTAGGTAACGTTGATACCGCGGGCCGACAAGGCGGCCGCCTCGCTCATGGCAATCTGGGTGGCTCCGCCACGGACCACGGAGAAATCGTTGATGATTACGACACGGTCAATGGCGGGCACGGCTGATGGGTCAACGGCCCCCGGGCGCATCTCAGCCGCATGATGATCGTCCTTTGCAACGCTGCGCAGCATGGTCATGACAGCCTCAGGATTCGCTGCGGGTCGACCTTGCCCGAGAAGACATCACCAATAGCCATGAGGTTGCCTCGCAAGCGGCCACGGCGGTCAACGTATGTTTCGGGCCGGATGCTCTTCAACAGATTCATGGTCAGGTTCCGGGCCATCAATTTACCACCAAAGCGCAGGCTGCATCTGTTGCGACGGATCAGATAGACGGGATTTGCGATTTGAGAATAACCGAGACGCACACCCGACGTGCGGCCCATCTTAACCCCGAGGTGCACGCCGCGCGCTTGCCTTGAGCGGACTATGCGACCGAACGGCGCCATGGCGCGACTGAAATCGATGTCCTCCAACCATCCATAGAGCGGCAGGTTTTCGTCAAAGCGCATATTGTTTGTATGAGCCGGGGCCAGCCTGACCGCCATGTTGCAGCCGTAGCAGCCGAAGGTCGTGATCAAGCCGGCGAGCGGATCTGCGGGGTCAAATTCTTCCGCGTTGCGTTCGTCCCGATCCAGCAGCAGCCTTCCCTGCTCGGGCGCGAAGCCAGGACCGCCAGCACCATCTGCGATCAGCGTGCCTGTAATCATAACGATCTCCGGGGCTGTTTCGAAGATCGCTTCGACCATGGCGAGGTAGGTTCTGGCTGGGAAAAAGTCGTCGTCGAAAAAGATGATGCCCTTGCAGTCGGAGCCCTTCAAACCATCAAGAATTGTGTTGCGCTGGCTGGAGGAGCCGCGCGGTCCAAGCAACAACTCAACTTCCGGGAACGCTTCGAGGATGCCTGCAGCATCGCGTTCCTGTGGCACACATACGAAGGTTCGTGATGGGCGGCGGGTTTGTAAACGCAGTTGGCGAAGTGTTTCTGCCAATATCCCAGGTCGTCCGACTGTCGCAATGCCAACAGCCAGACCCGACGTGTTTTCGTGCCGTGCTTCGTCTTCGCAGTTGGCGGTTGTTGTCATCGCAGCTCGTGCGTCCATTCTAAACCCGTTCGTTTCTCATTGCGGACATGGAGGTCCGTTCATTTTCCGGTTCCCACATTTGCTTCCACTTGCCCCGCTCATCCGATCAACTGCCGGAATTCTCGGTGTGAGGGCAACCTTCTGATTCGATTTCCGATTTGTTTTCAGCGCCCGCTCGCGCGCTTGCCGGCGACCGGGTGCAAACGGGAAATTCGCTAGGCTAGGCGTTGCATTTTTCTCGCGCGGCAGGCCCTGTTCGTTGCTCTTTCGTTGGCGTGGTTAATGTCTCTTGGATGGACCGCGCAACGTTTTCAATGTCACGTTCACATTGGTCCAGTTCGGCTGCATGACGGCCAAAATCGAAGGGTTCGTCGAGTGCCCGGAAGGTTCGCCTAGCGATGTCGTCACAGTTATTTCCGGCCAGCTCCATCAGGCGGTCGCCGTGGCCGACAGCTTCGAAGAAGCCGTCGAGTTTCTTATCCCATTGAAGCCCGATCATTGGCCGGGCGTACGAGTAGGCCACGATGTTTGCGTGTAGTCTGTGGGCCACGACTGCGTCAAACCCCGCGATCTGCTCTGCGAGCGCCCTGGGTCCTGGCGGTCGTTCGGCCCTCGAAATTTGATCAAGACCTGGCTCGCCAGATGCGAACTCGGACAGCCGGACCAGAACGCGATCACACGCCTCGACGTCTTCGGCGGCGCCATTTGTGAACAACACGACGCGATTGCGACCTTCGTCCGTCAAAGCGCGAGCAAGTCTGGCGAAGGCAGTGATCGTGAGTTCTTGCGACTGTGGTCTGCTCTGCCCTGTCCCGTGGTGGGCGAGAACGATGGGGTGAGTGATCCCCAGACCGATGGTGCGGCTTTCATCCCGAGGCCCGTTTCGTGCGACGGGCCATTTCCTGGACGCCAGCAGCCCCGGATCTCGACACATCGAGACGCAATCGCAGCCGCGCTTTTTCAGGTTGTCGATTGACGCCTCGTCGCGCGCGGTTGCGATGAAGAGCGTGTCGTCGAGGAGATCTGAAAGCAGTTGTTTCCCCCGACCGACTGCGGGTTCTGGCCGGGAGGCGCCAACGGCGACCAGGCCCATTGGAACATGCAACGCGCGGCAGGTTCTTGCGACACACGTCAGTTTCAATGGGAAATTGAGATCGACATCTTGGATCAACTGGCCACCGCCTATGAGTGCGACCTCTGCTCCTGCCAGCTCGCCGGCATAGAAAGGGGCCAGCTTCCGGTCGACAAGCGCTCCAAAAACGGTCTGCATTGCCGCATCCCGCAAATTCTGCGGCAACGTCTGCAAGATCCAGAGCATCGTTCGGCGCAAGTTTGAATGCTTCGGGCGTTGCCAGTCCGTGCGCCCAGCCAAATCAATCGAGACGATTTGGGCCGACGCGAAGCTCTTTTGTAGTTGGTGTTCCAAACATTCTGCGATGATTCCGTCGCCCAGGTTGGGGCTGTATTTGACATTGAAAATCGCAATTTTGCCGATTTCGCGGCCGCCATCAACGATGCTGCCGGCGTCAGAGACTTTTGGCTTCTGAACAGAACGCGTTTCCGGTTCGTTGCCGGATTGCCCACCTTGATGATGATTATGGCTGCTATCGGTCATCGTCTGGCGGACCTGAGCGAAAAGGTTGAACCGAACAGGCCGGACCGAGGCATTCTCATGGATCCAACCTGCCTATAGTATTACGGTGTCGTCTGTGACGCCATTGATCGTGAGGAACACGGTCGCTGTGGCTTCGCCTCCGCCATCGTCGATGATTGTGTAGGTAAAGCTGTCGGTTGCGGTGTCGCCGTCATTCAGGCTTTCGAATGCGCCGTTGGGATCGTAGCTGATCTGGTTTGTTGCAAGCAGTGCCGCCGTACCACCGCTGGCCAAAGCGACAGGTGTGTCCACGATGGCAGACTGGCCGTCTATTGCGGTGATGCCGGCGATGGTTCCATCGGGGTCGCTATCGCCGTTGAGAACGTCAATAATGAGCGCAAAGTCCTCGTCTGTAATCCCGGTGTCATCGTCGGCAACCGGCGGCAGGTTGCCGGCGGGCGCGCCTAGATACTTTTCGGCGAGATATTGCGACACACTCGCGTGATCGCCGCCGAGGTCGTTGGCACCGGTGGACAGGGCCGCGTCGTAAATCAGTGCGGCAGCGACATCCATCTCGCCCGATGTGTTGCTTCGCGCTCCGGATGCCGCAACCTTTGCGCCGATGGCGAGTGCTGAGGTTGCGTCGTTCACGTTGGTGTTAAAGGTCCCGTCAGTTCCGCTGTCGATGAGCTGCAGACCTCCGTCGATGGTGTTGATGTAATGCCAGTAGTTGGGACCATCCATCACAACGGACTGCACCATCCATCCAAGTGTCAGGACGCCTTCGACGCCGCTGTCGCGCGTGCCGCTGGCCCATCCCTCGATGGAAAGCGACTCGTCTGTTTCTGCGACGAGGCCGAAAGTTTGGTTGGTGTTGTCGTCGCCGTACGCGAAGCCGGTGAATTTGCCTTCAGTCTTATAGTCAACCACGAAATAGAGCGTGCGGGCGGCATCTGCTTCCGGCAATCCCTGGACCTCGGCCGTCCCAACGTCGCGCAAGTAATCGCCATTTCCATCGAGGTAGATGGCCGACTGGCCGGTGGGCGAAGTGGTCAGCGATGGATCGCCGTTGACGCCCGTCAGACTGTAATCGTTGCCGGCCCCTGAACTGTCAGACCAGCCCGTGACGTTCGTCCCATTCGAATTGATGCCCTCGGTTTCGAAGGCGGCGATCAGTCCGGACGTGACGGGGTTGTCGCCGGGCACCACGACACTATCGGTATTGCCGTTGATGGTGATGTCGATTGTCTGGCTGGCGGTGCCGTCCGCCGATTGCACGGTGATCTGGTCGATCAGTTGTTCGTCATCATCGAGATTGTCGACCGCCGCGTTGGCATTGTCGAGCGTGTAGGTCCACGTCCCAGCCGATGTAATCGTGAATGAGCCGTACGAGGGACCTGACACCGGTGTCGTGTCGAAGACGTCCTCGCCCGGGTCCGGATCCGTGACGCTCAGTATTGCCGTCGCACTGCCGGCTCCATCCTCGACGACAGTTCCCGTCGTCTCGCCTGCGATCGTTGCGGGGGTGTTGGGGGATTGGTCGGTGAGGTATTTGTCAGTCAAGTACTGGATTGCCTGGGCGTGCTCGGCGTCGTCCAACGCCTTGTCGTAGAGGAGCACAGCGGCAACGTCCATCGGTTCGCCGTTACCCTTTCCGTTGATTTCTTCGCCAATGACGAAGCGGCTGGCGGTGGTGTTGTAATCGCCGCGCACCGTCTCTGAAATGAGTTGATCATTCAGGTAGTGGCGCACCGTCGTGCCGTCATAACGGACGGAGTGAAT
This sequence comes from Pseudomonadota bacterium, assembly GCA_039819785.1. Lineage (GTDB taxonomy): Bacteria > Pseudomonadota > Alphaproteobacteria > Rhizobiales > Hyphomicrobiaceae > JBCBRD01. Next base: position 110,436 of record JBCBRH010000007.1, on the reverse strand, counting down.
CAGCCATTCTCCGACGCCGGTTTGCGTTCCATCGACGCCCTCCTGCGAGGAAACAATATCGTTGCCGCCGCCCCAGCCTTGAACGGTCAGGTTGCCGCCATTTCCGTCAACGACCAGACCGAATGCCTCGTTCTTCTTGCCCGTCCCGTAAGAGACGCCGGCGTAGTTCTGAGTGGTTTTGTAATCGACGACGAAGTAAAGCGTACGGGAGGCGTCTCCAATCGGCACACTGGTCCCAGTGTCTTGGGACAGGTCGCGATCGAGCCAGTCGTCCGTTCCATCCAGTGATATTGCGGCTCGGCCCGTTGGCGTCGCATTCTGAAGAAGTTGCGGGTTGCCGGACGCTGTGAGATCTAGGTTGGTGCCCGCACTGCTCAACCAGCCCGAGACGCTGCCGTTGTCTTCAGTAATCCCGAAGTCGGTCTCGAAGGCTCCCACCAAGTTTCCAGCAGCTGGCGGGTTGTTTCCGCTGGTATCGTTGATGGTTATGGCAACATTGGCCGTATCGGTCAGTGCGCCGTCACTTGCTGTGTATGTGAAAGCCTCCACGCCGGAGAAGCCGATTGCGGGGGCATAAGTGAAGGAACCATCCGTGCCGATGGTGAGCTGCCCGTTGGTCAAGGCGACGGTATCGCCGTCGTTGACCGCCTGGCCGTTGATCTCGGTGACGGTCAGGATGTCGTCATCGACATCGTTGTCGAGGAGGCCGGTCGAGACCGGTACGGTCAGGAGCTGGTCGGCCGTGGCGGTGTAGGTGTCGTCGATGGCGTCGGGCTGATCGGAGACCGGTTCCTCGACCGTGATGGTGACATTCGCCGTATCGGTCAGTGCGCCGTCACTTGCTGTGTAGGTGAAGGTCTCAGCTCCGAAGAAACCGATTGCGGGGCCATAGGTGAAGGACCCATCCGCTCCGATGGAGAGCTGCCCGTTGGTCAGGGCGACGGTATCGCCGTCGTTGACCGCCTGGCCATTGATCTCGGTGACGGTCAGGATGTCGTCATCGACATCGTTGTCGAGGAGGCCGGTCGAGACCGGTACGGTCAGGAGTTGGTCGGCCGTGGCGGTGTAGGTGTCGTCGATGGCGTCGGGCTGGTCGGAGACCGGTCCGGCCAGGAAGGTGCTTTGAATATAATTCTCGACAGCCTGAAATTCGTTGGCGTCGAGTGCCTTACTATAAATATAAGCAGCAGCAACGCTCATCGGAGTTTCGCCACCGTTTAGGTTCTGGCCGATGACCAGCCGCTCCAAGACGGTCGCGTAGGTCCTCGCCCCCGAGTCGATGACTTGTCCGTTGACGTAGTGCGTGTATGTCGTTCCATCGAAAACAACGGCATGTGAAACAAAGCCACGTTGCTCGCCAGTGGTTGGCTCTATAACGCCGTCGATATCGGTCGGGCGATCATTGGCGCCGCCCCAGGCATGCACAGTAAAGTCGTTTTCGTCGCCGTCGAGTGTCAGGCCGAAGGCTCCGTTGCCCTTGGTTTTACCGTAGACGAGTCCGGCAGATTCGTTGTTGGTGACCTCTTCGTAGTCGACCACGAAAAACATCGTCCGCGGGGCGTTGCCGGTCGAAAATCCATCGACAGGGTCCGTCGCATCCACGCGCTGCAGGAAATCACCGTTACCATCCAAAACGATGGCTGGCTGACCCGTCGGGGTGGCATCTTGAACGTACTGCGGATCTCCAAAGGCGAGAAGATTATTGCCGTTTCCGGACTCATCAAGCCACTCCGTCACCGTGGAGCCATTAACGCCGACCTTGATGAAGGCTTCGACCTGGAAGACAAGCTGATCGGTTACGGGAAGCGAGCTTGCGTCGCCGGTGGCGATGGGAATCGTTCCGGAGCTGACATCGGGAGCTTCACCATCGGATATCGCGAGTGAAGCGCTGAACAATCCATCCGTGGTGTAGGTGTGCTGGACGCTGATATTCCCGTTGGTGTCCGGGCTGCCTGTAACGAAAGGCGAGCCGTCACCAAAGTCCCAGGTGAAAATCAGGCTTTCGGGTGGATCGTCGGCATCGGGGTCGGTGACGACCGCGGTGAACGTCACCGTCAATGGCGGGTCGCCGAACGCCACGTCGGGCTCAGCAGACAGGATTTGCGGCGGGTCGTTGGGATCGCCTACGGTAATAGAAAACGGGGTCGCGAAGGTTGTGCGGGTTCCGTCGCTTACTGAGAGTGAAGCCGTGTAGTTCGCCTCGCCGGCGTAGATGTGCGTGACAGAAATCTCGCCAGTCGCCGTGTCTGGTGTGCCGATGACCGGTGACGTTCCGTCTCCGAAGTTGAGTGTGTAGGTTAGGTCCGAAAGGGCCGTGTCGGCGTCCGTGACGGTTGCCGTGAACAGGACGGTCAATGGGGAATTCGGCCCTGCGCCGTCATCGGGGTCGCCCTGGTCATCGCTCAGTGCGGTATTGGAGATGACAGGTGCGACGCCACCGCCGTAGACGATCCGCTGAACCTGCCCGCCGGAACCGGAATAGTTTATGTAGTAGAGCGCCCCGTCCGTACCCTGCTCGAGGAAGACGACGTTACTCACGTCTTCTGGAATTTCGGCGCTCGGCTTGAAGGCGTAAGCGCCATTTTCTTCCGTGCCCGTGGTCTCGAGAAACGAACCAGTCGAATCAAGATCGAGGAACTGGATATAGTTGCTCTCATAGTTGCCGAAAAAGTAGACACCCTGAAACTCTTCTGGGAATTGGTCTCCGCGGTAGACAAAGCCACCGGTTAGCGATGAGTGGGCGATGTCATAGATGGGGGCGGAGTAGAAATCGCCGTTGGCCGGGTCCGCGAGATCCTGGTCAGGCTGAGGAAAGTCGGCGGGTATGAAGTTCGCCACGCTGTTCTGCGGTTGGACGTTGTTAACGCCCTCATAGAAGTTCCAGCCGTAGAATGCGCCGGCCTGATCAAGCGAAGCGACATGAATATCGTCGCGCGAGAGGCCCTGGTTGCCCCCCACTTCGCCGATGTACAGCTTTTCGTTGACGAGGTCCCAATCTGCGCGGAACGCGTTGCGAAGTCCATACGCCCAGATCGATGCGTCCGGGACAAACTCGCTGCCGAAAGGAGCGGAGTTCGCGTCGGGGTAGGGCCCGTCGACAACCTGATCGACGTAGGGATTTGCCGGCCAGCCATCGGTGCCGTCCGGAATGGTTCCGTCGCGGTTGATGCGAATGATCTTGCCGCTGGTGCTTTCGAGGTTGAGCGAAACGTTGACGTTGACGTCATCCCCGTCGCCTCGCTCTCCGGTGTTCGAGGTGTTAAACTTGTCGGAAGTCGTGAGCCATAGCTTTCCGTCTGGGCCGAAGTCGAGACCTCCGCCGTGATGGCAACATGACGAAAGGTCGTCCGTGTCAGTCCAGAGAATTTCTTCGCTGTTGATGTCGGCGGTACTGGAAAGCCCGCCTGCCCCTTCGACGTGCTCGAAGCGCCCGATCACACCTCGGTCGGTCCCTGCCGACCGCGTGTAGAAGAGGTAAATGTGGTTGTCGCCCGTCGCACCGGTCGGATCGAAATCCGGCGGGATTGCGATCTCGAGGAGGCCGCGCTCGTTCTGACTGTTCACGATGCCTGAAATGTCGAGATAAAGACTCTTATTCCCGGTCTCGGGATCGGCGATCGAGACTTCACCGCCTTTTTCCAGAACCAGCATGCGCCCGTCTGGCAGGAAGCCAAGAGCGATCGGGGCAGCCAGTCCGCTCCCGATAACCGTTTCGTTTGAAAACCCGACAAGTGAAAAATCAAGCATGGGCAGCCTTCACCAGTAATCAAAACCCCATGTACGCATACGCAACTAAACATAGGCAACAGTTTTCGAGCCTTGGCAGAGCCAATGCTCGACTGCTCGAGGCTCGGCCGATCACGTTGAGGAGGCGTTCATGCAACAAGTGATCACCGATGGGCAATTCGGCTCTTGGGGGTAAGTCTTGGAGGTAAGTATGTTGTTCGAGGCCCACCATCGTTCTCGTCCAATCGTAGTGCGAGGAACGCGCAGGGTGCCGGATTACCCCAGTGTGCGGCTGGCGTGCTTTGAGGGTCCTCCTTGAGTTCACGGCTCAATGGGAGGCTTCTCTTTCCTGTTGACGCAGTGCTACCGTGCTGAGCTGGCGGTCTGTGTATCCAAAAGTGGGAGATCGAAGGCCGGTCGTTCTTGCCTCACCTCGATCCAGGGAGTTCTATTGCCGTGGAGCTGACGTTACGCCACGACAGGATTGTTCGGGCCGCTCAAGGTCTACCTGCAGGCCAGATTGGCATACCGTTGTCGCGTCGAACCGGTTTGATGGGTGAAGCGCGGCAGCGGACGACGCTCGTGCCGTTTCCTCGAACTTCGCAGGCGGGGCAGCCATGAAATCCCCGCAAAAGTCTTCACCCGTCATCGTTTATTATTGGGGCTGTTTCATGCATGGCGGCACCGGTGCTCATGTCCGGGTTCGCCAGCAGCTCGACTGGCTTGTGGCGCGAGGGTTCGATGTCGCGTTTTACAGCTACGAGGACGGGTTGAAACCGGGCGCTGCGGCATCTTCGGACGACGCCTGGACCGAGGCCAACCAGGCCAAGTTCCGCGAAGCCTATCCCAGGGTGAGGCTCGTTCTTGAGACGCCGTCGCGGGCTCTCAAACTCATGACCTGGATCAAACGACGCGCGATCATGTTGGGTCTTAGCAACTGCCAGGGGGTGCTCGGGTTCGTGCTTCCCGGCGCAGCGCCCGAACTGACGAAACTCTATCGACTGTATCCAGACGCAACGGTGCTGGTGAACTATGTTGAAGGCGCCATTCAGATCGGGCGACTGCCAGCTGGACAGACGGTGATCGAAACGCATGATCTCCAGTTCGTGAAACGGCGGAAGCTGAACAAAGCGCGGGCGGCCAGTCTGTCCTCCATGCTGAGAATGCGATTTGAGCTTTCGGTGATCGATGCCGTTCGCCATGCAATCGCAATAACCCGGAATGAAGCCACCGTTCTAGAAACGCTTGTTGGCGACGACAAGGTGCTTGCCGTGCCGTCCTACATGCGGCCCGACGACGTCGCGCTGCCGACTGCGGCGTCGGGCCCCTTCACTTACGACCTCGCCTTTGTTGGGTCAGATAACCCTTTCAACGTCGCAGGCTTCCGAGCCTTCGTGGAGGCCAATTCGAAATGGCTGAGCAGATATTCGATAGCACTGTGCGGGAAAGTCTGCGGGGTGCCGGAGATCCAGGCACTTGTCGAACGGAATCCGAACATCACCAGTCTCGGATTCGTTGAGGATCTGGCAGGTCTCTACAATCAATCGAAAGCCGTGTTGTCTCCGATCGATGGGACGGGCTTGAAAATCAAGGCAGTCGAAGCACTGATGCACGGGAAGCCGGTGTTTGCCTCTGAGCACACCATGATGGGGCTTGCACCTGGCTATGACGCTTGTGTTTTCCAGCTGGACCGGGAGCGGATCGAACGGTTGCTCGCCGACGACAAGGAGCGAGAGGCTGCCGAGGCCGCAATCAGGGAGTATCTGCGTCTTTTCTTTAGGGAGAGCGAACAGGACAAGCTGTTTGAAGCGCTACAAGGACGGGAAGGACTGCCGCCTGCCGGCGAAAACCTCGCAGACTGTTCGGCAGGCGTTGCCGGACTGGGCCTCCATGGTTGAAGGAGAGGGGACTTGGATCACTCCGTAGCGGAACATCTTTCGGGATATCAACGACGCGACCGGCGCGTCGTTGACTATCAGATGTACCAGGAGCCAGCCTCCGGGCTTTGGTTTCGCGGGCCACCGCCAACACGGGAACCGGGCAGGTACATCACCTACCTTGGGGCTGCTCAGACCTTCGGGTGTTTCTGCAAGACCCCGTTTTGCAACATCATTGAAGAAGCGACCGGTGTTGAGGCGGTCAATCTGGGGTACGGTGGCGCGGGGCCACTTTTCTATCTCCGCCATCCGGAGCTGATCGATATCGCCAACCGGGGGCGCTTCGCGGTTATCCAGGTGATGTCCGCACGCAGCGAAGACAATAGCCTTTATGAAAGCGGCGGACTTGAGTTTCTCGTCGACCGGGCCACCGGGAAGCGCCTTTCTGCTGATGTCGCGTATTCAAGGCTGCTATCCGCACATCCGGTGCCAGGCCTGCCCGCAAAGCTTGCCCGCGCTGTGCGCGTGTTTCAGGCGCCAGCAGCAATCAAATCGGTCATTGCGGAAACGCGGGCCAATTGGGTTGCGAACTATCTGAAGCTGTTCGACCAGATCACAGTGCCCATCGTTGTGTTGTGGTTTTCCAAGCGGACGCCAGGGCTGCATTCCAACAAAGGGCTCCGATGGTGGTGGCAGCGCTATGACAACGTGCATGCGATGTTTGGGAAATTTCCCCAACTCGTGAATTCGGCGATGATTGCCGAGCTGCGGCGCACTCCGGTGGGCTATGTCGAAAGCGTCAGCGAGCGTGGTTCGCCGCAGCCACTGTTCGATTTCGAAACCGGCGAACCGGTGACCGTCAGTACAGTGGACGACAGGCCCGACTTCCAGGACGTGTGGACCCACAACGCCTACTATCCGTCGCCGGAAATGCATGAGGATGCAGCAGCCGATTTGCTTCCGGTCTGCGAGGAGCTGTTGTGCTTATGACCGCAACGAAATCTGTTCACCGCCCGATACTGGTGACGGGATGCCCGCGTTCGGGGACCACCTTCGTTGGCAAGGTGATAGGTGAGGCCCCAGGTGCCTTCTACGTCTATGAGCCATTCAATGACGACGTCGGAGCGCATTTGCGTTTTCCCGAGCGCTTCATTGAGCTGACAGACGCGAATGCGCCACCCTACGCGCGGCACCTGGATCAACTGGTGTCGCTTGGTCATCTGCCAACGCGAATGGGGCTCGCACTGCGCGGCACCGGAGAACGATGGATGCCGGCGCAAAGCCGCAATGTTTCGGGGCGTCTTGCAGCGCGGCGGCTACTGCGCCATCGCAAGGATTTCATTCGTCCGCATCGGGTGTGCATCAAGGATCCGGTTGCGTTCTTTTCCGCGCCGTGGATTGCGGAGCGTTACGATGCGGATGTTATCGTTCTCGTGAGGCATCCCTGCGGAGTCGTGTCGAGCTATCTGGAGCTCAACTGGGCGAGCGAACTTGACGCCATACTCGACCGGTCCCTCCCGGACCATGCCGGTGCGCTGCGCGATGAGATCGAGGACTATCGTCAGGGGCCGCGCGACCTTGTCGGCGATCTCATCCTCCAGTGGAAAATTTTCACAACCATCACGCTCGACTGGCAGTCCAGGTTTCCGCGCTGGACCTTTATCGTTCACGACCGGTTATGCGAAACGCCGCACGAGCACTTCGACGCCGTCTTCGATCGTATCGGCTTGCGGTTTACCGATCGCGCGCGCGCGTCCATCGCAAAGCGCAACGGCAAGACCGATGCGACGGACGAACGGCTAGCCAGGCAGCACGATCATAATCGCGATAGCCGAGCGATTGTCGGCGCGTGGCGTGGGAAACTGAAGCCCGATGTTGCCGGACGTGTGCTGGAGGCGACCGAAGACTTATGGCAGGCCACCTGCGAAACGATCGGTCCTCTTGAGCGGCAGTGACGTTGGGCCGGCGGTGACGTTTGGGAAAGCATTCACTCCAGTTGGCTGTGACACGGCGGGCTTAATTAGCTGTTGAAGCTCGGCCATTCTGTGAAGGCCCGGGAGGGGGGTGGCGAGGCTGAAACAGGTTCGCTTCGAGCCGCGCTTGCAAGACGTGGCGCAGGAGATCGTCAGAGGCAAGTCAGAGGCAAACCGATCCCCACTCATTCACCTGCTGGTGCGATGTCCATGTCGCTTGTAACCATCTTGAACGCGGCTTTTCCGGTTGGTTTGTCCATATCCGCGATCAAACGGCTTGGCACAATGCCCTGGTGCAGAATCAGGCTCGTCGCCCCGCCTGGAACAAGCTGCTGAACGGACTCCATGATTCTGGCCGAGGTGCTTTGATCCATACTGTCGCTCTGGATTGCGATGATTACCCGGTCGGCATTTCGGCCAATGGCGGAGAGTTGACCGCCTTCGGGGAGTTGGCCAAGGTCCACCAGAACGATGTCGTAGTGGTTCCGAGCCCACTCAAAGAAGCCTACGACAGCCGCATCGGTGTCGTGCTTCGACGCAATGCCCGTCACGATCGCCAAATCCACTTTGTCCGACAGGCTGATTTTCTGGACATTGCTCACCTCATCTGGTTCCCGGAAGACTTCGACTGGGTTTTCCGCTGGTGACGCGTTTGGCGCGAGTTTTGCCAGTAATGGTATTTCCGAGCGGGCTTCGACCACGAGCACTTTCAGACTCATGGTTTCCAGATATTTCGAATAGTTGAGGCATGCCAGACTTGAGATGGCGGCATTCGGCAGTCCGCCGACGGCCATGACCCGCTCGTGGCTTGGCCTGAACAAGCGCGAATGACCGCTCGGTACAAACTTGTGCGATTCCAGGGCCCAAAAGTCGCTGCGAACGTTGTCTTGCTCGGACTGCCGCGATAGGCGGTGTGAGCGCGCGACAAAGGTTCGCCCGAGCACCGGCGCACCAAGCAATGACAGGTCTTCGCTTGTCCGGATCAGACCATCGTAGGAAAGCCTCGCGATGGTTATGAGGACCGAGATTGCCCCTCCGAGCAGAATCGCAAACAGAAGAATGAGCTTGGTTTTCGGACTGCTTGAGAGGGTCGAGGGCGAGGCCATCGACAGTATTCGCGCATCAGCGATCGGATACGAGACCTTCTCGACCGTATCCATCAGCTGCAATTGCACTATTTCGTACATGCGCTGGTAGATGCGCGCTTCGCTTTCAAGTCCGGCAAGGGTGACCACAGCACCGCTGATCGGACCGCTGCCGCGTCGCTTGAACTGTTCGACCTCAAGCTGGGCAGCGGTCGACTTTTCACGGAGTGCGTCAACCCGGTTTTGAAGCCAGCGGCTGCCGCTCCGCAGAATTTCTGCTTTTTGATCCATGTCGAAGCCGCGGTACGCCGTCGCTACGGCGTTCACGATCTTGACGGCCTTATCCGGATTGACCGACCAGAACTGAACTTCGATGACTGTCGACCGGCCTATGCGCGTTGCCCTGAGACGACTGAGGAAGTTGGGAAGTGTGGCCTGCAGTTCGGGGGCTGCTGGATTGTTCTCGTCCGAGATCTTGGCTAAGGCATCTTTTCCACTCTGTCCGAAAATCAGAGCTTTGGCCCAATTCAGCATCGCCCGCAGCAAGGACGGCTGCGCCTGCAATTCCTGGTCTTCCGTCAGGTTGAGTTCTTTGATCACGCGTTTGGCGACGGCGGAAGATTTCATGACTTCGACCTGGCTTTCGATACGCATGCTCGTTTCCACGCTCGGCTGAAGCCAAGAGGATTCGCGGCCGAGGCTGATGGTCTGCGTCGGGTCATAAATCACTCGCGCGGTGGCCGTATAAGTCCGCGGCGTCATGGCTATGCCGATTATTGCAATGATGGCGGCAGCCGCCATGAACGCCGCAATTCTCAGCCAATGTCCTCGCAGAACCTTGAGAAGGTCACTGAGGCTGAAGCCTGTCCAGGTGAGGCGCGTCAGCTTCGGATTCGGGGGATCGATGGATAGCATTAGCTTAAGCCTCTACTGGGCCTGACCGAGACTGGGACCACACCGAAATTTCGGTGTTGGAAATTCAACAGCGGTGGAACGGCGCAGGCGTCCTGATCGTCCTTGGCGCGCAAGGCAACAACACTGGCTGAGAGCGTGGCAAACATCAACCCGAGCCCAACCGCCGTGCCTGCCAGGAGCACGGGCAAAAGTGCTGCAATGCATGCCCAAAAGAAGCAGCGGGCAAGTCGTGTCTGTGTCCGGCTTTGACCCGACCCGTAGGCGGAGCGGACCAAAGCAATAAAGAAGCCGAACATGAGCATGGTGCCGATGAGTCCGGTGTTGGCCAGCAGTGCAACGAAGTAGCTCGACGTCCGGATGCTGCCGACGCCGGCCCCGAGCATAGCTGTTTCCCAGAAAGCTGCCAGCCCCTGCAAGTTCCAAAGCGTCCTTTCGATCCCGGACTCGCTTTCCAGTTTGTTCAAAAGCACCCGGTCAATGATCCCGGCGCCCCAATAGAGCAGCCCGGAGAAGGAGACCATCAGAAGCGCGATTGCCAACGCTAGCGATAGCGCTGCGGCCATCAGAACGATTTGTCTTTTATGAACCGTTGAGATGGCCAGGCTGACGCCACCCCTGATGGAGACCAGTGCAAGATATATGGACAGGCCGGCAAGGGTTGAGGATGACAGCGAGAACAGTGTGACGCAGAACTGTAACGCAGCGAGCCAGCCAAAGATGCGCCGGCGGAAGCCTGCCAGATAGAATTCGAACATCAGTGCAAAAAGAACGAGGCTTGCGGTCCCGAATGAGGATGGCTCGGGGAACGAGCCAATCATCCTTCTTATGCCGCCTACCGTGCCTTCGGTCACAATGGCGTAGTTGGCGTTACGGATTGGCGCCAGGAGTTCTGTCATCCCGTAACGGTCGGTGAGCCAATCGATCATGCCGAAGGTGAAGTTGCCGAAGGCTGCGAGTGCGAAACCTACGATGACGACGCCAATACCCAATGCCCTGACGTGGGCAAAAACGGCTGCGAACATGACGAGATCGCCGATCAGGTAGACGGTTTGGGTGATGTTGCCGCTGCCAAAGGCGAGCGGCGTCACAACAATGCTGGACCGTTCGGCTGCGTCACGGGTTATGGCAAAGACTTCGATTTGCCCTGCAAAAATACGCGGAATAAAGAATGCGGTGAGGGTTCCATAGACCGTGAAGCACAGCAAAATAAAACCGGCCCAATTTGCGGTCAGGCCATAGAGCATTCCGGGAACGCCAAATAGGGTTCGCGCGACGCTGACGACGTAGAACGGCATCAGGAAATGAGCGACGACAACGCTGGACCCGCCAAGGGCTGGCAGCTTGATGGCAGCCGCCGTGCCCAAGAGGCTTGCAAAAATGATCGCGATGAGCCCGAAATTCGGCCCTTGGCGCAGGATCAATACGCCAAGGATCAGAGCAACAAACCCGATCGGCTCTATTATCATTCGCTACGCCAAGACAGGTGAGACCGGCATTTGCCGATCCTTTTCTACAATAGGCGACCGGCGATATGTAATCGAATCGGCGGCCAATCGCCCCTGCACGAGATTATCGCATGCAAAAAGTGAGTTAGCGGCATGCTTGTGGTAAGTCAGTAAACGTTCGCCTTCACCTGCCGGAGGTAATTCGGGCACTTTAAACCTGCAAATGTACGATGGCCCGCCTACAAGGCGACGGCCTGTGAGAGATGTCGAAGGCGGCGCGCCCAAACGGGGAGGTTTCATTCGGCTGCCGCGACGACCTGCCGCTCTTCGGTTTTTGGCCTCGACGCGAGAGGGAACTGGCGGTTCGATTCGATGGCTTGTTCGACGAAGTTCAGGATCTCCGACTTGAAGCGATCCGTGTCGAAACGATTGGCATGCTGGCGCAGTTCTTGCGGAGAGAATGCGCGTTGTTCGAATTGCCAGACGGCGTCCATGATCGCCTCTGGCGATTGTTGATCGAACAGCACGCCGGTTACGCCATCCTCGACCGTATCCAGCGCACCGCCCCGGGCGTAGGCGATGACCGGGCAGCCGCTTGCCATCGCCTCGACAGGAAGGATTCCAAAATCCTCTTCACCCGGGAAGATCAGGGCGTGCGCGTTCGACAGGTAGTACTGGAGCTCGTCGAACGACACCCGGCCCAGAACTTCGACGGTGGGACCGGCCAACTTGCTAAGTTCATTCTGCATCTCGCCGCCGCCGACCACGATGAGCTTGCGGCCCATCTTGTTGAAGGCTTCCACTGCAAGATCAGGGCGCTTGTAGCGCACCAGCTCACCAGCCACGAGGTAGAAGTCGCCATCCGGCTTATGGCTGCGTGTTGTGAATTTCTCGACCTGAACAGGCGGGTGGATGACAGTGGACTCGCGCCGGTAGTATTTTCGGATGCGAGCGGATACGGCATTCGAGTTGGCTATGAACGCGTCGACACGGGCGGCGCTGCTGACATCCCAATTGCGCAGGTAGTGGCAGAGTGTAGGCATCATCGCACGCGTCAGGAAACCTGCGGTCCGATAGTGCTCTGTATACATGTTCCAGAGATACCGCATGGGCGTGTGGCAATAGCAGATGTGGACGGCGTCTTCTCGCGGAATGATACCCTTCGCTGGTCCGGATTCGGAACTTATCACGAGATCGTAGTCGCTCAGGTCCAGTTGCTCCAATGCCATTGGCATTAGTGGGAGGTATTGGCGATAATATTTCTTGGACCGTGGCAGCCTCGATATGAAAGTCGTGTGAACACGGTGGCGTCGAATTTTTTCGGAGACCGATTCTGGATCGTAGACGTGAGTAAAAATATCAGCTTCGGGGTACAGGTCGCATAACGCTTCAAGCACCTTTTCTCCGCCGCGCATCCCGACGAGCCAGTAGTGGATGATGGCGACTTTCATGAATAATCTCATCAATCTATCGAAGGGTTGAAATTAGGCAGATATTATTTTTTTCCTTATTTCTGCGTCGACAGCCGCCGCACTCCGGCTTCGTTTTTTTAAGGCCCATGCCACACAAAATTGTTGCCATAACCTTAGAGTCGGAAGCCAAGAGCCACCTCTGGCCCAAGAGCTACTTCTGGCCCAGGACCCACATCTGGCCAAGGGCACCTATTGCTGCGGCTTTGATCGGGAAGAGGCTTCAGCGACTGTGAAAAGCTCAACGCCAGTTTAATGACGTTGATGGCTTTGTTGATACCGCCGGACCCCCCCTCGAAATCCAACTGATGTTGCTGCCCGGCAGCGGGCTCTTCAATCTGATCCAACGGCTTAAGTCGAAGGAGACTTGTCCAGTCGTGATGTGAAACGGAAGCGTAATCAAGTACTTGCTGGTTCCTGAAGCCGGATTGAGTGGGCTGCGATGTCATGAAACTTCGGCGCGACTTTCTGCGGGCGAAGGAAAGCAGCGGCATAGTGCGCGAGTAGAGCACAGCAAACCGTCAGTCACGTGGGTACCCGCCGGAAGTGGTACGCCGTATGGACGCTGTCCAGTAGCTGATCAGATGAGGATCTCGGGCGAGTCAAAGAAGGCGCACGGCCGCGCCAGCCTGCAGCACGACTGCCATTATTATGCAGGTTCTTTTGGCGATAATTACAGGTTGTCGAGAGGCTTACTGCAGAGCTTTAATCTTGCATCGCAGCATTACGGCCGTTAAGGTCATGAACAGTGGCTTGAACGCTGTTACGACTGAGTATCAAATGTTCTAGTGGGTGGGTTGGGCCTATGGACGTAAACCGAATGAGTGTGGCCGAACGGTCAGGCAACCAAGTTGTGCTTCCCTCCTCTTCGCTCGAAAAGGATCTGTGGCGAACGGCTTTCGTCGAGCCTCGGTCCTTCGTGCGACAGTGTCTCGCCTCCGCGATATCGGAAACTCTGGAAGAGCCTGTCGTTGTATTTGAAAATTGTGAAGAGCTGTTGGCCTATGATGCCAGCGAAAAGTGGTCCACGATCGTAATTAGCGCCTTGGGCGAGACCTGTTCTCAGGAGGTGTTCGACGATGCCAGGCGGCTGCGCGCCATGCATGGCGAGGTGCCAATCGTTCTGATGTGCGATGCAACAGATGAAGAGTTCGTGCGTCACGCGCTCGGGTCGGGCGCGCAAGGCTGTATTCCGACGTCGCTTGGCATGTCTGCGTGGTTCCGTGCGCTTCTGTTCATCCGTTCCGGTGGGGTTTTTGCTCCTGCCGACCATTTCCAGGAGAACACTAAACACCCACCCGATGACGAGTCCTCGAAAGTCGATTCTACGGACGAGGCGGAACCGGAATCGGCCGTTTCGGAAGCGTGTGAGCGTCCTGAAGTTCAGCAAGCCGCCAAGACGGCTGTGCCCAGTGTCCAAGATAGAGGGCCGAGTTCGTCACCGTCCTTCACCAACCGCGAGCGTGCGGTGATTGACGAACTGGTCCTTGGCCACCCGAACAAGCTGATTGCGTACCACTTAGAGATCAGCGAAAGCACCGTGAAAGTGCACCTGCGCAATATCATGCGTAAACTCGGGGCGACCAACAGAACCAAGTTGGCCTTGATCGTCCAGGAGCTGACCGCAAGCGGTTGATGATGCCGATCCGGTTTGGATCTGCGCACTCCCGTTCGCTTCGCAACGGACGCAGGCCAACAACTCAGCCGGCCGAGCGCGGTTGCGGGACCATCCTGAGAGACACTGGCAGTCGTTCATTATGGTCGCCGGCAACCGCCCCCTCACTATCAGATGTCTCAAATCCGCCTGCAAATACACCGCGGACCGAAGGTGCCGCGGCCGTGGATCGATTGCGACGTGCAGTTGAGATGCGCGCGTGGCACGGCTTTTGAGCCGAACTCCGGTTTTGCAGGCCGTGTCCTACCAGATTGAATGAAGCTCAAAGGGCTTAGTCCGAACCGGATGCTCTTCGAAAGTGTGCATTGCCGAGTACGTCTTGAAAACGCTTACTTGTCGAGCACCATGGGCAAATCTTGGTAGATTAATGAGAGATTGGCGGAACAGTATTGACTGGCGGTTCCATTCGAATTCGGGCTTGCAGTTGGGCGGGCTCGTTTCGTCGCGCTTCGCCAAGCACTTTGTTGGTCGTCGCCGTAAACCCTTGTTACGGAATGCTTTTCCTGACGCGGATCAAAATGTCGATTATGTCGACGGGCGAGGCCTGCCGGTCAGGGCTGGCGATCGCAGCTCCACGCGGCTCTTGGACGGGCTAACGCTCGCCAGAGATTTGGTCCTCGAGCATTGCGCCAGGGTTGGCGCGCCCTTTAATTCTCAGGCATCGAAGCGGGCCCTGGATCTTGTCGTCGCAGGTTCCGCACTGGTCCTGCTTTCGCCGGTTCTCGCGATGGTCGCCAGCATCATCTTGTTCGTGGACGGCGGCCCCGTCATCTATCGGCAGCCGCGCATCGGGAAGGATGGCAAGGCGTTCAAGTGCTTCAAATTTCGCACCATGATCAACGACGCAGACGAGCATCTTGACCGGTATCTGGCCCTCAGTCCGGCAGCGGCCCGGGAATGGGAAACGTGCCGGAAGTTAACAAACGATCCGCGCGTGACCCGTGTCGGAGCGATCCTGCGAGCAAGCAGTATCGATGAGCTGCCGCAAATCGTAAATGTGCTGCGTGGCGAGATGTCTCTCGTTGGCCCCCGACCGGTCACGCCGGATGAGCTGGACAGATACGCTCGTCGCGCAGGCGCATATACCAAGTTGCGTCCCGGCATCACCGGGCTGTGGCAGGTGTCGGGACGAAGTGCGACCACGTATCGTCGGCGGGTTGCCATGGACAACTACTATGCAGCCCATCGCAGTCTCTTGCTGGACTTTAAGATCATCGCGATGACCTTTGTAGCACTGCTGCGCTTCGATCAAACGTCCTGACGCGCATGGTCGTCGGTCTGTGCGGTTCACAAAACGAAGGCGATTAGCCGCATGGGTATTCGAAACGGAGAGGCTCTTCCAGCGGATCGAATGGTCCGGCGCGGCAACGGCGGCTGGCACGCGATGCCGAATTCCGAGTCAGGCCAGAAGAACCGCCGATGGACCCTGAACGGCGACTTCGTCACTCTCAAAAAGACAGGCGTTGCCCGGTATGCTCGCCAAACGGTTGAACATATCAATCGGTTGATCTGCGAGGGGCACCCGTTAGCGAGGGGGCTCAACATCGATCTGGTGTCCGCCGAGCCGTTCCCGCTGTCCCATATTCGCAATACGGTCGTTCCCGAGTGGCGACATCCGCGAATACCGCAGTTGTGGTCTCAGGTTCAGCTGCCGATGCATGCCCCCGGCGGGCTGGTCAGCCTGTGCAATCTCGCGCCCGTTGCAAAGCGCAAACAGATCGTCTGCATTCACGACCTGCATACGTACATCGCTCCAGAAAGCTATTCCAAAGCCTTCTTGCTGGCGCATCGCGCCATTCTCCCCGCCATCGGCAAGATCGCAGCGCGGATCACAACGGTCTCCGAATTTTCAGCTGATGCGATTGTGGCGCACGGGGTCGCGAAACAATCGAAGACCTGTGTGACCTACAACGGCGGCGATCACGCGTATGACTGGCACGCGTCCCAGTCGACCATGGTCCGGCCAACGCAACGACCGTTCGTTTTGTGTTTTGGGCGGGAACACAAATACAAGAACATCCGCATCATCTGGCAAATCGCAGACCAGCTCGATACGGCTGGCATCGATATCGTGTTTGTCGGGCAGTTCGATCCGGGGAAAGCGCGATGCGGCGACGGAGCGATTCCATCAAATGTGCATCTGGCGGGACGGATCAGCGACGACGACTTGGCGTTTTTGTTGGGTGAGGCGCTTTGCTTGGCGTTTCCATCTCTCACGGAAGGCTTCGGTCTGCCCGCCGTCGAAGCCATGGCCCACGGTTGTCCGGTGGTTGCGTCTTCGGCTCCGTGCCTGCCCGAAGTCTGCGGGGAAGCCGCTTTGTTCGCGGATCCGGAAATCGGGCATGATTGGGTTCGGGCGATCACGACGCTTCATAAGGACCGCCTCGTGCGGGACCGGCTTGTCGTACTCGGACACCGTCAGTTGGCCAAGTATAGTTGGCAGCGGGTGGCCGAGACCTACCTCGACCTCATGTCTCAGGTAGACGACGAGCAGCGGGGGCAGGCTCGGGGCGTCAGCGCGGCAGGCCGCCGGTCGTGAGTCCCACATCGGCTTCGTTGCGCGCTCGCATCGCGACATACCCTCGAAGGCGAGACGCAGGTCTTCTCGCGCAACTGGAACGTCTCTATCCCACGCGATTTCGTTTAGCCGGCACGCGCAGGTGTTTGTCGTACCCAAAGCCGCAACAGCACCAGCAGCAACAGCTCATCAATTCCAGTCAGTGCGGAACGATCGGTTCGCCGCGAGTTGAGATGCGACAATTGCAAGTTGACGTGTCATGAGCGGAGCTGCGCGCTCTGGGACCAGAGATTGCAAACAAGCAGGGTGTGCCGCGGACGCTGGTACGATTCTGCCTGTCGGGCAGGTGGATCAACCGCCGGAAATTCAAGGCGAGCTGTCTGTGATGTCATAGTGTGATTGCCGCAATGAATTTGGCCAGCATGCCCGGATAGCGTTGTTCGACAACGTCGAGAGACAGCGGGCGACCGTTGATGTCGATCGCCGAGGTCACACCCGCTTCATGTATCAGAATGCTCAGCGGCGTCTTTCGTCCACTCCCAGCGACTGCCGCGCGAACGGGGTAGACTTCGAGACTGCTGTCGACGATCGCCGCAATGCTCCTGCCGCCAATATCGACCACCCGATCCAGTCCGAACGTCATTTTCCAACTCCGAAAACGCGCCATGCAAACCGGATCGTTGGAGGCACGATTAAAAACGGGACAAACCTGACCTGAATATCAGCCTCGCCGGACAGATGGGCACCATCGAAGTTGGGCCTCACTGAGATGACACGGTGAGGCGATGGTGGTTGCGCGTATGTTAGCGGCGCGAGCAATCCCAACAATTGCCCGGTGTCAGCTGGATCAGCGAGACCAAGTTGAATGCTGGTGCGAAAGCGTTTAATGCGGAAGACAGAGATCAGATCGCGTATGAACCGTGGCGCGGCACGGCCGACACGCGCGATTTGACGTTTCGTGAAACGGTGCTTTTTTTCGTGGCCATCTCGTCCACGTTTCTTTTTCGATTGCGCCCTGCGCTTTTGTACTGCCTGTCGCGCCGAACTATCGAAAACGGAAACGAATGGAATTGCACCCCCAAGTGGAGAGGCCGCAAGTTGCAAGCGTAGACGTGGCTCAGTCGCGAACTTGAGCGCAACGATTACCGGGGATGACAACACGACCAGGAACATCACGAAGAGAACTAAGGCGACTGCCCCGAGGCTCCAAAAAAGGATCGACATTGCGCATGTTCCTCAGCTCGAGGACTTGTCTTCCTTGGTCTTCTCGGCAATTTTCCCCGCAGCATCGCCGATGGCCTCGATCAAACTCGCAGCTCCGCCCCTCAAGCCTTCGACGCGGACGCCGTCCTTGTCAATGATGATCGCGCCGACGGGCTTGATGCCACCGGCTCCGCCTGTTCCTTCGCCCTTTGCTTGTTTTTGGTCGGCGCCGCCGCCGGCTCCAAAGCCAAAGCCATAGCTGACCAACGGGATAATTGTCGTTCCGTCGCGTTCGATGGGTGCGCCCAAAACATTCTTGGCGTTCAAAAGTCGATCAAGTTCTTCAACCGTTCCTTTTAAAAGGCGCTCGACGTCCTGCATCACACTTATCCTCACTTGCCATTACCCGGTGCAGTCGAAAACGCCAAGCTTCAGTCAATCTCGCAGTGATGTCTTTAACTCCTGTCATCTCGGCCTCTACTGATCAGCACAGACCTTTTGAACATGCCTCTTATCTTGCATTATCGGCCCGCCATGCCTGTGAACTCAAGCCACTCGCTCCATACCTTGGGTTGATTGCCATTAATGCCCTCGCTTGGGTCCCGACCTAGATATGAACCGGGTTACGAAGGGCGACACGGAGGTCGCCCATGACGGTTGAACAGGGTCTGCAGGTTTTTACAGCAGCCCAGTTTTTGTTTCCGCGCGCGATGAGGGCTTTGAGAAAGACGATTTGTAGGGGTTCAATCGTTCGGTGTGCCAGCACCATTCAAGACGATATCGATGGCCGTCGCCGTGCGAAGCAGGTGCAGCTAAGGGCCGCCAAGAACCGATCGCAAAACAGCCAATCAGGTGAGGACGATCGTCATGAAAACAGACGCTCAAATCAAAACCGATGTTCTGGATGAATTGAATTGGGATCCGCAAATAGACCACAGCCAAATCGGCGTCATTGTCAAAGATGGTGCGGTGACCTTGACCGGGCACGTCCCAACCTATCTTCAACGAAACGTGGCCAAGATGGCTGCGCAACGCGTTTCTGGTGTGCATGCCATTGTCAACGAAATTGAGGTGGAATTGCCGAGCGAACATAGAATGTCGGATGAGGGGCTGGCTGAACGTGTCGCCCATGTCTTGCGCTGGAACGTCTCAACATCCGGCAGAGACATCCGGGCGGAGGTGAAAGGTGGTGTCGTTACACTGAGGGGCAAGCTCGATCGGAATTTTCAGCGCGCCAACATCCTACGCAACCTCGAGCACGTGAGCGGTGTCAAAGCCATTGTTGATCACATGACTATTGAGCCGCAGGTCTCCATCCGTGAAGTGCAAGAGGAGATCAAGGCGGCTTTGAACCGGCATGCCGAGTTCGGTGCATCCAATATCGATATCACGACTTCGGGAGGGACAGTCATTCTGGAGGGGACAGTCGAATCCCTCGACGAAATGGACCGCATCAAACAGGCTGCTTGGGCAGCGCCAGGGGTTCACAACGTCGTCGACAATTTGAGAGTGGTTTGACTGTCTGTAGACAATCCATAGCGAGGACGTGGCTGGTGAACCATTGCTCTCATGAAGAAGTGTCGCGTTGTCATTCCAGGATCAATCACTTGGTTCTGGCCTGTCTCGCGGTTCTTTGCCTCCTGATGACCGTTGACGTCGTCCGCGCAGATGACATGGAGAGGCGCGATGTCGAAATTGGAGGGGCGCTTTCCCAACAACAGTTTCTTGCAGGTCGGAGCGTTCGCATTACGGCACAAGTCACCGACGACATTTTTGCCATCGGACGTGACATAACAGCTAGTGGTGCATCGGCCGCTCGGATCTCTGCGCTAGGCTCGGCAATCGACCTGGGGGACAGCACATTCCAGGACGTCTTGGCCGCAGGCGCGGACGTCCGTATCAACGGCAATGTGCAAGACGACGTTCTGGTGGCTGTCTGCCCGATTTGTTGGTGGTCTGACGGTGTATTTCACCTTGGTACAAATGCTCGCGTCTCGGATGAACTGATGGTTGCTGCCGGTACAGTCGAAATCCGCGGCGAAATCGGCGGTGATGTCAGAGCGGTAGCAAGAAAAATCGTTGTTTCCGGGTCGATTGGTGGGAAGGCCGAATTCAAAGCGAGGCAGATCGTTCTTGAACCCGGGGCCGAATTAAAGGGAGGGTTGACGGCACGTAGTCCTGGCAAACCGCAAATCGATCCAGACGCCAAGGTCACCGGTCCCATCAACGCGATCGTGGAAGACTTCGAGTTTCCCGCTCCCGAAGAGTTCATGGTTTTCCTGATCTGGGGCGCCGTGATCTTCACGGTGGCGCTTTTCCTTGGCCTCTTACTGCTCGGTATCGTCTTACAGATTGTGACGCCGAGCATTCTGCAGGCAGCTGCGCAAACCGTCCGTGAGCAGACTTGGCGCTCGATCGGGCTGGGCCTGTTTTGGATGTTGATCCTTCCGGCTTCCTCGGCAATCGCTTTTGCCACGGTCATCGGCATCCCCATCGGCATTGTCATCATGGCCGGTTTTCTCTTGCTGTGTGCGTTCGCCCTGGTTGCTGTCTGCTATGCGATCGGGCTCTGGCTACGCCACCGCAAAACAGATCCGCTGAAGCCGATTGGAATGTGGGGGCGGGTTGGATGGACGGTGCTTGGACTTGCCATCACATTGCTCGTGGGCCTTGTTCCCATCATCGGTTCAATACTGGTGTTTCTTGCATTACTGGCGGGCGTCGGAGCAGTCGCCGGAAATGTCTGGCAGCGCCTAAATTCAGGTGAGGCTTCGGCAAAGGTCACTGCAGATCCAATCACTTGAACCGCATGAGCCGACCGTCACGATCTGCGACGGTCGGCTTGATTGGGTTGGTGAGTTTAACTGGGTTGTTGAGTTTAACTGAGCGGTGTGCATCCTGGATGCGACTGCTCTAGAAGTATTGCCGCACAAAGGGGCAGACGCGAACACGACCATTGTAATCGACGTAGGTTCCCGTTTCCCAGTCGAACGATCTGTAAGTACGATCGCACCGTCTCATGGCAGCCCGGAAGTTTGACGAATTCGCTGTCTGATTGGCAATGATGGCGATGGCGGCAATCCCAATGCCGATCGCAATCCCCTGTCGGATCGCACGGCGTCTGCTGCGGCTGCGAGCGCGCATCCGTCGCCTGTGGAGTGCCCTCGCACGCTTGCCTTTTTTGGCCACGCGAACCACGAGACGGCCTTGATCTAGGGACTGACTTTGAAGCGCTGGCACGGTTCCGCCCGCCTTGGCGCCATTCAGCATTGCTGTAACCGCGGAGCCCGGACTGATCACTGATGCAGCGTTGGCGCTTTGACTGACTGCGGGTGCGGATGTGACAAGCCCCATTGTCACTGCCAAAACAGACACGAAGCGAAAACGTTTTGTCATTTTGATTACTTTCTAATTGGCTCAATTTCTTATTCTTCTGCTATGCCAAAACAAGCAGGAAGAGGTGAAGCCAATATGAAAAGGCGGATCGCTGGACGCATTGATAACACGCAAAATATTCGCAGTTTACGACTCAATGAAAAGGCGAGTTTTCAATCGAGGCTGAATAAGGGCGTACGTTGTTATAACTCAATTGCGTTCATCAGTATCGTATATGCCGCATAGAATTCACGGCACCATGACGTCTGCCGGAAAGTGTGCTAAGCATCCATTGTGAACGCGGCAGGATGCCCTTGGTTAGAGCGGCGGGTGGCCATGATCAGGGCAACACTAATCCTGGCTGACTCAAACTTTCGGCGCCTTTCCATCTCACTTTTGTTCGGGCTGGTGACGTCTACATTTTTGAGCGTGCGAGTGATCGCTACCATCCGCGTAGCACTGCAAGACGATGGACGCGCTGTGCTGGAGTAACGACACCCTCCGTCGAGGCGACGGCGATAGATGCAATCGCGCCTCTGACCTAAAGGCCCGTCACGGCCGCTCCCAGGACACCGACACCATAGGCAATACCACCTGCCGCAGCACCTATCAGAAGCATTTCAAGGCCGGAGGGAAGCCAGTGCCGGTCGGTTACAAGCGCACGACTGGCACCCACCAAGAACAATGTGAGTGAAGCAGCGGCAACGGCCCACACGAACCGGTTACCGTCCTCATAAGGAACAAGGTAGGCCAGAAGTGGCATGAGTCCAGCAACAAAGAACCCGAGGAATGTTGCAAATCCCTGGGGTGCAGCCCCGATCAGGGTTGGCCGGATGTCGATACGGGATCGCTCGGAAAGCACCTTGCTGGCACCCATTGAGACACCATCGGCGAACAAGTTGGCAAATCCGAGAATGAGAATGATCTTTGTCGATAAGTCTGCGCCGACAACGCCAGCCACGATCGCCAAGGTCGTGACCACACCGTCGTTCGCGCCGTAGATGAGTTCAGGAAGGAAACGGCGAAACCGTTCTTGGATTGGACCATAGGTCACTGGTCGGTCCCTCACTGTATTGCTCCCCGTTTTCTTGTGAATTTCCCACTATCCAACACGGGAGGGGGAGCGCCCATCACTCCGACGTGGCGGATTTTTCCACGAGCACCGGTATGGGGCTAAGGGTCAGAACGTTCTGGGCGACACTGCCGAGCAGAACTTTCTCTAGTCCAGATCGGCCATGCGAGCCCATGACGATCAGGTCACAGCCTTGTTCCTTGGCCAACGATACGATGCCCATTGCGGGATGCTGGTCCGCAACGTGAATGAAACGGAAGTCAGTATTCAATTCATCAGCTACGTTTTTGCCCTGTTCCGCAATGTTGGATGCGGCTTCGCGGGCTGCTTCTTCGTACTGTTCGATTGGATGGTTTTCGCCGCACCGAACCTGAGCTGCCACCTCAAGTGCGGACCATTTTTCCGTCACGGTCACAACCACAACATCTGCCCCCAGGATTTGTGCAAGCTTGAGACCGTTTCTCAGCGCAGTAAAGGAGAGTTCGGACCCATCAATGGCAATCAGTATTTTTTTGTACATGGTCTTCCCTTGATGGCCTGCGCTCCCAGCGATGGTTACATACTCTTCAAGGACCCATAGCATAAATCGAGGCAGCGGCACGAGAAGCCAACGACCCGCGCCTCAATGATGAACAACCCCGGCGCATCGCAGCCGCCATCGTCTTCCCGCCCTGTTCCAGCTTGTCGCCTCAGCTGCCGAACATCTGTATCAGCTTAAGAACCGCGATTGCGTGTCACCGGCACGACATCCGCTCAATCTTCGAGAGCGGTCATATGACCCCTGAACCGAGATCGTTCGCGCGACACCTCCAGCTACGAACGTGGCCGACCTTGCTTGTGATCGACGCGGTGGGCCAACCATTGGGCCAATGCGCAGCCATCACCGAGCGACTATCGTCAGGATATCATTTCGAACCAAGAAGCGGCCACCGATCTTCATTGCCAGCGGTTCACCGGAAATTAGATGATTGCTCGAGGCAGGTCGCTGCGCGTGGATATGCAGATGCGGTTCGGAACTGTTGCCGGAGTTCCCAAGCTCTCCAAGCTGCGTGCCGACCTCGATTTGGTCACCAGGGCTAACACTCACAGTCCCTTGTCGAAAGTGCGCCAGCAGAACCCAATACGTGCCGCAGTCAAGAAGCACATGGTTTCCTAGCATGTTGTCCCGGTCCATCACAGGCACCGGCATATCGGGCAGATCGACTGTTCGAGAAATCACACTGCCGCTGCAAGGCGCATAGATGGGCGTCCCGTAGCTAACGTAAGCCTTAGGCTCAGTTGGCCGCCAACCGCGAACACGAAGACCAAGCTCGTCTATCTTGAAAAAATCCAGTCCGTAGGTCTGGCCGCGCCACTTTTTTGATCTCTCAACGGGAAGATTTTGTATTTTCGCATGCCCATTGATCATTTCGTTGAATCCACCGTGCGCAACCATGTACATTCCAGGTGGAAATGGTGATCTAATTTCGACAACGTCGGTATTCTGTGGGGTCAGTCCTCGATACGCAATGCAAGAGACATAACCACCGGATATCGTAAGTAGCGTCGAAAATGCCAGACCGGCCCAGCCAGCTCTACGAATTGGAAGAATGGGTGAGGTCGTCGTTCTCATACGATATAGCCCGGCGCCTGCACCTAGCAGCCAAAGAACAGCAAAGATGTAGAATACCCAAAGCGGTGGCATGACCCAGATGGCTGTAAACCACGACGCAACGAGGCTGAGGCCGGTTCCGATGGTCTGGAAAAGAAATCCAATCCTGCTTTCTGATGGCCGGCCCACCAACCAAAGAAGCAGCGCGAGCGGCACAATCACCTGCAGAACCATCACCATGTTATCCATACAGGTCACCTCGATGGTGTTGGATTTCCGGGGACCATGCGAAAGCGGATCGAGTTGCCAGGCCCAGCTGTACCGGGTCGAACAGATAGACAGAAAACCCCTCGTGTATTGGCCGCCCAAGTTCTAGAATGAATATTTCTGTCTCCACTACCATGTGAACTTAAAAGGCGGTTTCATCCGTCATTTATCCGGTGCTCAGGGTCCGTGGCACGTCGGAGCGCGCAATCAGCCGGAAACACGCCAACCAGGAGATCGCCAACATTATCGTCAATGCAAGCAGACCCGTCAGCGTCTTGTTGAGCCGCCGTCCAACTGCCAGACGCAATACATGCGGCCTCCTAGCGCAAATCTCTAGGTTTTGAAGACTGCTCTCATCGGACTGCTACTGACACTGCGCTGCGTCAATGTCTCAAAATTTAAAGTCGCGCAAACTGATCGGACTAGGCTCATCAAAGACGCGGGGTTGCGGTCTAGGAAAGCGAACGAACTGAATTTTCAGGAGTAGTCGCGATGAACCGTCGAACCTTTGTAGTGGGAGCAACGACCGTGGGTGTGCATGCTACAGCAGGATCGGCCCGCGCAGAGAGCCCGAATCTGAAAACCTATGATGAGGCTGTCGAGCTGATTTGGCGTCCGCTCGATGTCATGGGCGGGGTGAGGGAGATTGTCCGGGCTGGTACCCTTGCCGCCAACAGTCACAACACACAGCCGTGGCGTTTCACGGTCTCTGAAAAACGGATCACGATTAAACCGGATGTCACGCGCCGCTGCCCAGCCGTTGATCCTGACGACCATCACCTTTTTGCCTCGTTGGGCTGTGCAGTGGAGAATATGGTGCAAGCAGCAGCCTTGCTTGGCTTCAAGGCAAATGTAGAGTTCGGTTCACCAGCCGAGGATCACATAACCATTTCGATTGATCCTGGCCAGCCATCACGTAACGGACTTGCCGGCGCAATTACAAAACGCCAATGCACGCGTGCTGTGTATGACGGACGTCCTGTAGGCCTGGAAGACTTGAACACGCTGCGGACCGCCGGCGCCCTGGATGGCGTTGAGTGCATGCTGCTAACTGAACGCAACCGCATGGACGCTGTTCTCGACTACGTTGTCCAGGGCAACACAGCACAGATGCGCGATGAAGCTTTTATGGCGGAGCTGATCTCCTGGATCAGGTTCAACGACCGCATGGCCATCGAACACCTTGATGGACTTTCAGGGCGCAGCACGGGCAACCCGTCACTACCCGGATGGATCGCACGCCGCCTGTTGCCGTTTATGATCACGGAAAAAAGTGAGAACGACAAGTATGCCAGGCATATCCGGTCGTCAGCTGGAATTGCCGTGTTTGCAGCACCTACAAACGACCAGGCCGGTTGGGTTGCTGCTGGTCGCGCCTATCAGCGCTTTGCTCTCCAGGCGACAGCGCTCGGCATCCGCCAAGCGTTTATCAATCAACCTGTCGAGGTCGCATCGTTACGGCCACAGATTTCGTCGTATCTCGGATTGGGAAGTCGGCGACCGGATCTGATCGTGCGTTTCGGTCGCGGGCCATCACTGGCGCCATCATTGCGTCGGCCGATCCAGGCGGTCATTGACCAGCCATGAGCTGGATTTCATAATTTCTGTTAGCCACCGTGCAGACCTGCGCGATCGTTGCCGGTCTCGCAAACCATGTACTCAGGTCATGCGCCACCAGTTTGTTGCCTTCGATCAACGTTGCCATCAACGTAGTGTGCTGTAACGCACGCAGAGTTTCTCTCGATTAGTGAGTTGGTATGGAATTCAAGGATTACTATGGCGTCTTGGGCCTCGAGCGGAGCGCGACTGAGGATGATGTGAAACGGGCGTTTCGCAAGTTGGCGCGTAAGTATCATCCCGATGTCAACAAGGACCCTGGCGCTGAGGAAAAGTTCAAGCAGGTGAGCGAAGCCAACGAAGTGCTCAGCGATCCAGAAAAGCGGGCGGCCTACGATCAACTGGGGCAGGGTCAATCGCCAGGGCAGGACTTCCGCCCGCCACCGGATTGGGATGCGGGGTATGAATTCTCAGGGGCACCGTCGGGTGGCACCCATGACTTCAGTGATTTCTTCGAAGCCATGTTTTCGGGAATGGGACGTCAGACGCGAACGCCGGGAACGGGTGCGGCATTCCATAAGCGCGGCGAAGATCATCATGCCAAGATCGTGATCGACGTGCACGACGCATTCGAAGGTGCCTCTCGCGAAATCTCGCTGCGCGTTCCCCAGATTGATTCTGACGGTCATCTCGTCGTGCGTGATCGGACACTTAAGGTGAAAATTCCCAAAGGTGTGAGCGAGGGACAGCATATTCGCTTGAAAGGCCAAGGTGCGCCAGGGATGGGGCAACTGCCGCCAGGAGATCTTTATCTCGAAGTGGCCTTCAAACCTGACCGGCTGTTTCGTGTTTCGGGAAAGGACATCTATTTTGATCTGCCGGTTGCGCCATGGGAGGCCGCACTGGGCGCCAAGGTCGAAATTCCGACCCCAACCGGCCCGATCAATTTGAAAGTCCCGGCAGGATCGTTCCACGGTCAGGAATTGCGGATCAAGGGGCGCGGCCTACCGGCGGCAACGCTCGGTGATCTTCATGCAGTGTTGAAGGTCGTCTTGCCGCAAGCCGACAGCGATGATGCAAAAAAAGCCTACGAAGAGATGGCAACGAAGCTTGCTTTCGACCCTCGAGAAAAAATGGGAGCATAAAGAACCATGTCGGAGGACAAGGGACACGACCAAACTGCGGAAGTCCTGGATGATCAAATCGAATGGTCGCTCCAGGATCTGTCAACGGCCTGCCAAGCCGAAGAGCATTGGGTGGCCGCCCTGGTCGAAGAAGGCATTCTGGAGCCGACAGGGCAGGGGGCTACGCAGTGGCGGTTTTCATCCGTCTCGGTTGTTCGCGTGGCTCAAGCCAAACGTCTCACCAATGATCTGGATTTGAACCCGCCAGGCGTTGCCTTGGCGATGGACCTGCTTGATAAAATTGCCACGTTGCGCGCGCGTCTCAAGGCACTGGGAGAGTAGCCCGCCGTCCGTCCGTCTTGATGCGTGCTTTTTTCCGGCTTTGAGATGGTGTGCTGTGTCGTGTGGTCGGCAAATCTACTCTCCAGATATCGGATCGTCTTCAGAGGGAAAACGAACACGGCCATCAGCAATTCCGCGTAGCAAATGGCAGCCGTTTTCAGCAGTGGAGAAATGATCGTAGGCTTTGGCTCCAAACCATTCTGGCGCCATCAGGAGTGTAACGTTTACAAAAGGCCCCAAGTCCGAAGGTGGTATTCGGCGAATAGGCCCTAAGAAGAGATCCCTGACGTCAACGTGCATCAGGCTGATTTGTGCCGAGTAGGCGACATATTCGTGTGCCGCTTGCGAGAGTGTATCGCCCTTGAGGTTGAAACGAAAAACTCGGTGGGCGACTTCATGAGTTACGATGCTCTTGTAGAACTCCAAGGGTGGCAAGGATGCGTAGGCCTTGTTCTTGCCCGCAGCTTTCGCACAGCCTGCTTGGTTCATCACCTCTATAGCATTCCGTTCCGCGTCAAAGCGCCCGAACGCATCTACACCGCAGACCTTGGGTGGTTCGTCCACGACGTCCACGCGGATGGCCGGCGGGACAACGAGTTTGCAGGTCGCGAAGAATGCGATCGTGCGTGCCGCCGCTGAGCAAACCAGATCCGCTTCAACGCGCGATGCATTCGACACCTGAACGCGATCATCAGCACACGAAACCAATGGTATCTTCTCAGCAGCATAAGCTGCGTCCGACAGCAATTGCCCAAACAGGACGAGGCTTAAGATGACGAGGCCGTAGCGAATACACAGGCCAGACCTTTCGGGCGTTCGTTGCCGGGCCACTGTGGCGCTCGACAGCACGACTTAGCGGACGACGAGAACGGCGACGTCTGTTTGCACCAGAACCTCATCGGTTTGGCTGCCCAGGAAGAAACGGCTGAGGCCGCGGCGGCCATGCGATGCCATGACAATGAGATCGCAGCCGTGCTGCTTTGCAGTCTCAAGCACACCTTCGGACACGAATTTTTCGGTCACATGGATAGTTTCGCACGAAAGTCCATTTTTCTCCGCCTCGCCTGCAACCGCACCGAGCAGTTGTTCGGCGTGTTGTTTGGCTCCTTTGAGGTATTGCTCATGCGAGTAGGCAATCGACATTTCACCAGAAACGATCGATGACCACGGAACTGTTACCGTAACCGCGACAACGGATGCACCCAGTTCTTTGGCCAATGCCAATCCCTTTGAAACAGCATTTTTTGCCAGGTCCGAGCCGTCTGTGGCGATGAGGATTTTTTTAAATGGCATGATGAAGTGTCCAGGTTTGGAGGGGGCGGGACGGCATTGGCGGGGGTTCTGAAATCAGTCGAGCCTTAGCGTCTGGAGCCATGACCGCACATGGCTCCCTGGTCAGCATCAGGCCTTCGATGACTTAATCTCGATTTTACGCTCTGGCTTGATTGCATCGGGCCGCTTCTGAGCAACAATTCGCAGAATGCCGTTCTCAAAGTTGGCCGATAAACTGGCCTCATCAATGGTGTCCGGCATACGGATCGACCGTTCGAAACTGCCGTAGCTGCGCTCTGAGAGATGATAGTTCTCTTCGCTTTGTTCTCGCTCGCTTTTCTTCTCGCCCTTGACCTTCAACATCCCGTTAGCGAGCGTTATGCTAACGTCCTTTTCATCGACACCTGGCAATTCAACATCGATCTTCAACTCGCTTCCATTCTCATGGACGTCCAGCTGCGGAATTACGGTGTCATGGCCAAACATGCGGCCAAGAGCTGCGGGAAATGGCGCCCAGCCGGTCTCGAAGCGATCGAACACATGGTTCATTTCATTCCGCATGGCTCCGAAGACGTCGGCCCCGCCGGAGGGCGATGGAGCTGCTTTCGTTTCGCTCTTTGGGTTTGGCATCAGTGTCATGGAAAACTCCTCATTGGCGAGTGAGAAAAGCTCAAGCCTGCGATTGGCAGGCACATTCCGCATGATGGCCAGATCTCGACTGCAGCGCTTTAACAACCGTTAACAAAATGCCTCTTGAGTGATGCAAAGTCAGAAAAGCAGAATTTAACGGTCGTCAATGTTTTCGCGTCTTTTTCCGTTTATTTGGAAAGCGTGCCTTTCAAAAAGAAAAGGGGAACCATTATGGAAATGGAAAAGATCAAAGAACTCGCAGAAATGTTGATTGACGCACATGGGCAACGCGCAGAACAGGCCGCTGCCCGGCGACAGGCAGAGGAAGAGCGCAAAGGGAACGCGGATGAGGTCAAGACGTGGCAACGCGTCCGCTCTGTCCTGACTGAAACGAGAGGCCCTCACGAGTCCTGATGGATGCTGCGCACAAACCGCGACGACGAGGATGAAGGACCCGCGATATGGCGACGTTGTACGGCTGCGCGAGTAAGAATCGGCGACTGGGTTGAGCTATGTCAATTTGTTGCCTTGGCCTAAGGACTAACATGGTTTCGTCAGGCGACGTCGGCGGTCTAATTCAGATGCCGCAGCCTGACTGAAGAGGTCGCAGAGTGCATTGGCAAATGCACTGCAGTCGGGCGGGTTCGCAGGCTGATTGCGGTGACGGAACCACGGCTATGAGCCAGTGAGCATATCGCCAAGTGGCGCTGAAAAGCTTGCTGGCAATCCAAGGTCGATCCTTGGAAGAGCCCCGCAGTGACGGATCGGTACACCGCTTCCGTCTCCGCCTCTGACTGGCTTCAGACGTTTCAGCCTTTGAACGGCCTGCCTGACAACAGCAAACGTCAAAGACCGCCGCAAAAAAGTTGCGCGCCAATTGAGACAGACACACGCCCGATGCCCTGTGATGACCGCCTAGCTTCAATGCCGGGCGCGATGCGCCTCAGACTTCGGACAAGAAGGATCGTAATTATGTCCATGCTTGCCTCGAACTCAAACGCCTACGAACTCACCGAAACCGGAAACGAAAACGGTGCCAGCTATGAACAACCGCGCCAGGGGCGCGTTGCAGATGGCCGGCCCAATCTGGACTTACCTGCGCTCTACACCCCGGTCCGTCCGATCGCCTCCAGGAGGGTCTCTGCCGGGACTGACATTATTGCCCAGGGCGATGAGGCCCTGCCGTACCTGCTCGTTCTCCAGGGCTGGGCCGCACCCTACAAATGCCTGTGCGATGGACGCCGCCAGTTCTTTGATATTCTCATTGGGCGCGACGGCATGCGCGGCCTGCGGACCTCCTGTGACAGCCACGCTAATCTCAGCATTGTCGCCCTGACCGACTGTTGGGTTTGGCAAGGGACACTAAACGACCTGCATCTTTTGACTGCATCGCATAGCGGTTTGAGCTTCGATGCGTTGCAAGCCATGTTCATCGATCAGCATCAAAGAACGCTGAACCGGATGACAGTTTTGGGGCATACCCGCGCTCCGGAGCGTGTCGCCTATTGCCTGCTGGAACTATGGAACCGGCAGTTGGGCGATAAGGCGGTTGCCGGGGCGTGTTGCCCCCTGCCCCTGAAGCAAAGTGACATTGGTGATGCGACCGGGCTGACCGGCGTACATGTTTGCCGGACACTGTCGACGTTTAAGAAGCTCGGCATTTTGAGAATTGAGGATGGGCAGTTGACTGTGCTGCGCCCCGACGATCTCGCCGACATCGCCGGAACCGACATGATCGGCTGTATCCAGTGAGGCTATGAAGTCCGGGTTGCGCAAAGACCACCAACGTCCGCAAGGTGCGTGTCCTTACGTCATTGGTTGATGTCGTGTTCTGTGACCAACGGTTGAGTGGGAATAGTCCAATCAGGGCCACGAGACATCCACTTGTCTGTGTCCTGAAGTTTCAGGCGCTTGACGATCTCCGGTTCGGACATCAAGCGCCTGATCCAGACCCTAATGCAGACTATGAGGAGCCTGCTGGAGCAGTTGTCGGACCCGCAAAGGGGCGCGGCACCTCTAATGACTTTGCGCGAGTTTCACAGTTCAGCAGTTGCTGACAAGGCCCGGCGCAAATGGCGGACAAACGTCTGCTTGTCTGCGTGAGCGACCGCGAACAGCCGACTGCCTCAAGCGGTATGATGCTCTGAAACGGCAGCTGTCAGTTCGCCCGTCATCTCGCGCGAAGCGGCATGCGAGACGTCGCCGAGCGACAACATACCAACCATACGCTTGTGCTCGTTGATGACCGGCAGGCGGCGTATCTTCTTATCCTCCATGATGCGCAAAGCATCACCGAGATCTTCGCTGTCGCGGCAATAGATGATGCCTCTGGTCATCACGTCACGCGCCGTCATGCCCGAGATATCGGCACCGTTCGTAAGACCCTTGATGACAATATCCCGGTCAGTCACCATCCCGATGAGCTTGTCGTCTTCTCCAATGGGAATGGCCCCGATATCGAGGTCTTGCATCTTCCTGGCAAGTTTCTCGACAGGCGTATTCGGCGGCATCCAGGCGACGCCTTTGTGCATGGCTTCTTTGACGTTCATCTCAGGTTTCCTTCAGCATCAAAAAATGGGAGGGTTTTCTGCTCCCGGTGAGTGCTGCGCGCACAGTGTGTTTGGGAACGATACGGCGCCCTGCATCACACTGGCCGGCAGATATACGCCGGTCTGGCAGGTTCGGTGCAAACCCTCGTCGCGTTCAGGTTCGGCGGAGTGGGTGGCTGACATGATGCATCCTGATTAGGCGCCATCCTCGCCTGATCCCGCCTCCACCGCAGGCGAATTCACTGGCCAATTCTAGTCTAACTGCAGCCACCAGCTAGAGCATGTTCAGGAAAAGTGTACGCGGTTTTCCGCCCGGAACATGCTCCAAATCAAGAGCCCAGAGCATGTTCAGGAAAAGTGTACGCGGTTTTCCGCCCGGAACATGCTCCAACTCAAGATTTTAGAGTCTGCTTTGCGAATCCACGAAAAGCAAACAAGCTATAGGCTAAGTCTATGGCCTATCGAAAATCCCGGAATTGACGGTTGTTAATGAACGAAAAAAGTCGTGCGCATCATGCCGAATTGGCGGGTTGGATTGAGGATCCGAAAACGTGGATTGAGTTCGTGCTGGCGGTTCAGGTGCGTGATGGTCGGCACCAACATCTCAACGCAACCGTTGGCGCGTGAAGTGCGGCCTACGGGCCCACCAAATGGCCATTGAAGCGATTGAACCACTCGAACACCAAAAAAAACGACGACACCAGGAACCCGGTGACGGGCACCCAATGGGGCACTCTGAAATAGGCATGGTCTACAATTGGTTCGTTGATCTTGATCCGCCATAGGGCGAAGTTGACTGAAGCAAAAACAAGCAAAGTGAACGTCGAGGTCAGATCGGCCAGAACAGCGATCTGCGGAACGAGAACCAGCACCAGGACACATCCAACCGTGACAGCCGTGGCCACCAACGGCGTCTGCGTTGCGGGCCAAATGAAACCAAGCCAGCTTGGGAGCGAGCCCAGACGGCTCATCCCATACAGCACGCGGCTGACCATGACGATCTGGACCAGAACGCCGTTGACAACGGCGGCGATCGCAATTGCACTGACGATACGACCATCGCCGCCAAGAATGCGTTGAAACACCAACGTCAGTGGAGCCGGTGAACCGGAAAGCACTTCAGGTGAGGCAACGGAAAGGGCAACAATCAAGACGCTTACATAGAGCAAGGTCGTGAACACCAAGGTGAGGCCGATGGCCCACGGGATGGTACGACGCGGATCGCGAACCTCTTCGGCCACATTGACCATGTCCTCAAAACCAATGAAGGCGAAAAACGCAATCAGCACCGCGCCGGATAGTCCGAACACCATGCTCGAATCCGTCGGCGCGAACGCTCCGACCGCCGTAGGCCCAACGGGTGCAGTCGCGACGCCGAACACGGCGATGACCAGCAAGAGCCCGACTTCGGCGACAGCAAGCAGCGCTGCGGTCCAAACACTTTGTTTGATGCCCCAGGCGGCAACAGCCCCAATCAACAGGCCGGTGACGAGCGCGATGACCGCCGTCGGCGCGGCGATGAATTCTTGAACATAACCGGCCCCTCCCCTCAGTAGCGTTGCTGACGAAAACAAGCCGGATGCACAAACGAGAAGGCCAATGACGAGAGGCGCCCAAGGCGCTTGGGTCGCTGCTCCAACATAGGCCGCTTCGCCTGCGCTGACAGGAAACCGCGTAGCAAGTTCTGCGTAGCTTGCCGCGGAAAATGCAACCAACACGCCGGCGATCACAAAGGCGAGTGGCGCATGCTGGCCAGCGCGCGCGGCCGTCTCTCCAATCAGGACATAGACGCCTGCCCCCACCGTGACGCTCAGTCCGTAGAGTATGAGCAATGGCAGTGTGATTTGCCTTGCCAGATGGGCTTCGGGGGCAGGAACTTGCATTTGTTGCTTGCGATCTGAAAACATAAGATAGTGCTGGCGAACGGCACACTTGCCGACACTATCTATTCGGGGGTGGCCGCAGGTTTCACATGCTGGACGAAATCTGCGTTGATGGTAATCAACAACACCAATCCTGCCGGTTCCAGCATCAAGATCGTTTTTCGTAATCGTCGGCAGCGGATGCGTAGCACGCGAGGACGATTTGTTTGGATGAGATCGAAGCCTTTACGACGGTAGCAGCCGCCGATCGCAAAGTTGGAGAAGCCATCTTCAGCGCCCGGGGCGTGACGCGGATTTACAGAACCGGCGACGTGGAGGTGCGCGCACTCGATGGCGTCGATCTCGACTTGTTCGAGCGGGAACTTCTGGTGTTGCTAGGCCCATCGGGATCAGGAAAGTCTACGTTTCTGAATATTCTGGGTGGCCTGGACCGACCAACCTCTGGCACGGTAATGTTCAAAGGGCGAGACCTCAGCCGCCTTGATGAGAACGGAATGACAAAGTTCCGGCGTGAGCACGTGGGCTTTGTTTTTCAGTTCTACAATTTGATCCCGTCACTCACCGCCCTGGAGAATGTCGGCCTCGTAACCGAAATCGCAACCGCTCCAATGAAACCTCAAGATGCTCTGGCCCTCGTTGGCCTTGGCGAGCGCCTTCATCATTTTCCAGCGCAGCTCTCTGGCGGTGAACAGCAACGTGTGGCGATCGCAAGGGCCATCGCAAAACGTCCCGAAATCCTCCTTTGCGATGAACCAACCGGCGCACTCGACAGCAAGACAGGTATCCTTGTCCTTCAGGCGCTCGACAACGTGAACCAGGAGCTTGGGACGACAACCGCCGTGATCACGCACAATGCTGCGATCCAGGATATCGCCGATCGGGTGGCCTTTTTTGCGGACGGACGCGTCATCAATGTGCGGTCCATTGAAAGTCGCAAATCCCCCAAAGATATTTCTTGGTAGGCGCATGCGGTCATTGGACAAAAAGCTGGTTCGAGACCTCAGGCGGATGTGGGCGCAGGCACTCGCCATTGCCTTGGTGTTGGCAGCCGGTGTGTCAACGTTGATATTGGCCGTTGGTGCCTACCAGTCCCTCGAAGAGACCCGTGCGGCATACTACGAGCGGTATTCGTTTGCCCATGTCTTTGCGCAGGCGACACGCGCGCCCGACAGGATCGCGCGGCAGATCGAGACGTTCGAAGGCGTCGCCGCAGTCGAGACCCGCATATCAAAGCCGGCCATCCTCGATATCGAAGGTTTTTCGCCGCCCGTGACCGGCCTTGTCCTGTCCCACCCGGACAATCGAACCCCGAGGGTCAATCGCCTCTTCCTCCGCAATGGTCGCCTGCCCACACCTGGTGATATCCGGGAAGCAGTCGTCAACGAGGCCTTTGCCAAGGCGCACAAGTTGACCATTGGTGACCGCTTCCAAGCGATCCTGAATGGGAAGAAACGCAGCCTTCAGATTGTTGGGATCGCACTCTCGCCGGAGCACATCTATGCCATTGGACCCGGAGATCTCGTTCCAGATGATCAGCGCTTCGCGGTCTTGTGGCTGTCCGAACAGGCCGTCGATGAGGTGTTCGACCTCGATGGCGCGTTCAACTCCATATTGATCAGACTGCTGCCCGGTGCCTCAGAGGACAAAGTCATTGATCTCTTGGACGAGCGCTTGCGCGAATATAGCGGGAGTGGTGCCTACGGTCGTGACACGCAGATCAGCCACGCGTTTCTTGATGCAGAGTTGCAGCAGTTGCGTGCGATGGCGCAGGTCATTCCGCCGATCTTCCTGTTTGTTTCCGCATTCCTCATCAACATGACATTGACGCGCCTTGTCGCCCTTGAGCGCGAGCAGATCGGTCTTCTCAAGGCCTTGGGTTACGACCGGTCAGCGATTGCGGTGCACTACATCAAGTTTGTCCTGCTGATCGCGGCCATCGGAGTTATCATCGGCTTTGGCCTCGGCACGTGGTTCGGTTTTGGCCTGACCCGCCTCTACACTGAATTTTTCCACTTTCCATTCCTCGTTTTCCGGCGCGATCCAGACGTCTATCTCGCGGCCATCGGGCTTTCGGCGGGTGCTGCTCTGATAGGCGGTGTCCGGGCCGTGTTTAAAGTGGTGGCCCTTGAGCCTGCGGTCGCCATGCGACCGCCGACACCGCCTGCTTATCGGCGCATATGGTCCGAGCAACTCGGAGTGTTTAAAAAGACATCTCAGCTGACCATGATGTCGGTGCGCCATATCATTCGCTGGCCGATCCGTGCCGGTTTCACGGTCCTGGGTGTGGCGCTTGCCGGCTCGCTGCTGATCGTATCGTTGTTCAGCATGGACTCCGTCGAGCACATGATCGACGTCACCTTCTCCATGATCCAGCGCCAGGATGCGACCCTCAACCTTTCAGACGAAAACCACCTGCGGACCCTGCAGGCCGTGGGGCAACTGCCAGGCGTCATGCGGACCGAACCCTATCGTGGCGTGTACGTTCGCATGACCCATCGTCATTACGAGAAGAAACTGTCAATCGTCGGGAAACCGAAGTCGCCGCGGCTTGCCCGTGTGGTCGATCGGTCACTGCAACCCATTTCAATGCCCGCAAGCGGACTTGTGATTGGCCGGCGTATCGCGGAAGAGCTGCGGTTGAACGTTGGTGACATCGTCGAACTTGAAATCCTCAGTGGATGGCGGGGAAGCGAAACCGTGACTGACTTTCCGTTCGCCCGGGCTCCCAGATTCGATCGGAAATCAATCGGTGTTTCACACGGGCCCAAAGGGCGCGCGTTCGTGCCGGTTACGGACATTGTTGAATCGTATTTCGGGCTGTCTGCCTTCATGGAGCTATCTGCACTCAACCGGCTGATTGATGAAGGCTATCGGATTTCAGGCATTCACATTGCCTATGACCGCAATCACCAAGGTGATCTCTTCGAAGCGGTCAAATCAACGCCTGCCATTGCGTCGATTGCCCTGCATGACGCTTCGCTCATGAAGTTTCGAGAGACGATTGCCAAGAACATGAACATGATGGTTCCGGTTTACGCCGGCTTGGCGATCGTTGTTGCATTGGGTGTCGTCTACAACAGCGCGCGGATACAACTGTCCGAACAGGCGCGTGAATTGGCAAGCCTGCGTGTGCTTGGCTTTACAAAGGGCGAGGTCAGCCGCGTGCTCCTGCTGGAGCTTGCAATCCTCGTCATCGCAGCCCAGCCCTTCATGTGGGCACTCGGCTACGGTTTTGCATGGCTGGTAATCAAGGGGTTCTCCAGTGATCTTTACCGCGTCGATCTGATCATCAATCTATCGACCTATGCGTGGGCCAGCTTGTTGGTCCTTTTGACTGCGATTGCGTCTGCTTTGATCGTGCGCCGCCGGATTGATCGACTGGACTTGATTTCAGTTCTGAAGACGAGAGAGTAGAGCGGAATGCTTGAGAACATTTCCCCGGAATGGAAACGCCGGATCGGCTATGGCGCTGCCGGTGCTGCCGTGATCGCAGCGTTTGTCTACGTGCTTTCGCCCAGCCCAATTCCCGTTGATCTGGCGGCCATATCAAAGGGCCCGTTGAGCGTTCGGATCGAGGAAGAGGGCAAGACGCGGATCAAGGATGTTTTCGTTATTTCTGCACCGACATCCGGGCGTGTCTTGCGTTCACCGTTGGAGATCGGCGACAAGGTCGAGGCCAAGACGACAACCGTTGCTGCGATTGAGCCGAGCCCACCGCCATTTCTGGATTTGAGGTCGCAGCGTGAGTTGACAGCGCAGATCGAGGCCGCACGGGCGAATGTCTCGTTGGCCAAGGCAGAAGTGCTACAGGCGGAAGCAGAACTCGATTTCGCAAAACATGATCTGGAACGCGCTCAAGCGCTTGCCAAGAAAGAGGTCGTGTCCGAACGCGCCCTGGAGCGCGCCAAAATCGATGTTGAGACCCGCTCTGCCAGCGTGGCGCGGGCTAAGGCCAATCAGCTTCTCAGCGAAAGACAGCTCGAAAGCTCCGTGGCACGACTGACAGGTCCGACGGACGAGACAGTTGAAAGCTACGGTCAAGGGTGTTGCATTGCTCTACGTTCACCCGTGAGCGGACGTATTCTTGAAATTCACAAGAAGAGCCAGCAGGTCGTTCCTCAAGGCACGCCCCTCGTTGAGATCGGTGACCCCGCGAACCTCGAGATTGTTGTCGAATTGCTGTCGGCAGATGCCGTGAAGATTCGAAAGGGTATGCCCGCAAGGATCTCCGCCTGGGGCGGGATCGAACTTGATGCCACCGTCACGCGGGTCGAACCAGCAGGCTTCACCAAAGTGTCTGCGCTTGGCATTGAAGAGCAGCGTGTGCGAACGATCTTCGACTTCGCCCCCGAAGTCATCGGACAGGCATCACAGAACCTCGGCCACGGGTATCGTGTTTTCACAAGCACTATCGTTGAAGATATTCCCGATGCCGTCCTCGTTCCCCTTGGCGCATTGTTTAGGGATGGAAACGACTGGGCTGTCTACGCATTCAAAAACGGCTATGCGCGATTGCAGCGCATCACCTTGGGCCATCGAAACACTCTGCACGCAGCCGTTGAGGAAGGGTTGAGCCCTGGTGACCAGGTCATCCTTCACCCAAGCGACCGGGTCGAAGACGGTGCACGCGTCATCGACCGCACGAGCCTTTGATACCTGGGAAAGGGCTTTGGCTCAGGCATAACGCCGATGCTCTGGCCGCTCACGGGAAAGGGGATAGAACTTCAAAAAGTTGGGAAAGGCAAATGCGCGGACCGTGGATAGGTCCGCGCGCTTTCATTTGTCGTCATGGCTGAGGGTAGAGGTCGGCCATGGTGCGTTCAGCAGGCTCGGTCATCGGCGTCGTGGACGCTGCGCGCCGCTTGCCAATTCGTTGCTCGATGCCGCGGACGAGAACGTAGAAGACAGGTGTAAAGATCAGCCCGAAGATCGTCACACCGAGCATCCCTGAGAAGACCGATGTGCCAAGCGCCTGACGCATCTTCGCACCAGCGCCCGTCGCCAGCATCAAGGGTACGACGCCGAGAATGAAGGCGAGTGACGTCATGACAATCGGGCGCAGACGAGTGCGGGCAGCATCGACGGCAGCTTCGAAACGGTTGGCCCCGCCTTCTTCGGCCTGCTTGGCGAATTCGACGATCAGGATCGCGTTCTTGGACGCCAGCCCCACGAGGACGATGAAGCCGATCTGCGTGAGGATGTTGTTGTCCATGCCCCTCAGATCGACCCCGGTAATGCCGGACAGCAAGACCATCGGAACAATCAGGATGACGGCGGCTGGCAGTGCCCAACTCTCGTACTGCGCTGCAAGAACGAGGAAGACGAACAGCACAGCGAGCAAGAAGACATAAGCCGCCGTGTCGCCCGTATTGCGCTCTTGGAAGCTGAGTTCGGTCCACTCGTATGAGACGCCTGCGGGCAGGTGCTCGTTGGCAAGCGCCTCCATCCGGTCGAGCGCTTCGCCCGACGATACGCCCGGTGCAGCCTGACCCTGAACGGCCGCGGCCTGGAACAAATTGTACCGTGGCTGGCGCAAGGGCCCGGAGGTGTCCTCGAAAGTGGCAACCGCACCCAATGGCACCATGGCGACACTGTCGGAACGCGTGCGGATGCGTGCGACATCCTCAGGCGTTTGGCGGAACTGGGCATCGGCCTGGGCTGTGACGCGATAGGTGCGGCCCAGCAGGTTGAAATCGTTGACGAAGGCCGAACCGAGATAAACCTCAAGCGCCTCGTTCACGCGTGAGACCGGGATGTTCAGCATCTCGGCGCGTTCGCGGTCGATATTTGCAAACACCCGCGGCGTGCTGGTTGAGTAGAGCGTGAACACGGCTTGCAGGCTGGGGTCGGCGTTGGCGGCCGTTGCCAGTGAGCGGGCGGCAGCCTCCAGCGCCACTGGTCCAACACCGCCGGTGTCCTGCACCATCATCTTGAATCCGCCACCGTTGCTAATGCCGCGCACAGGAGGTGGTTCGATAATGAAGACAGCCGCCTCATTGATCTGCGCCATCTTCGCACGCGCCGTGGCAAGCACCTTCGCACCATCGTAACCCGTTGCCTCGCGTTCATTGAATGCGGTCGTCGTAAAGAAGATAACGCCGGTGTTGGTCTCGGTTGTGCGGGTTGCACCGTTCAGACCGGAGAAGGCGGCGGCATGTTCGACGCCATCAATCTCAAGCAGATCATCAATGGCGCTTTTGATCACGGCATCCGTCCGGTCGAGCGAGGAGCCCGGCGGCAACTGAACGACCGTGATGTAATAGCCTTGGTCCTGCTGTGGGATGAAGCCCAGGGGAACCTTGCCGAATTGTGCACTCGTGGCGGCCAACAGACCGGCGTAGCCCACCAGCATGATCAAGGGCAGACGGATCAGGCGCTTCGTGGTGGCGGCATAGCCACCTGACAGCATATCAAAGCCTGAGTTGAATTTGCGCAGTGCCCAGTCGATGGGTCGCATCAAGAGACCCGACTTCGTCTCACCATAGGGTTTCAGCAGCATGGCTGACAGAGCAGGCGACAAGGTGAGCGAGACCAGCAATGAAATCGCAGTTGCCGCCGTAATCGTCAGGGCGAACTGCTGGTAGAACTGCCCCGAGATGCCGGGAATGGCGGCTGTCGGAATAAACACGGCAGCCAGCACAAGTGACGTTGCGATCAGTGCGCCGGACACCTCTCGCATTGTCCGTTGGGCAGCCTCCAACGGCTTCATGCCGTTACGGATATGCTTTTCAATACCTTCGACCACAATGATCGCGTCATCGACCACGATGCCGACGGCCAGGACGAGGCCGAACAAAGACAGGTTGTTGATCGAGTATCCGAACGCGGCCATGACGGCGAACGTTCCCACCAGACTGACGGGGATCGCGATAATGGGAACAATGGCGGCACGCCAGGTGCCAAGGAATAACAAAACGACGAGGACGACCAGAAGCACAGCTTCCGTCATGGTCTCAGCAACCGCATCGATCGACGATTGGATAAAGGTCGTTGGGTTATAGATGACGTCATACGCAAGACCCTCGGGAAAGTCTACCGACAGGTCTTTGACGGTCGAGAGGACTTCACCTGCGGTGGCAAGTGCGTTCGATCCGGGGCGCTGATTGATCAGGACCGCAACCGCGCTTTTTCCATCGAGGTAGGCACGCGTCGTGTAGCTTTGAGCACCGAGTTCAACGCGGGCCACATCGCCGAGGCGCACGATCCGGCCGTCGTCTCCCCGCTTGATGATGATGCGCTCGAACTCCGCTGGTTCCACCAGCCGGCCGGAGGTTTCCAATGACAGTTCGAATGTGGTGGCTTCAGCGGTTGGCTGCTGATTGAGGACACCCGCGGCAACCTGGGCATTCTGCGAACGGACTGCGGCAAGGATCTCACCAGGCGTCATCCCAAGAGCTGCGATCCGATCTGGGTTCAGCCAGATACGCATGGCATAATCCCGGGCACCAAAGATCGTGACGTTGCCGACACCGCTCAGCCTTGTCAGCTCATCGCGAACGCGTTGGGCGGCACCCGTGATGTAGAGATCATCGCGCGATGCATCAGGCGAAAACATGTGCACGACCAGAAGCAAATCAGGAGATGCTTTTTGTGTCGTGAGCCCCAAACGGCGGACCGGCTCTGGCAGGCGCGGTTCAGCAATCGCCACACGGTTTTGGACAAGCACCTGCGCCTGATCGAGATCGGTTCCCAACTCGAAGGTCACGGTGATGCGCAAGGAACCGTCACCGGTCGCCTCGGAGCCCAGATAGATCATGCCCTCGACGCCGTTGATTTGCTGCTCGATCGGAGTCGCCACCGTGCGTGCGATGGTCTCGGCACTGGCCCCGGGATACTGGGCAGTGACCTGAATGGTCGGTGGCGCGACTTGCGGGTATTGCGCAACCGGCAGGATCGCATAGGACAACGCACCGACGATGGTGATGAAGGCCGAGATCACGATCGCGAAAATCGGCCGGGTGATAAAGAATTGAGACAGGCGCATTGGAACATCCTCCTTGGCGCATCGGCTTGCTCGCGAGGTGCGAATGAGCCGTGGGGTGTTTGTTGCGTGATGGGAGTGTTAGTTGCTTGATGAGGTTTTCGAGGTTTCAGCTGTTTTGGCCAACCGGGTGGGTTGTGGCTGAACGGTCCGGCCGGAAGCGACGCGGTGAAGGCCCGATGTGACGATGCGTTCGCCAGCGCTCAGGCCGGATGTGATGACGCGAAGACGTCCACGCTTACCGCCGATTTCGACGACCCGGCGCTCGGCCTTGTTATCGGCATCAAGTGCCCAGACGAACTTCTCCGTCTGGTTCGTGCCGATAGCCTCGTCCGGTATCAGGGCGACCTTTGCGGGCGATGAGTTCGCCAAACGCATGCGGCCAAACATGCCCGGTGTAAGAACACCGCGCGGATTATCCAGCACAGCCCGCCCGCGGATCGTTCCAGTTGCGAGATCAAGGCGGTTGTCGATGAAGTCGATCTGGCCGGGGTGATCGAAGGCTTGTTCGTCTATCAAGCGGACCGAGACGGGGGTGCCGTCCAGTCTGTCGCGGACATCGCCGTTGTCGATATCGTCACGAATGCGGGCCAGGAGCTGCTGCTCGGTCGCATCGAAAACAAAATGAATAGGCTCGGTGGAAACCAATGTGGTTAGTACAGGCGCATTGGTGCCACCGGCCACCAGGTTCCCGACTGTAATAGCGTCATCTGAGACCCGGCCGGAGACGGGTGCCTTCACGCGGGTGAAGCTCAGGTCGAGTTCGGCGCTCTGAAGCCGCGCCTCGGCAGCCGTGATAGCGGCCTTGGCATTGGCGAACTCTTGCTCGCGTTCATCGAGGGTGGCATCGCTGGTGTGCCCCTGGCGCGAGAGCTCGCGGGCCCTTTCAACCTGGCTTTCGGCAAATGATACGCCTGCTTCGGCCTGGACCAGGGCGGCACGCGCTTCGGCAAGGCGGGCCTCAAAGGGGCGTGGGTCAATCGTGAAGAGAAGATCGCCGGCGCTGACCCGCTGGCCTGGCTTGAAGTGGACGGTGTCCAGATAGCCGGAGACACGTGCGCGGATCTCCACATGATCAACCGCTTCAAAACGACCGGTAAATTCTTCGTATTGAGCAAGGACCTGCGTCGTAACCGTCACCACCTCAACCGCTGGAGCGGCGGGTGCAGGTTTCGCGCCTGACTGAGGTTCGCTTTGAGTGACAGACCTGGCGGTCTCGCTCACTGTTGTTGCGAGCTGCGTTGCAAGAGTATGGGC
This sequence comes from Pseudomonadota bacterium, assembly GCA_039819785.1. Classification (GTDB taxonomy): domain Bacteria; phylum Pseudomonadota; class Alphaproteobacteria; order Rhizobiales; family Hyphomicrobiaceae; genus JBCBRD01. The sequence goes on along the minus strand of JBCBRH010000007.1, from coordinate 67,650 downwards.
TTTCCCGGCGTCGAAATTGCTCGCAACGGCCAGGGCCAACATGCTGGCGCCTACGGTCAGAGCGGCGCTGGTGGCAAAAAGAGAATTGCGTGTCATGATCGTCTCCTGGTGCATGTGGTGCACTGTTCGTCAGGTTGTTCTGTAAATTCTGACTTGGCCCCGCCAAGTGGTCTTGAAGGTGTTTGCTCAGGCAATTGAACCATTCTGCTTTTCTCGGATGCCCCGCCCATCCAGGCATCGCCCCCTTGATTTTTGGTGACGAATACCGATACATGGTGTCACCATATAGCAGCGCTGAATTAGAGCGCAAGGTGTAACGAAATTAAAATTATGAACTCTGTGATAGGCAATCGTGATCAATCAAAGCAGCCATGCGGTCCCGGGCGTCCGATGTGCCCGGAGCTGCATTGCGCTGTATTAGAGGCAACAAATCGGCTGTTGGAAACGCAGGCTGTCGGAGATCTCACCATCAACGGGATCGCCAAGGAGGCAGGCGTCAGCCGCCCGGCGATTTACCGGCGATGGTCAAATGTGCGTGAGATTGCACTCGAAGCATTCTTGACGTCGACCGAGCAGCAGATCCCCATGGCGAGAACGTCATCGGCAGCCGAGATGCTGCGTGCGCAAATTCGCGCGATTGCGAAATTCATGCGTGGCAGTGGCGGTCGGATCGTGGCTGAGCTTGTCGGGGAAGGACAAAAAGATCCAGAAGTCCTGGCAGAATTCCGGGACAGGTTTCTGACACAGCGGCGGCTTGCCGGGCGAGCTGTCATCGAGAAAGGCATTGAAAGCGGAGAATTCGATGCCAGCATTGATGTCGAGATCGCCGTCGATCTTTACGCCGGACCGATCTACTACCGGCTGATGACGGGGCATGGGAAGCTGACAGACGCGTTCGCTTGTGAATTGGCCGCGCGCGTGCTTCGGGCCCTGGCACCGCAATCGACCTAACGGACCAACGCTCACATGCGCCACCTTCGTCGCTTTCGATGCTTTATCGCAGTCGCAGAGCACTTGCATTTTCGCAAGGCCGCTGAAGCCGTGAACCTGACGCAGCCAGCCCTCAGCCAGCAGATCCGCGAACTTGAAAAAGAATTCGATACGTCCCTGTTTCAGCGAGATCGCCGGTCAGTTTCGTTGACGGTTGCGGGCGAACGCCTGCTGCCAGCAGCCCGCGAAGCGGTGCGTTTGATCGATGAGGCTTCATCGGATATCGCCCGGCTGGGGACAGATGGAGATCGGACGGTCCGGTTCGGTTATCTGGAATATCTCAACCTGCCATTCCTTTTACCGGCCTTGTCGGAGTTGCGCACGACGCGCCCGGAAATCATTGCAGAGGTCGCACACCTCAATCCGAGTCAGGTCGAGCGCGCACTTCTTGATGACGAGATCGATTTAGGCATCGGTTTGCTGCCAGTTCAGAATGAGGACCTCGCCGTCCGGCCTGTTCTTCAAGGGGAATGGATGCTGGCCTTACATGAGGCCAATCCCTTGGCGGCGATGGAGCGCATACCCATTGCAGCGATCGGCGATCAGCCACTTATTCTGTTTGCCCGCGAGATGAACCCGGTCCTGCACGACAATCTTATTGCCTGTTTCCGGGCAGGTGGTTGCGAACCCAACGTGGCCTATCAGGTGACCCAGGTGGCTGCCGGGCCAGGGTATGCCGCGCAAAATCTCGGTGCCTTCGTGCATGGGTCGTATGTGTTGAATGGCCTGCCGCCCGGCGTTGTCCGGCGTCCGCTTGAGGGGTTCCCAAAGCTTGGCCTTGGCCTTGTTTGGCATGGAAACCGTCGCACGCCCGCCGTACGCGCGTTGCTCGACTGCCTGAAGCGCGCTTCCAACTGAACCTGCTTGATAACAAGCGCCTATCACAGCCGGCGGCTTGCCGCTTGGACGCGAGCCTTTGCATGCCCCATCCTCCGCTCATCACCAAGTCACTCAACAGCAACTAGAAGACGTAAGTGAGAGCATGCGCAATTCAGAAATCATATCCGAGACAGCCAAGTGGTGCGCGGGTTGGACCATCGAGGATCGCCCGTTCGATGGCGAGGTGTTCCGCGATCTTTTCGCACCGGGCGGAAACGCCATCGCGGTGTTCGACAATGTGCAAGGCGACGTGCTCGTCCTGCGAAGCGTCGACGACTATGTGAAAACATGGGTGCCATTTATGGCGCCAATGACCCATTGGGCCGTTCGGCTTGATGATCTTGTAATTGACGTCTCCGGCGACCTGGCCGTCACCCCGTTTAAGCTGGTCGGCACGGACACCCAAGGGCCAAAGCGCTCGCCATTTCAGGCGTCATGGTCTTCGCCATGCAACGTGCAGTCGGCCCGATGATCACACGCATAGCGGAACGATGACGTTTGAGATGTCGTCAGCAGTAAACAAAAAACAGACATCAAACTTCAGATGAGTGGAGAAAAATCATGAGTAAAAAGAAGGTCGTAATCGTAACAGGTGCTGGCTCCGGGATCGGGGCGGCAACGGCAAAACGGTTTGCTAGCGATGGGTTTGCGGTGGTCTTGAACGGACGGACCGAATCCAAGCTGCAAAAGGTGAAAGACGACATTGGCGGCGGCGATGTCCTGGTGCAGCCGGGCGACGTTTCCAAACCAGAAGACGTGACAGCGCTGATTGAGGCCACGATCAAGGCGTGGGGACGGATTGATGTTCTCGTCAATAATGCAGCGATTGCCATCTTCGAACCGATCGATGAGATCAGCCTGGAGGACTGGAACCGGCAGATCGGGATCAACGTCAACGGACCCTTCCTGGTGACGAAGGCGGCGCTGCCGCATCTTGAAAAAGCAAAAGGCGCGATCGTGAATGTCTCATCGGTCTCTGGCCTGGGCGGCGACTGGGGCGGGTTTGCCTACAACACGACAAAAGGCGCGTTGAACCTGATGACCAAGGGCCTTGCGCTCGACCTCGCCCCTCGCGGCATACGGATCAATGCGGTGGCCCCCAGCTTGACGATCACCGAGATGTCCGAGTTCGTCGTCGGGAATGACGAGATCATGCGCGAGTTCAATAAGCGCTTGCCGATGCAGCGCGCTGGCACATCAGAAGAGGTGGCCGACGTCATCGCCTTCCTCAGCAGCAATGATGCCCGCTTCGTCAATGGGGCGATCCTGACAGTCGATGGCGGTCTGAATGCCTCCAACGGCCAGCCCAAGATTGGCTAACCGCTGCGAGATTTTCATGGGGCGGAGCGCAAATTCAGAAAACGCGCTCCGCCGTTATGCGCACGGCATCCGACCAATCCGCGAGCACGCAAACCTCCCGCTTCAGATGTCGATGCCGACGCGATCCTTGATGGCGTCCGGGATGGTGACCCTGTGGGTGCGGGCATGCAACTCGATCTCTGTGACCTTGGCATCGACAAGCGTTCGGTACCAGAGCGCCTGCATGAGATGAAAGTAAAACCCGGCCCGGCCGTCCAGAATACCTAGCCTCAGAATGTACCGGTAAAGGAAGTAGGCCATGGCGCGAACACCCGGCGAAAGCCGTTCGTAAATCTTGTCTTTGACAAAACGGCGGCGTTGCGCCTGAGGGCTCATCTTTGTATCGGCACGGTCCCCGTCGGTCCCCTGATGATCTCCCAATCCATGGCGTTGGCTGAGAATTTCGACAGCCTCACGAGACGCATAGGCATTGTGCTTCGCCGTCCACCACGTGAGCGAGTTCAAGTTGATGTCACTCAGCACGACACCCGTTTCGGCAACCTGTCCATTGACCTGGATATGCTCATCCATCCATCGCTGCTCGCACCGCCCGCGGCCAATGCGCCAGAGCCTGAGTTGCCAGCTCGGTTCGATGGCTCCATGGCGGATGCGCCGCCCGAGGAAGTGGATGCGTCGCTGGATGAGCAAACCATCGACCGCATCGGATGCGCTCATGACAGCATCGCGCAGCGTCTGCCTGCTATCTCCGTCGAGCACCTCGTCGGCATCGATGCGGAGCAGCCAGCCTTGGTGGTCAGCCAAATGGTCGATGCCAAAATTGATCTGACTTGCGTGGTTGACAAACGGGTTGACGACGACATGGGCACCTTTGGCTTCGGCAATGGCCACGGTCTGATCTTGCGAGCCGCTGTCGATTACAGTGACACTCGCGCACTGCCCCGCAAGGCTGTCGATGCACCGCCCGATGTGTTGTGCCTCGTCCAGCGTCAGGATGAGTGCGTGAATGTCCTTCTCATCCGTCATCGACTGCCGCTCCACGGACTAAACTGATGGCTTTATGGCAATGGCAATCATCGATTTGGCAAGCGGCGGGACACGCCCGACCCGCCGGAATGACGGCGCTTCAAAGCCTGCTTCGACCAGAAGCGTTCCAAGCGTTTTTATCGACCAGAATTTGATGTGCCCATGGTCCCAAAGCGCAGTGAAGTGGCTGTCCATCTTGCCTGAAAGCGCCAGCGCAACGTTCTTGATATAGCCGTGATAAGGCGTGGAGAGAACGGCGATTCCACCCGGCTCCACGAGATCGAAAAGTGTCCGAGCGTAATCACGCGGTGCGTAGACGTGTTCGACAACCTCCAGGCTGATAACAGCAGGAAAGCTGCCGTAGCGCCCGGCGAGATCATCATAGGCAGAACCGATCTCCAGGCGAAGGTTGGGATAGGCTGACTTGGCCTGGGCAATGCCTTCCTTCGACGGATCAATGCCGGTTACGTCATATCCTTTGGCCGTCAGAAGGGACGCGACGCTGCCATTGCCACAGCCAAGATCAAAGACCCGGCGGGACCGCTGGCTGTTCGCGAAATAGTCTTCAAGGATGTCGAACGTCGGTTGCAGCAAAATCCCATGGGAGGGGTTTGTTTCAGAATGTGGGTACCGATACCCAGAATAGTCTTCGCCCGCCGCGCTGCTCATGATGTCTCTCCCCAACGTGTCTTGATCATTTTTGCCGGGTTTCCAGCGACGATGGTATCGGCAGCAACGTCTTTCACAACGACCGCGCGCGCCCCGACGATGGCACGTGAACCTATCGTGACGCCAGGGCCGATAAAGGCATCGGCGCAAACCCACGCGTCATCCCCAATGGTGATCGGTGGTTTGAGAAGCGGCATCGTGGCATCGCGGTAGTCGTGTGTTCCAGCACACAGGTGCGCACCCTGTGAGATCGTGGCGCGTGCTCCAACGGCAATCGGGCCAAGGGCATAGATTTGCGCATGATCTCCGATGGCGCTGTCGTCGCCCATCGACAGGTTCCAGGGGATCGTCACGCGTGCTGTCGGATAGATATGGGCAGCTTGACCGATCCGGGCTCCAAAGAGGCGGAGGAGACCGCGCCGCCATCCCCAAAGTGGACGTGGACTGAAAGCAAACAGGGGATGCACCAAATCCCAGAGGATGCGCCCAGCCAAAGCCTTACGGTCCCATTTGGGTGCAGTCCGATTTGAAGCGACATCAATCTGGTTTGCCGGTTGCGCCGCGAGGCTATCACGATCCCGGCCCTCATCCGGCTGCTTCATCATGATTGGACAATCGTTTGCGTCAGGAAGGATGCGGCTGTCGTATGCAACTTGGTAACGTTTCCGAGGAACCTAACAAGCGACTTCATAAACCTTTGGTCTCCATTTCGGTATCTAAACCTGCAAAGGTCCGAGACAAGCCGACCACAGAGAACCAAAGCTGGAGCAGCGAGGCAATGTTGACAACGCTTGTTCCCAAGCATGGCACGCAGCGAGGCCATCACGGATTGATCTGCGGTGGTTTAGATAGGAACGAACGAAGTTCTTGAATCGCTCTGGCTCGGAACGGCCATAGCTCCACAAACCGAAACACCAGTCGCCGCTTGGTTAGAACAAGAACCACAATGAGTGCAACGGCCTGCGCCACCACGGCACCCAAGGCAACACCCTCTAGCCCGCCCAAGATTGCCCCGATAGGCCCAAGAACCAGGATGCCTGTAAGTGCCGTGGCCTCACCGATCATGCCAGTTTTTGTGTGGCGGGTCGCTCGCAGAGCCTTATCGACCATTTGCCGACCGCCTTTCAAGACACCCATTACCAGCAGCAAGATCGCCACTGGAACGGCGGACGCGAAGTCCCGACCGAACAGCAACGGGATCGCCCAGGGCGACACCGCCGCAACTGCGCCATTGACCAACAGCAGCACCGCAAACGCTGCCCGCATGGTCGCAAGGAAAACCTTGCGGTGGCCGTCCACGCCCTTGGCGGTGGCCATCTCATGCATCAGCATGAGGCCCAGGCTTTGCAGAACGACACCCGTGCCGATTGCGCTTACGGCAAGCGCGACCGCGAATAGCCCGGCCTGCACGGTCGTCAGGAAAATCAGCACAATGGCCTTGTCGATCTCAGACGCCAGATACATAAGAATATTGGCTTTATGAAACGTCCAGCCCGTGCCGGTGATCTCTTTTGTGCGCTGCGCGTCAAGGCGCTGGATGGCCGGACGCGCGACGACGGCACCGCCGACAAGACAAATGGCCAGGGAACAGATCACCGCGCCCATCGCCGTTGTCACGTCAAGCATGCCCAGTTGAAGGCAGGCCAGTAGGATCAAAAGATATGAGAGCGGTTGCAGTAGGCGGACCGCGCTCAAAGACAGCATGGCACCGCGTCCCTGCAATAAACCGCGGACGGACTGTTCCAGTTGGTTTAGCGGAACAAAAGCTGCCGCATACAACATGATGACGCTGAGATAGCCCTGGTATTTGGAAGGCACCACGACCATCAAAGCGGCAACGACGATGATCGTCGCAATCACCGCGATCACCAGGACCAACTGCAGCCCCGCTCCGGTAACGCGGGGCAGCTCCGGTGTCCCAACATGGCGGGCCACGTGATAGGCGATGGCTTCCGGCATCGACAGGCTGAACATTGCTGCAAGGAGTGCTGGCCAGAACGTTAACGCGAGCAAGAGCCCGCGCCCATCGGGTCCCAGGCTGCGCGCCAGGATAACGCTGGTCGCAAGCGAGATCAGCAAAATCAACCCTGTGGTCGCGAAAGACGCGATGACCGAGTGCCGCTTGGCTCGAAGTGATTGTCCTTCAGAAGGATCGGTCAAAGGGCGCCTGTTTCCACGTTAATCGGTCAGCAACGTATGACGACGTTTTTACAACCATGCGGCTGCAGCCAGCCTTGCCATTGGCATAAACCGAGCCAACGCCCCAGATGCAGCAATGGCCCCGGTTGCAACGAGGCGACGTCAACCGTAAAGCCCTGTGATGTTGACGGCATTGCGTTGTGTTTACGCAGTTGGGGGTAGACCGCATCCGCTCCCTGGGCAAGTCCCATTAGCTCATCTATGACAGTGACGGCGCATCGCCGGTCACAATGTGCATGGGGAGACACGCGTGAAAGTCCTCGTAACGGGAGCAGCAGGTTTTATCGGATTTCATACCTGCCTGGCTTTGCTTGAGCGCGGCGATGATGTCATCGGATACGACAGTGTTGACAGCTATTACGACCCGCAGATCAAGGAAGCACGCCTGAGCCTATTGGCGCAAAAGGCCGAAGAGGTATCTGCCAGGCACGGCAATGGGTTCACATTCGTCCGCGCAAACCTGGCTGATAAATCAATCGTCGACCGAACGTTTGAGGAGCATGGGCCAAACCGCGTCATTAATCTGGCAGCGCAAGCCGGCGTTCGTTACTCCTTGCAAAACCCGCATGCTTATGTCGAAAGCAATATCATCGGCTTCACCAATATCCTGGAAGCTTGCCGGCACAACAAGGTCGACCACCTGACATACGCGAGTACATCCAGCGTATATGGTGCAAACACGACCATGCCGTTCAGCGAGCACCATGGCGTCGACCACCCTTTGCAATTTTACGCCGCAACAAAGCGTGCCAATGAACTCATGGCCCATGCGTACTCGCATCTGTTTGAGTTGCCCACCACTGGGCTACGGTTCTTCACGGTCTACGGCCCTTGGGGGCGGCCCGACATGGCGCTGTTTTTATTCACCAGAAACATCATAGCCGGCAAGCCGATACAGGTTTTCAACCATGGCAATCACACCCGCGATTTCACCTACGTGACCGACATCGTCGAAGGCGTCATCAGGACGAGCGATCAAGCCGCCGCCCCGAACCCGGATTGGGATGGCGCGAACCCCGATCCAGCAACAAGCAACGCACCGTTCCGGATCTACAACATCGGCAACAACAGTCCGGTGAAACTGTCCGCCTATATCGAGGCGATTGAAAAGGCCGTGGGCAAAACCGCCATCCGCGAATTGCTTCCCCTGCAGCCAGGAGACGTCCCGTCGACCTTCGCGGACTCGCACGCCCTGCAAGCCGCCATCGGCTTCAAACCGGCCACCAGCGTGGAAGACGGCGTTGCCCGTTTCGTGAGCTGGTACCGCGAATACTACAACGTCTGATCTGGCCCCCAGCCATCCACCGGTCGAACCTCCCGCAAATCCGCGTGTCGCCGGACCGGAAGGATGTGATGGCGCGGGCGGAAGCTTTCAGAGCCCCGCTGATACTGGTGTCACCGCTTCGGCCCGGATCACTCCGCCAGTCCGCCGCCGAAGTCGGTGTCGACATGCTGCTGTATGAGGCTGGTGAAGGCCTGCGCTTCGACGAGAACGCTGTTCGTACAGGCGTGGCGGGGATCTTGCGCGTCATGCACCACATGAAGATGATCGACGATGATGACGAAATCATCTGACACCGGTCGTAGAATTGATCTGGTTCAAGGCGTGGCGGGAAACGCGAGCGGATCAAACAGAACGCGCGCATAGACCTGCACGTCGTCTTGATCAGGAAACACCTCTTCCACCGGAAAGGCGAGATTGACGTCCAACCCGATGAATTCGGTGATCTCGAAATTCACACCCACACCAATAGAGGTAACGGATGTGTGCTCTGGAAATGTCGAGTAGACCGCACCGTGATCGACAAATGCGTAGAGGTCGAGCCCCTCGCGCAACTCATCCAGATGACGGTGCAGTTCCGCCGAGACAAGATAGCCGCTGTCCCCGCTTGCCCCAGAGGCTGGATAACCGCGCACGGTTGTTGGGCCACCGATTTGAAACAACTGGCTGCCCGGCAACAGCTTCGATCCCGTCACCTGCCAGCTAACATCTCCGGTTAACCGGAGACCCGTTGGCAAATCCGCGACGCCGGATGCCGCACCGGCAAACAGCATGAAGTCGGTCCCGTGCCGGATGATTTCGTTTTCATGACTGACAAACACAAGGTCGGGTGAAATCGACACGTAGAAAGCTTCATCGACATGGGAAAACGTGAACCCGGCCGTTGCCTGGTAAAAGTTTTCATCGGTCACGCGCACATCTGAATATTCTGTTTCAGATTGACCGAATTGACCTGAAAACGTCGCTGACAAGCGGCGCACGTCCGAAACGTAGAGCAGGTGCGCATAGTTGAGTTCTACGGTGTCCGACACACCAGCCACATCCAGAATACTGAACGGTCCGTCGACGATGGCAAAGTCTCCGCGGCTCAGGCTGAAGCCCGCGCGATGGCCTTCCACGCCGACGGGGAAATTGTACGACAGGTTGCCATTGGAGGTCTGCCGCGCATTCGTGCCATAGATGGTGAGACGGTCATCAAAACCGAACAGGCCATAGCGCTGGAACAGGAACCCGCGCTGGTATTCGCCAGTTGAGACGGTTCCGTGATTGTTGAAAAAAACTTCCAGCGTGTTCATTGGCGGTTCGGCAACCGCAATGTCGAGGTCGGTCTGCCCAAACGATTTTCCAGGCTTCAAAAGCACCCGCAATTGGTTGCTATTGCGAAGGTTATAGTGCCGGACTTTCTCGCGCAGGACGTCTGGATCGACAATTTCACCTTCGGTGACCGGGAAGCGGCTGAGGACATAATCATCGGACAAAGTGGTTGCGCCGATGACATTCACCGCAGCATGCCGCCCCTCGGTCAACTTGATTTTGACCACACCGCCTTTGATCTTCTGCGGCGGAAGTGTCGCCAGGGCGGTGATGATGCCGCGCGCCCCGTAGAGCGCATTGACGTCGGCCAGGATGCGCTGCAGGTCGGCAAACGTGATCTCACGCCCGGTGTATTTGGCAGCGATGGCCTGAAGGTCCGGCGGGGACAGAAACGCGGAACGGGAAAAGGTCACCGCGGTGAGTTTGAACTTTGGACCCGTATCGTCTCCGATGTCATCCTCCGACCGTTCAGGCCCGGAGATGTCGGGTGTAGCAAGCGGGCGCGCCCTTGGCTTCAGCTGCTGCTCAAGCTGCCGCTGCTGGCGCAAGCTCTCCTGCGAGAGTGCGCCGCTGGTGGGAGGAACGATGGTCGTTTGCGCGGATACGCCACCGGGATGCAGCCACGCAAGCGCCAACGCCGCGAAGACAGCGACGTTCATGGCCCAGCGAACGCAAGGTGACTGCTGAACTGCCCTCAAGAAACCCGATCCCCGAATCGATGCGTGAACATATGTTCAGCGAGCACCGATAGGGGAACCAGATCAATCGAGCAGCACCACTTCTCCACTCTTGCTTTCCAGGGCTTGCACGGCAGGCGAATCATTCAGTGTGGTCAGAATGACAATAGGTTGGTCCCAATCAATGGAGGCACGCGAGGCAAGCGCAAATCGCAGTGCTTCAGACGTCGTGTCGCCATTGAGCCTTTGAGATGGCGCGGTTTGCTGTTCGGCCAGCGTTCCGAAATGTCGGATGAGGCTGATCCCGGCGAAAAACGCGCCGGCCTCGCGGTCATCCGAGAAGTTGCTGACGGTGACAGCCGAGCCGGTTCCGAACTGAACGACGAATGCATTCGTCACAGTCGCGCGTGACGAAACCGAAAGGTCAAACGCAAAGTCCGGCTCAAACAATTGGACGCCCGCAAAGCTGATCGGTCCGCCGCGGGTGTTGTCCATGAAGATCGTTTCAACCGGCGTGAAGAGGCGGAACTGGCCAGGCACAAACCCGTCGATGATACGCACATCGGTGGCTGAGGTGACAACGTCGGCCTGGACGACACGCAGGCTGGCAATGACGACGCCAGCGGGTGCATCCAAAACGAGATCAGCGGAGTTGGCGACTGAGCCGTTCCTGCCCGTGGCGGATACCAGCAGCGGAGCACCGACGCCCGTATGCCGAACACCGACCTCGATGTCGTCAGCTTGCAGAGTGATCTCTTTTTCAACGTCGACGCGCTCGATCGCCAGCGTGCCGGACGCTGAGAGTACAAGTGATGCCGCTTCGATTGTTCCGACATTGAAGACGCCACGATTTCCTGATGCCAAGGTCGCCGTGTCCCCCGCACGCGCTGTTGCAACGCTGAGGTCCTTGCGGGAATTAAGTGTCAGATTGCGGCCGGCATCTGCTACGTTCACAACAATCCCGAAGGCATCAACTTCAATGTCATTGCCCGCAAAGATGTCGCCACCAGCCGCCGGGCCTGTTTGAACAAACGCAGACACATCAACACCGGCCTGCAGTGTGTTGAACGTCAGTCCGATGGCAGTAGACAGGGTCTGTGAACGCCCCGTGGTCACGGTATCGACCGTGACTTGGCCAGCTTGGGAGCCCAGTGTGGCGTCTTGAGAAGCAGCGACCTGGTTCCAGGTGATATCTCCGCCAGCGATGAGCGAAACAGACCCGCCGCTGGAGGTCGCAGTATCACCGGTATTCGATATGTTCGCGGTCAGCTGGATGTCCGAGGCTGCCTGCACCGTGACGCCGGATAGGGAGGCCCGCCGCGCCACAGCAGTGACCGCGCCACCCGCTTCGATGGTATCAAAGTTCAGCTCATCCGCTGCGTCCAAGACAGTATCGCTGCCAGACACGATGGTGTTGACGGTGACATCGCCTGTGGCCGCCGCAATACCGACCGCGTCTGTGGTGGCCGTCACACGATCGATTGCAACGTTACCCTGGCTGACGACAGACACATCGCCAGCCGTTGCCGTCAGGGTCGTTGCATTAAAGGCTGCACCGTCCCCTCGAAGGGCAATGCCGCCTGAAACTGTGCTTGCGCCGAGTGATGCGACCTGGACCGAGACCGGTTGACCGACGCCGCCTACCCCGGAGATCGTTGTCAGCGACGCGGTGGATTGGGTTCCCGAAGCGGTGATGTTGGTGTTGGCCGCGTCGGCTGAAACGATTTGATCAGCCGTAACAGAAATGGCTTCCGCGGGAACACCCGGATCAAGCCGGCTCTCGATCTGCGTCAACGACACCACACCAGCCGATGAGATCGTAATCTCATCATCTGCGGTCAGCGCGCTCCCGTTGAGCATCGAAATATTCGCACTCTGAAGCAGCGCCGCGCCCCCCGCAGCGACGACGGCCCCTACGCCGAATGCGAGATCGCCGCTCCCAAGTACCGTCAGATCACGGGCGGCGGAAGACGTTCCCAGAGCCACATCCCTAAGTGTGGTGACGCGGATGTCGGCAGCCGACGCTACGTCGTTCACGTCGGCGTCCAGACCTGAGGAGATTTCAATGTCGCCACTGGTCGAAGTCAGATCGTTGGCCGTCACATTGCCATCAGCACCGATGCGGATCGACGTGCCGGAAAGATCATCAATGTCGAGGTCTACGGTTGTCTGGTTTGCAAGCGTCGGCGTGTAGATGTTGACGGCCCCGCCCGCGACACCGCTAAGACGTCCGCCAGCCCCATGCTGAACCGTCAATGGATTGGCAGTGGCCCCAAGACCGTCAGTTGCATTGAGCGCGATATTCGTCGCAGCGATACTGACGCCATCGAGCGTATCGACGATCGCGCCGTTTGAGGCCGTGAGGCTGGCATTGCCGCCGGCAAACACCTGCCCGATGCGCATATCGCCATTCACTGCATTCAGGAAAACGTCCCCGCCCGCAGCGGCATTCTGCAGGATGCCGGAGGTCTGATAGGTCAGCGGAACCGCTGCCGAACCGATGTTTTGGCCTGATGCCAGCAAGGACACATCACCACCAGCGATAATCTGCACCGTCTCAAGTGGTGTCGTTTGCCCGGCAGGTGCACCCAGGATGGCATCCGGTGCCGCCAGTGAAACACCGCCACCGGCAACAATCTGTCCAATCGTCAGTGTGCCACCGGCTGACTGCAACAGAGACGTCGCCTGGACGAAAACGTCACTTGCCGTGGTCGCGCGGAACGTTCCCGTCGCACTCACGAAGCCAGGCGCAATCTGTGCAATCTCGATACCGTTAAGCGTCGTGCCGGGAGTAACATTGAGGATGTCCAGACCGGTAACCTCAAGGCCGGACAGATCATCCTGTCCATACCCGCGTACCGAATTCGGTCCTGTCGCAACAGCCAATGCAGACTGCTGCTCGCGCGTCAGGTCGCCTTCAACGAGATCATTCAGCGTAATGCGAACAGGCGCTGCAAGGCTGCCGATGCTTTCCACGTTGAGTGTCACATCCCGCCCGACGAACAACGGCTCGGCGTTGCCGACACTTCCCGCCTGGAGTGCGGCCTGATCGATGGCGCCAAGTAACTGCCCACGCTTCCAGACATCGGTTGCCGCATCAAAGAATGTGTCACGCAGGTCCTGTGAGGCGACGAACACGAAGGCCGGGTCCTCGGCCTGGAAATGCGCCAGCGTTGCCCAGCCCGAACCATAGGCCCGTTCAAATGGAGCTGTGATCTCTTCGAAGCGCGCCCGCGCAAAGGCACGAACATCTGCATCCGATGCCGTTGGAATCGGATTAGGGAGGTTATTGGGATCAAGCGTGGCTTCGAGGGCCTGCTGGGCCAGCCCGCGGAAGAGGTCGAGCTTGTCGTTGGCAAGCGTAAACGTCCCGGCCGCATCAACGCTGCCATTGTCCAGATAGGCCACATACCGCTGGTAGTTGGAATTCACCAGGGCTTCAAATGGTGCGATGGAGTTGATGACGGCCTTGCCGCTGGCATTTGCAGCAGCCGTCAAACCCAGACGGTCTGAAACAGCATCCAGTTGCGCATCGGTGAGATTTGAGGCCGCGGTTTGTCCGTTCGCATCCACAACCTTTCCGTTTGCGGTTAATGCAATGTTGCCCGTCGTCGACGTGATCTGGTTGATCCGCGCAGAACCCGTCCCGACATCTTCCAGGATGATATCGCGCAAGGCGTCGATCGATACAACGCCTTCGGTCTCAGCACCATTCGCGGAAACCGTACTGTGCGCGTCGTAGCGAAGCGCGCGTGCCTGGGTTCCAATCGCACCATTCTGCGACGAAATTGTAATGTTGCGACCGATGACGTTCGTGCCGTTGAAGCCCGCTTGCGATTGAACAGCACCGCTCGACTTCAGCGAGACGTCACCAAATCCTGTTGTCGCGTTGCCGGCATGAACTTTCGAGACGTTAGCCTCAGAAGCAATATCGAGGTACACGCCAGCGCGCCCGCCCACCGCTTGGAGTTGTGCGCTCTCGGTCAATGTGGCGTTGATCGCTCTATCGACAGATCCGATGCCACCGGCAGCCGCGAGCGTCAGATCCTGTGTGAGGATAGACATTCCGGCAAGCTGTTGGATCGATCCGCCGGTCGACCGTATGACGGCATCGCCTCCCGGATTGAAGATGTCCGCCCCAAGCAGCACCGAGCCGGTGGACTCGATGTTGATATCGCTGACGTCATTTCCGCGGAAACTGAAGGTGATCGGGTTGTCGGCCTTCACCGACACCGACGTGAACAGGTTAATTCGATCATAGACAGTGTAATCCCAAACCGCCAGATCCGGGTTGGTCTGGGTTGGCGCAAAGCCCCAGTCGCAAACGGGTGCGGAAAAGACAACGACGCATCCATAATTGATCCGATAGGTCTGGCCGCTAGACGATGCCGAATAGGACTGCACGAAAGCACTGCTCTCGGAATTGTTGTAGGTTAGGAACCCGCGCGGACTGCGATCGGTCGTTAGGTTTCCACTGACGTTATACCGCCAGGGGTTCTCACTACCGAAGTTGCGTTCCCAAGCCCAGTCACTCAACGTGGTGGGTAAGCCCGCGCCATTCGTCGAAGTCACCTGACGTGTGAGAGCGGCCTGGAGGTTCCATTGGAACCGCGTGCCTGATACCGGCGCAAATGCAGCCGAAAGGCCTGGAAGCTGCGCGCCGGCGCCCCGGTCACCGGGGCTCTCGTTTTCGCCAAGCTCAAAGTACCGGACACCCTCGCTGGGTGCGAATGTGTAGACGAACTTGTTCGTTGCAGCCGACCGCTGAGGATGGCGGTCAACGACGGTGATTGAGCTGGAGGGAGCGACCGAAGCGTCAGGACTTCCAGTGCTGATGTTGTCGACAAACAGTGTGGCAGACGACGTGTTGCGGATATCGACTTGCCCCAGGCCACCGTTGACCGTCACGCGGCCAAGCGTATTCGTGCTGACGATCTGACCATCAAGCAGAATGTGCCCGCCGCCTGAAGACGCAATAATATCGTCAAGTATGATCTGATCTGAGGACACGTCATAGTCGGCCCGGATCAAAGTATCGAACCCATTCACGGTGGTCGTGTAGGCGGCCAGATCGATTTTGCGTCCAAGACCAATGCCCTGGCTGGCTTGCCAGCGTGCGAAGTCGATCAAATTAACGGCGGACTGCCCGATAACAACGGATCGGTCAGTCGGTCGTCCAACGTTGATCGGCGCATTGATGTTGATCACGCCTGCCCGGATGACGACCTGCCCGCCGACATTGATCCCGCTGTTCTCTGCTAGGTTCAGGTTCGCCGCATCATACCCGGCACGGACCGTCGAAACATTGGCCAATGGAACGCGCGTATACCAGATGCCGCCAGCAGACCCATTCCAACGATAGCCTTGCGAAAAGTGTCCGCGGAACAAACCGAGTTCGTTGGTTGCAAAATCCGAAAGGGCGAAGTCTTTTTCAGAACCGCCCTGCAGGCAGTTGCCAAAGACCGGGAAAGCACACGTGTTGAAATACAGATGTGAGCGCGGATCCAGGTCATCGTTGGGATTGCTCCCAGCGGACTCTGATCTGCTGTAGAGTTCATTCAACAGCCCATAAAATGTCCCGTCACCATGAATGAGGTTGATGGCAAAGACCGCGGCATCGCGCGAGGACTGAATAAAGTTGTTGGGTCCAAGCCCCCTTGGGTTGCCACCTGGCCAGTTAATCGCGCCATCCCACTCGGCGAAGGGTGCTGCCCCAACCGATGCCAGTCCACCGGTTTCCGTCAAGCTGATGACAGCAGCACCGTTGGGAACATTGAGATTGAACGTGCCGGCGTTGATTGAACCGGTTTGTCCATAAGACCCGGTTTCGTTTCGGATAGCGATCCCGCCGCCCAGGTTTGTCAGCTCCCCTTGTACGAACATGGCGGGTCCGACCCTGCGAACCGAAAGCGGCGCATCATCCTCATAGCTGTTCGTGATCTGTATCGTAGGCGCCGCATCTGGCGAGGTTGAAAGCTGGATACCAGAGCCTGAAACGTCTCCAGCTAACCCGGTAAAGAAAATCTCGCCGCCGATCGCATTTGGAATGAACGCGTCATCCACGATCAGATGCGCCGCCGATTGGTTGTCGACCGTGATCGAGGGGCCACCGTTGGCCTCGACACGCCCGGAGCCAGTGATTGTGTCGGCGTTGATGGTCACCGTTCCACCGCTTGCGAAAAGCGGTCCGAGCGCCACGGCGTTGGTTTGTGTCGCGTCGATTGCCGAAAGAAGAATGTTGGCGTCCAGAGCAATGAAGTTGTTATTCACGTAGCTGGTGACATCGAAGTTATCAGCCACCGAAAATGCATTCGGTGCGCCCGAAATGAGGGTCACGATCGGTGTGGTCGTGTGATCACAAGCCACACCGCCGCAGTCGATGACGATGTCCTGGGTATTGTAAACTCCAGCAATGATGTTGCTGCCTGCGTTGAGATCAACATTGGACGTCAGGTTTTTGACCGAACTGGAAGACTTCGACTTCGTAGGGATGAACCCAGCCTGGAAGCCGTTGCCGACGCCCGTGGCAATCGTTTCGGAAAACCCGTGATAGCCGCCAATAGCGACGTTGCGCGCACTCGCCACGCGGGTGTTGTTTCCAACCGTGAGATTTGAGGCAGCATTCACCGCCACGGCCGCGTGGGCATCGGGGATCGCGATCAGGCCGCGGACGTATCCATCAGCGTTGGCATAAGCGTTGAAGATCGTATTGATCGACGTGAAATTGTGCGCGCCAGGTGTCAGCCAGATAGTGCCCAGCCCCAGAATATCAACGCCATCACCGATGTTGACGGCATCCGTATTCGATACGTTGGTCGTCGCCCGTGCGATGCCCGCCGCTGCAAGACCATATGTGCTGACCGCGCTGTCAGTGGCCACATTGGCAATGGTGTAGGTACCCACGTTGATGCCGCCAAAGGTCATCCAGGCGTTTCGATCACCAAGATTGATGGTGTTGGCAAGCGTCGCGTTTAATGTGGAATCAACGGACGCGCCTTGGATCAAACCACCGGTCGACAAAGAGACCGTATCAGCGACATTCACCTGCGTGCGCGCCACGGCATCAATGCCGCCTCGCACTTGAATGGGGTCCTGGCCCGCCGTCAGACGGACGTCGTTTCCAAAGTCGACGACCGCTGTTCCAGTCAGCCTGATTTGGCTCTGGGCTGCAGCAGCGTTCGCAATGCCGCCAGCCGCTGCCGTGGCACTATCACCCGAGCCCACCTGTCTGAATTCGTTTTCCGCAATGAACGTCAGGGGGTTGTCCGTGAGGCCGACCAACGAAACCCCGGCTCCGATCTGAACCCTTGTGTTCGTCGTGGCCTCATGGCTGGCGTTCGCGCCACTGGCCCCGACGGCAGAAGCATTGACGCTGTTCACCTTTGCCTTGAATTGGTCGATGTGTTCTGCGGTGACAGCAAGCTCCCCCGCATACAGGTTTGTGCCTGCACCGACGATAGCTGTGGTTGTTGAGCTGTCGCGTGTTCGCGCAAGCGCGGCATTGCCGCCGACAATTGCTCCGGTGCCAGCAATGCTGTCTGCCTCGTTTTTGTCTGTGCCCGACGCTGAGACAGTCAACCCGCCGGTGCGCACTACGGCATTGCCGCCGCTGTCGAAGATGTCTGCCTGGCGCACGTTTTGGCCAAGCTCAGCCGTCGTGAGGACATCGGATGTCGCATTCGTGACCACACCACCAGCGGCCACGACCCCTGCAGCGACGCCTGTGGCATACGAGTCCTGATGCGAATTGGATATGGCGCGGACAGTCACGTCTGAATGGGTCAGCTGCACATTGTTCCCGACCCGCGCGTGCACCACACCCTGGCTCAGGGTATTGGCTTCAGCTCCGTTGGCCGACAGCGACAGTGAACCTGCCACCGCGGCTGCATCCGCTTTGGTCGAGGGACCGTTTGTAGTGAGCGTTTGCGCCGTGACCGCCAACGGTCCGCCAAGGATGATTGCGCCATCGCCAACGTCTGCCAAAACGTTCTGGTTCGAACGTGCAGAGCTGAGCGACACACCGACGGCAACGCCCCCGGCCACAGCAACACCCTTGGAGTCGGCAACCACGTTCGGCGCTGAAGTCGCCACAACAGATAGCCCGCCTGCCCCGGATGAGACGCGTGCACCCGCCCCGATTTTCGCTGCAACAATCGTTGAATCAAGCCCGCGTGCATCAGCTCCGGCAGCCCCGGCAAGACCACCGGCCGCTCCCGCCGTTGCGTCCGCGAGGACAGCACCGGAGTTGGCCGCAGTGATGGCCACGGCCTCAATTCCACCAGCCGATTGACCGTTTTCAAGCGTCGCCGACACGTTGCTGGTCTTGTCTGCATGCGCAACAGAAGCACCAGCGCCAACCGTCCCAGCACTGACACCCAATGCCTGGCTTTCCGTGGTCGACGTATCTTCGGCCTCGATTGTGAGTTTGCCTCCAGATACGAACACGCCCGAACCGTTCAAATCACCGCTGGCATTTGCGGCAACCACGTTGTTGGTGTTGGCAATGGCCACAGCTGCGCCAAGGGCTGCGCCCAATGACCCGCCACCTGCCGCCGCTGAAACTTTGTTCGCGCGATTGTCGGAGTTCGCAGCACGATCCTTGAAACCCGCTTTCACATTCAGCGTGCGCGCCGTGATCTGCCCTTGGCTGACAGATGCGATAACCGCGTTTTCAAGCCCGGTATAGGCAATCGCAGCACCGGCACCGCCGCCGCCTCCGACGCCGAAGCCATAGCTGCTGTTGTCCGTACGGATCTCACCATTGGCCGTCACTGAAACCGAACCGGCCACGACTTGACCACCGGTGATCTCAGCGGTTGTCGCATCGTTGGCGGCATTGCCAAGGCGCTGTGCGACCGTGACGGATGGATCAGTGGATTTGGCGAATGTGTCAGCCGAAGCAAGTGTTTCGTTTCCGCCACCAAATTGGCCGCTGTCGGCAAGGTCATCGCCCACAAGCACGACCGAGACCGAAGCCGCAACGCCTGCGGCACCGCCACCGGCTCCCGTCATGGTCAGCGCATCAAGATCCTTCTTTGTCAGCGCCGCGACATCAACAGCGCCAGAGACATTCACAAGGCTATCCTGAAGGCCGGACCGCACACCGCTTGAGAATAAAACGACATTGGCGCTGGCCCCTACACCGCCAACTCCGCCAACGGCCAAGGCACCGGCAAAGCTGTCCAATACGATGTCTTCTTTGGCATCGACCTTCAGGGCCGCAGCACCCGTCGACCCCGCCACTTGATTGAGGCTGATATTCTGAACGATGGCCTCGGTGATATTGTCATAGGTCGTGATCGCAACATTGCCTGAAACACCAGCCTTGCCAGCACCGGCTCCGGCAAACGTTTTAGTCTTATCGTTTGTCGTCGCATCTGCGATGACATCAAGCTGACCGATAAGCGTCAGCGTTGTCGTTGCTCCAGCTTCACCCAGCAGTGCACGGGTCTGGTTTTCGCTCACGTTGACGGCAAACGCAGCCCCCAAGGCGGCCGCGCCGCCACCACTGACACCGCCCGCCATCGTATCGAAACGGCTGGATGAAGCGGCCATGATTTTGAGATTCGTGGCGGTAATCGTTCCGCCGATGACATCTGCCTGTGTGAGTCCGCGGAACACATTGACGATCCCGGAAGCCGTACCACCCGCACCACCTGCACCTGCAAAGCCGATAGCCTCGCCGGTCGCCGTCGTAGAGGAGGTCGCCTCGACCGTGACATCGCCCGCATCACCGACTGTCACATCAGACATGGTCGCGTTTGCTGCCCGGCTGAACCTGTTCCCAACAGCGGCACCGCTGGCCGCTCCAGAACCGCCACCCGAGATCCCGAGCGCAAAGCTGTCCATGGTCGTGATGCCATTGGCTGAAACCGTGATGGACGGCAGCGCCGAGGGATCAACGCCAACCAGACGTGTGTTCAAAGATGCACCCAACACTTTGGCCGCCGTATCGCCACCCACGATGTTGGTCACAGGAACAACCGCCACCCCCACGTTGGCAGCAGCCCCGGCGCTGACGGCCCGCGCAGTGATGTTCTGATCGGACATCGCCGTCACGTTGGTGGCAGCAACCGCATCGACACGTGTGCCAGCACCGGAAATGTGTGATTTCGTGGTGCCGTTAAATTCGTTGACGACAACCGAGACACCAAGCCCCAGAGGACCGGCTGAAGCACCGATGGCACCTGCGATGGTCGTGATGTCGTCATCGGAATGGGACGCCACCGTCACCGTGCCATCAACCACAACGTCCGCATCGCCAGCAACCTGCGCCAGCACATCGGTATCATTCGCGTTGGTCGTAACAGAACCGCCAAGCGATCCCGTCCCAGCCACCGCGATCCCGACAGCGGTCGTCGTCGCGTTTGAATCCGACTGCGCATCGACCAGCACACTTCCGCTCGCATCAACCGTCGCACCGATAACCCCCGCCGTGATGGCGTTGTCGATGTCGGTGTAAACGATTGCGATCCCGCCAGATGCCGTCCTGCTGAACGCCGCAGAAGCCGCATTCGTGTTCACACTTGCGTTGTCGCGCGCCTGGACGATGACGTCGCGGGCCGCGATGGAGGTCGGCCCGTTGCCTCCGACGCGGGCCATAATTTCGTTGGCAATGAAACTCGTGGAAACCGCAGCCTGCCCGGCAAGCGTCCCAGTCGCCGCCGCAATGCCAACTGCAATGCCATCGATATCTGCCGATTGTGCTGCATCGACAGACACGGTGCCCATGCCGACGTCGATCACGCTTGCACCATCGATGGCTGCAATCACGGACTGGTCAATGTCAGCCACCGTGACCGATGCGCCAAACCCCGCCAGTGTGCTTGCGCCAATGGTGCCACCGCCCATGTTGAGGTCGGTCATCTGGTTGGCCGTGACACTGAGCGGACCCGTCGAGGCCGCATCGGCTGTCACGGTCGCATCCGTGATCCTCGCTGACACTGTATCGCTGATCTCGGCAACAGAGACCGACCCAGCAACGGCAACCCCCCTGTCCGCACCGCTGGTCAGTGCCACACCAAGGCCGACGGTTTTTAAGTCACCGCTATCTTGTGCTTGAACCGTGGTTTGACCGGCCTGCGTAATGTTCGCACCCCCATTCATGGAGGCCCGCGTTGAATTGTTGCTCAGCGTTAAAGCGAGTGCACCCGCAATGGCGGCCTGGACGCCGGTGGCGTTCGCACGCTTCGCCCGCGCCAACGCGAACGATCCGGAGCCCGCAACAACGTTCCCACCGTTTGTTGCCACCACCGATACGGCGGCCCCGGTTCCGGTTGAGAATTCATCGACGCGCGCACCGCTCAGCTGCGCAACCGTTTGCAGGTCCGACAAGTTGACGGCAGAACTGCCCGAGATGGCGAGATTGTAGTTCGCAGGTTGCCCGCGACTTGCTTGCTGAGCGCGGCCGGCGGCTGCGTTTGCCTGCGTTGTCGCGGTGGCCGCCAGGCCGGTCGCAGGTCGGCTCGCCTGGGCGGCAACCGAACCGGCAACCGCCAATGTGTCGATGCCAGCAAGTGTCGCGGAATTGACCGCGAGATCATCTGTCGTGATCACACCATCCGATGCATCCGCCGCATTGGGGTTGAGATAAGCGAGATCCGGACGGGTCAGAATGGCGCCGGATGTATGGCCGACAAACGCGGCCGTGTTGGTGTCCATGTCGCTGACGGCAACCGCAAGTCCGACAGCCCCGTCAGCCTGTTTCGTGAACGCACCAGCAAGGTTGGTCAGGAACAGGCTTTGATTGGCCATCAACACGATCCCGGGCGCCGAAAGCGCAGCACCGCTGCTCACCGCGGCCTGGGTCGTGTTGTCAACAGTTGCAACACTGGTAATGCCATTGCCACCGATTCCGGCACCCGTGCCAGACGTTGGTGCAAGCGCGATGACGTTGTCCGTCGTGGTGGCTTGAACGTCGATCGCGTCGTCGCTTGTGATGGTGGCGTCATCACTTACACCCGCAAGCGTCTGACCCGTTGTTGTCACGAGATTAAGCGCGGCACCAACGGCTTTGGGCTGACCGGTACCAGCCGGTTGCCCGGCTGTGCCAGCACCCGCCAACCAGTTGAAATTGCCCCCCAGCGATACACTTTCGATAAGACTGTCAGCCGTAATCGATACTGGTGCAGCCCACGTCTGGCCGCCAAGATCCGAGACGTAATCCTTGCCATCGCGCAGGTAGCTGATGCCCGATTGCGACCAATCCGTAGACGCCCCTGCGGTGCCACCGGTCTGGATGATGGACGCACCAGACGCCACCCAGGCCGTTGTATCATGCGTGAGATCAAAGACATTGACTGAGCCCGCCAACGCAGCCGTCGTACCTTGTGAAGTCGCACTGGCATACGACGTGAACAGGTCGCGCTCGTTACCCTTGTTGTTGACCAAAACCGTTTTGAGATTGTCGAGCACCTGCTCCGTTCCAACCCACACGGTTGGGAATTGCGTGACCGGCACGACGGTCACTGCGCCCACGCCGACGTTCGCACCTTGGATTGCAACATCTTCACCCACAAAAGCCCGGGAGGTATTGCCAAAATCAGAGACGCTAAGCGCAGTGGAGACGGCAACCGTTGCCGATGGATTGCCTGCGGTCGGGTTCTTCTTTTCGGAGACGATGGCGCTTACAGCGGTGTTGCGTAACCCGCGCTGCTCAACGCGGGTGAAAACAGCCACGTTGCCGCTTGCGTTTACTGTCGGCGCAGCTTTCGTGGCATCGGCCGAGATGTCGGCAATTGCTGCGGCATCTGAATCCGATATCGCGATCGCCCCTGCCGCCCGCGCCGTCGACGTCGACCCGTTTGTTTCATTTGCCCGCGTGTTCCCAGCCCCAGCCGTTGCAGCGTCGTCGACTTCACCGTCGTTTTGCTCCGATCCGCGTTTTTGGACATCGCGGCCAGGCCCGCCCGCAAGAGTTATGGAATCGGTGGTGTTGCGCGTCGTCATCGAATTGGCTTCGACGACGACATTGCCGGCCTGATGAGGCGCTTTGCCAATGTCTGCACCCAAGTGTGCGTGAGCTTGCGTATTGGTATCGCTTTGGGCAAAGGCGACGCCGGCGCGTCCATTACCGACCGCTTCCGTAGTGGCCTTCACTTGAAAATCGTTGTCGTTGCGCGCCAGGATCGCCACGTCCTGGTTCGCGCCCACGACAATGTTTGCACCGCCATCGATACGCGCCGATGTTGTGATCGTGGCATCGCCAAGCGCAGCCGACCCTTCGACTTTTGAATTCGACGTAGCAACCGTAAGAGCAGCCACATCCAGCGTGGCGGAGTTGCTCGCAACCACGTTCAGGCCACCGGCGGCGCTCACCGATGCACCGTCGCGAATTACGGATGTCGCGCCCCCTGTGACCGACCCTTGCACCACCGCAACGGCCAACGCCTTCGTCGATGTACTTTCGATAACGGGCGTTGCCGCTGTCTGCGCTGACGTCGCCATGAGGGTGACCTGACCCGTGGAGGTGATGGATGCACCGTTCACGACCTGAGCAACAGCGCTCGCCTGTGCGTCAACAAACGCGCCATTGATCCCGGCAAAGCTTGCAACCTTCGTGATCAAGCGTTCCTGGAGCGAAAGCCCTGGATCATCCACATCGTAAGTCGAGGCTGCCACCGCGATGGACGACAGCATGATGTCATTCCCGTCGAGCAAGCCAGCCACCGTGATGGCTGTCGCGCCACGCGCATCACCTGAGTTCTGGGTATCGGTGGCAAGCGCAATAAGCGCGATGTCACCGGCCGAGAACGTTGTGCCGTCCACGTTGTTGACGCCTGCCAAAAGCTGGGCGCCGGTTTGGATGTCGATAATGGGCGCGGTAATGGTGATGTTGCCGGAATCTGCCGTTGATGCGCCTGCCATATCCAAAACGCGCGTGTCGATCGTTCCATCCTTCGTGACCGTGATGGATCGGGTCGCTTCGAGCACGACATTGACGCCATCGTTGGCGAGCACCAGCGATCCGATCGTCAAGTCCTCTGGGTCAACGAGGAATGTGCCAGCAGCACCGCCGACGGCTGCCAAGTCAAGGTGGACCTGCCCGAGTTCAACTGTTTTGACGCCGCTCAATTCAACGAAGCCGCCATCGCCTCCGCCTTGAGCTGCCGCTGCGAAAAACGCGCCATCATCCACAACCAGATCGCGTCCTGCAAGAACAAGAATATCGCCGCCGTCAAATCGCGCATCACTACCCGTTGCCGCAATGATCGAAGTGCCCGCAACCGAGATGTCATCGGCCGCCCGGACCGTGACCTTCGCCGCCTTCGGGCCTGATCGCTTGGCTACAATCCGGCCCCGCAAGCGCGCGCTGCCAGCCGCCACGATTTCAATCTCACCGTTCTCAACGACAATCCCGCCACCAACCGAGAGACCGGCTCCGTTCACGGTCGCCGAAAAATTGGCTGCTTGGCGCTGGTTGGCCGTGTAGGCATCGCGCCCACCCGTGATGGACAGATTGTGCCCGAGCAGTTTCACACCGTTGATTGCATTAATCCGCCCATCAATCAGTATGTCGCCATCTGGAGAGACTGGGAATGCACCGGACATCAGCCGGTTAACGTGCGAATTATTGACGGCACCAGACGGCCCGATCATCTCATCCAGAAAATCAGACGTCGGCGTCGTGACTGTAAGGCTGCCAACGTTGACGACGCCGCTTTTGCCAACAATGAAGCCATGCGGGTCGGCGAAGAAAACGTTCCCGCCGATTTGCCCATTCTTATAGCCGTTTAAAACGCCATCGACGCGCACAGGTGCATCGCGCACGACATTGACCAGCGCATTTGCTTGCCCTGGCACATGCAAGTTGACGGTCTTGCCATTCCCAACTTCGAAATGCGTGAATGAGTTGAACGCGCGCCCGCCACTCATCGTATTGGTGCGAATGTCGGTGGTTGCGCCATTGACGCTCAGGTGTGTCGCAGTACGCCCGTCAGGGCGAATGTTGTTTCCACCTGCCATGGCCGAAGGCGGGAACAGTGAAAAAACAGGGAAAAACGCAATGGCATAGACCATCACGTAAGAAACAAGAGTTCTCACGAGGCTCGGAGCGCGCTTTTGGGAAAGCAGACCGCTTGGAGGTATTGGCATTATTGGCCCCGGAAAGAGTGCAAAGAATCAAACAAGCAGAATTCAGTTCACTGGGTACTATCCGGTCTTAATTGCGAATAAAGTATTGATGGTGCCCGGCAAAATAGACGAATTGGTGCAATAAGTAATAATTTGTTTGTTTTTCTTGATATGTCGAGAGGTTTATACATTGTAAGCTGGCTGCGTTTATTAGTCGGGCGTTTCAAAGAAGGTTTCAGCGGATAATTCGCAGCTAGGCGGTCCCGCGTGGTGGGAGTGATGTTGTCCGTTTCCTCAAAAAACACCGAGAGACAGCAGAAAAATCTCGATCGCCTCGATCGGCGCGACGCCTCACTGAAGCCAGGGTTAGAGAGATCAGCCACCCACTGCTATGGGCGGGGTTGGCCTCCCAAAAAGTCCAAATGGATGGCCGAGACCTTAGTGGTGTCTGGCGGGCCTCGGTTCGGCTAGGCAGTCAAGGATGGTGATCGCGCTCTTGATTTAAATAGACCGGTCGGTTATAAAATTACGCGCAAGCTTAGGCTGTGACCAAAATGTAGTCTGCGGTCTGCGGTTTGCGGTTTGCGGTCTGCGGTCATCATGCACGTGATGCCTTCGCCGATAGAACGACTGCCATCCATCGCGGAATGCCGACGAACGCAATGACAACTGTCGCGACAGGCGCACAGCCGTGACACCGCCGGCGCAACGATAAAACCCGCCGCTATCAAAAGAGCGAACCTGACCAAGATGCCATCAAAGCCCAGCCGCTCCGGAAATACCCGAGACATCACCCAAGGCCTCAAACCGGATGCAGCCGTTCGCCGACCGCGCGGACGTCCGAGGCTGGACGGGGCATCGCAATCTGAGACGCGGCAACACCTGTTGAGATGCGGCATGGAATTGCTGACAGAGCAAGGCTACGCAGGCACCGGGCTCGACAAAATCCTCAAAACTGCAGGCGTCCCGAAAGGGTCATTTTACCATTACTTCGAGAGCAAGGACGCTTTCGCTCACGCCGTCATCGAGGCCTATGCCGCCTACTTTGCCGCCAAGTTGGACAGCGCTCTGAGTGACGAGTCAGTCCTGCCATTGCAACGACTGGCGAACTTCATAGCAGATGCCCGCAAAGGTATGGCCCGCCACGGCTATCGTCGCGGTTGCCTTGTCGGAAATCTAAGCCAGGAATTTGCGGGAACCGATGACGTCTTTCGCGCCCAACTGAAACCGATATTCCAGGATTGGGAAAACCGCGTCGCGGCAGTTTTGGCGCAGGCCCAGAAACGCGGTGACATTTCAGCCAGTGTCGATCCAAAGGACCTGGCGGGCTTTTTTTGGATTGGCTGGGAAGGCGCTGTTTTGCGCGCGAGGCTCGTCCGCTCGCCTGCACCCATTGTCCTGTTTGAGAAATCCTTCTTCGCCTCTTTGAACGCAACGCCAGAACCAAAAACCCATAAGAACACCAAAAAAGGAACAAGCAAATGAAAGCAATCCTCATCGACAAGCCGGATGGAAACTATCAGGCCCAGTTGACCGAAGTCGCGGAAGACAAACTGCCCGAAGGCGACGTGACGGTGAAGGTCCACTACTCCACCCTCAACTACAAAGACGGCCTGGCAATCACCGGGAAGTCCCCCGTTGTGCGCACTTTTCCAATGGTGCCCGGTATCGATTTTGCCGGCACCGTAGAGGCTTCTGACAGTTCCGATTTCAAGGCCGGGGACAACGTGGTGCTGAATGGATGGGGTGTTGGCGAAACGCACTGGGGCGGGCTGGCAGAGAAAGCCCGTGTGAAAGCCGATTGGCTCGTGCCGCTGCCATCGGCGTTTTCACCCAAACAGGCCATGGCGATCGGGACCGCTGGCTACACGGCGATGCTCTGCGTCATGGCGCTCGAAGCGCATGGCGTCACGCCAGACAAAGGTGAGATCATCGTCACGGGCGCCAACGGCGGCGTTGGATCAACGGCCATCTCGCTGCTGGCCAAGCTTGGCTATACCGTGATCGCGTCAACGGGACGCCCGGCAGAGGCCGACTATCTCAAGGACCTGGGGGCATCCGACATCATTGACCGGGCCGAGCTGTCTGAGCCAGGCCGTCCGCTCGGCAAGGAGCGTTGGGCAGGTGCTGTCGATGCGGTCGGGTCGCATACGTTGGCGAATGTCTGCGCAACGATGAAGTACGGCGGTGTGGCGGCAGCTTGCGGATTGGCTCAGGGCTTCGATCTCAAGATGACGGTGATGCCGTTCATCCTGCGCGGCGTGACGCTGGCCGGCATCGATAGCGTCTATTGCCCGAAGCCCAGACGGTTGGAAGCGTGGACGCGGCTGGCCCGTGATCTCGAACCAGCCCACGTCGAGCTGATGATGACCGAGATCAAGCTCGATGACGCCATCCCAGCAGCCACCGATTTGCTGGCCGGCAAGATCCGCGGTCGCGTCGTCGTCGATGTGAATGCCTGATTGAACGTACTCGGTCTCTCTTGGGCACCAAGCCCGAGAGAGATCGCTTGCCAGATAGACAGCCGGTCCTAGGTCGTCGACGTTGTCGACGTCGGTGGCACCTCCTGAGGTGTTTCAGGCGTGTCACCTGACCGCGTAAATCGGATCGACCCCAGGCCGCGGCACATCACATAGAACGCTGGCGTCAGCAGCAGACCAAACACCGTGACCCCGATCATGCCCGAGAACACCGCGGTTCCTAGTGACGTCCGCATTTCGGCCCCGGCCCCTTCGGCCAGCACCAATGGTAAGACGCCAAGGATGAACGCGAGCGACGTCATGATGATGGGCCGAAGTCGCGTGCGGGCGGCTGCAATGGCCGCATCAAATCGCGACATGCCTTGGTCTTCTTCGGCCTGCTTTGCAAACTCGACGATCAAAATCGCGTTCTTCGCTGCAAGGCCAACCAGCACGACAAGCCCAATCTCCACCAGAATATTGCGGTCGAATTCCCGGAACACCACGCCAATCATAGCGGCGAAAATACACAGCGGCACGATCAGGATAACCGCCAATGGCAGTAGCCAGCTTTCGTAAAGCGCAGCCAGCAAAAGGAACACGAACAAAACCGCAAGACTGAACGCGAGAATGGCGGTCGAGCCTGCAAGCTTTTCCTGCAGTGCGATTTCCGTCCACTCGAAACCAAACCCGGACGGCAGACGCTCTTCTGCGATCTTCTCAATGGCAGCGATGCCCTGACCAGTCGAAAAGCCCTTCTGCAACTGAATTTGCACTTCGGCTGCCGGGTAGAGATTATACCGCGGCACACGGTATGGCCCGGTCGTATCCTCGAATGTCGCCACTGATCCGATGGGCACCATATCGCCGTCATTGTTGCGGGTTCGAAGGTTGGCCACGTCGCGGAGTTCGACGCGGTAGGGGTTGTCGGCCTGCGCCGTCACCCGGTAGGTCCGCCCTAGGATGTTGAAGTCGTTGATGAACGCGGAACCCATATAGATTGAGAGCGTATTGAACACCCGGCTGATCGGAACCCCAAGACGCTCGGCCTTCGTCCGGTCGATGTCGGCGAAAATCTCCGGCGTCCGCGTGTTGTAAAGCGTGAAGGCATTGGCGACGCCCGGCGTTTGCATCGCAGAGCCAGCCACTGTCCAAGCGGCGCCTTCCAGGGCCGGCAACCCCCGTCCGGCTCGGTCTTGAACATACCCCTTCAAACCGCCCCCGGTCCCGATCCCTGGAACCGATGGCGGCTCCAAGACAAATCCAAACGCTTCCCTCAATCCCCCAACTTGCTGGTTGAGATCGGCCAAAATCCCATCTTTGGTAAGACCCGCGGCGAGGCGCTCTTCAAACGGGTCCATGGTGATAAAAATCACGCCGGTATTCGGCGCGTTGGTAAAGGTGGCGCCATCGAAGCCGACGAACGCAACGGCATTATTGATGCCTGGCCGCTTCAACATGATGTCGGTGGCCTTACGCACAACTTCGTCCGTGCGGTCGAGAGTTGAACCTGGCGGAAGCTGGAACGCTGAAATGAAATAGGTCCGGTCAAGCTGTGGAATGAGCCCGGTCGGCGTCGTGGTCAAAAGTGCATAGGTCGGTGCGAGCAGCAACGCATAAAGCGCAAGGACGACGATCCCAATCCTGACGAGGCGTGCCGTCAATGCACCGTAGGCATTCGACAGCCCATCAAACAGGTAGTTGAAGCCTTTGAAAAACAGTCGCAATGGTGTCGCCACCCAATACAGAAGGTCTTTCTTCTGATCTGCTTCAGCCGTCTTTGGCTTGAGCAGAATAGCCGCCATCGCCGGTGAGAGTGTCAGCGACACAAACAGAGATATCGCTGTGGCCCCTGCAATCGTGATCGCAAACTGGCTGTAAAAGGCTCCCTGCAGTCCGGTGATGAAGGTGGTTGGCAAAAACACCGCGACGAGAACAAGCGACGTCGCGATCAGCGCTCCGCCCACCTCATCCATGGTTTTGTAAGCCGCATCTCGAGGGCTCATCCCTTCATCAAGATAGCGCTCAACATTCTCGACAACAACGATCGCGTCATCCACGACGATGCCGATGGCCAGCACCAGACCGAACAAGGACAGCGTGTTAAAGGACACGCCGAGGGCTGCCATGATGGCAAAGCTGCCAATCAGCGAAACCGGGATGGCAACAATCGGGATCAGCGCTGCTCGCCAGCTCTGCAAGAAGACGATGATCACCAACGTGACGAGCAATACCGCTTCAAAAATCGTCGAGATAACGGAATCGACGGAGGCCTGGATAAACTCGGTCGGATTGTAAACCACCGAGTAATCCAGCCCTTGCGGGAAGTCGCCCTTCAGCCGGTCCATTTCGTTGCGAATGGTCTCAGCCGTTGCAAGCGCATTAGACCCCGGCCGTTGAAAGACGACGATCGCGGTAGCAGTCTCGTTGTTGAGATACGCGTTGACCGTGTAGTCCTGTGACCCGAGTTCTACTCGCGCAATATCGCGGATGCGCACAACGGACCCATCATCCAGTGCCTTGACGATTATGTTTTCGAATTGGTCGGTGGTTGTCAGCCGCCCAAGCGTTTGGACTGCAAGCGTGAACGCACCGTCCGATGTTGCAGGCGGTTGGTTGATAGACCCGGCCGCCACCTGGAGGTTGGCAGCACGGATGGCTTCGACGACTTCAGTCGACGTGATTTCCCGTGCAGCAGCGAGATCAGGGTCAATCCAGATACGCATTGAATAATCGCGCGCACCGAAAATCCGCACATCCCCCACACCATCGATCCGGGTCAGCACGTCCTTCACATAAAGCGTCGCGTAGTTCGAAACGTACTGCTGATCTCGGCTGCCGTCCGGCGAGATCATGTGGACGACCATCATCAGGTCGGGGGAGGACTTGCGAACCGAAATGCCAAGCCGCCGGACATCTTCGGGAAGCCGTGGTTCAGCGACAGACACACGGTTTTGAACCAGGATCTGGGCTTGATCGACATCGGTTCCCGGGCGGAACACAACGTTGATTGAAATCCGGCCATCACCCGTTGATTGCGAGACGATGTAGAGCATCCCGTCAACACCGTTGACCTCTTGCTCAATCGGTGTGGCAACGGTCTCGGCGATGATCTTTGCCGACGCACCGGGATAGTTAGCAGTGATGTTCACGGTCGGCGGCGCAATTTCAGGATACTCGGCAACCGGAAGCGTGGTCTGAGCAATGGCGCCGATGATCGTGATGATCACCGCAAGAACGGTCGCAAAGATCGGACGATCGATGAAAAATTTTGAAAAACTCATGGGGCCTCAAAGGGGAGGAGGGACGTCGTCTCGATCAGGGCTAGGGTTATCGATGGTGGCGAGAGGCGGCATTAAGCCGGTTCGCGCGCCACGATCTATGTACCTCGATCACTGCACTTTGCTGGTTTGGTCTTCGCCTGTGGCATCCGCAGGCGTGGCGATTGTGCCATCCTCAGGCGTGACGGTCGCGCCAGGTCGAACGGCTGGATTGGCGATCCCGTCAATGACGATCCGATCATCCGCCGTGATCCCCGACTCGATGACCCGCAGCCCGCCTTCGCGCAGAACTCCGAGTTTCACCGGCTTCGCAACAATGGTGTTGTTGTCCCCAATGGCAAAGACGATCTTTCGAGTCTGGTCGGCCACGACAGCCTTGTCAGGAATGATCAACGCATCGAGTTCCCCGCCAAAGAGCTGCATGCGCCCAAACAGGCCCGGCGCCAGAACCTTGTCCGGGTTGCCGACGATGGCGCGTCCGCGGATCGTGCCCGACCTGGGATTGAGGCGGTTGTCGATGAAGTTCATCTTGCCGTCCCATGGCCAGCCCTCCTCATCCACCAGCTTGATCCGAACCGGGTTGCCAGTTTCGCGTGACGAATCCCGTTTGCCAGCCCGGGAAAGCCGGACATATCGCAGGTAGTCAGTCTCGGACGCATCGAATGAAAAGTGGATGGGGTCCAGAGAAACGATCCGCGTGAGGACCGTCGCTTCTCCACCCGTCTGTCCCCCGCTTATGAGTGCCCCGACATCAACCCGTCGGTCTGAGGCCCGTCCTGAAATCGGTGCACGCACATCCGCCCACTTCAAGTTCAGTTCGGCCCGGCGAAGCGTCGCTTCGGCAGCGGCCAGTTGGGCTCGCGCCACTGCGAGATTGGCCTCGCGCTGTTCTAAGTCCCGTTCCGTGACGGCGCCTCTTCTGACGAGAGGTTTGGCGCGTTCGACTTCCGAAATCTGCAAGGAGACTTCGGCTTTCCGCTGATCGATCGTAGCTTTCGCACTGGCGACTTCGATTTCGAATGGCCGCTTGTCGATGCTGAAAAGCAAATCGCCTTTCGTGATGAGCTCGCCATCATTGAAATGGATTTCCTCGACGAATCCGGACACACGCGCGCGCACATCCACGCTTTCGATGGCATCGAACCGTCCTGAAAACTCATCCCACTGCGTAATGCGTTGTTCAATGGGTTTGGCAACCGTGACCGGTGGTGCGCCGCGGCCCTGGGCCCATGCCGTTTGAACAGAAAGCGTCGATGCCAAAACGACAAGCGCGAGCGAAACACTCCTGAGCGAAAAGACCGTCGGATGCACTGGAGTGACCTGCTTGGCTTGGAAGGAGGTCGCCTGAAGTTGAGACAATTCAATGAGACGCATGGTGATCCATATCCGTTTGGAAACGCGATTTTGTCGACCGGCCAAAAGTTCTGACGAGGTCTACAGAGGCATCTGACGCCGTGAATAAACCTGACCGCAACCTCAACTGGTTGTGAGCCATCTTCGGGTCGGGGTTTACCAGCCCAGGCGACACTGTGCATGCGCACAATTGCTGACTTCACGGTTCCGTGACCATATGAAGCGCCTAATCCATCGCGACTGTGTCAAGGCCTCACGTATCCAACGACGCCAACAGGCGCCAGTGGGTTGCGGATCTGCATTATGATGTGAGGTGGTGGCGGATATTTCTTGGGGTTGCCTGAGAAAAGGCTGACTGGGACCGTGCTGTTGGCAACGAGGTTCCCAGGATGGGCATCAACCCGATATGGGCTCGGCGTTCGGGAAGAACAGCTTTTGTCCATTAAGCTCATATGAGCCAATTGCCGTCTGCCCATCCTCTGAGATAAGCCAGTCGACGAACGTTTGAGCGGCCTCTTTCTTCACGGTCGGACACGTCTCTTGGCTCACGCGAATAACGCCATACTGGTTGAACAGGGCCTCATCGCCTTCAACCAGGATTTTGAAATCAGATTTGTTCTTGAAGCTGATCCACGTCGCGCGGTCGGTCATGACATAAGCCCCCATGCCGACCCCGACGTTCAGCGTCGCTCCCATGCCCGAACCTGTTTCCCTATACCACCCGCCCGACACTGAAGCTGGATCAACGCCAGCTTGTTTCCAAAGCGCCTTTTCTTTCTTGTGCGTACCAGAGTCATCCCCGCGGGATGCGAAAGGTGCGCCACTTGCAGCGATTTTTTTCAATGCGCGAGGCCCGTCCGTGATGCCTGAGATCCCAGCTGGATCGTCTGGCGGCCCGACCAGCACGAAGTCATTGTACATCAAGTCAAACCGCTTCACGCCGAAGCCGTCGGCGACAAACGTTTCCTCCGCAGCCTTGGCGTGAACCAGCAGCACGTCTCCATCGCAGTTTTTCGCATTCTTGATCGCTTGTCCGGTTCCGACCGCAACGACATTCGCTGTGATCCCGGTTTTCGCCTTGAACAGCGGCAGAATGTGATCGTACAGGCCCGAGTTCGCGGTCGACGTGGTCGATTGCACGATGATGGTCGCGTCATCAGCTTTTGCCGTACCCGTTAGCAGCAACATGCTGGCCAAAACAACTGCAAAACGTCGAACCATATTAGGCCCTTTTCTGTTTGATGACCCGACGCAGCGCGCCCAATGTCGCTGTTTGGTCAAATGGTCGGTTAAAGCACCAGCCGTCCTGCAAGATAGGCGCGAGCAGCGGCACTTTCGCAGGATGCAAAAAAGCTCTTTGCGTCCTGCTGTTCGGTGACGCGCCCGCCGTGAATGAACAACACATCATCAGCGAGACGTCGCGCCTGTCCAACGTCGTGGGTGACCAAGATGATCTTGGTGCCGGCATGTCTGGCATTGAGCAGAATGGTTTCGATCCGCAGCGTTGAAGCCGGATCAAGGCTGGCGGTTGGCTCATCGAGGAACAGAACGCGAGGCTGCAAAGCAAGTGCGCGCACTAAGGCCAGGCGCTGCTGCTCCCCGCCCGACAACGCACGTGCCTGTTGACCGGCGCGATCCGAAAGACCTGCGAGTTCCAACAGTGCATCCCGTTGCTCAGCGTCCGTGCGCCCGCGGCCTTGAAGCTTTAAGGCAAAGTCGATGTTGGCGGCCACCGTGCGCCGTAGCAAAACCGGCCGCTGAAACACCAAGGCCAACGTGTGCGGCTTAACCTGCATAACCGGCGTTTCGCCCAGAAACACGTGGCCGGTTGTCGGGGGCAGCAATCCGTGTAGCAGCCGCACCAGCACACTCTTGCCAGCCCCGTTCGGCCCCATCACCACGCTCACGCCGTCACCTGCGAGCGTGAACGAGACAGCATCGATGATCTTGCGTCCGCCGGCGGCAAAGGACACGTCGGTGGCACGCAGCTGTTGGTTGATCGGCGATCCCCGTTGAGACATGTCGCCAACAGGATCAGAGGAGGCTGCGTGAGGTCGCTCAAGCATTGGCCACCCTCCGTTCATTGATCCGGGCCGCCATTACAAGGGCATTCACAATCAGCGCCAAGGCCAACAGAATAAATCCAAGCGCAAGGGCTAAAGCCAGATCGCCCCTGGACGTTTCCAGTGCGATCGCCGTCGTCATGACGCGTGTCAGGTGGTCGATATTGCCCCCGACTATGATGACTGCACCAACTTCTGCAATGGCCCGGCCAAAACCTGCGAGCGCAACGGTCAGTAGCGAAAACCTGGCATCATACAAAATCGCTCCGATGGACGTATGTAACGGCACACCCATGGACCTGAACGTTTCATCATACTCGCGGTTGAGGTCTTCCAGCACCTGTCGGGAGAGCGCGGCAACCAGCGGTGTAATCAACACCGTTTGCGCGATGATCATGGCGGTGGGTGTATAAAGCAGCGCCATCCAGCCCAAGGGGCCGGCCCGCGACAAGCTGAGATAAACCAACAGCCCGACGACGACCGGCGGCAATCCCATCAGCGAATTGATGACGACGATAGACACCGAGCGCCCGGGGAAGCGGGCCGTCGCAAGAAGCGCACCCAGCGGCATACCTATGGCACAAGAGATCACGACCGCTGTCAGGCTAACCTGCAGCGACAACCCAACGATCTCCGCCAAATCAGCATCACCTGATAAGACGAGGGCGAGAGCCAATTCAAAAGCGTTTCCAAAGTCCTGCATTTTTGAGTGTTCTACCGGCACAATTGCAGAATTTCCGGAACCTTGCAGAATTTACAGATTTTCCGCAACCAAGACGAAATGCCGAAGCCTGGCCTAGACAGCAGATCGTCAGCCCTGGGGTTTGGAATCGCAGTCAAAGGTCTCGTGCTACAATCGCTCCACAACGCAACGCACCCCTTTGAGGCCCCAGGCAAGCCAGCACCCAGGCCAACCCTCTAATAGACGGTTGCATTCACCGCGTGGTTGACTGTTCGCCTGTCCATACGGGCTTCAACAGCCTACGCCCCTCGCAAGCGTGCCCGCCCTATCTTTTGAGGAACACCACCTTGGCCAGCTCATCGCCGCACGCGCCGGACAGCAAAACTGCGCACACGGGCGTTTCACGCTGGCCCTATCTGATTTGTCTGATGTTCGCCGGCGAGAGCATCTACATGCTGCCGTACATGCGCAAAAGCTTTCAAACTTCGATCGAGGAAGCGTTTGCCATCAACGCCATTGAGCTTGGGCTGATCAATGGGATGTTCGGTGTTCTGGCCCTGGCCTGTTATCTGCCGGGCGGCTGGCTGGCAGACCGGTTTCCAGCCCGCTGGCTCCTGAGCATTTCCCTCTTGGCAACCGGCTTAGGTGGGTATGCCATGCTCATTGAGGGGATGAGTTTCTATGGGCTGATGGCATTGCACGCATTCTGGGGCGTAACATCGGTCCTGACGTTTTGGGCCGCTCTGATCAAGGCCACGCGGGAATGGGGCGGGCCGGACAAGCAGGGCCTCAGCTTTGGGTTGCTTGATGGTGGACGCGGCATTGTCGCTGCCTGCCTGATCACCATTGCCACGATGATGTTTGCTTTTGCCAACACTCCGGTCGAAGGGGTGCGCAACGTGATCACGCTCTACGCCACGTCCTCGATCCTGGCAGCCATCGCCGTTTGGGTCTTTGTCCGCGAACCGGTGTCAGACCATAAGAAGCAACCGACGCTGCAGGTTCAGCCAGAACAAAGCTCAGCAGCCGTGCGAGCCGCCGCTTGGCAACGTGTGCGCGTGGTGATCGCGCGAAATGACGTCTGGCTGCTCGCAATCATCATCTTCAGCTCATACTTCCTCTTTCTCGGGACTTATGAGTTCGCAGCCTATGCCGAACGTGGTTACGGGCAGTCGAAGGTTTTCGGCGCCCAACTGGCCACCTTCAAAGAGTGGTTGAGGCCATTCGCAGCGTTGGCCGCCGGTTTGCTCGCTGACCGGCTACGGCCAAGCGACAGTCTTGCAGCAAGCTTTGCCCTTTTGATTGCAAGCTATGCATTCCTGGCTATCCAGCCGGGCAACCCCGATGCCGTCTGGCTCCTATGGCTTCCCGTGGCCACGTCCGCACTGGCAGTCTTTGCACTGCGCGGCGTCTATTATGCGGTCATGCAGCAGACAAGCATTCCGCTGGCGTTAACGGGAACGACGGTCGGTTTTGTCTCTCTGTTCGGTTATCTGCCAGATGTCTTCGCACCAACTCTTGCCGGGTGGCTGGTCGTCACATACCCGGGTGATACCGGTTACCGGATCTACTTTGCTATTCTTGCTTTGGTTGCATGTCTTGGATTGTGGGCCTGCCGACGCGTGGCGCAACACACTCAAGAAAGCTTGAGCAAGCAGCGTTCAAGCCCATGAATCGCAGATATAATTGAAATGAACAGTGCTCGGAATTTGATCATATTGTGCACAACTTTTGATATTGTGTGCAGCGCATTATTTGTCTTTAATCTGTGGATGGTTGCTCGGTTGGAGATCAGGTTAAGGGCCCGGACCTAAACCAAGCGAATCGAATATCCCGCCATCACGATGCTTCACCCCGCGAGCTTAGTAATGGTTTGGGATGAGCAGCGGCCGCCTGAATTCGCCCTCACGTCCAGCTCCGGTTGGACAATGGCGGTCGCTGCACCCCACTCTCCATTCGGTCTAGAATCCCGAACTTCGCCTCGGGTGAGCCGCTCTTGATCGCGCAAATGAGACCGTGCGCCCGCGCGAGTTGCTATCCGCCACCACCTCGCTGTATGAGCCGCTGGCCATATCAGGACGTCGCCCTGAAACGGTTGTAGCCGGCATAGGCGTCGGTATGAGTGGGGGAAACTGCAGTGAGCCATCTGGAAAATGTCGTCCAGGAAATCTCAGAAGAGATGCGCCAGAGGACGGACCGGGGAAAAGTGGCAACCTACATCCCGGAATTGGCGAAAGTTGATCCGCAGGCGTTCGCCATCGTGGTTGTGGATCGCGACGGCAATGTCGTAGCAGGCGGCGACAGTGAGACACCCTTCTCAATTCAGAGTATTTCCAAGGCCTTCACCTTGACGCTTGCCCTGGGCAAGGTCGGTGAGCGTCTGTGGTCCCGTGTTGGACGCGAGCCGTCAGGCAGCCCGTTCAACTCGATCGTCCAGTTGGAAGCCGAACATGGCAAGCCGCGCAATCCATTTATCAACGCCGGCGCAATCGCAGTAACGGATCTGATTCTGTCGGGACACGAACCGTGCGAGGCGCTGGGCGAGATCCTGCGTTTCATGCAGTTCATTGCAGAGGACAACACGGTCTACATCGACAAGGCGGTCGCAGCTTCAGAACAGAAAACGCGGTTCCGCAACAGCGCCCTGGCCAATTATATGAAGGCATTCGGGGTGTTGGAAAACCCGGTGGACTACACCCTGGGTGTCTATTTCCACCATTGCGCAATCGCCATGTCATGCCGCCAGCTAGCCATGGCCGGGCGTTTTCTCGCCTATTGCGGCCGCAACCCGACAACAGGCCTTGCCGTCGTCCAGCCAGACCGCGCGCGCCGGATCAACGCCGTGATGCTCACGTGCGGACACTATGACGGGTCCGGTGAATTTGCCTATCGCGTGGGCTTGCCCGGTAAGAGCGGGGTTGGGGGCGGAATTCTGGCGGTCGCCCCCGGCAAGGCATCGATCGCAGTCTGGGCCCCGGGGCTGGACGCCTCGGGGAACTCACACCTGGGTCAGATTGCATTGGAGCAGCTGACCAAGCGTATGGGCTGGTCTGTGTTTGGGGCGTAAGCCTTCGTCCGGACGAAGCGCCGAATCCTGGAAGCAGCGAACAACCGGTTGGAGAGGCATCCTGTCGAACGCGGCGCGCGCACGAATTGCATGACGGGAAAGCCGCGTCACCCTCCATCTAGAGGGTCGCGCACGCGCAAATATCTGTTCAACCGAAGTCCAAGAAAAAGCCCTGGAACACGTGTTCTGCTTTACGGCTTTTGTCGCGATGGAGCGTTCTGAATTGCCGCATCGTGATACCAGCCGGAGCCAAATTCCATCTTGCTCAACGCTGGCAAACTGGCTTGCTGCAAGCGTGGCTGACCGGCAAACCTGTTGGCACGATGGCCCAGGCCCGGTGCTGGGAATGCATAAATTTTGGCCGTTTTCCGTTCTGCTTTTTTCATGGTCCTCGACTTTCGCGTTATGAATCCTCCGAAACGCCAATCACAAAGGCGATCCCTCCATTATCGCTCAGAATCACGTTTTGCCCTAGAACAAAACACGGCATGCTTAAAATTTGAGCATGTGAAAAAGTTGCATATTTCTATAGCATTTTTGGTTCGAGTGAATTTTATTAGGGGCCAGGAGGGGTCGTATATGTTCAGAAAGTTCGGAAAATGGTTGCGACCAGACATGCAGCCTGTGCCATCAGACGATCAAGTTAAAGTGCAAAGTACAACCGGTGTTCAGACAGCGGTCTCGGCAACGACGGCGGCACCAACACCTGTTGAAGTCGCAACGCAGGCCGCTCAGCCTGCTCCGGCGTCACCCGCACCCGTTGCAACACAAGCGGCGCCATCACCGGCAGCTGCCACTGCTCCTGCAGCGGCCAAGCCGACGCCACCACCAGCAGCGGCTCCAACACCCGCAGCGGCGAAGCCGGCACCACCACCACCGCCAGCTGCCCCTGCTCCTGTGGCAGCCAAACCATCACCACCGCCACCAGCGGCAACGGCTCCAACAGCAGCCGTAGCAGCAACTGCGGCAGCCGCTTCGGCTGCAACCGCAGCGCCAGCACTCAAAGGACCAGGTTCTGGTCCGACGACAGACGCAAAAACCAAATCCCCCGTCACGAATGAGGAGAGCCCCAAAATGACGAAGTTTAAACTCGAGTATATTTGGCTGGATGGGTACGAACCCGTCCCCAATTTGCGCGGGAAAACCCAGATCAAGGAATACGATGCGTTCCCCACGGTCGAGCAGTTGCCAAACTGGGGCTTTGACGGCAGCTCCACCAAACAGGCCGACGGCAGCAGCTCTGATTGCGTTCTGAAACCGGTACGCGTGTTCCCGGATACAGAGCGGATCAATGGCGTCCTTGTGTTGTGCGAAGTCATGATGCCAGACGGGGTGACACCACATCCATCGAACAAGCGCGCAACCATCCTGGATGACGATGGCGCATGGTTCGGCTTCGAACAAGAATACTTCTTCTACCAGGAAGGCCGTCCGCTTGGCTTCCCCGCAAGCGGCTACCCCGAACCACAGGGTAGATACTACACAGGCGTCGGGTACAGCTCGGTGGGCGATATCTCACGGCAGATCGTCGAAGAGCATCTCGACATCTGCCTTGCAGCAGGCATCAATCACGAAGGCATCAACGCGGAAGTCGCTAAGGGCCAGTGGGAATTCCAGATTTTCGGCAAGGGCTCAAAGCGCGCAGCCGACGAAATGTGGATGGCCCGCTATCTGCTTCAGCGTCTCGGTGAAAAGTACAGCGTCGACATCGAATATCACTGTAAGCCACTCGGCGAGACGGACTGGAACGGTTCCGGCATGCACGCCAACTTCTCAACCACTTACCTGCGCGACGTCGGTGGCAAAGAGTATTTCGAGAAGCTCATGGCTGCCTTCGAAGCCAACTGCGCCGAACACATCGCCGTCTATGGCCCAGACAACCACATGCGTCTGACCGGCCTGCACGAAACACAGCGGATCGACCAGTTCAGCTGGGGCATCGCGGACCGGGGTGCATCGATCCGAGTTCCCCATAGCTTCGCGAATAATGGCTTCAAAGGATACCTTGAGGACCGCCGTCCAAACTCCCAAGGGGACCCCTACGCCATCGCATCGCAGATTCTGAAGACGATCGCATCGGTTCCAACATCATCGGATGCGACCGCCGCAGCCTAATCAGCGGTGACTTGATACATACATGAAAGACGCGGGCGTCCATCAACCGGGCGCTCGCGTTTTTTATTGTTCGGCGCACGCCCGCCGCAAAGCGGTCAACCAGTTTCCATTCCACACCATCGGATTGCAATTAGAAGTCAAGCAAAAGCAGACGGCCTCACCGGCCCACCAGACAACCCTTCACCAATGCACCGGCCGCATCACCAAAAAACAACAACCGTTGCCACGATCCCGCACAACACAAGCGCCGCATGGAGGCGCGGGTCGACCAGAAAAGAGGCCGCCTTTGTTTCTGGCGCGATAGCTATGGCAGGCCGCCAGACACCGCGTTGAATTTGGTCTGCGCGCGGCAGACTTTCTGCCGATCCATACTTGGAAACAAGCCCCAGAACGCAGCCTGACACCACGGTCATGACAAACACGTTGATTGTGAAATGCAGCGGCCAGAGCCCGACCTGCGTCGCGATGAAGACACACGCACCAATTGCGTGGCCTACGGCGAGTGCCCAGAACGCGCCGTTTGCCGTCGCACCCTTCCAGAACGCGCCGATGAGGAAGATGGCTGCCACCGGCGGAACAAGAATGGAAAACACCTGCTGGAGATAAGCCCACAGGCCGGAAAAGTTTTCGATCGCAGGCGCCCACACAATGGCAACGACCATGACCGCAAGCGTTGTAAACTGCCCGTACCGCCGTTCCACCGTAGGCTCAAGCTGTTCGCCGTCTTTCATTACGAAGTCATGGACGATCAGCGTGGATGAGGCATTCAGCGTCGAATCCACACTCGACATGATGGCCGCGATCAAGCCGGCCAGAACGAGACCGGAAAGTCCGATCGGCAACGCGCTGACAATCATTGTGGGAAAGACCATGTCTCGATTGGCAATGTCTGGATAAACCGAAATCGCCATGGCGCCCGGCAGTACCATCACAAGCAGCGGCAAAAGCTTCAAACCACCACCGAACATCGCGCCCCATTGCGCATGGCGCAGATCCCGCGCGCCGAGAACTCGTTGGACAATGTATTGGTTGGTGACCCAGTACCAAAACCCCAACAGTACAACGCCGCTGACCAAGCCGGGCCATGGCAGTTGCGGATCATCGAACGGGCGAATCACGGAGAAATGCTCAGCTGGTGCCGAGGCCAGCACCGTGGCCCACGAATAATCCAGTTTGCCAAACATCACGATGGTCAACGCAGTACTTCCAACGAGCAGCACAACAGCCTGAAGGATGTCGGTGTAGACAACCGCCCGCAGGCCACCTGTCGCAGTATATAAGCCCGCGAACAAACCAATCGCGGCACAGAACGCCCACAACGAAACGTCGGGAAAAAACACACGCAGCACAACCGCGCCGGCATATAGGCCACCCGCCATATCGACCAGAACGGTCAGCGCAATCGTGGTGGCCGAAAAATACCGCCGCACCCGATTGTCATATCGCACCTCGAGATACTCAGGGACGGTCGTAATGCGCGCAGCAAGAAACATTGGCACAAACACAAACGCCAGGATGATCAGCGGAACGCCGGCAACCCACTCATAGGCCGAAACCGAAATGCCATCGGCGTAGGCCGAACCCGTCAGGCCAATAAGAGTTGTGGACGAAATGTTAGACGCAAACAGCGACATGCCAATCGCGAACCAGCCGAGCGACCGCCCCGCAAGGAACAGGTCTTCTCCGGTTTGCGTTTGACGGCTGACGTGAATTCCGATGGCGATAACGACTGCGAAGTACAGTGCGACGACGACGAGATCGATGGGGTGCAACGCCTGTGCGACTTCGTTCATAGAGACGGGATGACCCACTTGAGTGTGTTTTGAAACGTGCCTGACAAGTGGCGAACCCTCACGCTTGGAACTTCGTTCCTGCCAATCAATCGACCGATCCGGACGTCCCATTCATGTTACGGAACAATCGAGCGCTGACCACACTTTTTGCAGGGTCTGGCGAATGTGTTAGACTTCCGAACAACGAGAGTGCACGCGGAAGTATACAGAGCCAAACGTCGGATGGAACACGCCACGACCATTGTGAAATCGAAAAACGAGAATCATCTTTCGGCCATTCCATTCGAGCGCGTGACGGTAATCGGTGCGGGCGCTTGGGGAACAGCTCTTGCGACCACTGCAAGAAGTGCCGGTCGCGACGTTCGCATATGGGGTCGCAGCAAGACCATCGTGGACGATATCAACACCAACCGTCGCAACACCCGCTACCTGAACGATGTGCCTCTGGCTGAAGGTCTCGTGGCCATGACGGACATGGCTGAAGCGTGTGCGGATACCGACCTCGTTTTACTGGTTACTCCGTCGACGTCCATTCGCGATATCTGTCAGCAACTCCGTGACGTGCTCAAAGTCGGCGTCCCGTTGATCGTGTGCGCCAAGGGGATTGAGGCCGAAAGTGGTCTGTTGATGACACAAGTTGTCAAAGAGGCCATTCCTGGCCACGAAGTCGGCGCTCTGTCCGGGCCAACCTTTGCCGACGAAACGGCCAAGGGGTTTCCAACGGCCGTCACGATTGCCTGTGAATTCGACCGTGCAGATGGTCGACAACCAGAAGAAACATTGTCAGCCCGGGTGGCCGTGTCGCTGGGGACGGAAACGTTCCGGCCCTTCATGTCCGATGACGTGGTCGGCGTTGAAGTCGGCGGCGCGGTCAAGAACGTTCTGGCCATATTGTGCGGGATCGTGACGGGGGCAGGCTTTGCATCAAACACACGCGCAGCCCTCATCACCCGTGGCTTGGACGAAATGAAAGTGCTGGCGGAGGCGCTTGGCGGTCGCCGCGAAACCGTGACGGGACTTTCCGGGATCGGTGATTTAATTCTGACGTGCTCGAGCCTGCAATCCCGCAACTTGAGCTATGGCACTCAGCTTGGCCAGCATCGCCCTCGCGATGAAATTTTTGACGGCAAACCCGTTGTCGTCGAAGGTGTTGCGAATTGCGCATCCGTCGTTCATTTGGCTCGCGCCAAGGGCATCGAAATGCCGATATCGGAGGCCGTCTACGCCATCGTCCATGAGCATGCCGACATCGGCGAAACCTTCGGCAACCTTTGGACGCGTCCCCTGGAGGCTGAACCGCGCGCGCTCGACATTGAATTGGAGCATCCGCAGGGCGAGGGTGCTGCCCAGCACGTCGCCGATCTTATGACGTAATGGTTTCCGACACACCACCACGCACCCCGAGCGGCAAACTCGATTAAGCCTATGACGTCGGCCGAGCGCTCAAACAAGAGAGCAAACAACGCCCCTTATGAAGCATCGACAATTCATCCTCGCGACTGATCTCGACGGAACCTTTCTCGGGGGATCGCAGGATCAGCGCGCAGCACTTTACGATTGGATCGAGAGCGCACGCAGCGATGTCGGATTAATCTTCGTGTCGGGCCGCGACCTGCCGTTCATAGAGTATCTCTGCAGGGAAACAGGTGTTCCCTGGCCTGACTACGTGATTGGTGACGTTGGAACCACGATTGCCCAGGTCCACCCGGAAAACGATGACGACGGCCGCAGGGTCGCGCCGATCCCACAACTTGAAACCGAAATCTCCAAGCTTTGGAACAACCGCGCCGATGAGATTAAAGCCGCGCTAGACGGAGCTAGCGGTTTGACGTTGCAGCCAACACCTTTCCGCTATCGAGTCAGTTACGATTTGGATCCTGGGACCTATGACGATGCAGCCGGACACCGCATCCGTGAAATGGGCTTCGACGTGCTCATCTCCGACAATCGTTTTTTCGATGTCCTCCCACCTGGCATCAGCAAGGGGCCCTCTCTTAAGCGGTTGATTGAATTCCTCGAAGTCGAAGACGAAAAGGTGCTCGTCGCCGGCGACACGATGAACGACTTATCGTTGTTTGAAACGGGATTGCGTGGCGTCGCCGTGGGCAACAGCGAGGCGGGGCTATTGGCCAAAGTCACCGACAAATCGCACGTCTATGTCGCCTCATCCCATGGAGCCGGAGGAATTGCCGAGGCTGTGCATCATCATGAAATGAGTCCAAAAAAGAGACCGCCACTCAATGTCTGAACTTGTGATCGTCTACCATCGGCAGCCCTACGAAGAGGTGCTTGTCGATGGCGAAATCATCCAACGCGAAAACAAAAGCCCAAATGGCATCGTGCCGACGCTGAAGAGCTTTTTCGGTCGCGCCGATGGCGGATCGTGGGTGGCTTGGAAAGCGTCAGAAGATGGGGCCGCCGACTTCGAGCGCGTG
This sequence comes from Pseudomonadota bacterium, assembly GCA_039819785.1. GTDB lineage: Bacteria > Pseudomonadota > Alphaproteobacteria > Rhizobiales > Hyphomicrobiaceae > JBCBRD01. The sequence goes on along the minus strand of JBCBRH010000007.1, from coordinate 22,977 downwards.
ATCACGATCGAGGACAGCTACGGCACCTACCGGGTTAGCCGACTGCCGCTCACAGCCGAACAGGTGACGAGCTTTTACCATGTCACCTCCAAAGAGGCGATGTGGCCGATCCTGCATTCCTTCAAGGAACGCTACAACTACGACCCCGTTGATTGGCCGACATTCCGTGAAGTCAACTGGCTGTTTGCAGAAGCCGCTGCCGCCGAGGCGACAGAAGGCAGCGTCATTTGGGTTCACGACTACAACCTTTGGCTCGTACCCCAGTACATCAAGCGCATCAATCCCAAGCTGAAGGTCGCCTTCTTTCACCACACGCCTTTTCCAGCAGCTGACATGTTCAACGTCATGCCATGGCGCGTCGAAATCATCGAGAGCCTTTTGTCTTGTGATGTGATCGGCTTCCACGTCCCGCGCTACACAGTGAATTTCGTCTCAACGGCGAAAAGCCTTTTCGATTGTGAAGTCCTCGAAGAGATCCCGGTTCGAAACGAGTTCTCATCCCGCGGCATGGCCTTGTCCGAGAGCACGGTCCCGATCCGCCTGGGCTTTGCCGGACGCGAAATCCTGCTGTCGTCGCATCCCGTCGGCATTGATGTCGACTACATCACGACCGTTGCACAGCGCGACGATGCCAGCGAACGCATGGAATCGATTATCGATGACCTGAATGGCTGCCGCTTAATCATATCGGTCTCGCGAACCGACTACACCAAAGGCGGCGCGGAACTGCTCAGCGCTTACGAACGCTTGTTTGAAAGACGCCCTGAGTTGATCGGTAAGATCCGTCTGATGCACGTATCGGTCGAAGCCAATCGGGACATGGCAGCCTATCAGGAAGTGCAGCGCGAGATTGAATCACTGACAGGCCACATCAACGGCAAATTCGGCAGCTTCGAATGGCAGCCTGTCTCGTTGCTTTCAAAGCCGGTCAAGTTTGATGAATTGGTGTCTTATTACCGTGCCGCCGACATCTGTTGGATTACACCCCTTGCAGACGGTCTCAATCTCGTCGCCGCTGAATTCGTCGCCGCTCAAAAGGTCGGCGATGACGTCGACGTCGGGACACTTGTGTTATCCGAATTCGCAGGCGCCGCTGTGGAGCTCAGCGATGCGCTTCTCGTCAACCCATTTTCCCACCGCTATATGGATGCAGCCATCGACCAGGCATTGGACATGCCCATGGACGAGCGCCGTGAGCGGATGAAAGCCATGAAGCGCACGGTGAGGGAACTCGACATCAAGGCCTGGGCAGACGAGCAACAGCGTGTGTTCGATGCCATTAAGGGGACCAATCCGGCCAAGGCCAACACGGCCTGACACAAATCGGCAGAATCGCTGAAATCCAACAGCGGCGCCCCCACATTTTCATATCAGACGACCACATCTGCTGACGCCGACGCGACTTCGCGCTGGAAGCGGCATGCTTTATCGAGGGCAATTGATGGATAAACACCCAAAGTTCACGGTCGATACCGCCGCAACGGAAGCGCTGGTGCACTGGTGCCGCGAGACATTGGATGCAGCAGATAGCCAGTTTGACGCGGGCCAGCTGATCGCCCTGCGGCTCGGCGCAAATAAGGTCGGCGACCGATGCGAGGTCGGTTTCTGGCTCCCCGAACTGATGGAGCGTCGCATTCCCGACGGCGACATATTTCTTGAACTCCTTGAACCGACCGAGCCCTTGAACCTGCAAGTCTCCCGGCAGACACACACCTTCAAACGCACACGTGTCCCGGTTCAGCGCTTCGACGCATTCGCGTTCGCTGTGGTGGACGGCATGCGTGCTGGAACACGGGACGTGGTTGGGACGTTTTATGCAATCACCTGGCGCGACGCGGAAGGAGTCTGGCACCGGATATTCGATCCGCTGGCTAATTCGCTTCCCTTCGGAGCCATGGCCCCCGCGGAATACTACGATCTCGAAGCCATGCAGGCTGCCCGTTCCGATCTTGCCTACTATCAGGAGCTTGCGGAGCGCCAGACAGGCGACGAACCGTTGAAGATCGGACCACCGTCCTGCATCCTTCAAATCCACGTCGCCACCGCGACCGCTGGTGGAACAATCGCCAGTCTGACGCGGCACTTCGAGCACCTTGCCGAGCGCTGCCGGCGTGACCTGAACCATGAACCCCACGAGCGCATTTTTCTAGGCTACGGCGCGGTACAGTTGATGCCCGTCGAGCCGACGACGCTGTATGAAAAAGGTCCGGACTTCTGGAGTGAAACAGAAAGCGACGATGGGTCCGTCATGGTCGATCTCCGTCGCGTTGACACAACCAACTGGGGCTATGACGTCATGACGTCGGGGATGGCGGGCGTCAATCCAGCCATCCTGGAAACGGGCCGTCCCGACGAACTCGTCGACTTGGCAGCCGCACTCCATAACTTTCCAGAATCGCCCAAAAAACTGATTTTCGACGTCGTCTTCGGTCACGCCGACAATCAGGCCCTGTCTGCTCTCAACCACTACTATTTCGCCGGCCCGAACATGTATGGCCAAAACATCAATTACCGGCACGGGATCGTGCGCGCTATCCTCCTGGAGATGCAGCGTCGCAAAGTGAACTTCGGCGCCGACGGTGTGCGCGTTGATGGCGCGCAGGACTTCCAATGGTACGACATGGCCGGCGAGACCATGCGCCACGATGATGACTATCTCCAATCCATGTCAGACGTCGTCCAGGACGTCGCCGGTGTCCGTTACCGCCCCTGGTTCATCTTCGAAGACGGCCGGCCATGGCCGCAGTCGGATTGGGAGCTGTCCTCGACGTATCGCGCGGTGATCGAAAAGCAGCGCGACGATGATGTGTTCCAGTGGGGACCACTGACCTTTGCTCACAACACGCCGTTCTTGTTCTGCTTCTGGCTTTCGAAATGGTGGCGGATACGTGAGATCGTCGAACACGGGTCGCACTGGATTTCGGGATGCGCCAACCATGATACCCTGCGGCGTGGCACGCAGATCAGCCCAAAGCTGAACGTCAACACGCGGCTTGGCGAATCGCGGATGGAAATCCTCGACAAAGCGTATGACAACCCGGCGATCAACCTGGTGACCTATGCTGCGTTCCCCGGAGTGCCCATGGACTTCCTGAATGCATCCGCGCGCGCAAGCTGGGGCTTCATCAGGAACCAGGATGACAGATACGGCGTGAAGGTGGTGGCCGAAGAGGCGGTTTCACTGACATGGCAGATCGATACCTACGCGTATTCAGTTCCATCCTCGTTTGTACGGCTGAAGGAAATGGGCTTCGGCGAGCGTGATGAACTTCGGCGCTTCATGGGCTTTCTGCCAGCTCTGGTCGACGTCACCGACTATGATCTGGACGTTATCACCAAGCTCTTGAATCAGGTCGACCCGCCATTGGCAGGCGAAAAACCGTTTACGCCCGAAAGCCTGAAAGCGTTCGCGCGCGCCTGGATGGATGACATGCACGACTATTGCAATGTCTCACTTTACGAAGCGGCATTGAGTGACGAACAGACGGCTTTCAACTATGCCCTTCGAAAGTTCCGCGCAGAGCGGCCTTGGTTGCAGCAGAACTTCTCAAAGCATGAAACATTTGAATACCGCCAACCGGTCGAGGGGACCGTACTGTTCAAGTCCCATCGCAAAGGGCCCGACGGCGAAGAGGTCTTGATTATCGCCCACATGGAAGGCGAGGCCATCGAGGATTTCGATCCACTCGACCTGCATGCGTCCGGAAAGGATAAAAAGGGCTGGACCGTCACACTCGCCACTCCGCCGCTGCCGCAGGAATATCAAGGTGGTCCTGTGACATTGTCGGACAGCATGGGCGTGTTGTTCACGCGAGCCGCAAAGCGTTAAGGCTCACGCAAGGTCGGGAGCTTGCCGGGTAAACAATAGATCGGCGCGCGACACAAGACGCGAGCAATACAGGCCATCACGATGGCAATCAGCCTGTCCCCTCATCAAGACTGAAGTACAGCCCGGTGAGTGGCGGCAGGGTCAAGGTGATGCAATGCGGCTGGCCTTTGGTCGGCACAGGCTCGGACGCAACGCCACCCATATTGCCACGATTGCCGCCACCGTAGATGGCGGCATCTGAGTTCAACCGTTCGCGCCAGACACCAGCATGAGGCACACCCAGCGTCCAACCCGTACGCTCAATCGGCGTCATATTGAAAATGCAAACGACCGGGGCCGCACCGTCTTCGCCACGCCGGAGCCAAGCGAAAACGCTTTCATCAGCCGCTTCAATCTCAAGCCATTCGAAACCATCTTCGCGAACGTCGCGCTGGTGAAGCGCAGGCATCTGCCGGTAAATCGCATTGAGGTCTCGAACCAAACTTTGGATGCCCGCATGCTTTGGGTCGTTCAGATGGTCCCAGACCACCGTGGCGTCGTGGTTCCATTCGCTGCGCTGGGCAATTTCACCGCCCATGAACAAAAGCTTCTTGCCCGGGTGCGCCCACATCAGCGCGTAGTAAGCTCGAAGGTTAGCAAATTTATCGGCGTCCGATCCCGGCATTTTGCCGATGAGGGACCCCTTGCCATGCACCACTTCATCGTGACTGAGCGGCAGCACAAAGTTCTCCGAAAAGGCGTAGTGCAAACCAAACGTGATTTTTCCGTGCTCATGCCGGCGATAAATAGGGTCGGCCTTCATGTATTCCAGCGTGTCGTGCATCCACCCCATATTCCACTTGAAGCCAAACCCCAGGCCATCATGGTGGACGGGACGGGTTACACCTGGGAACGCGGTGGACTCTTCAGCGATGGTCATGATGGATGCGTCTTGCCCGTAGACTTCCGTGTTCATCCGCTGAAGAAAAGCAATTGCTTCGAGGTTTTCGCGACCGCCGTGGATATTCGGAACCCACTCTCCGGGTTTTCGGCTGTAATCGCGGTAAAGCATGGACGCGACGGCATCGACCCGCAGCCCATCAATGTGAAATTCCTTCAGCCAATACCGCGCATTGGCCACGAGAAAATTCAACACTTCGCGCCGACCATAATTGTAGATCAGCGTATTCCAATCCTGGTGGAAGCCTTCCCGCGGATCGGCATACTCGTAAAGTGCGGTTCCGTCGAACTTCGCCAGGCCGTGGTCATCAGCCGGAAAGTGACCAGGAACCCAGTCAAGGATCAGACCAAGATCGGCATCGTGACAGGCTTCCACAAAGCTCCGGAATTCATCAGCTGTCCCGTGGCGAATGGTTGGCGCAAACATGCCCGTCGGCTGATAGCCCCAAGACCCGTCAAACGGATACTCAGAAATCGGTAGCACCTCAATGTGTGTAAAACCAAGGTCCTTGACGTAGGGGATCAGTTCACGCGCAAGTTCATGGTACGATAACGGCCGGTTCCCCTCGTTGGACCGGCGTCGCCAACTGGACAGATGCACTTCATAAATCGAAATCGGCTGCGTACTGGAATGCCGAGCGGCCCGCGTTGTCATCCAGGCGTCGTCGTACCAGCCATATCGGCGAAGATCGCGAACGATCGAGGCCTGTTTTGGCGGGTGTTCTGATCCGAACGCAACAGGATCGGCCTTCAGTGGTAAGAGCGTGCCGTCAGCAGCTTTGATTTCATACTTGTAGGCTTCGCCTTCGGCCAAGCCGGGCACGAACAGCTCCCATACACCGGTTGCTCCGCGCGCCCGCATGACGTGCTTTCGCCCGTCCCAGTCGTTGAAGCCACCGACGACCGAAACCCGCTGAGCATTCGGCGCCCAGACCGCAAACCGAACGCCATCCGCGCCTTCGTGTTGGCAGGGGTGTGCACCCAGCATGTTCCAAAGCTGCTCATGTGTGCCTTCTGCAAACAAGTGCTCATCCCAACTGCCGAAGACCGGCCCAAAGCGATAAGGATCCTCAACCAACCATGTGGCTTGGCTGTTGGTCGCGCGCAAGATGTATGCTTGCGGCGCGACAGCGAAATGGGCCTCGAAAAGCCCCTCAGGATGAACCTGTTCCAGAGCTGTCGTCACATCGTTCGGTGCGGCAGTGACAACATCAAGGGTAGTGGCACCAGGAACGAAGGCCCGCAGCACATACCCAGTCCCGGCCTCATGTATACCCAGCTTGGAGAAAAGGTCTCCGTCCTTGCCGGTGACAATCGCATCGATATCATGCGCGGTGAGCGTCGCCTTCGTTACAGTCACGAGACCTCGCTAACATGTTGGACGTTTCTAGAGCGCCGACTGGGTGTGCCAGATCTCATCGGCATAGCCGCGGATTGTGCGATCAGATGAAAACCAACCCATTGAAGCTGTATTGAGCACGGCGCGCCGCACCCAGTCGGCTTGGTCGGCCCAGGCCGCGTCGACAATTCGCTGCTCATCGTAATACGCCTGGAAGTCGGCTGCCACCATGAACCAGTCGTGATGGCGCAGGTTGTCGGCGAGTGAATGGAAGCGGGCGGGGTCGTCCGGCGAGAACACACCGGTTTCAATCTGCTCGACGACTTCCTTTAAGCGTGGACTGGCTTCGATGGCAGCCGACGGACTATAGCCCTCGGCACGGGTACGTTCGACGTCGCTGGCGGTCTTGCCGAAAATGAAGATGTTTTCAGCGCCGATATGGTCGCGCATTTCCACGTTCGCACCATCCAGCGTCCCAATGGTCAACGCGCCATTCATGGCAAACTTCATGTTGCCCGTGCCAGATGCTTCCATACCTGCTGTGGAAATCTGCTCTGAAAGATTGGCGGCCGGGATCAGCATCTCAGCCATGGAAACATTGTAGTTGGGCGGATAGACAATCTTCAACCGGCCCTTTGTTTCCGGATCGGCATTGATGACCTGCCTGATGTCGTTGATCAGTTTGATGATCAGCTTGGCCATCTCATAGCCAGGAGCAGCCTTACCGCCAAAAATGCGGACACGCGCCGGCCAGTCTTTATCAGGATCACGGCGCATCTCATTCCACAGTGCGGCCGCCTCCAGCACGTTCATAAGCTGACGCTTATATTCGTGAATACGTTTGATCTGGATATCAAACATCGCATCGGGATCGAGGATGTGTCCGGTCTTGGCTTGCAGGTAAGCGGCCAGTCGTTCCTTGTTGGCCCGCTTGGCGGCATCGAATTTTTCACGAAATGCAGCGTCATCTGCAAACGGTTTCAGGTCGTTGAGCCGATCGAGATCGGTCTCCCAGCCCTCTCCAATGCTATCGGTCAAAAGAGCGCTCAGACCAGTATTACAGCTCCGCAGCCAGCGCCGTGGGGTCACGCCATTCGTCTGGCTGCTGATCCGCCCCGGGTGCAGGGTATTGAGCTCTGCAAACACGGTCTCGCGCATGAGATCCGTATGCAAGCGCGACACGCCATTGACGTTGCTCGCAGTGATGAACGCCAGATTGCCCATCTGAACGACGCCGTCCGTGACGGCCGCCGCAGCCTGTGAGCGGGTATGCCCGGCAGCTGAGACTTCACCCGAATGGTGAGCATCGATCCGCTCGATGAGTTGGAGATGGCGGGGCAAAATCTCCGCCATCAGGTCCGTCGGCCACTTCTCCAGGGCTTCCGGCATCAATGTGTGGTTCGTGTAATGCAGCGTTTGCCGTGCGAGATCCAAGGCATCATCAAACGGCACACCATGGTCATCAACCAGGATGCGGATCAGTTCGGGCCCGGCGATTGCCGGGTGTGTGTCATTAAGCTGGATGGCGACCTTGTCCGGCAAGGCGCGCAAGTCGTCGTTATGCTTTAGGAATCGCGTCACAAGATCCCGTAGAGATGCAGCAGTAAAGAAGAATTCCTGCTTCAGTCGTAGGCGTTTACCTTCAACCGTCGTGTCGTCTGGATACAGAACGCGCGAAATGGTTTCAGCGAGGACGTTTGATTTTGCAGCACCAAGGAAATCGCCGCGATTAAACGGCTCAAGGTCAAACACGACAGTCGAGTGTGCCGACCAGAGGCGCAGCGTGTTCACCCAGACGCCGCGCCACCCTGGAGATGGCGTATCATAGGCAGACGCGAGAACCGTTTCAGACGGATGCCAGACATGCGCATCGCCTTCGCCTGCCGTCACGTGGCCGCCAAAGCCGATGGGGATCGCGGCCTGTGTCCGGCGCAGTTCCCACACGTGCCCTTGGTTTAGCCAGTCTTCCGCCTCTTCAATCTGCCACCCATCCGCAAACCGCTGCTTGAAGAGCCCATGGTTGTAACGGATGCCATAACCAAAGGCAGGAATGCCAAGCGTCGACATACTATCTAGGAAGCAGGCCGCCAGACGGCCCAGTCCGCCGTTGCCCAGAGCCGCATCAGGTTCATCACCAATGACGTCGGCGTAGTCGAGCCCGACATCTTCCAGAGCCAAACGCGTCTCGTCTTCAAGGCCAAGATTGACAACAGCGTCTTCAAGAAGCCGCCCTATCAGGAACTCCATCGAGAGGTAGTAGACCCGCTTGCGCTTTTCCGCGAGCACACGCCGTTCACTCTCAAACCAGGGCGCGACGATCAGATCCCGGATCGCATAGGACAATGCAAACCGCCAGTGTGACAAGCTTGCGGACTCGGCTGGTTCACCCACCGTAAATTTGAGGTGATGCTGGATCGAGGCACTCAGTTGTGGAGCGCGAGGCGATGAAGGTTTGAAGTGCTCGTTCATAGTGTCCTTTGCAGGTCCAACGCACCGAATGACTGAGGTAGGCGATAGGATGAATGTCCCCCCGCGCCGGGCCCTCGAATTTAAGAGAGTTTTCACCGTGCGTCGCGTCGGTGCGACGTTTCACGGCGGAGTGTGCCAGCCGACATATTGATGCCGTAGATCGATCAGGGCCTTACACAATCGACCCATACCATAACCCAGAGACGTAACGCCTTTGGCCGCTGCCCCTCCAGCAGTTTAACCCAGAACACGTTTGCAGCGGCCTGCGTTCCTCATGATTGCCCCTGTCCCCTTCAGCCGGGCGTCATCGGTCAAGGAAGCAACATCGGTGTCATATTTCAATTGCCAGTTTGGGTACTCGTGTGTCGTGCCCGGCAGGTTGGGCTGCATGTGCGTACAGATAATGTCATCGAATTGGACGGCGACCAAATCGGACGAACAGTCCGCCAGTGCGGTGTGGACAGCCATACACACATCGTTGTCGGAGTGGGGCCCATCGGACAGCCCAGCCATTTCCGCCAGTTGATGGCAGTGATGTCTACGCGTGGCGCGCTGATGTTCTATCGCATCGCCGACGAGATCACCGACCCGGGTCCGTTCATCTATATCGCGGCCATGCCAGAACCCTGCAACGGTCGGCGTATCATGCGTTGCAAAACTTGCGAGCGCGCGCTTCGGATAGGCGCTTGGCGCCCGGTAGACATCCTCATGCGAGCGTTCAAATTGCATGACCGAGCACCGGTAAAGACCCGCATCGCCAAGCGCTTCGCGCAGATTTGCAGGAACAAGCCCCAGGTCTTCGGCGATGATGAGAGCGTTGGCGCGCTGCGCCTCAACACGGAGGATCGCGAGAAGAACATCAAACGGATAGGTCACATAAGCGCCAGGAACGCGGGCAGATGCAGCTCTGTCCGGTATCCAGAAACACCGCATCAAACCAATCGCATGATCAATCCGGATCATTCCTGCATGACACAGCAAAGTACGGATCGTGTCGATAAACGGCCGGTATCTTGCACCTTTCAGTGTCGCGGGGTTGAACGGCGCCAGTTGCCAAATCTGCCCGGTCGAGCTGAACGCATCCGGCGGAGCGCCAAGCGACACCCCCCTGGCAAAGACCCGTTCCCCAGCCCACGTTTCAGCGCCACACGGCCGCACGCCAACCGCCAGGTCGAGATAAAGACCGAGGCTCATGCCAGCCGACGTCGCGGTGTCTTGTGCCTTGGCAAGTTGGGTCTCGGCGATCCATTGCAGATAGGCATGAAAGCGAACATCGCGGTCATGCGTTTCCGCAAACGACTGGGTCGCTTGGCTGCCCGCATCCTGGAATGCCTCGGGCCATGCCAGCCAATCCGAGCCGTGATGCTCCGAGATCGTCTCGAAGATGCAGAAATGTCTCAACGTGGCACCGCCTTCGCGCATGTAGGCGCTGAAAGCGCAGTGCCGGGGGCCGTCGGCCGGTTCTTGATCAAAGTCGTCGAAGGCCGCGCGCAGGATGTCAGACTTAACCTGGGTCACATCAGCATGCTGGATCAGGTCTGAATTGCGCAGGTTTTCAAGCACCGGTTCGGAGGTCTGAAGCAGCCGTTGCGCATTTTGAGAGGCGATGACCTCGGGAACCTGATCAACCGCGATCAGGCGCGAATTGAGAAACCCACGGTGCGACGGCGAATAAGGGCTGTGGTGATCCGCTGACGTCCCAAGAGCATGAACCGGATTCAAGCCGATGAACGCCGCACCCTCGTTGGCCGCCGCGCGCGCAAAGTCCGCCAAGTCTGCGAAATCGCCAAGCCCGGCATTGCGGGAAGACCGCAGACCGTAAAGCGACGCCATCACACCCCAGCCTCGTTTCATCCCCGTCAGATCGTGCAGGGCCGGTGCAATTGTTGGAGCAGAAATGACGAGGCTGTCGAACCCTCCGTGGGTCAAGCGGTGGTAACCAATTGGAAGCTCCGGCAGCCGGATCATAACACCAGCAGGCGTAGAACCGAGACCACAAGAAAGCGTCCGACCGTCTTCGCAAATCAGATCGACTTTGGCTTCCTCGTCCATGTCAGCGGCAAGTTGATCAGCAGGGCGCATCAGCGGCAATTCGGTTGCCGTCTCAGCTGTAATGACGATATCGGGCGGCACATATCGCGCCGCCTGTTCCGCGTCATGAGCTGCGATCAGATCGCGCACGCTTGCTTCATCGGTTGCAAAGCCCATGGCCGTTAAGAGGGCCTCAACCGTCTCGCGGCCTGCGACATGCTCGCGTCCGTCGAAGTCATGGTAGGCGGGCACAATGCCCACCTGCTCAGCAAGCGCGAAGAGGGGGGCCGTGGTCATCTCTGGCCCACCTGCTGGGCTGCAAAAACGCAGACGCTGTCGGCTGCAATGTCAGTCAAGGAACTCTTGAGAGAAACCGGGTGCTTTTGAAGTGTAACCGCCGTGTTGAGCAACAAGGACCACTGGGCCTTCCCGGTCGACGCTGGCAAACGCAACGAAGCAGCATGTGAGCCCGCATTGATTGCAAGCACCAGATCGTCTGGTTCGTTGCGAATGGGCTGAGCCGCAGCCGCCCGCCGAATATGGACTGCGAAACGATTGAACGAGGGATTGTCCCAATCAAGTTCCTCCCCCTCAAAGGCCATCCACAAGATGTCCTGCAACCCATCCTGAGGACGCGGTTCACCGTGCAGAAAAATGGGTTGGCGCAGGTTTGGCTGTGCGGCGCGCAGGGCAATGACATGCTGAGCAAATGAGAGAAACGCCTTGTCCGCCGACGCCCAGTCCAGCCACGTCAAATCGTTGTCCTGGCAATATCCGTTGTTGTTGCCGCGCTGGGTCTGCCCAAGCTCATCGCCAGCAAGCACCATGGGCGTACCTTGTGCAAGCAAGAGGCTGGCGAACAGGTTGCGGCGGCGTCGATCGCGTGCCACGCGGATGTCGGCGTCGTCCGTCGGGCCTTCCACACCGAAGTTCGCTGAGTAGTTCCCGTTGTGCCCGTCGCGGTTGCCTTCGTGATTGTCCTGATTATGTTTTTTGGCGTAGCGCACCACGTCCATGAGCGTAAACCCATCGTGCGCCGTTACGAAGTTGATCGACGCCCAGGTCTGACGGCCATCGTGGTCGAAGACGTCTGCGGAGCCTGCCAGACGACCAGCAAACCCTGCCGCAGAGCCTTTGTCTTTGCGCCAGAATTTTCGGACGTCATCGCGAAACCTGTCGTTCCATTCAGCAAAACCGGCGGGAAACGCGCCCAATTGATAGCCGCCTGGACCTATGTCCCATGGCTCTGCGATCAGCTTGACCTTCGAAAGCACCGGGTCCTGCATTAAGGCGCGCAAGAAACCGCTGTTGCAATCAAAGCCGTGCGCCTCACGGCCGAGGACAGGCGCCAGATCAAACCGGAAACCGTCGACATGAAAGTCTTCAACCCAATGCCGAAGACTGTCGAGCACCATGCGCATGACGAAAGGGTGTTCCGTATTCAAGGTGTTCCCGCAACCTGTGTCGTTGACGTAAACCGACAAGTCAGCGCGATCCGCACGGTAATAGGAGCGGTTATCAAGCCCCTTCAAACTTAGATGGAGCCCCTTCGCGCCGCCTTCCGCGGTGTGATTGTAAACGACATCCAGGATCACCTCGATGCCGTGCGCATGCAGCGTCTTGATCGCCTGCTTCAAGCCGTTGACGCCGCCCGGGCCAACGTAGCGGAGTTCGGGCGCAAAAAAGCTGAGCGTGTTGTAACCCCAGTAGTTTCGAAGCCCGCGCTTCAGCAAGAAGGCATCGTCGATGAACGCATGGATGGGCAACAGCTCGATGGCCTTAATTCCCAAGGCCGCGTAATGCTCCAGCATGGCGGGATGGGCCAGCGCGTCGTAGGTCCCCTGGATTTCAGCGGCAATTGATGGATGCTGCTTGGTCAGCCCCTTGACGTGTGCCTCGTAGACTACGCTTTGCGAGAAGGGCCGCGCGGGTGGCGCATCATCCCCCCAATCGAATGTCTCGCCTGCATCGGGCACAACCGCCTTGGGCATGAAAGCTTCACTGTTGCGGTTGTTGCTCGCCATCAACGAGGCATCATGCGTGACCGGCCCAGAGATGATGGTCGCGTACGGGTCCAGCAGCAGTTTATGGGAATTGAACCGGTGGCCTTGGGATGGGTCCATCGGGCCATGCGCCCTCAAGCCATAACGCGCACCGGGTCTGAGATGAGGGACGAAGCCCTGCCAGACGTGACCGATCCGTTCGGGAAGCGCCAGCCGCTGAAACTCCCGATCAGCCTCGTCAAACAGGCAAACGTCGATGCGCTCGGCATGTTCAGAAAAAACAGCAAAGTGTACGCCATCGTCGAGCAACTTCGCGCCAAGTTCCGCACGCTCGATCCCACGACTGCGTATTTCGTATTGCAAACGCCCTTGGCCCTCTCTCCCACAACCATGACTGGCTTCGACTTGGTTCGCGTCAGGCCGCCGGTCGCGTCAACGTGCGCGACACCGCATCGCGCCAGCCGCTGATCCGCCTCAGCCGTTCGTCCTCAGGCATGCTGGGTATGAATTCACGGTCGACAACCCATTCCTTGGAGAATTCTTCAAGGTCTCCGTAAAAACCCATATGCCGGCCCGCCAGATAGGCAGCCCCCAACGCCGTCGTCTCAAGCATCTTTGGGCGATCAATAGGTTTTGCCAGAATGTCGGCCAGACGCTGCATCGTCCACTCAGATGCCACCATTCCACCATCCACACGCAGCACTGTGCCAGCTGTGTCCGTCCAGTCGCGCCGCATGGCATCGAGCAGGTCAAACGTCTGGAAACAAACACTTTCAAGAGCCGCGCGCGTGATTTCCTTGGGTCCCGTATCCCGTGCAAGACCAAAGATGGCCCCACGGCAATCCGGGTCCCAATAAGGCGCCCCGAGCCCAACAAAAGCCGGCACCAGATAAACGGGCGCACGGTCATCGGCAGCCGCCGCCAACGGTCCAGATTCTTCTGCGTGCGAAATGCACTTTAATCCATCGCGAAGCCACTGCACCGCAGCACCTGCAACGAAGATCGAGCCCTCGATCGCATAGGTCACTTTGCCGTCGATCTGATAGGCGATTGTGGTCAGCAGGCGGTTGTGAGACGAGACGGCCTCGCTACCAGTGTTGAGCACGGCGAAACAGCCTGTCCCGTAGGTCGACTTGATCATGCCAGGTGAAAAACACGCCTGACCGACAGTGGCGGCCTGCTGATCACCGGCAACACCATAGATCGGAACGGACGCGCCGAAGACTGCAGCATCTGTCATGCCGAAGTCTGCAGATGAATCAAGAACCTGCGGCAGCATGGATTGCGGCACATTGAAGAGGTTGCACATTGTGCTGGACCACCGCCCATGATGGATATCATACAGCAGCGTGCGGCATGCGTTCGTGGCATCGGTGACATGGCGGGTCCCACCAGTCAGCCGCCAGATCAAAAAGGTATCGATCGTGCCGAACGCCAGGTCGCCTTTGTCGGCAGCAGAACGCGCCCCTTCGACGTGGTCGAGAACCCATTCTACCTTTGACCCTGAAAAATAGGGGTCGAGAAGCAGGCCGGTCTTTTCAGTCACACGGTCTTCGTTGCCCTCGGCCTTGAGCCGGCGCGTCGTCTCGGATGTGCGCCGGTCCTGCCAGACGACCGCATTGTGGATCGGCTTGCCCGTCTTGCGGTCCCAGATGACCGTTGTCTCGCGTTGGTTCGTGATGCCGATCGCAGCAACATCGCTGATCGTGGCATCGGCTTTTGCCAAGGCTTCCTTGCAGGTGGCAACGACGCTGGTCCAGATATCTTCAGGATCATGCTCGACCCAGCCTGATGCCGGATAGTGCTGTGCGAATTCGCGTTGGCCGATACCGACAATCTGGTAGTTTTTATCGAACAGCATGGCCCGCGATGAGGTGGTGCCCTGGTCGATGGCAAGGATGTAGCGCGTCATGGATGGTGTCTTCCCAGTTTTCTTATTATTCTGTCAGTGCAGACCCGCAACTGTCCATGCCTTGATGCAGCCGTTGTAAGGCCACAACCAACTCGAAGACGAAAACCGGTGACCTGCCAATGGGACTAAACCGGCTCAACGTGTTTGGCTTTCATCCAGTCCGTAAGTGTAGTCTGTTCATCGGGCGTAAGAAATAGCCCGAGCTTACTGCGGCGCCAGAGGACATCTTCAGCCGTCCTCGCCCACTCTTTTTGCTTCAGGTATTCGATTTCGCGTTCATAAAGATCGTGCCCGAAATGCTGTCCCAGATCATCCATTGAGCTTGCGCCATCCAGGATGTCACTGACGCATGTTCCATAGGCCCTTGTCAGCCGGTGTAAAAGAGTCTCAGGTGCCCATGGGTATGACGCGTAATAGGTCTCACAAAGGTTTTCAAAGCCCTGCGTTGGGAAGTCGCCACCAGGCAGCGCGGCGCTATCGGTCCAGGGCTTGCCCGCTTCGGGGAAGCAGTCGTCAAGCTTTTCAAGTACATCTTCAGCGAGCCTGCGATATGTCGTCAATTTCCCGCCAAACACATTTAAGAGTGCTGGACCATCGGACGGCCCGTGACGTTCCAGAACGAAGTCGCGTGTGACCTGCTGGGCATCCCCGCCACCATCATCGTAAAGCGGCCTCACGCCGGCGTAGGTCCAAACCACATCGGCGGGTTGAATTGGTTTCTTGAAATATTCACTGGCGGCGTCACACAGATAATCAATTTCACCGTTCGAAATCTTTTTGCCATCCGCCAGATCATCGACCTCCACATCAGTCGTCCCGATTAATGTGAAATTGGTTTGGTAGGGAATGGCAAAAATGATGCGCTTGTCGGCGTTTTGAAAAATATACGAACGCTCATGATCGAAAATTTTCGGCACGACGATATGGCTGCCTTTGACAAGCCGGATATCGGACTTTGAGTTCATGCCAATGCTGCTTTGCGCAACCTGGGCCACCCAGGGACCTGCCGCGTT
This sequence comes from Pseudomonadota bacterium, assembly GCA_039819785.1. GTDB lineage: Bacteria > Pseudomonadota > Alphaproteobacteria > Rhizobiales > Hyphomicrobiaceae > JBCBRD01. The sequence goes on along the minus strand of JBCBRH010000007.1, from coordinate 7,442 downwards.
CACGATCACCTTGGCGTCTGCCGTTTCCGTCTGTCCGGTCTCGTGGTTGGTGAGGGTCAGCCTCCAGGATTTGTCTTGTCGCGAAACCGACGTGACCCCGGTTCTGACCCGCACATCGGCACCGCGTTCAGCCGCATCCATGGCGTTCAAGACCACCATTCGGGAATCTTCCACCCAGCAATCCGAATATTCAAATCCCCGGCGAAAATCATCGCGAAGAACGTCTCCAGCCACGTCCTTTGTCAAATCGACCATATGCGAACCAGGCAGCAGTTTCCGGCCACCGATATGGTCGTAGAGAAACAATCCCAGGCGAATAAGCCAGGCGGGTCTAAGCTCTTCATTGTGAGGCAGCACAAAGCGCATCGGCCAAACGATGTGTGGCGCCAGTGCCCACAGTCGCTCCCGTTCAGACAAAGATTCCTGTACGAGCCTGAATTCGTAGTGTTCCAGATATCGAAGGCCGCCGTGGATCAGCTTCGTCGATGCCGATGACGTTCCCGAAGCCAGATCGGACTGCTCACAAAGCAAGACCTTCAACCCCCGGCCCGCCGCGTCGCGCGCAATTCCGCAGCCGTTGATCCCGCCACCGATGACGGCAAGATCATATGGTTCCGTCGATGACGTCATAAGTGAATGTGTTCCGATCGTTCCTCGTTCCCAATGGTGTAAGCCACGTTACCGCATCATCACCGATCTGCAAGGAACCCCAGCGGAATGACGCACGTTGATCGCTGATAACGTGTTCAAGCTGAACCCAGCCTGTTGTTGAAGCGCATCACGCCGGGTTCATAAGCGGTGTGCCGACAACCTCGTAAGCCTGCATCCATGAGAAAGTGCAAGGCCCCCTTGCCAGACAGGTTGTGAAGCCTGCATGACTTAGACCTCGGGAAATGTAGGTACCATGATGGTCAACATGCGTATGACATAGCTGCGCGGGCCACATTCGATGGAAATCACACCAAACTCCGTTCGCGCCTGGACAAACAACAACCGAAGATCGAAGACGCAGGGACCAGACTTGACATGAAGATCGACAAGGGCACCAACGCCTCAAACGCCTTGTTGCTGTTCGGCGCAACGGGAGACTTGGCGAAACGGATGCTATTGCCGTCGCTTTTTGCCCTGCACGAAGATGGCCTGATCGCGCCAGACTTGCGGATTGTCGGATCGGCGCGCAGTGCCATGACTGATCGCAAGTATCGCGAATTGGCCAAGGATGCCTTAGCCGAATATCTGCCCGAAGATCGCAAGGGTGAGGAAAAACTGCAGTCGTTCCTGGAGCGCCTCTCCTACCAGTCGCTTGATGCGTCCACCGAGACCGGCTTTGATGTGTTGTCCAAAAAGCTCGGCGACATCTCGGGCGGCTTGTCGATATTTCTGTCCACGGCCCCGTCTTTGTTTGAAGCGACAATCGCCGGTCTGCAGTCTGCCGGTTTGACGGGCGACAATGTCCGCATCGGCTTGGAAAAACCTCTTGGCAGTGATCTGGCATCGTCAAATGCCATCAATGATGCCGTCGCAAGGGCCTTCACCGAGGAACAGATCTTTCGTATCGATCATTATCTTGGCAAGGAAACGGTTCAAAACCTGATGGCTCTGCGCTTTGCCAATATGATGTTCGAACCGCTGTGGAACTCCGGCGGGATCGACCACATCGAGATTACGGTCTCAGAAACCGTAGGACTGGAAGGACGCCACGCTTTTTATGACGAAGCCGGTGCCCTTCGCGACATGGTCCAAAACCATATGCTGCAATTGCTGGCACTGACGGCAATGGAACCGCCTGCAGATTTTGACGCCACATCCATCCGCGACGAAAAGGTGAAGGTGCTCCGCTCACTCCGCCCGGTTCAATCGCAGGAAATGGTGCGCGGCCAATATTCCGAGGGCGCGGTCAAAGGCGAAGCCGTCAAGAGTTACGTCGAAGATCTCGGCGAACCTTCAGACACCGAGACGTTTGTCGCCATCAAAGCCCATGTCGAAAACTGGCGCTGGCAGGGTGTCCCGTTCTACTTGCGCACCGGAAAGCGGCTACCCGAGCGCCGCAGTGAAATCGTCATTCATTTTAAGTGTGTGCCGCACAACATCTTCGCCGAACGCGGCGGCAAGCTGAACGCCAACCGCCTCGTGATCCGCCTTCAGCCTGAAGAATATGTGCGGTTGCAGGTGATGGCGAAAGAGCCCGGACTGGACCGCGACGGCGTGGTGCTCCGCGAGGTTCCACTTGATCTCTCCCTGACACAGGCATTCTCAAAAGCCAGAAAACGGATCGCCTATGAGCGCTTGCTCCTGGACCTGATCGATGGTGATCCCACGTTGTTTGTGCGCCGGGACGAGGTCGAAGCGCAATGGCGCTGGATTGATGCCATTCGTCATGTCTGGGCCGACACCAAAACCACGCAGGACAATATACCGAAAAGCTATGGGGCGGGCAGCTGGGGTCCCTCAGCGGCAATCGCATTGACGGAACGTGACGGGGTAAGCTGGAATGAGTAACACCGGGCGAAGCCCAGCCATCGTGACCTGGGCCGCAAAAGCAGACGCCCATGCGGTGGCCGACCACATCGCAGCAAAAATCATGGCGAACACAGATCAGTGGTTTGCCGTGCCAGGCGGCAATACACCTCTGCCGATCTTTGAAAACCTTTCCAAGCGGCCCCTGCCCTGGAACACCGTCTCGCTTGTTCTAACCGATGACCGGATGGTTCCAGAAGATCATCCAGCCAGCAACCAGGGCAAGCTGTTGGCCGCCTTCAAAGACAGCGCAGCCCACATCCACAGACTTGAAGTTGGCATGATGCCACCGACATTCGATATGGTCTGGTTGGGCATGGGAACGGATGGACATATCGCGTCACTCTTTCCCAACATTGACCCGACCGCTGCAGGTGAGCCTGCCGTCATCAATACGACGCCAGAGCCTTTGCCGCCGGAGGCTCCATTTGAGCGCGTTTCCCTCAACATGGCCGCGCTGATCAACGCAAAAGAGATCGTGTTGGTCGTCAAGGGTGCGGAAAAAAAACGTGTCCTCGACGAAGCCATCGCAGGCGCGCACGATCTGCCGATATCCCGTCTATTTGCTGCAGCCCGTTGTCCGATAACCATTTTCTGGAGCCGGTCATGAGCCTTCACCCAACCGTTGCGAAAGTGACTGAGCGGATTATTTCGCGCTCAGCTGGCAACAGACGCGCTTATCTCGACTTGATCGACCGTCAGCGCGATGCCGGTGTCAACCGGCCTACGCTGTCATGCGGAAACCTCGCGCATGGTTTTGCAGCGAGTGGTGACGACAAGCCGACAATCCGCAGCGGCCATGCCATGAACATCGGCATCGTGACCGCCTACAACGATATGCTGTCGGCCCATCAGCCCTATGGGCGTTATCCTGACCAGATCAAAGTCTTCGCCCGCGAGGCTGGAGCAACGGCGCAGGTGGCCGGTGGTGTTCCCGCGATGTGCGATGGGGTCACCCAGGGACAGGACAGCATGGAGTTGTCGCTGTTCAGCCGTGACGTGATCGCCATGAGCTCAGCCGTCGCCCTCAGCCACGGCATGTTCGAAGGCGCGCTCCTTTTGGGCATTTGCGACAAGATCGTTCCCGGCCTGCTCATTGGCGCGTTGCGCTTCGGCCATCTGCCCACCATCCTGATCCCCGCAGGACCGATGCCGTCCGGTCTGGCCAACAAGGAAAAAGTCCGCGTCCGCCAGCTGTATGCCGAAGGCAAAGTCGGCCGCGAGGAATTGCTGGAGGCCGAAAGCGCAAGCTACCACGGCGCTGGAACGTGCACGTTCTATGGCACGGCCAATTCAAACCAGATGATGATGGAGATGATGGGGCTGCACATGCCAGGCAGCAGTTTCGTCAATCCCGGCAATAAACTTCGCCAGGAACTCACACGTGCAGCGGTTCACCGGGTCACCCAGATCGGCTGGGTCGATAGCTCGAACGATTATCGCCCGCTCGGCCGCTGCGTCGATGAAAAAGCCATCGTTAATGCTGCCGTTGGTCTGCTTGCCACCGGAGGGTCAACCAACCACGTGATCCATCTTCCCGCGATCGCGCGCAGCGCTGGGATTATCATTGACTGGGATGATCTGGACGACTTGTCCTCAGTAGTTCCTTTGATGGCGAGCATCTATCCGAACGGGTCGGGCGACGTGAACGACTTCACTGCCGCCGGTGGCATGCCCTACGTGATCAAGGAATTGCTCGGCGCCGGATTGGCACACGGCGACATCTTGACCGTCTACGGAAGCGGACTATCCGATGGCGCCAAACAACCTGTCCTTGATAACGGCGACATCCGCTTCGATGACGCACCTGAGACATCCGCCAACGAAACCATGCTGCGGCCGGTCTCCATACCGTTTCAGGCCGATGGCGGCATGAAGCTTCTTATCGGCAATCTCGGTCGCGCCACGATGAAAACCAGCGCCGTTGATCAAAGCCGTTGGACGATCGAGGCACCTGCCAAGATTTTCAATGATCAAAACGACGTCTTGTCCGCCTTCAAGGCCGGTGAACTGGACCGGGACGTCGTCGTCGTCGTCCGCTTCCAAGGCCCAGCGGCCAACGGGATGCCCGAACTCCACAAGCTGACATCACCCCTCGGCGTCCTTCAGGACCGCGGACATAAAATTGCATTTGTGACCGATGGCCGTATGTCCGGCGCGAGCGGGAAAATCCCATCTGTCATTCACATCAGCCCCGAAGCCTACAAGGGCGGCCCGCTCGGCAAGCTTCGCGACGGCGACGTCGTGCGGGTCTGCGCCCTGAAAGGTGAACTGACAGCCCTGGTCGATAACGCCGAGTGGCAGGCACGCGAACAGGCTTCACCTCCGCCGCCTGTCTCGGGCACGGCGCGTGAACTGTTTGCCATGATGCGCCGCCATAGTGACCCGGCCGAAAAAGGCGGCTCGGCCATGCTGTCTGAGGCCGGCCTCTAATCTCACTGCTCGGGTGGTCCTTCAGACACGAACGCGAAAGCAAATTGAAACCATGAAGCCGATCGAAGAACTGATGCGGACAGCACCGATCATCCCGGTGCTCGTTATCGACGACGTGGCCAAGGCACAGCCGATCGCACAGGCGCTTGTCAAAGGTGGGCTAACCGTTCTGGAAGTCACCCTGCGAACGGACTGTGCATTTGATGTCATCAGTGAGATGCGCCAGGTCGATGGCGCGACTGTCGGAGCTGGAACGGTCATCAACACAGAACAACTGGACGCCGCACGTGCAGCAGGCGCTGAGTTCATCGTCTCACCCGGCCTGACGGCTCCCCTTGCCCGGCATGCCATTGACGTGGACATCCCGTTCCTTCCAGGCATCGCCAACGCGGGCGATATCATGCGCGGGCTCGATCTTGGCCTGCACCACTTCAAGTTTTTTCCAGCGGTGGCATCCGGTGGCATTCCGGCGCTCAAGGCCTTGAGCGGACCCTTCGGCCAATGCCTGTTCTGCCCGACAGGTGGCATCACGAAACAAACCGCGGATGAATGGCTGGCGCTGAAAAACGTCCTCTGCGTCGGTGGCAGCTGGGTGGTTCAGGATCTGGATCTGTAAACCACCTGCCCAGCCGTGACCCGACGAGTGCCGCCACCGAGGCTTCGTTGAGTGGATCAGCCGTCAACGCACATCCGGCCACCTCGGCTTGGCATAAGTCATCGTCACTCCGGGCCAGGTGGTTGAAGACTGGCCCAGAGCACAACGGCCCGGAAGACGACCGAGATGAATTCGGCTTGGATAATGTCTTCCGCAGCAGCTAGCTGAATGAGCGACACACCGTCGATGTGCGTGCCACGACCATCGCTGATACCTTCACCAGAGAAGGTGATCACGAAGTCGCCACCCGAATGCGTGATCCGCTGCGCAACGGTGTCATAATCAGGCCTCGGCGACAGACCGTCGATAGATACACCACCGGCAGTGGCGACGATGCCGTTGGCCGCAGCAGAGCCAGCTTGCGCATAGACCAAAACAACCGTCATAAAAGACAACCCAAACGCTTCAGTGAAAGTGACACCCTGTTTCAGATGGGGCAATCGACCGACGCGCGAGGTTTTCGACCAAGCCAAGCGGCGGCTCAGCCACACCCCCAGTCCATCCAATTCAGACCATCCATGAGACGTGCGCGGCAACAATCCGCCAATTCCCTTCGACACGCACCCACGTCTGGCTTTGCCGGCCGATGCGCGTTTCCCCAGGCCGAACAAACTCAGACGTCGCCGAGGCTGTGTTGTCGCCGAAGGTCGTGATCACGGTATTGCGAAGTTCGCGATCGAGGTTTTTTGAAGGCCGTGCTTGCCGAAAGGCGAGGATCTCGGCGTGCCCGTAAAGGTTCTCGGTGGCACCGAACCTGACGGTACGATCATCAGACCAAAACAGCGCGTCCAGCACCGCGACATCATTGGAAATGAGTGCGGCTTCATATCGAGCAAACGCCGCCTCGACTTCGCGAAGGATTTCGGGGTCATTGATCTTCATGGCTGTCCGGTTACCCCAGTCATAAGTGCCGCAAGATCTAGCAACTCACGATCAGTCCCGCGTGCACCCATCAACGAAAACCCAACGGGCGCGCCGTCCAAGGTCCCGGCTGGAATGGTAATTTGCGGAAGTCCGGCCAGCCCTGCGCAGCACAAAAGGGAAAGCGCATCAGCGCGAAATGCATCAACGGACGCGTCGGTATCTGAACGCAAGGGGGCTGGCCCCGGCGAGGTTGGAAACGCCAGCACGACGCCTTCGGATAGGATTGTGTCCAAGGTGCCGGTAATGGAGCCACGCTTTTCCCGCGCAGCCTTGGCTTCAGCTGAAGTGATCTGGCTTGCAGCCTCAAAGCGCTCCCTCACACCCGGGCCAAACCGGGGCGTATGTGAAGAAACCCAAGCGCCATGGACCTCCCAGATCTCCGCCCCCTGACAAATGCGAAAGACGTCTCGCCAAACATCGAACCCATCCGGGTTCAGGGGTGCGTCGTCAGCTTCGCCGTTGAATCCAGCCTCGCCCATACCAACCTCGCCCGCACTCACCTCGCCCAAGACAGTCATCGCGCGTGCCCGCATCGGAGTGAGCACGTCGCGCACAGATGGCGCGGCAAGCGCCCACATATCCGACGGCGTCGCCAACCTCTTTGGTGTTTTAAGTTCAGTGGCCGCCTGACGAGATTGCAGCCCGAGCGCCTCGGCAACGCGGATCATTGTCGCCATGTCTCGGGCAAACCACCCACACGTATCAAAGCTGGGAGCCAGCGGAACCGCACCATCCAGTGACACGCGCCCATGCGTTGGCCGAAACCCGAACACGCCGCAAAACGCCGCCGGCAGCCGGATGGACCCGCCTGTATCGGTGCCGATCGCAAAGTCCACCAGTCCTCCAGCGGTGGCCATAACCGAGCCGGACGACGAGCCGCCAGGCACACGGTCTGGCGCTGCGGGATTGGTGG
>JBCBRH010000006.1:0-128157 GCA_039819785.1 Pseudomonadota bacterium | reverse complement strand
TAAAGCGCACATAACAGGATCGGGTTCATTGGCACCGCCGCGTTGACCGGGTTGGCTCAGAAGCTTTGCTGCATTTGGTTAGCCCGGTGCGTTCGATGGTGTCTTGATCTGACGCAAGTCGGTCTTTGTTGTTGGGGGGGGGCGATCCCTAGGGCGGGTTAAACGCCGTGGACGCGCTGGGATGATTTCCAGATAGTCCCAACAACAACATGAGCTGCCATGCCGGCGTTTATTGCCGGGATCTAACATCCTGCTGGGCTGAAAAGCTTGGAACAGCCTATTGCATTCCCGCTTGTTGAGGTCTGGATCCCGCGAACACGTCGCGGGATGACATTGGTGGCATTGTTGGTCCCTCACCAAATATGTTTATGCGTCTTCGATACGAGCCTTTCCTCCACGCATCGACAAGGGACATGTAAGGCATTACCTTGCTGTCAAGTCTTTAGGCCCTCAAGCACGCCGTCTCCAAATTTGACATCGACCACATCAGTATAACCCCATCTTGCCGCGGTGATGCCGTAGTACGAACCGTGAGCGGAAAGCAGATTAGCTATAAGCAGATCATAACCCTGTCGATTTGGGGGGGGAGGTGAGTGTATAGTGCCCGGGCTTGGCGTCGGCGCAAACGTAAAATCTGTTCCTCGCAAAATTCTTATTTGCTGGATTTTGTGGTTACTATGGCTTAGGCGGTTTTCTTCGTCGTTAACTCCGTCTACTTCGGAAAAGATCACCAAGTGATAATCTTCGTCATAAATGTCGTAGATGTCGGTTCTTGACGGTCCATTATGTTCACGGAAAACAAGATATACACCGGTTTCGGTATCTAGCGTTCGATTGTTTTTCGGGTTGGCTTCGTCGATTTGGTTTATTATTGGCATAACTTGTGTTTCTAACCCAGTCTGAAGGCCCAAAATTTAAATCAATCCGATACGGAGGTCGCGACGCATGGCGTAGAGGCCGCCTATGCGCTCAAATGCGTCTGAAAGTTCGTCGGAGATAAAGATAGATTGTTCGAATTTGTATTCGTTCCAAAGGTGATGGCTACCAACTTGCTTGCGATCACAGGTGATGAAGATCTCGCCCGAAGTCGCCGCAGCCATGACATTAAATTTGGCTCTGTGCTGCCAACTTCGATGGTACTTTGCGTCTTCAAGGGGCTTGACCACGACGATCTCCGGAGAGTGCTCCAGCGAGATTGAATCCAGCGCGGTGCAAATGTTCAACAGCCACCGCCGCGGGCCCTTGCTGCCGTTCTTCAAGGTGACGTCGACCGGAAAGTACTGATGCACGCCCGGTTCGAGCCTCTCAATCTCATTGACGACAGCTTCTGTGATACTCGTTGAGATGTGCGAAGACATAAAATTTGGCAGATCGGTGTGACCTGATTGCATCCGGAGCTTCAGAGGTTGGTCCGGCGAAGGAAAGCGAAAGCCTGACTGCAAAGACACAAGGCTGTGGGGGGGGGACGCCCCACTCCTCGCGAAGACGCTTCTCAATCGCCTTGGTGGCCGACCTTTTCCATTCCACATCCTCCGGCGCGAGGATGCCGTTGGGCATTGGGTTTTCCTTGTGGCTGAAAGTAATGCTCCACGGCATGTCTTAGGCCTTATCATTCTGAGTTGATTGTAAGGATGCGCCCATAAGCTAGTCTTGGCGACCTCACCCCGCCTTGATCGGTTGAGTGGGTCACATCACTCCTCGGGATAGCCTTGTGGGTTGCGGCGCTGGAAGTTCCAGTGGTCGCGGCACATGTCTGCGAGGCCGAGCGTGGCCTGCCAGCCCAGAAGGCGGGCTGCGGTTGCCGGGTTGGCGTAGCAGGTGGCTGCATCGCCGGCTCGTCTCGGGCTCAGCGTGTAGGGGATGTCTTTGTCGGCTGCTTCTTTCCAGCCTTTGATGACGTCGAGGACCGAGTAGCCCTGGCCAGTGCCGAGGTTGATGTTGATCGATGTATTTGCGTCCTGGCTCAGCGCGAACGTGACTGCCTTGACGTGGGCGGAAGCGAGGTCTGTCACGTGGATGTAATCGCGCACTCCGGTCCCATCGGGCGTGTCATAGTCATTACCAAAGACGTTGACCTTGTCGAGCCGGCCGACGGCGACCTGGGCCACGATGGGAAACAGGTTGTTCGGGCGGCCGAGCGGGTCTTCGCCTATCTGGCCGGACGGGTGCGCGCCAACTGGGTTGAAGTAGCGCAGGTTGACGACGCGCCAGCCGCGGTCTGCCGCTGCGGCATCATTTAAAATGTGTTCGATGAAAAACTTGGTGCGGCCGTAAGGGTTGATCGGTCCGGTGGGCGCAGTCTCATCGATGGGGCACAGGGCATCCCCGCCATACACGGTTGCCGAAGATGAAAAAACGATGGTTTTGACGTCCAGGTCTTCTGCAACGCGCATCAGTGTCGTGGTGCCTGCAACGTTGGCGTCGTAGTAGGCGAGGGGTTCGGCGACGCTCTCGCCGACGGCCTTGAGACCGGCCATGTGGATGATGCCGTCGAACGCCTGCCCCGATAGTTTCTCGCGCAGGCCTGCTTCATCGCGGATGTCGACGTGGTGGAAAGCGACGTGCTTCCCGGTAAGGGTTTCGACCCGCTTCAGGGCTGCACGCTTGGAGTTTGCAAGGTTGTCAACGACGCTGACCTGGTGGCCGTTTTCCAACAGGTCCAGGCAGACGTGCGAGCCGATGTAGCCTGCTCCGCCCGTCACCAGAATATGTGCCATTCGCCGTTCTCCCGCCGCGTGTCGTCGCCCGTCTCAAATTGGCTAACACGGTGTTTTGAGGCTGGCCAGTGCGTTTGGGAAATACGGTTTGCAAACGGCTGATAGACCGACGTTGAACCTTGTTTCATGGGCCGTTTGGCGGATGTGTTTCGGGGGCTTGTTGCCCTACATCAGACCCGCTTTTGCGCTTGTTGACTTTTTTGGTAATGAATTGTAGCGATGGCGGCGTTGGTGAGGATTGGTGGTCTTTTTCAAGGCCGTTCAATGATTGGAGTGATGATGCGAGTGAGAACCCTATTGACCCGTTTACGCAATGTGGGGGTGGCTGGCGGACTGGCTGTCACAACAAGCCTTTGTGTGTTTGCGACGGGTGTCTCGTTACTGCCGGGTGCGGCTGTCGCCAGCGGTGAATTGAACCTCTATTCGGCCCGGCATTACGACACCGACGAAAAGCTTTACACGGACTTTGAAACCGCGACCGGGATCAAAATCAACCGGATTGAAGACAAGGCCAGCGCGCTGATGAAGCGGATCAAGGCCGAGGGCGCGAACAGCCCTGCCGATGTGTTGCTGACGGTTGATGTCGGGCGGCTATGGAAGGCCGATGAAGATGGCATGTTCCAGCCCGTCGCATCTGAAACCCTGACAACGGCGATCCCTGAGAATTTCCGTCATCCCGATGGGCACTGGTATGGTTTTTCAAGCAGGGCACGGGTTATCTTCTATAACAAGGCGACGGTGAAAGAACCGCCGCAAACGTATCAGGATCTCGCGGACCCGAAGTACAAAGGTCTGGTCTGTACGCGTTCGAGTTCAAACATCTACATGCTGTCGTTGATGTCGGCGATGATCGAGCATCTGGGCGAGGATGGCGCGAAGGCGTGGGCCAAAGGTGTTTATGAAAACAGGGCGCGCGATCCGCAAGGGGGGGATACGGACCAGCTTCGTGCGGTGGCGTCCGGTGAGTGTGGGATTGCGATTGCGAATACATACTATTTTGCGCGCGCGCTTCGCAAAGATGTGCGCGGGCTCACGGGCAAGACAGATGGGATTGGTGTTGTGTTTCCCAACCAGGATAGTTTCGGAGCGCATGTGAACATCTCAGGTGCAGGTGTCTTGAAAAATGCGCCGAACGCTGAGAACGCCAAGGCATTCCTTGAATACCTCGCAAGCCCCTCGGCACAGGCTTATCTTGCGGCTGGCAATGACGAGTACCCGGTGGTTGAAGGGACTGCGAAGAGCACCAGCGTTCAAAAATTAGGAACGTTCAAGTCCGATACGACGTCTCTTGCCAAAATTGGGCCGAACCAGCCTATTGCACAGCGGGCCTACGACGAGGTCGGCTATAAATAAGAAACGGCTAAGCTCTATCCTTGTATTTTGAGTGAGTTGCTCGGATTGACGCGGCGGTCTGGTGAAAGCCTGGCCGTCGCATCTTGTTGGTTGGACAAGCTGATCGCGGTGTTGACGACAGGTGAAGTCTCTTGGTGCAGACGACCAACATAAACGATGATCGCAACAACGGTCGTAATGACGATGGCTTTGGGCGTAGATCGACGGCCTACCTATGGGCTGTTTGCAGGTCGCGCTGGCTGGCCATCCTTGCGTTGGGCTTTGCGTGTCTATTGGTTATGCCGATCATCAGCGTCGCGTTGTCGGTGTTTTCATCTGATGATGGAACGATTGCGCATTTGTCACGCACCGTCCTTCCGAACTTTCTCGCCAACACGGTTTTGCTCGTCGTCGGGGTCGGCCTGGGGGTTGGCGTTTTGGGCACCACGACGGCTTGGTTGGTGTCGATGTGCGATTTTCCAGGTCGGCGTTTTTTCGAATGGGCGCTGATCATACCACTCGCCCTGCCAGCCTATATTCTAGCGTATGCGTATACCGATCTGCTTTCGCATCCAGGCCTTGTTCAAACGACATTGCGGGAGGTGACCGGGTGGGGGCCGCGCGATTACTGGTTTCCAAATGTGCGCTCCGTAGGTGGAGCGACGGTGATGTTTATTCTGGTGCTTTACCCGTACGTTTATTTGCTTGCGCGGTCAGCGTTTCTTGAGCAATCGACCTGTTATACAGAAGTGAGCCGCACGCTTGGCCGCTCGCCGTTGAGCAGCTTTATTGAGATTTCATTGCCGCTGGCGCGCCCTGCGATAGCTGGCGGTGTCGCGCTTGCGTTGATGGAAACGCTGGCTGATTTCGGAACGGTGTCACACTTCGGAGTGCAGACGTTCACAACCGGCATCTACCGGGCATGGCTGTCGATGGATGATCTTGTAGCGGCAGGTCAACTGGCGACGATGCTGTTGGCGGTCGTCCTCACCGTGGTTGTTGTCGAGCGGATGGAACGGCGGCGGGTGTCCTATTTCAACAGCCAGCGGGTCCGTGATCTGCCGCGGTATAACCTGACCGGGGCGCGGGCCTGGCTCGCCTTTACGGCCTGCCTGCTGCCGGTTTTGTTCGGGTTCTTGGTGCCGGTTTTGGTTTTGTTGAACCTGCACATCATCGGTGGGCATGAGCTGTTTTCAGAACGCTATGCGCGGTTGATCGGCAACTCTTTGACATTGGGTGCATTGGCGGCGGTTACGGCGATCATCATTGCGGTGGTTATTGCCTATGCGGCGCGGTTGACGCCTGGATGGTTGAGTGAAGCGGCTGGCCGCTTGGCCAACCTGGGGTACGCTGTTCCAGGATCCGTGATCGCGATCGGGATTTTGCTGCCGCTTGCCGTCTTCGACAATGCCATCGATGGTTTCATGCGATCGACGTTTGGCATTTCGACGGGATTGTTGTTGACGGGGTCCATCGCGGCCATGGTGCTTGCCTATGTGATCCGGTTCATGGCGGTGGCGCTGAATACGGTCGAGGCAAGTCTTGGCAAAATACCACCCTCGATGGATGCAGCGTCTCGCACGCTCGGTCAGACGCAGATGGGGACGTTGTGGCGTGTCCACCTGCCGTTGATCTCAGGTGGTCTTTTGACAGCCGGCCTGATGGTGTTTGTGGACGTGATGAAGGAGTTGCCTGCCACATTGATCATGCGGCCGTTCAATTATGACACGTTGGCGGTTCAGGCTTATCGGCTGGCGTCGGACGAGCGGTTGGCGCAGGCTGCGACGCCTTCATTGGTGCTGGTGGCCGCGGGGCTGATCCCGGTGATTATCCTTAGCCGCCGGATCATGATGACCCGCAGTGGGCGTCGCGTGGCGCGGTAAGTGGGGTGAGGTTTTTTGCGCGATTGTATATGGCCAAGCCTGCACAGCTGGGTGTCAGCGTGAACCGCCGATGCGATCAGGACGGCCGCTGCTTGAGGCTGAGTATGATTTCTTCTTTTTGCGGTAGACCTTCTTTTTTCTCGGCTTAGGTGACGATTTGCTGCGAACCGTTTTCGTTTTGACACGCGGTTTTTGCTTTGGTGACGCGCGTTTTGTTTTCGGGCGCGGCTGGGTTTTTGGCGTTGCCTTGCTGGTCGGTGTCGAGCGATTTCGTGTTTGCGGTGTGCGTTCTGATCCTGTGCGGTCTTCGAGCAATGGACACTTGAACGTGCGCTTCGACCGGAACCATTTGAACCAGGAATTGAACTCGCCGACGTTGGCGCTGGCGAGTTTGATGGGCTGGTAGCCACCGGTTTCCGAGCCGTTCACCACGGCTGCCTCAAAACTTTTCAAGCTGTTTTGAGCCGTGTCTGTCGCGCCATCGATCTCGCCGTCATAACACTGGCTTGATTTGAGCTGCGTCTGGATTTCACGAACCCAGACGGTGCGCTGTTCGTCGTCGGGCTGCTTGGTCAAGGCTGCGAGGCGTGCTCGTTCTTCAGCGTCCGCTTTGGCGCGCTGCCGTGCAAGTTCGGCTTCCGCCTCTGCCTTTGCACGGGCGGCTTCAGCGCGTTCCCTGGCTTGTTGTGCTGCTGCTGCCTCTTCGCTGGCACGGCGTTCGGCTTCTGCTCTGGCTGCGGCCTCGCGGGCTGCTTTTGCTTTTCTGGCTTCTTCGGCTTTTTCAGCCTCCAGTTCACGCTCGCGGGCGAGCATCGCAAGGCGCGTGGCTTCCTGCTTGGCGCGGGCTGCTGCTTCACGTTCGGCAGCTTCCTTGGCGCGCTGCTCGGCCAGCCTTCGTTCGCGTGCGAGGTTTTCCTGACGCAAGGCCTCGCGTTGGCGTGCGCGGAGGCGGCGATCTGCCTCTTCGCGCTCTTGCTGCTCAGCCAAAAGGCGACGGCGCTCGGCTTCTTCCTTGGCTTTCAACTGTGCCAGCTCGAGGGCTTCTTGTTCTTCAGCAATGCGCCTTTGCTCTGCAAGTGCTGCCAGGCGCTGTTCTTCGGCTCTGCGGGCTGCCGCTTCGCGCTCGGCGCGTTCGCGGGCACGGGTTTCGGCCAGCTGCCGGGCCGCTTCGGCTTCGCGGCGCAAGCGCAGCTGCTCACGTTCTCTGGCTTCCTTGGCTTCAGCTTCACGTGCGCGGGCTTCGGCTGCTGCTGCGGCTTCGCGCTTGGCGCGCTCTTGAGCGGCGTTGATGCGGTTTGTTTTTTCAAGGGCGGCAAGTTCACTGGCCGCTTTGTCGGATCCGCCACCGCTCCCGCCGATCAGTCCGCTTTGCCAGGCCCCTACGCCGCCGATGCCGATGAGCGCGATTGCGGCAGCGGCCATCATGCCTTTCGAGGCTTGAGACTTGGTGCGCCGCGCCTCAGTCTGGGACCGCAATTGAGACGGTTTTGGCCGTGAGGGTTCCTCGGCTCCTGGCGGCAGCCCCCAGTTTCCAGCCGATGGCCGTTCACCCGTGGGACGGCCTGATGGCGTGCGCCCTGCGCTTGGCGGGCCGGAGGGTGGGCGCGGGCCGGATTGATTGCTCTTGCGGCGGCTCGTGCGGGGGTGGCTGAAACGTTGACCGCTTGGCGTTTCTGACGTCGAAGGGCCGGCATTGCGTCCGCTGTTCGGTCCCGAGCGTGCGCCTGAGACCGGTCCGCTCGTGGATGAGACGCCTTGGAACAACTCGGCGCGCCACTCTTCAACCGAGCGGGGGCGGTTGTTTGGCAGAACCGATAAGCCCCAATCGATGGAGTGCAGGAAATTCTCGCGGAAAGTCGGATCGGCCAATTTGAGTTGGCTGGCTGGAACGAGTGCGTCTTCGAGGACGCGAAGTGTGGATTCGGTTGGTTCCTTGCCAGAGAGTGCGCGATGGATGGTGGCGGCCAGGCCATAAATGTCGGTCCATGGCCCCTGCAACTTGTTGTCTGTTGCGTAGGCTTCATGGGGAGAGTAGCCGCGCGAAACGATTGCAGCCGTCGTGCCGGTCAGTTCGCCAACGGCATAGCGGGCGGCGCCGAAGTCCAAGAGGACGGGCTGTTGATCCTCAGAGCGGATGTAAATATTGGCTGGTTTAATGTCCCGGTGGAGGATGCCAGCGTCGTGGACCAGGCCGAGCGCGTCCAGGATTGGTGACAGGATCTGGTCGAGTTCGACCTGCGAGGGTGTGCGGCCCAGCTCTTTGAGCCACGCCTCCATGTCCGCGCCCTTGACGAAATCGAGGACGGTGTAGGCGGTTTCGTTGGCGTCGAAGGTGCGAAACACACGCACAATGTTGGGGTGGCGGAACTTGGCAAGCGTTTTGGCCTCGCGGACAAAGCGTTCCAGGCCCCATTTGAAATGGCTTTCGTAAGATGCCGCCTTGACCCGGACGGAGCTGCCGCCTACGCGAATGGAGATGTCGCTGGGGAAGTATTCCTTAATGGCCACGTCGCGGTTCAGCGTGAGGTCGCGCGCCAGATAGGTGTTCGCGAACCCGCCGGAGCCGAGCACGCGCTCAATGCGGTACTCCGCGTTGAGGACCGTGCCTTTCGACAGTGTGTGCTGATAGGCCATTCCCGGCGTCGCTTCCTTTTGGGTCCTTGGTGGTGATCCTCAGGTGACTGGGATCATCTTATCCATAAAAGCTTCTGCTTTGCAGTCTGATTGACGGGTTTTCGGCTTATCCCATCTTAGGCGATTGATCCTAACGTAATGGTTGCGGTCGATGTTTTCTGTCTCTCGTGGCACAGGTGTTGCTTTTTCGATCATTAAATCTGGCTGTGATGGGCATTTACGTTAACCAGTCTTTGTCGTGATGGAGGTGTTTCAGCAGGAACTGCGAGTCGCGGTTAGGTCATGTTAAACGGCTTGAGTGAAATATGGCACGCACAGGGGTGTGTGATTGATTTGGGACGCGGGTTCGATTAGTTTTTGTGGTGTCTTTTCGGCGCATCGTCCCGCTTTCGCACCGAATTCTTCGTGCCTTGACCCATCTATAAAGCGGATCTGAAGGACAAGTTCATGTTGCGAAGACTGAATGGTTTTCTTGCTGGGGCACGCTGGCCTGGGTCAGGCTGTGCTGGAGTCTCACCGGGTGGGCATGACCGGGCACGCGCCGCACAGGGTGTGCGGGTCACGACCTGTCTGCTCGCGCTCGTGCTGAGCGCTGTCTTTCATCCTTTTGTCCCCTTGAGCAACAGCGCGCTGGCTGCAGGCGATGTCGCCATGTGGTGTTCGAGTGATGCTGCTGGGCGACCTGCATCCGTCAATGGGGCATGTGAGTTGCGGGCTTTGTCACGAGCGGCGATCAAGCAAAACGAGATTAAGCTTTCATCGTCTGGCCGCGACCTGGCGTTCAACTTCATCGCGTTTGAGCCGCGGGTGAAAGCTTCGGCTGTTCTGTTTCTTATGCAGACCGGGGGAAAGTCTCACCCCAATAACAGCGCACGGGAAATCCAACGGCTTGTTAACCCGATTGGGAAGCGGAAATTCGCGCTGTATTCATTTTCTGATGATCTGACCAGGGTGGTGCGGTTTGGTGAACCGCAGGATCAATTGCAAAAGGCACTTGACCGGCGGCGGGCCCGGGAATCCACAACTTCACTTTTCACCGCACTCGATCAATCCTTGGAAGACCTGTCGAATGTCGATGCGGCGCGGCGCACGATCGTTCTGCTAGGTGATGGATCGACGGGCAATGATGCCGTCAACGAAGATACGATTATTGAAAAGTCTTTGCGGCTTAATATTCCAATCTTCTCCATTGCGTTCACTGACAACCGTGTTGATGAAACGATCAAGGACGGCTTGACGGTGCTGCGCTCCTTGGCTGAACGGACCAATGGCCTTTTCGAAGATGCGGGTGCCAACCGCGTTTTATCTGATGGCTACATCAACAACTTCTACCACTATATCGAGAATGGTGGTTCGGCAGAGATCACGTCGGCGCTGGGTGGTGGGGATACCGTTGATGCCACGGTTGGGCTTTCAAATGGCCGTTCGGTTCAACTTGCTGATATTCCGGTGCGTGGGACACGACGTTTCACGGAAGTGGCTGATGCAAATGAAACAGATACGTCGAGCCAGGCCGTTGATGATGACGCTTCAGACCCCGATGATTCTTCAGCGTACGATGATGACGAAGCTGTCGAGGATGAGGAGGTCTCACAACTTGATGCCTTTCTTGAAGATCCGGTGACGTGGGCTGGTGATAATCCCTTTCCGGCAGCCTCCGCGCTCGTCGCGATTGTTGGCTTGTGCGCATTGGGTGCGATTGTTCTAATGCGACCCAAACGTGATGATGGTCTTCAAGACGACATGGCATACGGCGATTTTGATCCGACCCCGAATATCGTGCCCGATCCAGCGGCGATCCAGGTTGGGGCTGGGAACGAAACAGTGCTGATGGGCATCGGTGGAACCGAAGACGTGGTTGTGCCCGGAGCAGATGGTAACACCCATCCCATGGCCGAGCCTTCGTCGGGCTCATCTTACGCCTATCTCGAGTTTTTGGATTCGGATGAAACGCGTGCCCCGATCACCGCCACCAACGTTCGGATCGGGCGGCATCGCGACAATGATATTTGCATTGCGAACCATTCCGTGCACCGGCAACACGCAGTTATTGTCCAAGATTCTGAAGGGCAATTCTCAATTCGCGATCTTGGAACGAAGAATGGGATTGTTGTCAATAACGTGCGGTGCAGCCAAACGAAGCTAAATGATGGAGATACTATTGAGCTTGGAGAAGTGAGATTGCGCTACGTGGCTGCCAGCTGATTAACGCAATTGCACGTCTCGAGGCTCTTGCGATTGCAATATGCCCGAGGTGAAGGCCTAAAGATGGGACAGGTCATCGTGAGAAAGGCAAACGGAAACCGGGACTGAAACCCTAAGGGAGTTTTGACCATGATGACCATTGGAACAGAAAACGACAAAGACAATACAACGGACGATGTTGATACAGCGAAGGTAAGACAAAGGAACTTGGATATGGGTGGCGATGAACCGACACGTATCGTGATGCGTGGAGATGATCCGGAAAAGGATACGACAATTATGCCAGGACGCGATGATGTCGGTGCAAAGGTCATCGGGATTGCAAGCACCGAAGTGAGCATTCCTTCGGGGCATGAAGGAACGGGCGGAGGCTCATCCGACGGTGACGATGACGGTCATACGCTGTTTGTACCCGTCGGCGTTGAAAGCTCTGATCCCGGCAGTGAGCTTGGTCCGCTGGTTGGCTGGCTCGTCGTGCTCAAAGGGGCAGGTCGCGGTCAGGGCCGTCCCATCTACTACGGGCAGAACTCAGTTGGCCGTGGTGAAGAGCAGCGGATTTCGTTGGACTTCGGCGACCAGCGGATTTCCCGCGATGCACATGCCTACATTCTTTACGATGAAGGGCAACGCAAGTTCTTCGTGCGTGACAACGGCAAGTCCAACATCGTTCGGCACAATGGCGAACCCGTTATGATGCCGAAGGAAATCGCGGACCGCGACACCATTCAAATCGGCGATACGACGGTTATGTTCGTTGCGCTGTGCGGTCCAGATTTCGATTGGCTGGCCGATGATGGGCAAGAATAAACTCGACTACCGGTTTGCTACACGTGACAGCCAAGGTGACCGACCCTACCAGGAGGATTATGGTCGGGTCTTAAAGCTCCGCCTTGGCAACGGCGAAGATGTGTCCGAAGGCGTGCTCGCGGTCTTGTGCGATGGCATGGGCGGACACGTCTCCGGCGAAGTCGCCAGCAAGAGTGCTGCTGAAGCCTACCTGACTTCGTTTGGAACGGCTGGCGGGACGATTGCCCAACGACTGGATCGCTCGCTTGATGCCGGAAACAAGGCGTTGAGCGATGCGATTGCCGACAACCCCGACCTTAAAGGTATGGGCTGCACGTTGATTGCTGCCTTCGTTGACCCGGATGGGTTGCGGTGGGTGAGTGTTGGCGATTCAGCGTTGCTGTTGTACCGCAACGGCAGTTTGCATCGGCTGAATGAGGACCACTCGTTCGGGGCTTTGCTCGACAAACAGGCTGATGCCAATGTCATTTCGAGATCTGAAGCTGAAAGCTCCCCGCGACGCAGGACGCTCCGGTCCGCTCTGACCGGGGAGCCGATTGCACTGCGTGAAGTTCGTGCCGAGCCGGTCAAATTGAAATCGGGTGACTGGATTGTTGTTGCCAGCGATGGTCTTGAGACGCTGAGCGGGAATGACATCGCCTCGATTATCCGCAAGTCTGATTCTGCTGGACCCGACCGATTGGCCGACCATCTCGTGCGGGCGGTTCTGGATCGCAAATCGCCAAACCAGGACAACATCACGCTGATCCCGATTAACGTGAATGATCCTGAGGACCTGCATATTCAGCCGACGCGCTGGGTTCAGCGCGATGAGGATGAAGACGAAGATGCCGACACGGACATCATAGACGAATTCGAAAAGCCGAAAGGGCCTGG
This sequence comes from Pseudomonadota bacterium, assembly GCA_039819785.1. Taxonomy (GTDB): domain Bacteria; phylum Pseudomonadota; class Alphaproteobacteria; order Rhizobiales; family Hyphomicrobiaceae; genus JBCBRD01. The sequence continues at coordinate 115,703 of JBCBRH010000006.1, read as the reverse complement.
CTTTTTGAAGATGATGGCTCTGACATTCGCTTTTGTGGTTGTGCTGGCCGCCGGTGTTGCCGGGTATCTGTGGCACAAGGGCGTGTTAGAGCTTCCAGGTGCAACGGACACGAATGGTTCGCTGAATGCGATCGGCAATGGTGGTGTGGGGCTGAGCAAGGCTGATGGGTCTGCAGCCGATGCCGCAGCTACTGGTGGTGCGGGCCCTCTCAGGATCGAAGACTAGTCGCGACTTCAGGATGTTCTCAGCTGAAGTGACGGTCTTGTCCGACCACGCGTGTTTTGGATGTCAGACCTCAAGAGCAGATGCAGCGGACCTGATGCGACTGCTTCGATTGCAATGACTTGGTTTAGGGCGTGTGATGTACTTTTTGATTTGCGGCGATTGACGCATGGCGGCTGGAAACACACTTCCGATCGGAACGCTGATCGGTGAATACAAGGTGGAAGCCGTCATCGGTTCTGGCGGGTTCGGCGTCACCTATCGTGCGCGTGATGTGCGGCTGGATGCATTGGTGGCCGTCAAGGAATACTATCCCGTTAGTATGGCTGTGCGCCATAAGGACTACTCCGTCGAGGAACGGCCGGGAAATATCAAAGGTGGATATACCTGGGGTCTAGAGAAATTCATGAACGAGGCGTCGATGCTCGCGAGCCTTCGCCATTTGAATATTGTCGGTGTGAACCGGCTTTTCCGCGCGAACGGCACGGCCTACATGATCCTCGATTTTATTGACGGCCCGAACCTGAAAGCGTGGCTGAAGTCGCTTGGCCGTAAACCGACCCAGGAAGAGCTCGACCTCATTTTGCTGCCGACGGTCTCAGCGCTCAAGACCGTGCACGAACAAGGTTTGCTGCACCGGGATATCGCGCCGAAGAACATCATGATCGCTGAACACCTGACGCCGATCCTGATTGATTTTGGCGCGGCGCGCCAATTGGTGGCGCAGAAATCTCAAACGTTTGCGGCTTTGCTGACGCCGGGTTACGCGCCCTTTGAGCAGTATGTGGCGACCGGGCAGTCGCAAGGCCCGTGGACAGATATCTATTCACTTGGGGCGTCCATGTATGAGTGTATCGTAGGTGAAGTGCCGCCCGAGGCTCCGGAACGCACATTGAATGACCGCTGTGTCCCGGTCAGTGACATTGGTGCTGGGTATTATCGGCCAGAGTTTCTGGAAGCACTGGACTGGGCGTTGCAGCCCTTGCCGAAGGACAGGCCTCAGTCCGTGGACGATTGGCTCAACGGCGGGTTGTCGTATGTCGACCACTCGCAGCCGCATTTTGAGACGCCCGCGCCGGTGAGTAGCCCTGGAAATGTTTGGGCATCCATGACGCAGTGGTTTTCCAAACGATGAGCGGAGTTGCTTGATGGGGGCTCGCGCGTTCATCGATGTTGGTTGTTGGAACCGGCAACGGAACCAAAACAAGTAGAAGCGTGGTGATGTTGGTATGAGAGATCTCAAAGTCGGTCGCGTGTTCGTCCAGTCCGGTACCGGGCAGGAGTGGATCGTTGGAGCCAGCTGTTCGATCGGGCGGGCGGAAGAAAACGATATCATTTTGAAAGACGACAAGGTTTCACGGCGGCATGCGCTTATCCATCGGCAGGATGACCGGTCGTATTGGATTATCGATTTAGGCAGCGGGAACGGGACCTATCTGAACGGCAAGCGGCTTTCGATGCCGACGGCCTTGAAGAATGAGGACCGGATCCAGATTGCCCGCCAAAGCCTCACCTTCTTCCATGATACCGGTTATTCCGAACCGGCAACCGGCCCATCAGGTGTGCCGATGGAAACGGTCATTGAGATTTCGGAACGGCGCGTGTGGCTTGTGGTGGGCGATCTCGTCGGGTCATCCAGGCTGGCGGCTCAATTGCCGCCGGAAGAGGCCGCGCGGTTTGTTGGTCGTTGGCTTTCAGATTGCGGCAAGATTGTCGATACGTGTGATGGTTCGATCAACAAGTACCTGGGCGATGGATTTTTGGCCTATTGGGCTGATGATAAGACGGCGGCCGGCAGTATCTTGAAGGCGCTGCAACAGTTCGTGCGGCTGGGTCAGCAAGATGGTGCGCTGAAGTTCCGGCTTGCCATTCATTTGGGAAAAATCACGGCCGGCGGCAGCGGTTCCATGGGCGAAGAGAGCCTGATGGGGCTCGACGTCAACTATGTCTTCCGGATGGAAAAGCTGGCAGCCAGCCTCAATACGCAATTGTTGTTCAGTTCGACAGCCAAGGCGGCGCTGGCCGATCTTGTGCCGCTAACAAGTGTTGGATCGCATGCACTGGAGGGGTTTGACCACGCCAATCCGCCAGAGTTTTTTGCGCTGTCGTGATGATTTAAGCCAAACATCCGGCTGCGTTTTCCGGTGCTCAGCATGCGCATTAAGTTGCTGTGTCGCTGGCTGGCTTGTGAGGCATGGTTCAGGTCTGGCCCGGCGAGAGACACCGTGTTCATCGGGCCCCACTGGTGTTGCATTAACTTTTTTTTGGGTGGTTGCCGTTGAGTAGAACGGCCGAATCATACGAGGCAAATCGCACGCTTTCTTTTTTGCCTCCGAGACTTCGTACAGGCGTGCTCGGAACCGGACATCGGAGCCGACCAAGATGTTACATCGCACCATTTCGCGATTCTGTGGGGTTGCCATTGCTGCTGGATTTGCTTCCAGCCTGCTCTTTTCCGCAACGAGCTATGCCGCCGACTTCGGTGGTGACTGTTGCGCGGACCTAGAGGAACGGATCGCCGAGCTTGAAGCGACGACCGTACGCAAGGGCAATCGGAAGGTGTCGCTGTTCATTTATGGCGAGGTCAACCAATCGGTTATGTTCTGGGATGACCAGGCGGAATCCAATGCCTATGTGCTGACCAACTCGACCACAAAGAACAAAGTGGGCTTCGAGGGACAGGCTCGTATCAACAGCGAGTGGACCGCGGGCTATCGGATTGAGCTCGACCTTTCCATTGCGGCATCCGATTTCGCGGACCAGGGCAATGCCTCGTTTGTGAACTACAATCGGACCGCGGGCACAGCATTCATCGATTCATTCACCGGCGTTGGAGATGACGGTCCTACACCTGTCCGCATCCGGCACGCGAACTGGTTTTTGAAGAATGACCGGTTCGGCCGTGTGATTGTTGGACAAGGGTCGCAGGCAACAGATGGTATCGCGGAAATCGATTTGTCCGGGTCCACGTCGGTTGCTCTGTCGTCGGTTGAGACCTGGAACGAAACCTTCTTTGTTCGCGATGAGGACGGGTTTTCTCCTCAGATCGCCGGACGGGCAACGATCGGCGCATTGCTGAACGGGCAGGGTTCGCCGTCCTTTATCGCAGACCTGTTCATTGGCAACCTTGATGGTGGTCGAGGCAACTTTGTCCACTATGTCTCTCCATCATTTGCCGGCTTTACGTTTTCAGCTGCATGGGGCGAGGATGACGATTGGGACGTTGCTTTGCGGTATGCAGGCACCGTTCGCGATTTCCAGGTTGCGGCCGGTATCGGCTATCGCGACGGTGTGACCGTGGACACCGAGACGCTGCTGGATCTCACGAACAACGTCGAACTTGATCAGAAGGCTTTGGTTGCATCTGGGTCGATCCTGCACCAGCCGACCGGGCTGTTTGCCACGTTTGCTGGTGGTCAGGTCGAATATGATCCAGTTAACGGAAGCTTCTTTTCTTTGAACGATCCTGAAACGGGTGCGGCGCTGAACGACTTCATCAATGGTCAGATTGCGCTCGAAGATGCAAAGTACTTCTACGCCAAGGCGGGCGTGTTCAGAAAGTTCATGCCGATCGGTAAGACGTCCATTTACGGTGAGTATTACACCGCTTGGGATATCGGCCTTGATCTGGCGAATACGAACGTTGTTTCCATCTTCCGTTCGCAGGACGATCTGCTTGAACAGTCGCACATGATCGGTTTCGGTGTCGTCCAGCACATCGACTCTGCTGCCATGGAAGTCTATGCCGCCTACCGGCACTATTGGGCGGACGACGTGACGGACCTGGCCTTCCAGATCCGCAATGGTCAGCCCGGCGATTATGATATCCAAATGGATACCGTGATGACGGGCGCGCGCATCAAGTTCTGATTTGCAGCTGCGCTTTTGCAGACATTCAAAAGCCGTTGGCTTCGTGCCGGCGGCTTTTTTGTTTGGCGCAGGGATCTGTTGGAAGGGGCGTTTGCCATTTTGCTTGGCGTTTACACGTTCCTCGCTCCGGCGTGGTCATTTCATGTGTCCGATGGTAACGCAGGGAACGTTGGCGCTTTGCTGCATCTGCTAAGATAGCGTCTTAAGCCTGTTCTCCTCGTTGTGAGACGTGGCACCCACATTCGTGAGGCATGGCATGATCGCGGTCATTTCCTGGCGTCAACTCTCCGCTGACCAAGGTGTCTTGGCGGGTGCAGGTGGTGCATGGCAAAGCAGAACGATTGCCAAGGATGGGTCCTTCAACATCGGGCGTGCGCGCGGCAGCTTTATCTGCCTTGAAGACATCAGGGTGTCCCGGCAACATGTGAGTGTTGAGCGCGCTGGTGAACGCATTCACATTATGGATCATGGAAGTGCAAACGGGGCTTTTCTTGATGGAAAGCCGTTTGAACGCGCCGTCTGGTCACCCGGGCAGCGCCTGCAGATTGCTGATTTCGAATTTCAGATTTCGTTTCAACCCGCGGCGGCTGTTGTGCCATCTGGTGGCGAGCCTCCATCGCCGAAGGCCAAGCCTTCATCCAGAAGTGATCGTAGGCTTGCGGGAGGTGGTCCGCTTCCGCCGGTGGCCGGAGGAATTGACGATGAAGCCTATGCCGCCGCACAGGCGTTGATCGCGGAGGCTCGTCGCGGTCGGGCGCCGATGGGTGGTGAACAAGCCGTCATGCCAGCCACTGTCCGGCCGGAAGCGTCAGCCGTCCGGCGTGATACGCTGCCGTCGTCGCGGGCGCAGTTTGCGCCGCCATCCATGCTGATGCCGCTCGCCTGGGGGGCTCAAGTTCTGTTGCTGGCGACCATTGTGCTGACGAGCATGGTGTTGACGGTCAGAGTCATTTTGCTGTCGGTGGCGTCCAAATCGTCCGCGGTGGAAGACAAAGCAAAGGATGTCCTGTCCATTTTCGGAGTCGAACTGTCCAATATCCTTGATGAGGACGGCGAGACCGGCAGTACATTTGCCAATGCCGTCGACCCTTGGTCATTTGCCTGGGATATTGATGCCTATCGGGGATTGGTTATTGGAACGATGGTTGTCTACGGGCTTTGTGCGCTTGTGTTTATCGCCTGGCATGCCGCCGTCGACCGGGCGGTACCCTTCGGCAATGGGAGCGGGCTGTTTCACCGGGTCATGAACGGGCCGTTGGCCTGGTTTGTGCCGGTCATTCATCTTATCCAACCGCCACGCGTGATCGGGCGGCTTTATGAGGTCGTCACCGCGGTCGATCCCGTTGGGAGTGGCCCGTGGGGGCGTCGCATGGTGGTTTGGTTGTGGTGGGTGTTGCTCATTGCAGGCGGCGCTTTGATGCTGGCTGGCCAAATGGAAGCGCCAGAGACGCTTGATACCTTCGGTGTGGTTACGATCGCCGTGGCACCGCTTCTGGTGATCATGTCTGCTGCGTGTGCGGTTGTTCTTGTACGGGATTTGTCCGACCGGATTATGCGAGCTGCCAAGCCGCGTGCTGATGGTTGATCCATCGACCAGCTTTCTGATCCGCGCTCTGGTCAGCTGTTTGGCATGAAGATTGTAGGTGCCAAATATGTTATCTGATGGCAGGGGATTTGGGATGTTGGACGGGTGAGGGGCAGTAAATTAATGGTTTGGATTCGATTCAGTCTCGCGGTGTGTTCCGCATGAGACTTTCCCAGGCTGATTATCCGGTATTTTCCATAACGATCGTCCAGCCTGTCCGGGCTGGTTTCTTCCATGTTTAATTGACGGACCGTCACGCCTTTTTCGGGTGGCGAAACCGTCAGCGGAGCGCGCCGTGGCACACTTATCAGGGCTGGGTACACTCGCCCAAAGTTATCGTTGGATCGTTTTTGGCGTCGTCGCCCTCGTCACCGTAGCGGCAGGTGCGGGGCTGACCCAGCTGAAATTTGACCGTGACCCACGGGTCTACTTTGGCGAAACCACTGATGATCGTGTGCTGTTCGATACTTTCGAAAGCAATTACGGTCGGATCAATTCAGCCGTCTATGTCTTGCGCCGGGATGATGATGGCGAGCTGGGTATTGACGCGCTCAAGGCGCTTCGAAAAATCTCCAAGGATGTCAGCGACATCGACGGGATCGTCAAGACAGTCTCGGTTGCCGATCAGCCGCTGATTGAGCGCACACAGGCCGACAATACGGTTCGACGGTTTTCGCTAAAGGACATCGATGCGCCGAGCGATGCTGACTACGAAGGCGTCCTCGACAAAATCAACGAAAAACCTGAAGACTTTGAGAAGCTGTTTTCAAAGGACAAAGAGGCCGCGCTGGTTTCCGTGACCGTGCAGCTTCCCGGTGAAGAGGATGATCTATTCAACGACAGCGTGGAACAGATCAAGGAGCTGAAAGACGAGGTCAATGAAGACTTCGACGACCTCAATGTCGTCATCACAGGCGACGCCATGTTGCCATCGAGTTTCGATGCCGCGTTCAAGAACGACCTGAAGACGCTGATGCCGATCCAGTTCGGTGCGATGCTCCTGTTCTTGTTTCTGTGCTACCGCTCGCTGGGCGCGACAGTGGCAACGCTGACAGTCCTGATCGTGTCGATTGTCATCACAATGGGCATGGCGGGCTGGTTCGGGCTCGTTTTGAACGGCATCAGCGCGGGAACGGTCAGTGTCTTGAACGGACTGGCGGTTGCGACTTGCGTTCACATTGTCTTTGCGTGGCAGGATGGCTGCCGGGCTGGTGACCCATCTTTGCTGGCGCTGGGCAAATCCCTGCGGTCGAACTTCAAGCCGGTCGTCCTGGCGCTCATCACGACGGTGGCGTCGTTCCTGTCGCTTAACTTCTCCGACTCACCGCCGTTCCGGCATCTTGGGAATCTCGTTGCATTCGGGCTGGTCGTGGTCCTGATCTTTTCGTTTACGTTCCTGCCGGCGTTGTTGACGACCTTCAAGGCGCCCAAGCCGCTGGACAAAGAACCCTTGTTGCATGTCTGGCTGAAGTCGCTTTCGCGGGTGGTTACACGCAACCACATTGCATTGAATGCGCTGGCTGTCATCGTCGCTGCGGTGGCCGTGTTCGGGCTTGGATCGGTTACGTTTGATGACAGGTTCTCGAAGTACTTTGATGAGCGGTTCGAATTCCGTCAGGCCACCAACGTTTACGAAGACAAGTTCGCCGGTATCGGCAGCATTCACTATTCAATCCCCGCGAAGGGCAATAAAACCCTCGACAGTGTCGCCTATCTGGAAAGTCTCGCTGATTTCAACGACTGGCTGAAGAAGCGCGATGAGGTCAACGCAACATCCAGCATTCTTGACCTCTACAAGTCTGTGGCTGTGTTTGCACCCGGTGCTGCCGATGACCGTGGTGTTCCCAAGACGGCTGAGGGTGCCGAGCAGCTGAAAAAACTTGTCGATGAAAAGATCCCGGAAAACGAACGCAAACTGCTTTACGCAGAAGGCGTTGACGAAACCCGGCTGACAGTGTTTTTCGGCAAAATCTCCTCGCGTAAGATATTGGACTTCAAAGAAATTGCCGACGCGCGTTTTGAACGGATTGATCGTGATCTGGCGACACCTGCAACGGGTATGTCGATCCTGGCTGGGCTTTTGTCGTCGCGGAACATCGATGGCATGATCAATGGGACGATCCTGTCGCTGGTGCTGGTATCGATTGTGATGGTCTTTGCGCTTGGCAAGATCTCGTATGGGTTTGTTTCGCTGCTTCCAAACGTTATGCCGGTGTTAATCGCCTATGGCGCCTGGGGACTGTTCGTGGGCGAGGTGTCATTCGCTGGCGCCATGGTGTGCGCCATGACGTTTGGGATCGTTGTGGACGATACGGTTCACTTCATGAACAAATACCGGTTCCTGCGCGAAGTGCGGTTGCTCAATCCAGAAGATGCCATGGCGGAAGTTTTCAGGACGGTGGGTTCAGCCATTGTCGTGACGACGTTTGCCATCGGGCTTGGCTTCTGCGCGCTGGCGATGTCCGGGTTCCTGGTCAACCACCACCTGGGTCTTTTGACGGCGATTACACTTGGCTCCGCGCTCATTGCCGACCTCATCTTCCTGCCGGCTCTGCTTTATCTTCTCGATGGTGGTGATAAATCCGAGGTGGGATCCAAATCGCAGACGATCGGGCGGACGCAAATTCATCTGCCTGAGACTGGTGCTGCATTCCTGGTCGACGTGGATCGCCCGAGTATGATTTTCCCCATCACCGAAAGTGCGGCCAAGCTTGGGCGGCATCCGGAAAACGACGTTGTGTTGACCGACCCTACGGTACACCGTCATCACGCCGTTCTGACCCAAGGGCTGGGCAAGGCGTTCCATCTGCAAGATCTCAGTCCACCGCACGGAAATGGCGTGTGGGTGAATGGCAAGCGTGCGCGTGAAGCCGATGTTGTGCCAGGTGATCTGCTGGAACTTGGCGAGATGCGCCTGCGGTATGTATCGGCCTGATCTGCCAACCGTGCCGCTGCCCTGATTTTCTTGGGCGGCGCGCGGCGGTTACCGGGCCTGTGCAGTTAAGGAGCATTGTGTTTTGGCGTGAAAGCTGGTGCAACCGCATGTGGCGGGTTTCGGCCCGTCCTCCATCGGGCTTGATCCGCCCACCAGCCGTTGCGACGTGAGGTCGACTGGCCCTTCGACCCCGCTCCGCACCGCGCTGAACACGACGCTCACCACAGGACATGATCACTATGCGCGCAGTTTTCCCCTTTTCAGCCATCGTCGCGCAGGACGAGATGAAGCAGGCGCTTCTAATGTCGGCTGTCGATCCGTCCATCGGTGGGGTCTGGGTGTTCGGGGATCGTGGGACGGGTAAATCGACGGCGGTGCGTGCGCTGGCGGCCTTGCTGCCGCCCATGCAAGTGGTTCCGGGCTGTCCGTACAACTGCGACCCGGCCAGCGATACCTCGACATGTGCGGCTGCGTGTGCGGGGCTGGAAAACAAGAAAAACGGACGTTCGCAAACTGTACCGGTGCCTGTCGTCGATCTGCCGTTGGGTGCGACCGAAGACCGGGTGGTTGGGGCGTTGGATTTGGAGCGTGCGCTTTCACATGGCGAGAAGGCGTTTGAGCCCGGTTTGCTTGCACGCGCCCATCGCGGGTTCCTTTACATCGACGAAGCCAACCTGCTTGAAGATCACCTTGTGGACCTGTTGCTTGACGTTGCAGCTTCTGGCGAAAACGTGGTTGAGCGCGAGGGTGTCAGTATTCGCCATCCCGCGAGATTTGTTCTGGTTGGGAGTGGTAACCCGGAGGAGGGTGAATTGCGGCCACAACTCCTTGACCGGTTTGGATTGTCGGTGGAGGTGCGTACGCCAAGCGACCTTGCGACTCGTGTGGCGGTAATCAAGGCGCGCGATGCCTTCGACCGGGACCCCGATCGGTTTGTCGAGAAGGCTGCTGAAGCCGAGGCTCGCGATCGGGACCGCATTACGGCGGCTCAAAAGCGTCTTCCGACCATTGAGACATCGGATGCCGTGATTGAGCGTGCAGCGGAGTTGTGCCTTGCGATGGGGACGGATGGTCTGCGTGGGGAGTTGACGTTGATCCGTGCGGCGCGGGCCTATGCGTGCCTGCAAGGTGACGATGCGATAACAGATGAGCACCTGCGCGCGGTCGCGCCATCGGCGCTGCGGCACCGCTTGCGGCGTGATCCATTGGATGATGCCGGATCAAGCGTGCGTGTGGAGCGGGGCATTGCCGGGGTGTTTGGTGCGTGAGCCTCATGGACGACAGGGTTGGTAATAGACCAGTGGGCCTGAGCGGTGCTGAGGCCTCAACTGCGACCTCAGCCGCGGATCTGGAGGACCTGGTGGCCCGGGGTATTGCTACCTGGGATACCGCGTTGCAAATCGCTGACGTGTTTGCTGTCGATCCGCTTGGATGCGGTGGCATCTGGCTGCAGGCGCGTTCAGGCCCCGTGCGCGATGCCTACATGGACCTGATACGCCAGCGGATTGGTGATGATGTTGTCTGGCGACGACTGCCCGCCGGGTTGACTGATGATCGGTTGTTGGGCGGGCTCGATCTGACCGCCACGTTGTTGCGCGGACAGCCGGTGTTTGAGCGCGGGCTTTTGTCTGAGTTGAACGGCGGCGTGTGTGTGTTGCCGATGGCCGAACGCACGGATTTGGGCCTTGCTGCAAGGCTTGCCGCCGTCATGGATGCTGGTGCCGTTCTCGTTGAGCGCGACGGATTCGCGTTGCGCGATGAGACCCGGTTTGGCGTGATTGCCCTGGACGAAGCCACCGATGAAGACGATGCGGGGCTTCCTGCCAAGCTCTCCGACAGGTTGGCGTTTTGCGTTGATTTATCCGCTGTTCCGTATGCGTGTGTTCGTGCAGCTGTTGCGGAAAATGACGATGGCACTGAGCTCTTGAGATCGTCGCGGATCGTTACTGCCCGGGCGCTGTTGCCTGATGTCTGTGTGCCGGATGCGTTGTTGGAAGGGTTGTGTGAGGCCGCGGCCGGGCTTGGCGTCGCCGGACTTCGGCCCATCCAACTGGCGATGGCCGTGACGCGCGTGGTCGCAGCCCTTGAGGGGCGCACGCAAGCTGAGGTGGCTGATGCGGCGCTGGCTGGTCAGTGGGTTTTTGGACCGCGGGCCACGCAGATTCCGCAGGCGGCACAACCGGACGATGAAACGGCCGAGCAGCCTGAGCCTGAGCCCGATCCTCCTCCGCCGGAGTCGCCTGAGCCTGAACAGCCAGAGCCCGATCAAGCTGACACCGAGAAGGATGATGAGAACGAGGAGACGCGACAGGTTCCAGATGCGCTGCCAGAAGACATGCTGCTTGATATCATTCAGGCTTCATTGCCCGATGGGTTACTGGCGAAGCTGACGGCTCAGATGGCCAGCCGCAATGCAACCAAAACGTCGGGGCCTGCAGGGATGCGTTCGGCATCTCAACAGCATGGCCGTCCCAAAGGGACTGCGCCTGGTCAGTTGGGTCCAGGTGCACGGCTCAGCCTCGTTGCCACGCTAAGGGCGGCTGCGCCGTGGCAGAAGCTGAGGCGGGCACAGGCGCAGGCAAAGGCACAGGCGCGTTCGGGTGGGGTGTCTCATCGGGCAGGCCCTGTCACTGCGGCTGGTGGCGACAATGGCCAGCGCGTGTTCGTCGAGCAAAGTGATTTTCGGATCAAACGTTTTGAAAACCGCAGCGAGAGCGTAACGATCTTTGCCGTCGACGCATCTGGGTCGGCTGCCGCCCAGCGTCTGGGTGAAGCCAAGGGTGCGGTCGAATTGCTACTGGCTGAGTGTTATGTCCGGCGCGATCATGTGGCACTTGTCGCGTTGCGCGGCGAGAAAGCGGATGTTTTGCTGCCGCCGACCCGATCGCTGGTTCGGGCCAAGCGGGCGCTTGTGGGCTTGCCGGGTGGTGGCGGAACGCCGCTTGCCGATGGGGTGATGGCCGCCCTTGGTTTGGCACTGGCAGCAAAGCGGCGTGGGCAGACGCCGGCGCTGGTGTTCCTGACCGATGGACGAGGGAATGTAGCGCGTGATGGTTCCAAAGGGCGTGAAGCTGGTCAAGCAGATGCGCTTGCGGCGGCGAAGATCTTGCGGGCAGAGGGCTTCCGCACGATTGTGATCGATACCTCGCGACGCCCACAGTCTCACGCTGCAAATCTTGCTCAGGCCATGGACGCGCTTTATCTGCCCCTGCCGAACGCCGATGCGCTTCGGCTGTCTTCGGCGATTGGTGGTTTTGTCAATGGTACGCGGACATCTTAAAAACGTGACAGGCCTCAAACCCGCATCGAAGATCGAGTGATGGTTTCAAAGCACGACAAACCGACGTGGGAGCGCAACTGGCCACATCATGAGTACAGCCGGTTCATACGCGCTGGGGGATTGAAATGGCATATTCAGACGTTCGGTGTAGCCCATGTTGGTGAGCCTCCCAAACCTGGCATGATCCTTATTCACGGGACGGGCGCTTCAACCCATTCTTGGCGCGATATCATCCCGCTGGTTGTCGACGATTATCATGTGCTGGCGATGGATCTGCCGGGTCATGCGTTCTCGGATACGCCCGATATGCCTGGGCTTTCGCTGCCTGGAATGGCCAAGTCCTTGACCGCGCTGCTTCATGAACTGGACTTTCAGGCGGATGTCCTGGTTGGTCACTCGGCGGGTGCGGCCATTGCGATCCGGATGGCGATCGACAAGCTTGTTGCGCCCCGGGTGATCGTCTCGTTGAATGGTGCGCTGAAGCCATTTCCCGGTATGGCCGGGCATGTGTTTCCAACGATTGCAAAGGCGCTGTTTGTCAACCCGTTCACGCCGCGCGTGTTTGCCTGGAGTGCATCGCGGCAGACCAACGTCGAGCGGTTGTTGCGTGATACTGGATCAAAACTAACGCCGGAAGGGGTGGCTCTTTACGCAAGGCTCTTCAGGTCGAGCGGGCATGTGGCTGGAACGCTTGGCATGATGGCGAATTGGGACCTCAATCCGCTTGTGTCGGATATGGTGAAACTGTCGTGTGACCTCGTGCTGGTCGCCGCGCTCAAAGATAAGACGATCGATGTATCGGTGGCTGAAGCGACTGCCAAGATGGTTCCGCACGCGCGGATCGAGCGTCTGCCAGGGCTTGGGCATCTCGCGCATGAAGAAGATCCCGCGACAATCGTGCGTATCATCCAGGATGCGGTCGGCAGAGCCAAAACGACTGCCGGGTCGTAAACAATATATACATGACAGAAAAGCTGAAGGAAGCTGGTGTATGACGACGTTGGAAATCGTAGGGATTGTGAAAATCATCGCGCTGTTCGGTGGCGTCATGGCTTATCTGACGTGGTCCGGTCAAAAGCTTAAGCGTGAGCTGAAAGAGATGCGCGAAGCTCGTACGGTGACACTGCAATCCCTCAAGGACGGGGACATGGGTACAGCTGGCCACTAGATCCTGTTCGCTTTTTGCGGACCAGCAAAACAGGCTTTAAGCTCTTGATTTGGAACATGTTCCGGACGGAAAACCGCGCACACTTTTCCTGAACACGCTCTAATGTCATGCGGATGCCGTTCACTGCCAGCACGTTTTCGGTTTCATGTTCGGCGATGGGACCGCTTCCGACCAGGAGCCGTGGTCTTATCAACTCGCAGCGGCGTAATCGTGTTGTGCCATGGACCGTGTTGCAGCGAGTGGATCTTCGCCTTGCCAGGTCCCTTCGGTATCCAAGATGCGAAACCGCGCGAACAGCTCCTCTTTGAACCAACCGCTTTCGTGAGCGTGTTTAAGGGCGCGTGCGTGGTGACCGTCCTTATAGGCAAAGGCGTTCATTTTCTGAACGTCATCCCAAATGGAAAACGTCACCTGATGCACCCAAGGCACCTCCCCCATGCCTTGGCGAAACAGCACGCCGTCATAACCGTCGATGGCTTCAGCGATATCGGGGACATGCTTCCAAAAGCTCGGCAGATGACGCGCCTTCACTGTGGCCCGGGTCAGGATCCCAATGGGTTTGGGAAGCCCTTCGCCGCTGTTTGGTTCAAACGGATTGGTCCCGTCCCATTGGCCGCTTGATGAAATTGGCGTTGTGTAGACGGTCCAGGTTTCGACGGCATGTGCGCGATAGTTATTGTAGACCTGCTGGGTCTCTATCTGCTGTTTTGCGTGCTCAACCGAAGGCCAGGTCACCATGATCGCGTAGACACCGAAGTTCGGATAGGGGTGGAAGGTCTGGCGGGAGCCGGTGCCGAACTGCTTGACCCATTGGACGCCCGGCATGTTGCGCAGCGCTTTGGCTGCGAACTGCATCTGCGAAAACGCCCAGATCTGATTGCCGACGCCTGCAAACCGGAAAAATGAAATCGAAGCCACTTGCATTCGGGCGGTTGTCCTTATCCCGGTTGGTTATCAAATGCCTTCCACTGCGCGACCAGCTCGGTACGGTTTTGGATGGCGGTTTATGGCCAACGTGGCATGCGGAAAGGCAGCAGGCAACGCACCCAGTTTTGTTTGAACCGGTCGAGTGAGAGGCTTTCGTGGATGGCCACGGTGTCTTCGCCGAAGATGCGTGTCGCCAGTTTCGAACGCGCATAAAAAGGTGTGTCTTCGAACGTTGCGATGACCTTGGCCTGCTGGTTATCGGCCTGGGTTTGTCGTGGGACGCGCCAGATGCTGGTCGGAGCCAACTTGGCGCGCGGTGGTGGGGCAAACTCGGTGACGGTACCGTCTTTCGCAAAGCGCAGGCCTAAGTCGAGTGTTTCGCCGTTGCGTCTTGTGATGTCGTAGAGGACGGCTGCGCCATCCCCGGTGTCAGCGCGGCTCCAATCCCATTGCGTGAACCCTTCCTGTAACGGGGCTTCACCGCTGTTGGTGTCGAAGTAGGCCGATCCGTTCCAGTTGAGGCCGGGGCTGCCCAGTTCAACCTCGATGCGGGAGCGTGGCGCGATCGGCCACCAGGCGTGCCCGCCATCGGGATCCAGTTCGAACGCTTCGGTTGTCACGGCTTGCGGGTGAAGTCTGATGCGGCCTTTGATCGGTTGGCCGAATGGGGCTGCGCGCTCGTTGAGATCGATAGTCAGAGAGGTGCGATCCCAGGATAAGGCACTTGGGCCGACGGCGTAGAAATCACGACCGCGCTGTACGGATTTTTCGGAGCGTTCGGTCATCGCCCAACGGTTTGCCCCGCGGCCGTAAAGTGCGACGTTGATGGCGCAATGCTTCATCGGATCGCCATAACCGGCCCACGAATAGTAGGGCGAAAATACGCTGCCGATGAAGGCGATAATCGTTACGCCATATTGGCCGTCGTCGCTTATGCCGTCGAGGTACCACCAAAGGTAGCCGCCTTGTGAAACCGTCTGGTCGAAGCGCGGTCCGCCAAGAGGCTCGCAGTTGCGAGACGCCCGGAGAGGGCTGCCATCGGCACCCCCGGGCCCGGGTGAACGCTCCCACCGGCCAGATAAAGGCCTGGGAGTTTGCTCCTGGAACCCGGGCGCTGGAAGGTGGCCGTCATGCCATGTGCGTGGCGTCCATATAACGCTCCCCCCGTCCCGGGAAAAAGCGCCTCGAAGTCCGCCGGCGTCGTGATCACGGTCGTGTCCGTGGGGAAGTCCAAATCCAGGCCGCAGCGTTTCAGGACTGAACGTGTTTGATCCTGGCATTGTTTTATCTCCGCTTCTTCGAAGGTTTTTTGATCGCCAACGGGGGGGGCATTGACGAGGCACAACAGGCGTTCTGGTTCCGCGTTGGTTGGTTCGCCTTGGCCGTTAACGGCTGCCGTGGCGTCATTGGCGCGATCCTGGGCGCAGATGTAAACCGTGGGCGCGCGCGGGAAGGACTTGTGGGTGAGAATGTCGGTGAACTCGGCGCGGTAGTCATCTGAGAAAAATACGTTGTGGTGGCTGAGCGGGAAGTCTTTGGGGTCGGCCACTGTGCTCCATGTGATGGCAGACAGCGAACGCACGCGCGGACTTTGCCGCGTCACGGCTTTGCGGCTGGCCGTGCCCAGGAGCCCGCAAGCTAATGCTGCTGCATCCCCGTTGAAGACGATGCTTGATGCTGAGATCTCTTCATCATCCTCGAGGACAACGCCTGAGACCCGACCGGCTGAATGGGTGATGGTTTTCACCTGGGTATTGAACCGAAAAGTTGCGCCTGCGTTTTCGGCCAAATTTTTCAGCGCCTGTGCCAGCTTATGCATGCCGCCTTCGATGTGCCAGACGCCTTGCCGCTCGACGTGGGCGACAAGCATCAAGGTTGCCGTTGCCGAATAGGGCGATGATCCGCAATAGGTGGCATACCTGGCAAACAGCTGGTGCAGCCGCTTGTCCTTGAAGTATCGGCCAAGCGTATCCCACAGCGATTGATGTGGATTGATTTCGATGATGTCGGAGGGTTTTTGGCGGCCCATGCGCCCCACAAGGCCAAGCATGGATGGCTGCTGGGCATTGATGAAGGTGCTTTCCAGTGAGCTGTAAACGCGCGCGGCCTTCGCACAGAAGTCCCTATAGCCTCTGGCTTCTGCTGGGCCGGCAAGACGGCCGATCTCGTCGGCTGAGCGGTCGATGTCAGAAAACAAATCCATGCGACTGCCATCGGTCCATGCATGGCGGGCCAGGATGTTGAGTGGTTTGAGTTTTACGTGATCCTCCAGGCGTGTGCCTGCGGCCTGAAAGATCGCGTCGAACACCCAACGCATGGTCAACACGGTCGGCCCTGAATCAATGTGTTGGTTGTGAATGTTGATTTGGCGCATCTTCCCGCCAACGCAGGCTGCGCTTTCCAAAACCAGCACCTCTTCACCCCGCGCGCTCAATTCAACGGCGGCCGAAAGGCCTGCAATGCCTGAGCCGATGATGACAGTGCGGTTTCGCATGGGCGGAGCTTTTTCACATTTCCACGGTTGGGAGCCGCCGCCGCTCGCGGCTACTGGAACGGGACTTGCCACTAGTGTCTATAAATGCTTACGCTATAAGATGACAACTAAACTTGACACTTTTGTTCAGGGAGACGGCGGAATGGATATCAAATCCCTCATATCCGAAACGCTGGAAGCATCCGTTTTCATTGTGAGCGGGAGCGGTGCGCCTCCTAAGATCGCCGAGGCGATTCACTACGGTGTCTTCCCGGGCGGTGCTCGTATACGGCCTAGACTTTGTCTTGCGGTGGCAATGGCTTATGGCCAGAAATCGCTTGAGGCGACACTGGCTGCTGCGGCGGCTATTGAGCTCTTGCACTGTGCATCGCTGGTTCACGATGACCTGCCGTGTTTCGATGATGCGGATGTGCGGCGGGGTAAGCCTTCGGTGCATCGTGCTTTCGGTGAAGAGATCGCCGTTTTGGCTGGTGATGCCATGATTGTCCTGGCGTTTCAGACGTTGGCGCGAGGTGCTGCGGAGCGTCCGGAGATTATTGCCGGGTTGTTGGATGTGGTTGCGCGCTCCGTTGGAATGCCGTTCGGGATCATTGCCGGGCAGGCCTGGGAGAGCGAACCGGACCCTGATCTGAAGCAGTACCATCAGGCTAAGACCGGGTCGTTGTTCGTTGCAGCTGTCGAAGCTGGTGCATTGACGGCAACGGGTGATGCGACCGGTTGGCGGCAACTCGGTGTGTCGTTGGGTGAAGCCTATCAGGTGGCCGATGACCTGCGGGACCTCGCAACGAGCGATGTCGACTATGGCAAATCGTGCGGACGGGATGCAGCGCTTGGCCGTCCCAGTGCCGCCAACGAGCTTGGCGTTGAGGGCGCTGTTGCCCGGTTCCGGCATCTGATTGCCGATGGGTTGGATTCCATTCCCAGCTGTCCGGGACGGATGGAATTGCAGGCGATGATTGACGCGGAAACACGTCGGTTTGTTCCTAAGAGCCTTGCGCATCTTGCTGCCTAACTCACTATAATATAACAAAAATGTCTAAGATCGAGACTGTCTTGCCCAAGGTGGACGTGAAGACTGCCCAAGGTGGCGCCGGGTTACTTGTCGATCGTCTGCGGGACCGGTTTTTAAGTTTCCGAGATCGGCTGCTGACCCGGCGGGATGTCCGGCAGCGGGCTGCGGGGTTCTTTTTGACCCGGCCGCTGGTACGCAGGCGTGCACGCGCGCTGTTCGATCTTACGGCTGGTTTCGTTTATTTCCAGATTTTGCACGCCTGCGTTCAACTCGACGTCTTTGAAACGCTTGCCGATGGACCGCTTTCGATCGCTGAACTGAGCGGCAAGCTGGGGCTTGATGTGGCTGGGACGCGTCGGCTGATGGATGCAGCTGTTGCACTCGACCTGGCGGAGCGACGCAGTGGGAACCGCTACGGGCTGGGTGAACTTGGCCTCGCGATGGTCAATGAGCCGGGGCTGGCTGCCATGGTTCGGCATCATGCGCTGGTGTACCGGGACCTGCAGGATCCAGTCGGCTTGCTGGCTGGTGGCGGAGACCGGACGGGGCTTCAATCGTACTGGGCCTATGCCACGTCCGAGGCACCGGAAGCTCTGAAGCGGGAAGATGTTGAGGACTATTCGGAGCTGATGGCTGCCTCGCAGTCCTTCATTGCCGAAGAGGTGTTGGACAGTTACTCGCTGGATCGGCACCGTACACTGCTTGATGTGGGGGGTGGTGCCGGGGCATTCGCGATTGCAGCTGCGCGCCGTGCGCCGCATCTGCAAGTGGGCGTTTTTGATCTGCCCGCGGTTGCCGATATAGCCCGCAAACGGTTTTCCGAAGGCGGCCTGACGAAGCGTGCTCGCGCCGTTGGCGGTAGCTTCATGACCGACGACCTGCCTCGTGACACCGATCTTATCACGCTGGTCCGTGTTCTCTATGACCACCCCGATGCGACAGTCGAAACCCTCTTGCGCAGTGTCTATGACGCGCTGCAACCGGGCGGGACGCTGCTTATTGCGGAGCCGATGTCAGGCATTCGCGGTGCTGGACCTGTGGGTGATGCCTATTTCGGCTTCTATCTCCTGGCTATGGGCAGTGGCCGCCCGCGCCGTGTGGATGAACATCTCGCGTTTCTGAAAAGTGCGGGATTTCAATCCCCTAAACTCGTTCAAACCCGCGTTCCTTTGCAGACAAGTTTGATTGTTGCCCACCGGTGAAGCGATTCATTTTGCGGCGGGTGTTCATTCTGCTTGACACTAAATGGTGTCAGGCTAGGCTTACACATACAAAAGCAGTGAAGTTAGGTGTCCCGGAAATATGAATACGACCGAGATGAGTACGCTGGCCGTTTTGATGCGTGCTCCCCAACAACTGGAGCTGAAGCGGTTGGCACTTACGCCACCGGGCTCTGGCGATGTGGTCGTTGATATCGCCTACAGCGGGATCAGCACCGGCACAGAGCGGTTGTTGTGGACAGGCAAGATGCCTTCATTTCCGGGCATGGGGTATCCGCTTGTGCCTGGGTATGAGTCCGTTGGGACGGTCGTCGACGCTGGAGCTGCGTCAACGATGCGAGCTGGCGACAAAGTCTTTGTTCCAGGTGCCAGATGCTTTGGCGATGTCCGCGGGTTGTTCGGCGGGGCGGCATCCCGTGTCGTGATACCCGGTGAAAAGGCCATCCGCATTGACAGCACGTTAAGTGAAAGTGGCGTTCTGCTGGCGCTTGCGGCGACGGCTCAACATGCGCTTGGAGATGGCAATGCGCCGGAGCTGATTGTCGGTCATGGTGTGCTTGGCCGCTTGATTGCCCGGCTTGTTATCGCAAACGGATCAGATGCTCCTGTTGTCTGGGAAACCAATGCTGACCGGCGCTCAGGCGCTGAAGGTTATGACGTCGTTGACCCTGAAACGGATGTCCGGCGCGACTACAAAACGATCTGCGATGTCAGCGGTGACGCCAGCATTCTCGATACGCTGATCGGGCGGTTGGCGCGCGGCGGTGAAATCATTCTTGCGGGCTTTTACTCTGACCGTGTCGCTTTCGATTTTCCGCCAGCGTTCATGCGTGAAGCGCGCATTCGAGCTGCTGCGGAGTGGAAACCACAAGACCTAGAACACGTCCTTAATGCCATCTCGGACGGGCGGTTGTCGCTGGACGGTCTGATCACGCACCGGTCGGCAGCGGCGGAAGCTGACAATGCCTACCGCGTCGCCTTCGGTGATCCGGCTTGTCTGAAGATGGTTCTCGATTGGAGGAATATTCAATGACAATGAACGACGGCCATGCCAATGGCGCGCGCTCTGATGCCACTGCACTTGACGGCGAGGCCAATCCTTTCCTCCGTGAAGACGTCACTGCCGGCACCTCTGAATCCGCATCATCCGGTGATGGGTCCATGCAGGACATCTCAAGCGATGACGACTTCGGTATCGAGGCATCCGCCGAGCAAAAAACACAGATCATTGCCATCTACGGCAAGGGCGGGATCGGCAAGAGTTTCACGCTTGCAAACCTCTCCTACATGATGGCGCAGCAGGGTAAGCGCGTGTTGCTCATTGGCTGTGATCCTAAGAGCGACACGACATCCCTTCTGTTTGGCGGGCGCAGCTGCCCCACCATCATTGAAACGTCAACGCGCAAGAAAAATGCAGGCGAAGACGTTGAAATCGGCGATGTCTGCTTTGTGCGTGATGGTGTCTTCGCCATGGAACTGGGCGGGCCGGAAGTTGGTCGCGGGTGCGGTGGCCGCGGGATCATTCATGGCTTCGAGCTTCTGGAAAAGCTCGGTTTTCACGACTGGGACTTCGACTACGTACTGCTCGACTTTCTGGGCGATGTCGTTTGCGGCGGGTTCGGTCTGCCGATTGCCCGGGACATGTGCCAGAAGGTGATCGTCGTCGCCTCGAACGATCTTCAATCGCTCTACGTTGCCAACAACGTTTGTTCGGCCGTCGAATACTTCCGGAAATTGGGTGGCAATGTCGGTGTTGCCGGCATGGTGATCAATAAGGATGACGGCACTGGCGAGGCGCATGCCTTCGCCGAACGCGTCAACATCCCTGTGCTGTCGGCTATTCCAGCCAACGAAGATATCCGACGCAAGAGCGCCAATTATCAGATTGTCGGCAAGCCTGGCAGTGAGTGGGCGCCGCTGTTTGAAGCCTTGGCCCAAAACGTAGCCGATGCGCCGCCCATGCATCCCAATCCATTGTCACAGGATGATCTGATCGGTCTGTTCGATGCCCAAGAAACGGGCGCGGACTATCAGCTTCTGCCTGCTACGGCGGCCGACATGTGTGGCAAGCCGATCGAGCACAAAGCATCGCTCGAAGTCATCTACGACAACGTTTGAGGGTATGATGGACGAGATTAGTACCCGATCTTCGGGACACGGTTCTGATGGTGAGGTTGTCTACGATCGTGCGGGCGAGGCATCGGTCGACAACGTGCCTGTCACCTCGAAGGTGTCTCCTCAAAATGTAGACGCCACGGTACCTGCCGTTGATGCGGCTGTGGCCGATGCGCCAGATGCCTCAGACCTCAAGGTCGACAGCGGGGATGGTGCAGGGTGCCATGCCGGTGCCGCCAAAATGCGGGCAGCCGCGGAAGCTGCGGGTAAAAGCGAAATCCTTGCACAATATGCCAAAGACTATCCGCAAGGTCCGCATGACAAACCGCAGAGCATGTGTCCGGCGTTCGGATCATTGCGGGTCGGATTGCGGATGCGGCGAACAGCGTCCGTGCTGTGTGGATCAGCGTGTTGCGTTTATGGGCTGACGTTTACGTCCCACTTTTACGGGGCGCGGCGGACGGTTGGTTATGTGCCGTTTGACTCCGAAACGCTGGTGACGGGCAAGCTTTACGAAGACATTCGCGAAGCCGTTCAAAAGCTCGCCGATCCTGAGCGCTACGATACAATCATTGTCACCAATCTTTGCGTGCCGACTGCATCTGGTGTGCCGCTTCAAATGCTGCCGAGTGAAGTCAACGGTGTGCGCATTGTCGGCATTGATGTTCCAGGGTTTGGTGTTCCAACGCATGCCGAGGCCAAAGACGTTCTGGCTGGTGCGATGTTGAAATATGCCCGGAAAGAGATTGAACAAGGACCGGTCCAAGGACCTGACGCGCCACGGACGGATGCTCCGAGTGTGGCGCTGGTCGGTGAGATGTTCCCGGCTGATCCGGTTGGTATCGGGATGTTGCTCGGGTCTCTCGGATTATCGGCTGGTCCGGTTGTTCCAACGCGGGAGTGGCGCGAACTCTATCAAGCGCTCGACTGTGGTGTCGTTGCTGCGATCCATCCTTTCTATACGGCGACGTTCCGCGAGTTCGAAGCTGCCGGCCGGGCCATTGTCGGGTCGGCGCCGGTGGGTGTTGATGGAACCGCTGACTGGCTTAGCGCCATTGGCAAAGCCTACGGCGTGACAGACGCTGTCGTTGATGCCGCCAAGGCGAAAGTTCTTCCAGCGATCAAGGCCGGACTGGCTGCCAATCCCATCAAGGGCCGGATCACACTGTCTGGTTATGAGGGTTCGGAATTACTCGTTGCCCGGCTTCTCGTCGAGAGCGGTGCGGATGTCCAATACGTTGGAACGGCTTGCCCGAAGACGAAGTGGTCCGAGGCTGACCGCGACTGGCTGGAAAGCCATGGTGTGGCTGTGCAGTTCCGCGCTTCGCTGGAGCAGGACCTTGCCGCGTTGAATTCCTTCAAGCCCGATCTTGCTATCGGTACGACACCGGTTGTGCAGAAGGCGAAGGAGCTTTCGATCCCCGGGCTCTACTTCACGAACCTAATCTCGGCGCGTCCACTCATGGGCGTCATGGGGGCTGGCTCTCTCGGTCAGGTCATCAACGCAGCACTTGGCTCCAAAGGCCGGTTCGATCGGATGACCGAATTTTTTGATGGCGTCGGCACAACACAAACCAGCGGCATCTGGGAACGTGATCCAGCAGATGTTGCCGTCCGCGCCAAGCTGCCTGGAGGTGCATCATGCTGATCCAGGATCTTGACCGCGCTGGCGGCTATTGGGGTTCGGTTTATGCCTTTACGGCCATCAAGGGGCTGCAGGTGATTATCGATGGGCCGGTGGGTTGTGAAAACCTGCCGGTGACGTCAGTTCTGCATTACACCGACGGTTTGCCGCCGCATGAATTGCCGATTGTCGTCACGGGGCTTGGCGAAGAAGAGCTTGGCCAGCATGGGACCGAAGGCGCGATGAAGCAGGCGCACGGCTCGCTTGATCCGAAGGTGCCAGCCGTTGTTGTGACCGGTTCGATTGCCGAGATGATCGGCGGCGGTGTGACGCCTGAAGGTATGAATATCGTTCGTTTTCTGCCGCGTACGATTGATGAAGACCAATGGCAAAGTGCTGATCGCGCGCTGAACTGGTTGTGGACCAGCTATGGCGCGCGGAAGGGCAAAATGCCTAAGGCGACCAAGCGGCCTGAAGGTGCGCGTCCGCGTGTGAACATCATCGGGCCGATGTATGGCCAGTTCAACATGCCCTCTGATCTGGCGGAAATCCGCCGGCTTGTCGAAGGGATCGGCTGCGACGTAAACATGGTGTTTCCGCTCGGAAGCCACCTGAAAGATGTCTCGCGGCTGATTGATGCCGATGTAAACATCTGCATGTACCGTGAGTTCGGACGCATGCTGTGTGAGAGCCTGGACAAGCCTTATCTGCAGGCCCCGATCGGCTTGGAAAGCACCACGGCCTTCCTGATTTCGCTGGGCGAATTAACCGGTCTTGATCCCCAGCCGTTCATCGAAAATGAAAAGCACACGACCATCAAACCCGTCTGGGACCTATGGCGTTCGGTGACACAGGACTTTTTCGGAACGGCGAGTTTTGCGATCGTTGCCAACGAGACCTACACGCGCGGTATCCGCAGTTACCTTGAGGGTGACCTTGGGTTCCCCTGCACATTCGCCTTCAGCCGGTCCGCCGGGATCAAGCCCGACAATGACGCCGTTCGTGAAGCCGTTCGTGACAAGCCGCCGCTGATCCTGTTCGGGTCCTATAATGAGCGGATGTATATGACGGAGGCCGAAGGGCGTTCGCATTACATTCCAGCGTCGTTCCCAGGCGCTGCCATTCGGCGGCACACCGGTACGCCATTCATGGGTTATGCCGGGGCCACGTATCTCTTGCAGGAAATCTGCAACGGGCTGTTCGATGCACTGTTCCATATCATTCCGCTTGGGACGAAGCTGGATGAAGTGCCAGCTACTCCGACCCGAATGCTGCGTGCTCTTGCATGGGATGAGGCAGCGCAAGTCGAGCTTGAAGAGCTTGTGGCGACTTACCCAGTTCTAACGCGGATCTCAGCTGCCAAGACCTTGCGCGATCAGGCCGAAATGCGCGCCCGGGCGGAAGGCCTGGGGCGTGTGAGTGCTGAGCATGTTTCAGGCAAGCCAGTCCCTATGAGTGAGGGCTTGGTTGCATGATGCTCTTTCCTTTCACCACCCAGTTTTCCACGCTGACCCATTGGCAGTCAGTGTGCAGCGTGTCTCGCCAAAGCCAACCAGCCGGAGGGCATTACCATGGCCGTTGAAGTCTACACTCCCAAAAGTGGATCGCGCCTGCGTGCGCGCCGTTCAGAACGCCGCGAGTATTTTGCGTTTCTCGCAGCGACATTCATTTTCTTTCTCGCCGCTGCAATTATTGCGCGTGTGCTGCCAAAAGGCTGGCAGCCGCTTGCAGAAGCTGGCGATGGAAGCAGATCTATTTTTGCAGAAGCTCGGGCCTTGGCAGATAGCGTCTTGCCATTCGTTTTCATGAGCTGATGCATTTCTGTTTTCGTTGCGACCGTTCGAATTGAAATTGAGCGGTTTTGACGGAAATACGTCATGGGTGGTCCATGACGGTATCCCCTGCCGCGCGGGGATGGCGCGGTAATGACGGGTTTCAATCGTGTCCGCATGAGCGAGCCCACCAGCCGGAGACTATGAAATGGCTGATGATAAGGTGAACGTCACAGGCCTCACCGATGAGCAAGCTAAAGAGCTCCACAGCGGGTTCGTTAGCGTCGCAACGGTATTCATTGGTATTGCCGTTGTTGCACACCTGCTCACTTGGATCTGGCGTCCTTGGATTCCACTTCCATAAGCAATGAATGCGGGGAGCGTTCAGCTTCTTGAATTCATTAATCACTTCAATAACGTCATCTTGGAGAAAACGAGATGTTTCGAATTTGGCAAGTGTTCGATGTGCGCCTGGCCATGGTTGGGCTTTATGCCTGGCTCGTGTTTCTTGCGTTCATGATCCACTTCATTCTGCTCAGTACGGATCGCTACAATTGGCTTGAGCAGTCAGCCTACACGAAGACCAGTGCCGTTGAGAGCTCCGCTCCCAAAACAGCTGGCTCCGTTCACAATACAGCCCTGCCTGGCGGCAGAAGCTGAGTTCAGCCGGTTAACGCACTGGCTGTGAGGCTCGACGTTCGCGTTGAGCCTCACACCTCAAGACGGAATGCGCGTCCGCCGTGTCGTGCTGTCTGAGGGGTGAAGCGCGCTGGTGATCGGATCGGAACAACGGAGGAGAGCGCTGAAATGGCATTGCTCAATTTTGAACGAAAATACCGCGTGCGCGGTGGGAATTTGGTCGGAGGCGATCTCTTCGATTTCTGGGTGGGGCCGTTTTATGTTGGCTTCTTCGGAGTTACGACGATCTTCTTCACGGTGTTCGGGACAGCGCTCATCTTTTGGGGTGCAGCACTTGGGCCCACATGGAATCCGTGGACAATCAATATTGAACCGCCTGATCTGAAATATGGATTAGGTGTTGCGCCAATTAAAGAAGGCGGGCTGTGGCAGTTGATCACGATTTGCGCCATTGGTGCGTTTGTGTCGTGGACTTTGCGGCAGGTGGAAATCGCTCGCAAACTCGGCATGGGATATCATGTTCCGATTGCATTTAGCTTTGCGGTGCTGGCCTACGTAACTCTTGTCGTTATTCGCCCTGTCTTAATGGGTGCCTGGGGACATGGATTTCCGTATGGAATTTTTTCCCACCTCGATTGGGTGTCAAACGTCGGGTATCAATATCTGCATTTCCATTACAATCCAGCGCATATGATTGCGGTGACATTCTTCTTTACGAACGTTCTAGCGCTTTCGCTTCACGGTTCGCTAATTCTGTCCGCGACCAACCCGCAAAAGGGTGAGACGGTTCGTAAACCAGAACACGAAGACACCTTTTTCCGCGACAATATCGGTTATTCCATCGGCACATTGGGTATTCACCGGCTCGGCTTGTTCCTGGCTGTGAGTGCGGCCTTCTGGAGTGCGGTTTGTATCGTGATTTCGGGCCCCTATTGGACGAAGGGCTGGCCGGAATGGTGGAACTGGTGGCTCGATCTTCCAATCTGGGGTTAAGGGCAAAAGGTAACAAAGACCATGTCTGAATATCAAAATATCTATACGCGCGTGCAAGTGCGCGGCCCGGTCGAGGCCGGTGTGCCCTTGCCTCCCGAAGACCTTCCGCGGTTGGGAAAACCTGGTTTTTCAAATCTGATCGGCTACATTGGGAATGCGCAGCTGGGGCCGATTTATCTGGGCTACCTTGGGACCCTTTCGCTGGTTCTGGGATTGGGTGGTTTTCAGATTATCGGCTGGAATATGCTGGCAAGCGTCAACTGGGATCTGGCGCAGTTTGTGCGTCAGTTGTTCTGGTTGTCACTTGATCCACCGCCTCCGTCATACGGCCTTGGTATTCCGCCGCTGAATGATGGCGGCTGGTATATGATCGCTGGCTTCATGATCACGGCGTCGATCTTGCTGTGGTGGGTTCGGACCTATCGCCGAGCCATCCAGTTGGGGATGGGCACGCATGTCGCCTGGGCGTTTGCCTCAGCGATCTGGCTGTTTCTCGTTCTTGGTTTCTTCCGTCCGTTGCTCATGGGCAGCTGGGGTGAGGCGGTTCCTTTTGGAATCTTTTCGCACCTGGACTGGACGGCGGCCTTCTCAATTCGTTACGGCAATTTGTTCTACAACCCGTTCCATGCGCTTTCGATTGTCTTCCTTTATGGATCGGCTGTTTTGTTTGCCATGCACGGTGCAACCATCCTGGCCGTGAGCCGCGTTGGCGGTGACCGTGAGATTGAGCAGATTACGGATCGGGGTACCGCCTCTGAACGTGCCGGGTTGTTCTGGCGCTGGACGATGGGCTTCAACGCGACGATGGAATCCATCCACCGTTGGGCCTGGTGGTTTGCTGTTCTCACGACGTTGACGGGCGGTATCGGCATCTTGCTGACCGGGACGG
Source organism: Pseudomonadota bacterium (assembly GCA_039819785.1). GTDB lineage: Bacteria > Pseudomonadota > Alphaproteobacteria > Rhizobiales > Hyphomicrobiaceae > JBCBRD01. Next base: position 88,957 of record JBCBRH010000006.1, on the reverse strand, counting down.
TCGTCGACAACTGGTATCTGTGGGCGGTCAAACATAACTTCGCTCCGATGTATCCAGCTGTCTGGCCTGCGGGCGGTGATCCGGCGGCGGCTCTAGCTACGGGAGCAGCACAATGAAGGACTTTGGTTATGGATTTGGAAGACCGATTTTTGTCTTCCTTCTGGTGCTGAGCACCGGTCTGCTCTGGTATGCTGCCTTGGATACGGAACAGGTGCAGCGTGGCTATCGCGGAACGGCGATGCAGCTGGTGACAAACAAAAATATCCAGGCCGATCTGATCAAAGCCAACGTTGTTCCTGAAGCGTTGGAGCCGATTGGCGAGGAAGATCTTGTTGGCGAGAAAGCTTCTGAGATCTACGAGAACGTCCAGGTGCTGGGCGACCTTGATGATGCGCGGTTCAACCGTATCATGGCTGCCATCACGGAATGGGTTTCGCCTGAACAGGGCTGTGCCTACTGCCACAACCTTGAGAACATGGCTGAAGACAACTACCAGAAGGTGGTTTCACGTCGCATGTTCCAGATGACCCAGACGATCAACGAGAAGTGGACGAGTCACGTTCAAAATGTCGGGGTGACCTGTTACACTTGTCACCGTGGCAACCCCGTGCCGGAGAATATCTGGTTCACTGTTCCAACGGAGCGGCCGCATATTCTTCGAATGGACAACCGTGGCGAGCAGAATGTTGCAGGCGTTGAAGCCAACGCCTATTCGGATCTGCCGCGCGATCCCTTCACGCCGTTCCTTTTGCAGGACAAGCCGATCCGCGTGAGCGGCACGGAAGCTCTGCCACACGGCAACCGTTCGTCGATCAAGCAAACGGAGTGGACCTGGGCATTGATGATGCACATGTCGACATCGTTGGGTGTGAACTGCACCTATTGCCACAACACGCGAAATTTTGCGAATTGGGAAAATGCTCCGCCATCGCGCGCTGTCGCCTGGCATGGCATTCGGATGACTCGCAACTTGAACCAGGAATATCTTGAGCCGTTGCAGCCGGTGTATCCTCCCAAGCGATTGGGGACCTTGAATGATGCGCCGAAAGCGAACTGTGCGACGTGCCATAACGGTGTCTACAAGCCGCTTTATGGGGCCAACATGGTCAAGGACTACCTCCACTCGCTGGCACCAAGTGCGGTCGGCAAGGAAGGTGGGCTTTCAACGCCGGTTGGCCAGGAAATCAATCCTGTGCCATCGCAAGATGCTCCATATAAGCCCAAGTTCGTGCCACCTGGTCAGGCGAACCTGAAGGGCGGGGCGCCGAAGGTTGCTGGCGAAAAGGCCATTGGTCCGAAGGCGGCTTTGACGACCGAACCGATCGTCAAGGCCAACTGATCCAGGGGTGTCTTAGAGCCTGCTTTGGGAGACCACGAAAAGCAAACAGGCTCTAAGATCTTGATTTGGAGCATGTTCCGGGCGGAAAACCACGTACACTTTTCCTGAACATGCTCTAGCGAGACCCTTCGGAAACGGATGACACAAAACAAGCCGCCCCGGTTTTTGCCGGGGCGGTTTTTTCGTTGTTTGCAGATGGGAGGTTGGTTGGGCATGGCGCGAAGCGCTCAGCGATGTTGGTGACTGTGGGTGGCTGAGCGCTCTCATTTGCACGATGCGGCGGTGTCCGCATCGGTTGAGATCAACGGCGACTGGTATGATGGCTGAAGACATCAGGATGATCGTGTGGGGTGCATATTGGCGGTCCCGAGGAAGCGGGTCTGCGCGTTTTTTTAGCCCATGTGTTCGGCCGGTGTTGTTTGAGGATTCATTTGAGCGGCATCAGGTTTGCAGCGTTTGCATGGGCGAAAACCTGCCGAGCGGGCTTCGTTGTTGGTTCCAAAGACTGCCACGTTTTTGCGGAGAGGTTTGCGCGCTGCGCAGGTATTTACGCAGTAGATCCCGGTCGTCGTGACTGCATAGATGAGCGGGCTTTCACCGACCGGTCGGCGATCCACTAGCGCGCGCCACTGGTCTTCGGTTGGTCGTGTATGTGGTTTCAACGTTGAAGCCTCCGATACCATTCCGACGAGAATTCAAATTTGGCCACTAATGCAATGAAAGTCCGCCCGTTTGTTGCTCACGGCGCCTTGTGCCTGCCAACTGTAAGGGTCTCAATCCCGCACAACGAGGAGATCGCAAGGAGGATTGCGAACCAGTTCTTGTGTGAAGGTTCCCAAGTACGTTGGCGATGGTGAAATCCGTGCATGTGCACCAACCACGATCAGATCGCCATTCGCCTTTTTCAAAACCTGCCTGAGAACATGAGAGGCCTCACCTACGATGAGCTCAGGTGGCTTACATTGTGCGGGCAGGTCGGCCGTTGAAAGCCAAGGGGTAAGCCGGCTTTGCGCCTCTGCCATATAGGGTTGGTCATCAGCATGTGTTCCACCGTGAGCGACCAAACTCTTGAAGGGAATATGGATGGCGAAGAACGTCGTGATACTCGCTTCGGGAACAAGGGATGCGCAGGCCTTCGCGGCGGCAACGCATGAAGCAGAAAAGTCGATGCCGCAAACTGGGTTTTGATAGTCTCCGGTGGCTGGATCATGAACCAGCAACACGGGGCGCTGACTAGCGCGAACCAGCCGTTCGAGTGTGCTTCCGCTGAAGAGGTCGAAGAATGGACGCGGCCTGTGCACACCCAGAATGATGAGGTCTGCTCCGATATCGTCTGCCGCGTTATGTATCCCGGAAATGGGGTCGTCGACCCTGACGATGTTCTGGTGGGGATGTTTCGAGCCAAAAGCACACTGAGCTTCGACCTGCTTTTCGGCAGCGCTTTTAACGACTTGCGCTATGTCCGATGGCAGATCACTGTCTACGACATTGAGAACGGTGAGTTTCGCTGAATGCTTTTTAGCAAGCTGGAACGCGCGCTGAATAGCGCGATCGGATCTGTTGGACAGATCAGTGGCAACCAGGATCGATTTCATCGCAACCCCAAGCGCTAGGACCTACACCGTGTCGATTTGCACATGGGAATGATGAGGCCGATTGGCAATGGAGAACGGACGATGTTGTGTCGTTCGGGAACAATTTCCTGCCTTTGACGACTGAGCTGCCGGGCCCTGATGGTTCGCCGTTGTCGTATTGCCGGGGGGTGTTCTTGGCTCCCACCCCCTTAGAGCCTGTTTGCTTTTCGTGTACCCGCAAAGCAGGCTCTAAGTTCTTGATTTTGAGCATGTTCCGGGCAGAAAACCGCGTACACTTTTCCTGAACATGCGCCAGACGGCGTGAGGCCGGGCCTGTCGCTATGACAATCGGAATCAGCCCGATGTCTCATACATTGGCCTTGGCTTTTTGCGACGGCGGATGGGATGCCTGCGAGGTGTGGATCGTGCAGGATGTGGGTGGACCGATGGTGTTTTGCGCTCAGGGGCGTAACAACTGCGGGCCTTGCTCGGAGCCGTGTTCATCGGATGATGGTTGCGGGCAGCTGTCATCACGCCGCGTGACAGCGCGTTGTTAGTGGCTCCGTGCGTAGCGGCTGTGGTTTGCCAGCTGCGTACGTAAGAGACCTTGCGGTCCACCATTCTGCAGCGTGTCAGCGCCGCTACTCCGCAGCTTGTTGCTTCCGCTACTCCGCAGCTTGTTGCTTCCGCTACTCCGCAGCTTGTTGCTCCCGCTACTCCGCAGCGAGGCGAACATACGTATCATTGGCAACCGGGCAGCGTTCCCAAAGTGACGTGAGCGCGCCGACCAGATGATCCATATGTTCATCCGTGTGGACCGGGCTCGGTGTCAGGCGGATGCGTTCGGTGCCGCGTGGCACTGTGGGGTAGTTGATCGGCTGGACGTAGATGCCGTGGTGCTCCAGCAGAGCATCGGTCACAGCTTTACAGTGCACCGGATCGCCGACCATGACCGGGACGATGTGGCTTGGGTTGTCCATGACGGGCAGACCGGCATCGATCAACCGGGCTTTACAGACAGCAGCCCTTTCCTGGTGCCGTTCGCGTTCGACCTGGCTGGCTTTGAGGTGGCGGATGGAGGCCAAAGCTCCAGCGGCGATGGCGGGCGCCAGTGACGTCGTAAAGATGAAGCCTGAGGCATAGGAACGGATGGCGTCACAAATGGCGCGGCTGGCTGCGATGTAGCCGCCCATGACGCCAAAGCCCTTCGCCAAGGTGCCGTTGATGATGTCGATGCGGTGGGCTGCGTTTTCACGTTCTGAGATTCCGCCGCCATGGGCTCCGTAAAGGCCGACGGCGTGGACTTCATCAAGGTAAGTCATGGCACCGTATTTGTCTGCCAGATCGCAGATCGCGTGCATCGGCGCGATGTGCCCGTCCATCGAATAGACGCTTTCGAAGGCGATCAGCTTCGGTGTGTCCTTGGGATACTTGGCCAGTTGGCGCTCCAAGTCGGCGACGTCGTTGTGCCGCCAGATGTGTTTCTTGCCCCGGCCGTGGCGAATGCCCGCAATCATCGAGGCGTGATTCTTCTCGTCGGAGAAGATCACAAGGCCTGGGATTAGCTGTTGGACTGTGTCGAGGGTCGCGTCATTGGCAACGAACGCGGATGTGAACAGCAATGCGTCCTCTTTGCCGTGGAGGTCGGCAAGCTCATGCTCAAGCTCGACGTGGTAATGGGTCGTGCCCGAGATGTTGCGCGTGCCGCCTGAGCCGGCGCCGACCGTGTCGAGGGCTTCGTGCATGGCGGCCAGGACTTTCGGGTTCTGGGACATGCCGAGGTAGTCGTTCGAGCACCAGATGCGGACTTCACGTGGTGTGGGCAGACGGTTTGCGCCGTTGGCGAAATGGTCTGCATGGGGGTAGGAGCCGCACCGTCGTTTCAGGTCGGCAAAGACACGATAGCGGCCCTCGCGATGAAGATCGGAGATTGCCTCTTCGAAGATACCTGAATAGTCCATGGTTGCCTCCGCAGTATCGTTTTGTTTTTGATTGGTTGTAGCTGTGCTCGCGGTATTAAACGCGGTCGGTTCAGTTGCCGCTGATGCATCCGGCCCCTGGCCGGTTACAAGATCCGCTGGTGTGTTGGCTTGGTCGGTTGCGTTTTCGGATTGATCGACAACCAAGCGAAGACTTGGAGTTTTCGATGCGGCTGGCATTCCCGCGGCATCTACTGTTGTGTTGGTCATTGGGTCTTCGCTTTCTTGACGTTTTGTGTCTGTGAGTTTGTCGGCGTCCGTTGCCGTCTCGCTTGTGGGCATTGCCCATTTCCAAAGCGCAGCATCGGGCAGGGGCAGGACGAGTAGCCAGTGTTCCAACAATGCCAGCGCCATGATCCCGCCGGTCAGACCGGCTGCCGTGTAGTGGAATGCCGTGGCGCCACCGGGCATTGTGAACAGCTCCACGCACACGACCGTGCCGAGCGTAATGGAGACCGGAAACAGGACGTTGATCGGCTTTTGCGGGAAATAGCTTTTCAGATAAGCAAGGTGGTCGGGCAGCATGTCGTCGGTGAAGTTGGGCACACCAAGGTAGATGTTGAATTTGGCCGACAGGCGCATGGCCCACAGGATCAGATAGGTCAGTGTTGCCACCTGATTGGGCGCATCCCAGGTGGCTGCGACGATGGCAATGCCGGTCACGGCAATCGCGATTTCGTGGTGGATGACGGTGGCAGACGCCAGTTTGAAACGCGTCCAGCCTTTGGCATCGGGCGGGCAGTCGGTTTTACGCGGCCCGGTCAGCACACCGGTCAGAAAGCTCAGCTCGTGCCAGGCCCAAACGATAAGTGCGCAGATAAACCCGACGTAGGCTGCCGTCGTCGTTTCAAGTTCGCTGGCCACAACAATCACCGCCAGCGCGCCACCGGCCAGCAAACTGGCAAATGCCATACTCAGGGGATACGTGCGCGCAGGCAAACGATCGAGCAGCAGAACGGCGCCGGTGGAAAACCACCAGATGAAAAGTGCAAACAGTCCTGCGATCAGAAGTGTCGTCATTGTTGCGCTTTCAGGGCCGTCGGTTACTGCTCGATCTTCTTTTCAGATGTGTCGTGTCTTACCAAGCGGGGACGAGACGACTGGTCTCTGGCAGTGCGTTTTGCTTGGTTGGAACAAAGTAGAGGCGTGCGAATGTGAAGGTGGCGCGCGCCATCTGGCCGTAGGTTTGAAGCTTGCCCACGATGCCACCGCGTTTCTTTGCGGCGTCCATGGCGTCAAACGTTTTGCGCATCGTTTCCAGGTGGTTGCGGAACGCTGGATTGTCGATGTCCAAGGTCATTGGGAAGGCTTGCTTGGAGATCTCGTTGGTGATGCGGAAGACCTGATAGTCGTATTCCGTCGGGTCCATCTTCATCGCCGCATGGAAGTGCGGACGGGCATGGTCGCGGACATACATTGTGGCGTACACGGCGCAGAGGAAGAACCGCACCCAGTATTTGTTGACTCCGGTGAGCAAGTCCGGATTGGCGCGCATCAGCAAGGCGAAGGCTTCGCCGTGACGGAACTCGTCGTTGCACCACTTTTCGAACCATTTGAAGATCGGGTGGAAGCGGAGTTCCGGATTGCGCTCAAGATGGCGGAAGATGGTGATGTAGCGAGCATAGCCGATCTTTTCAGACAGGTATGTTGCGTAGAAGATGAACTTGGGCTGGAAGAAGGTGTACTTCTTCGACTTTGTCAGAAAGCCAAGATCGACGCCGATCCCGAAGTCTTTCAAGGTGTCATTGATGAAGCCTGCGTGACGGGCCTCATCGCGGCTCATGTATTTGAAGAGCTCGCACATGTCGGGGTTCTTGCCGCGCTTTTTCATTTCCGCATAAAGCACGCAACCGGAAAATTCCGAGGTCAAAGACGACACGAGGAAGTCGATGAATTCCTTGCGCAGGCCAGGTTCCAGATCGTTCAGATCGAAGTCGTCCCAGGCTTCGGTGCGCTTGAAGTGAGACTTGTTGGGATCAGCCTTCATTTCGGCCAGCAGCACATCCCATTCGGCGCGGACGGCGGAGACGTCGGTCTGGTCCAGTTTGTCAAAGTCGGTGGTGTAAAACCGGGGTGCAAGGACGGTTGAATCGTCAACTGCTGCTCGGGTTGCCTCGTTGGGGATTGATGGTGGTCTTGCAGACGCTGATGGGCGGGCAGGTGCGCCCGGGATGCCGATGGTCATAAGCTGGCCTCCTCGGAGAAAGAAAACTCACACAGTTCCATGAATTCAAAGTCACCCGTCATGCGGGTCCATTTGCGTTCAAGCCAACCCGCGCGCACGACGGTGGCTGTCCGATTGATTTCCACGCTCTCGCCGTAGGCGACGCGGATGGGTTCGCCGTGGACGATGACTTCATCGCCAGGTGCCATCTGGACGTCGTCGGCAAGTTCGACGTGTGCTTCAAGGCTTTCGAACGTGTTGTTGATTTTCACCGTGCATGGAACATCGAAACGGGATCGTCCGGTCATCCAATCTGGTAGGGTTGCGGTCATCATCGCGCAATTCTCTCTTTTGTCGGGTGTCCTGGCCGCGATTGAAGACGGGCCTGAGGTTTCACCTTCGGTTCCTCCAGCAGTTTGGCGAAGATCATGACTTGGTTCCGCCCGAAAGCGGCAAGTTCGATCTGCTTACCTGTTATAGGGTCACGCAGCGACAAACGGCCATCATCCCATCGGACAACCTCGTAGGCCGGTGTGGTGGCCAAGCCTTTGCGTTTCCTTTGGAAATCCAGCCCGCTGGCGAGGCTTTTGACGAACCGGTTGGTGGCAGCCGGCATCTGAGCAAGACGCTGTTTTGTCTCGGCATCGTAGATGGTTATGTCGCCGGTCGAGTTGTTAATGATGTCGTTTGGCGCGTTCGAAATATCAAAATGGATCGCGCGAATTGCCACCGCTTCAGCTGGTGGTGTCCATGTCATCCGGTAGCCCATCAGCACGGCAAACGTCGTCAGCACCAGCGAAAAGGCGATAACGCCTGCGGCTGCGTACAAAGCTCCTTTGGGAAACGGCGGCGCTTTGGAGTGATCCTTGCCGATGCGGTTGCCGGTTTCGGGATCAATGTAGCCGTTCTGGCGGTCTTGATCGCTGATGGGGTCTGGCGTGGTGTTCATGGCATGCTGTTCCATTGATCAACAGGTGCTTGTGTTTGTTATTCAGCGGCGATGACGTTGGGCATGTCGTCATGGGCCGGTGCCGAGCGTGGCTGAGCCTGTTCTTTGCGTGGGCGATCAAACGCGGCTTGCGACAGGTCCGTGCCGGTGTTGGCATTTGGACGGGTATCTGCCTGAGCCGTGTCGGCCACCAGAGCGTCTGTGAAAACCTTCGCAACCGCTGCGGGGTGTTCGATTGCACGCAACATGGGTTGGGCTTTGGTGAAATGCCATGGCCGGGCGTTCGGCCAGAGTGACGCGAAGGCAATGTTGTCATCGGGTCCAAGGGCCAACGGGATATCGCCAGTGCCGTCTCTGTGGACGCGTACGGCCGCACTGCCGATTTTGTTGAACGGCAGATTGATCGTCATGGGGAGGGCTACTCCGTAACGAACGACCAGACGTCGGTTGGTCACGGTGTAGACCGTGGAGTTGGCATAGGCATAAGCGAGGAGGCACAGGACGATCAATGCACTTGCTGCGACGGGCAGAAGTGCTGCGGCATCCAACAGACCCGACGCGAACCCTGCGCCTGCATTCAACGCGTCTGAAATGCGCCAGATGGCCAGGGCGGCAAAGTACACAATCGTAGCGCGGACGAAGAATGCCCGCTTTGCCAGGGACCACCAATCCGGTGCCCCCTGCCAGAGGATGTGCTCACCTTCCGGAAGCTCTTCAGGAAGGCCTTTTATGGGTTCGAAGGCGAAATCATCGTGGCTCATGTCAGGCTGCTCGACTTTTGGAAGCGATTGAAGAAGTGGCCACCGGTGAAGTAGGCCGAGACCTTATCTTCCTCGAGAAGCGTAATGCTGGTGGCGTTCTTGATCGTTGGGACTTCAGCGAACTGGTCAGCGTTGATGGAGTGGATTTTCGCCCGGGTCACGAGCTTGAGTTCATCTATGTCGAGGCGTGGCGAGATGTTGACCAGTGTGAGCGGTGCCAGAACAGTTCGTGTTGCCGTGGCGCCTTCTTCTTCGTGAGCAGTGCCGGCGAATTCAGGGACAAGAGCGATTTCGACGTAGCGGGCAAGCTGCTCGGCGCGGTCCACCCAGATGTCCTTGATGGTTCCGACGACTTTGTTATCGGCCGAGAGGATCTCCATGCCACGGGGGTCTGTGGAGAACAAAAGTGGCTTCACGTCAAAGTCATTCAAGGTCCGAAGCGGCACGATCTTGTCGTCGCCTTCGATGGTCTTGTCAGGGCGATCGGCGCGCAAGGCAAAGGCTGCTGGACCGAAACCATCGACCAACGGATTGCCTGTCGGATCGTAAGGCGCACCTTCGTAGGTTTCGTTGCGAACTGCCTTTAGTGGTGGCTCGTTGACGTGTGCGCGCGGCGCCTGCTCAGTTCCGCCCTCGGCCAGTTTCCAGACCTTGGGTTCAGGGATCCAGATGTAGCCGTGCTGTTTTTCTTCGCCAGTTCTTTCATAGACCAGAGGGTAGCCTTCCCGACGATCTTCGCGGCGGATGTAGAAAATGAGCGCTGCGAAGAAAATCCAGAATGCATAAAGGGCAAGCTGGGCTACGTCGATGTAGCTGGTAATGGCTGCTGACATTGTAGACGACCTCCGTTGATGTCGGTTAGCCGGGAATTTCGGCGAGACCGAACCGGGTTTGGTTTTGTTGTGATGATGACTTCGGTTTGAACAAACGAACGAGTGGACCGATGGCGATCAGTGTCGCGAAGAGCAGCGCGATCTCGATGTGGTAGACGACCGAATATCCCGTTGCCGGGTCATTCAGGGCGGAGCCGAGGCTGCCGTTCATGGCGAGTGCCGAGACGCCGTCGCGAATGGCCCCGCCAACGGCAATGGCAACGCCTGCGCACGTCGCCTGCACCGCGCCCCATGCGCCGAGTGCAAGACCGGACTGACCGCTTTGCGCAAGCGCCATTGAGGCTGTCAGCGTGCCCACGGCGAACAGGCCGCCGCCAAAGCCGATGCCGAAGGTGCCGATGCGGAACAACAGGGCCGACGACATCGGTGCTGCAAAGATGACAAAGCCGAATGCGAAGACACCGATCATGACGCCAATCGCTGCCAGCCGGCAGGGATCACCGCCATGTGTGAGATCGCGGGCGGCGAGCGCAAAGCTCAACAGTGAGCCGATGGCGAGGAGGGCTGTGAGCTGTGTCGTGTCACTGACGCCCAGGTGGAGAATGTGCCCGCCGTAGGGTTCCAGTAGGATATCCTGCATGGAAAAAGCCGCGGTTCCCAGTCCGATGGCGACCAGCAAACGGCTGGCCCGTCCACCTTCCGTGAAGGCTTTCCAGCTCTCGGAGAATTTGGGTCGAACGACATCTTGCGCCGTCTGCGAGGGATCAAGTTTTTCCTGCTTCCACAGCGCGATGGTGTTCAAGAAAATCGTGACAACGGCTGCACCTTGGATGCATTGGACGAGGCGCGTATTTGAGAAGTCTTCCAGCAGCCAGCCGAAGACCATGGCGCTGACGCCCATGCCAACCAGCAGCATGACATACAGGAGGGCGACGACGCGGGGGCGCGTCTTTAGGGGTGCGATGTCGTTGGCGAGTGCCAGCCCGGCTGTCTGTGTGACGTGGAGACCGACACCGACGAGAAGGAAGGCCAGCGCTGCGCAGGCCTGTCCGAACATGGCCCGGCTTGGATCATCGAGCGTGAGGACCAGCAGCGCCAGCGGCATGATCGCGAAGCCGCCGAACTGCATCATCGTTCCAAATGCGATGTAGGGGACGCGGCGCCAGCCGAGTGCTGAAATGTGCCAGTCGGATTTGAAGCCGATCAGCGCGCGGAAGGGGGCAAAAATGAGTGGCAGTGCAACCATCAACGACACAAGCCAGGCCGCCATGTTCAACTCGACGATCATGACCCGGTTAAGCGTTCCGTTGAGCAACGCCAGCGCCATGCCGACGGAGACCTGGAACAAGGACAACCGCAGCAGCCGTCCCAGTGGCAGGTCTTCTGACGCCGCATCCGCAAATGGCAGAAAGCGGGTGCTCAAGGATGTCAGGTCTTTCTGGAAGTTCGGCAGAAAGACAGCTGTCAGCCGGTTGGCATGCCTGATGGGATTCACTTTCGGACCTCCATGGCATGGGAGGTGTAAAAGCCCGATTGGATGCGTTTTGAGCGATCGGGTGCCCAGGCTTGAAGGTCTGGATGGGCAGCGATCAACTTGCGCAGCTTTGCGTCGGCGACAGGAATAATCGCGGGTGCGCGATCAGACCGGGGAAACAGCGCGCCAACGGTGAACATCGCCATCAACGCAGGTGTGCGGGGCGCGAATGTGAATTGCATGCTTGTCGACGTGCGTTCGCTGAGCTCAGTGAGGACGCGGACGATGTCATCGGCCTCGTAGTGAATGAGGCTGTCCATGGCGACGACATGATCGAACCGGCCAAGCGATGGGTTGAGCATGTCGCCGGTCAGGAAGGTAATTCGCTTGGCGGCATCGGCGTCGATTTCCGCTGCGCGTTCAGCTGCCAGATTGACGAGTTCGCCGGCAATGTCGATTGCTACAACCTGCGCGCCGCGGCGGGCCGTCTCGATGGAAAAGGCTCCGGTGCCGCAACCGGCATCCAGAATGCGGCGGCCGGTTAAGTCATCAGGCAGCCAATTCAGGAGCGTTGCCCGCATGGCGTCGCGCCCGGCCCGCACCGTTGCGCGGACACGGCTTACGGGGGCATCGGACGTCAGGCGTTTCCAGGCGTCGACCGCGGTGCGATCAAAGTAGGTTTCCAGTTCGCCTTTACGCTGCTGGTAGGTTGCGCTTGCCATTATTGCCGGTCTCTTTGTTCGGGCGGTCTGTTGCGAGGGTCGGGCGGTTGGCTTCACTCGAAGCCCTTCTCCGCCTGGCTTTATTCAAAGCCGAGGAAATCAAAAATCTCGCGATCTTTCATTGGTTCGGGCTGGCAGGCTTCGACGCCTGCCCAGAGGTTGGTTGCAAGCCGCATGTATTCATCACAAACAGCGGTTAGTTCCGGCGTCTGATCGAGTTCGAAGAGTGTCGATTTTTTTAGACGTGAGCGGCGAATGACATCGAGGTCGGGCATGTGCGCCAGCCGGTTCATATTGACGCTCTCGCAATATCTATCGATCTCGTCTGTGTCGCGTGAGCGGTTGGCGATGCAGCCGCCAAGGCGGACTTCGTAGTTTTTCGATTTTGCCTTGATGGCCCCGACGATGCGGTTCATCGCAAAGATGGAATCAAAGTCGTTGGCGGTGACGATCAATGCGCGTTCCGCGTGCTGGAGAGGGGCTGCAAAGCCTCCGCAAACCACGTCACCCAGGACGTCGAAAATCACGACGTCGGTATCTTCGAGCAGGTGGTGCTGCTTCAGCAATTTGACGGTCTGGCCGACGACGTATCCTCCGCAACCGGTGCCGGCTGGCGGGCCGCCTGCTTCGATACATAAAACGCCGTTGTAACCCTCATAAACGTAGTCGTCGGGGCGCAGTTCTTCGGCGTGGAATTTCACGGTCTCCAGAACGTCGATTACGGTTGGGACCAGTGACTTTGTCAGAGTGAACGTTGAATCGTGCTTAGGATCACAGCCGATTTGCAAAACCCGTTTTCCGAGCTTGGAAAACGCCACCGACAGGTTGGACGAGGTTGTGGATTTGCCGATCCCGCCCTTGCCGTAAACGGCAAAAACTTTGGCGCCGTCCAGCTCCATGGTCAGGTCCTGATGGACTTGGACGCTGCCGTCGCCATCGGGGGGCGTAGGGTCGATGCGGCCTGGAAAATCAAGTGGGCTCATGGTGTGGGGTCCTTAAAAGCGCATTCGTTTCGTTCGGCGATTTCGCCGGTGTTGCCGTTGAGGCGGTCGTGAACAGCAATGCTGGTTTCAAAGCTAGCTGGTGGGCATGCCCCGATGTTAGCGGGCGTAATGCGCCTTTGCGTCGTAGAGGGTTTCCAGTGTGATGGTGCCGAGACCGTGTTCGTTCGCGTAGGCTTCGGTGTTTCGCTTGGCCTTGCCCCGCACAAAGAACGGGATTTTCTTGAGTTCTTTTTCAGCCTCGGGATGCCAATTGATGAGGCCGTCCAAAGTCGCTGTCGCAGCATCGGCGGTGGCGGACTGTGCGGCGAGCGGTGCCTGATCCAGTTCTGAGGCTTCGTCGGAATCATGCGTTGCCACAACGCCGTGGGAGAGGTGCGAGGGGGTGGCATCGCTGCCGAATTCGAAGTCCTCGCGGAACATCCCGATGAGGTGTTCTTCCAGGCCCATCATGAGTGGGTGGACCCAGGTGTCGAACAGGACGTTTGCGCCTTCAAAACCCATCTGCGGGGAAAACCGTGCCGGGAAATCCTGAACGTGGATCGGGGCTGAGATGACCGCTGAGGCGATGCCAAGGCGTTTGGCGATGTGGCGTTCCATCTGTGTGCCCAGAACGAGTTCGGGCTGAAGCTCGCCGACCTTTTCTTCGACTTCGAGATAGTCGTCGGTGATCAAGGGTTCGATGCCGTATTTTTCAGCGGCCTTGCGGACGTCTCTTGCAAACTCACGTGAGTAGGTTCCAAGGCCAACAACTTCAAAGCCCATTTCCTCGGAGGCGACACGGGCCGCAGCAATGGCATGTGATGCATCACCGAAGATGAAGATGCGCTTGCCGGTGAGGTAGGTGGAATCCACTGAACGTGAGTACCAGGGCAGGCGTGAAGGCGCACCGGCCAATACGGGCGCCGGGTCAACTTTGGCGAATGCTGCGACTTCTTCAATGAAGTCGCGGGTTGCGCCGATGCCGATGGGAATGGATTTGGTGAAGGGCTGCTTGAAGGCGCGCTTCAGCCATTCGGCCGTGGTCAATGCTGTTTCTGGATAGAGCACGACGTTGAAGTCGGCATCTCCAAGACGGGCAATGTCTTCTGGCTTGGCACCCATGGGGGCGATGGCGTTGATGTCGATGCCCAAGTCGCGCAGCAGGTGGCTGATCTCGCGGATGTCGTCGCGATGTCTGAAGCCAAGAGCCGTTGGGCCGAGGATGTTGCACGATGGTCTTGCACCTTCGGCGCGGGGCTGGCGGTCCTCGCCAGGCTTGAGCACTTTCTGGTGGAGCATGGTGCGCACGAGCCGGTAAAACGTTTCGGCTGCACCCCAGTTTTCCTTGCGCTGATAGGCGGGCAGCTCAAGCGGAACGATGGGAACCGGCAGGTTCAAAGCCTTTGCCAGGCCGCCTGGATCATCCTGGATGAGTTCAGCAGTGCACGATGCGCCGACCAGCATGAGGCTGGGCTTGAAGCGGTCATAGGCTGACTTGGCAGAGTCCTTGTAGATTTCAGCCGTATCGCTGCCAAGGTCGCGGGCCTGGAATGTCGTATAGGTGACGGGCGGCCGCTTCTGACGGCGCTCGATCATCGTGAACAACAGGTCAGCGTAAGTGTCACCTTGTGGTGCATGCAATACATAATGGACATCATCCATTGCGGTCGCGATGCGCATAGCACCCACATGTGGGGGACCTTCATATGTCCAAAGCGTAAGTTGCAAAGGGTTAGACCTTCAAACGGTTGCGGCGGTCCAGCGGACGGGCGAACAGTTCGGCGAGGTCGCCGGCCTGATCGAAACCGTGGACAGGTGAAAAGACGAGTTCGATGGACCACTTCGTCGTGATGCCATCGGCTTCCAGCGGGTTGGCGAGGCCCAAGCCACAGACAACGATGTCAGGCTTGGCAGCCAGGCAGCGATCCAGCTGACGGTCGACGTCCTGGCCTTCGCTGACCAAAGTGCCGTCGGGTAAAAGCTCCAGGTCGGGGCCATGGTGCTCTTTGTGCAGGTAGGGGGTGCCGACCTCGACGAGTTCCATGCCAAGTTCGTTTGCCAGGAAACGTGCAAGCGGAATTTCGAGTTGGCTGTCGGGGAAGAAGAAGATTTTCTTGCCTTCAAGCTTGCCACGGTGGTGCTGAAGGGCGCGGTGCGCGCGTTCGCGACCGGGGGCGAGAGCTGTACGCAGGCGCATCGGGTCAATTCCGAATTCCTCGGCTGCCGCCGTAAACCAGGCCGTCGTTCCCTCCACGCCGAATGGGAATGGAGATGACAGGCGTCTTGCACCGCGTTCTTCCAGCGCTTGGGCGGTCTCATTCAGGAACGGTTGAGCTAGCAGGATGCGCGTGTTCTCGCCAACAGGCGGAAGGTTGCGCGATGAGCGAGGCGGCAGGAAACACACATTGTCTATGCCCATTTCCGCGAACTGTCTGGCGAACTGGTCTTCGACAATGTCTGGCAAAGCGCCGACGATCATCAGTTGTTTTTTGGTGTCGGCGGCCGTTGGAAGCTCAGGAACAAGGGACGCCAAGCATGTGTCTTCACCCTGTGTGAAGGTCGTTTCAATGCCACTGCCGGAATAGTTGAGGATCCGGACGTTGGGCATGAACTGCTTTGAAAGCCGTTGGGCTGCGCGGCTCAGATCGAGTTTGATAACCTCTGAAGGGCAAGACCCCACCAGAAACAACATCTTGATGTCTGGTCGGCGGGAAAGAAGCCTTGCGACGACGCGATCGAGTTCGTCGTTCATGTCTGCCAGGCCCGCCAGATCACGCTCTTCCAGAATGGCGGTTGCAAAGCGAGGTTCGGCGAAAATCATGACGCCGGCGGCTGACTGTATGAGATGTGCACACGTCCTGGACCCCACCACGAGGAAGAAGGCATCTTGGATTTTCCGGTGCAGCCAGACAATGCCGGTTAGTCCGCAAAACACTTCGTGCTGGCCGCGCTGGCGCAGGACTTCTTGTGGCTGGGTTGTGCAACCTGAGGCGATGCCTTGCCGGTCGAGGTCGATTGAGTAGCTCATTGCATGCCTCCCGCAGTTTCAGGCTGTGGGTAAGTCGATGCTGATGCACGGGTTGGCATGCCTTGATGGCCCTTGTTGTCGGTCGCTGATTGGAGGCGTGCGAGGCGCAGCTTCCAAACAAACTGGCCGGCGTTAATGACGTATGTGCCGTAGGCTGCGAGAGCCAAGAGCATGAGTTGTTCTGCGTTCAGCCAGCCGGTGTAGAGCGCAGCGAGGTAGGCTGTGTGCAGCGCCAGGACCAGCATGGAAAAGACATCTTCCCAGTAGAATGCCGGGGCAAACAAATAACGGCCGAATACGACTTTCTCCCAGATCGCGCCGGTGATCATAATCGCGTAAAGTGTGAGTGTTTTCAGGATGATGGAGGCAGTTGCGAGGTCGTACCCCAGGCCGGTGGCCAGATACCTGATAACAAGTGCGAGGGACGCCAAAAAAACAATGAACTGGACGGGCGCAAGGATACCCTGAACGAGGGTCCAGACCGTCTCGTCGCGCCGCTTGCGTTCGTCTGGCGTGTACAGCTGGAAGGCTGTGGTCTCGTTATGAGGTCGCATTGTTGTTATGACACCTTCATCGTTTCCCCGGGCAGTTGCGGCACCTTTCGTTGCGTGTCGTCTTGTTCGGCTGGGCGCCCGCCTGCAGCAGTCTTGAAAAGATTAGTGTCCCCGACCAAGAAGTGTCAATCTAGATTTACGTAATGTTTTCTTTACAGCGCGGTTTGGATGCGCTTATCTCATCAAATAGGTTGTGACTTCCGTCACATAATTCATGGACTAAATGCTTAGCCGTCAGCTGGAAACATGACCTGCACGAGGGTAGGGTTTGGCGGGCGACGATTGGCGATAGCGGGATTGGCGATGTTGGTTGTCTGCAATCCGTCGTTGGTCAGACGATACGGAATTTATGTGAGCTCGTTAGGCCCCCTCATTAAAAGACGGGTTCTTCAGCTCTAACTGACAACTCATACGCGTGATGGGAGGCCCTGAATGGCTGGCCAATCGGAAGCTACCTTCAAGGATGAGGCCTTGCAGCCTGAACGTCACCAATCATCGGAGGTCTCCCTGCGGCGCCACGCTTATCCAACGCAACAAGAGCTGCGTTCGCAGCCTGATCTTGCCCGGACGATCGAAGGCGAGATTATTCCGCGTTTGATGCTGGCCCATCGCAATGGCCGCCGTGCGGTTCATGGGACATCGGCGCAACATGGAACGCTGGCTCAGGCGATGACTGGGGACGCGCTAGACGTCGAATCGTTTGTCGCCAAGCTCAGTATGGATGAGGGCCATGAAGCTGCCGGGTATGTCGAGAGCCTGGTGCAAAAAGGCTTTGACCCACAGGCGCTGATTCTGGAGCTGCTGGCTCCATCTGCCCAGCGACTTGGGGATATGTGGTGCAAAGATACCTGTGATTTCGTCACCGTCACGATTGCGCTTGGGCGTCTCCAATTGGCTTTGAATGCGCTGTCGGCATTTGGGTCGCAGCCGCTGACCCCGCCGAAATTCGATGCTAATGGTGCCCGGAATGCTGATGAGGCATCAATGCCCAAGCACATCTTGCTGTGTGGTGCGCCTGGAGACGACCATACATTTGGGCTGTCGGTCGTGGGCGACATCCTGGAACGTCACGGATGGGCCGTTACTTTGCGCCCGCATGTCGAAAGCAACCAGGAAATTCGCGATCTTGCTCGTGCGTTCGGTGTGGCGGTTGTCGGTCTGACGCTGAGTTGTACGCGATTTTTGAAACCGCTTATTGCCTGTGTTGACCAATTGCATTCGTCGTTGGAGCGTCGGCCGCGCGTACTGGTTGGCGGTCAGGCATTTATCTCCAACCCAGAGTACCTATCAGCTGTTCGTTACGATGCGTTTGCGCGTGACGCGGTTGAGGCCGTCAAAGTCGCCGATCAACTGTTCGAAGATGTGAAGCTTGAGCGGCTCCGTGTGGCCGCTGACTGCTGCTGATTTCGCCGGTCATTGTCGATCATGACCTCTGCGCGGTGTGCCGCGCTACACGTGCCAGTAAGGATGGGATCATGTGCGGGCTCAGTTTTTTGAGACCGTCTTAAGCTTCCCATTTTTTGAAACAACGGGTGGGCCAAGGACTTGGAGACACAACAGGTGTTTCAATATCCCAAGCGAAACTTGGGCCAGTTGGATGCTGACAGTGCAGCGGCGCTGATCGCAGCTGCGGCCGACGTTGCTGTGGTCTTGGATAAGAAGGGCGTCGTGCGAGACGTCTCGGTCAACCGTGACCAGATCAAACTCGACAACTGCGAAGCATGGCTTGGGCAGCAGTGGACCGATACGGTCACCGAAGAAAGCCGTTTCAAAATTGAAGAGCTTTTGAAAGGCGCCAACAATGATACCGGGACCAACTGGCGACAGGTGACGGTTCTTGTTGAAAAGGGTGAAGACCTTCCGGTTTTGTTTTCCACAATCCACGTCGGCGACAAGGGCCGCGTTGTGGCCATGGGGCGTAACCTCGAAGCAGTTACGAAACTTCAACGCCGGTTGATGGATGCCCAGCGGTCCATGGAGCGCGAGTATGCGCGGTTGCGTCATGCTGAAACGCGCTATCGTCTGCTTTTTGAAAACGCCTCTGAGGCCGTTGTGATTATCGATGCTGTGTCAATGCGGGTTTCCGAGCTGAACCCGGCTGCTGAACAGGTGCTGAGCAGGGTTGCAAAACGGCCCATTGGGCGATCATTTCTGGACATGTTCAGTGCCGATGACGCGGAGCGCGTTGGTGAGGTGCTTACTGCTGCCCGGTCAGGCCAGCGCGCGCCAGAGGTCGAAGTTGTGATCGGTAAGGACGGGGGCAAGTATGCGATCGGTGCCTCATTATTCCGGCAGGACGGTTCATCGAGCTTTTTGATGCGGTTGACTGCAGCGTTCAATCAGGCCCATGAGCAGAGACTCCCGCAAACGGCAAATGCCGCCCTTTCCGTTGTCGAGAGTATTCCTGAAGCGTTTGTCGTTACGAACGGCGATGGGCGGATCGTCACGGCGAACGCCGCATTTCTTGAGCTGGCGCAATTGCCTAGTCTTGCGGCATCTCAGGATCAACATCTTGAGCGGTTTTTTGGCCGGGCCGGTGTGGATTTCAACGTGCTGCTCGCCAATCTGAGAGAACATGGATCGTTGCGCATGTTTTCAACCACGCTTGCCGGGGCACAAGGTGCCCAGGCGGATGTCGAGATTTCGGCTGTTTCTGTTGAAAGTGCCGATCCTGAAATATTGGGCTTTGTCATTCGCGATATGACAGGACGGCTTTCCGCCAGTCAGGCCCAAGGTGGGCGGGAGCTTCCTAAGTCCATAGCGCAAATGACGGAATTGGTTGGGCGTGTGCCACTGAAGGACCTCGTCCGTGAGACGACAGACATCATCGAGCGGCTGTGTATCGAAGCGGCGCTTCAGCTGACGGGAGACAATCGCGCGTCGGCTGCTGAAATGCTCGGGCTTTCGCGTCAATCACTTTATGTCAAATTGCGGCGTTATGGGATCTCCGATCTTGGGGCTGAAAACTAGCGCTCCAGGGTTGATGCTGCCGCGATTGTGGCTGGGCGGGTTTGCGGTTTCGTAATTGAAAGCTCCCAGGCGGCGTCTCCGATTTTTCGCAGTCATTGTTTGCGGATTTCATTTTTGATGCTTTGGTTTCCCGCAATTCCTGGATCTTTTTTTTGGAATTTTTTATTCGGTTTTTGCGCCGCTGATCGTTGTGGCTTTGTGAAATCTCCCGAAGACTTTTTGTGATGGCCATTGGACCAAGATGTGTCAATCTTGATTGACGCTTTTGAGTGTCAGCTATAGTGTTGATCCCATGACTTGCTTACTGCGCTCAGTTTCTGACGCCTCCTCCTTGAGACCTCAAGCTGGCCTGGACGTGACGTTGTCCTGGGTCAGCATTTTTCTCGCCGTGGCTCATGCTGACGCAAAGGGGGCTGCTCCATGAATTCGACGACAACGGAAACATTCAGGCCACGTGTGGCGCCTGCACGAGCAGAGGCTGTCCCTCTGCCCAGGACGGCTAAGGGGCTCAGCTGGTTTTCCATTGTCCGCCTGGGTCTCGCACAGACGGCTTTAGGTGCAATTGTTGTTCTCACGACCTCCACGCTCAACCGCGTGATGGTGGTCGAACTGGCACTTCCCGCGCTGCTCCCCGGACTTCTTGTTGGTCTGCACTATGCGATCCAAATGCTGCGACCCAGATGGGGTTATGGCTCGGATACGGGTGGCCACCGAACACCCTGGATTATCGGGGGGATGGCGGTGCTTGCCACGGGCGGTGCGTTGGCCGCCGTGGCGACTGCGGTCATGGCCACATCGATCACCTTCGGGGTGCTGCTTGCGGTTTTTGCTTTCATGCTCATCGGCGTCGGCGTTGGGGCCAGCGGTACATCCTTGCTGGTTCTTCTTGCAACGCATGTTCGATCAGACCGCCGGGCCGCTGCCGCCTCGATTGTCTGGATCATGATGATTGCTGGCTTCGTGATCACGGCCACGACCGCTGGGTATTTACTAGATCCTTACTCTGCGGCCCGGCTGATTGCCGTGACGTCAGGTGTATCACTGTTGGCGTTTCTGCTCACGGTTGTCGCGGTATGGGGGATTGAAAAGTCCAATGCGTCGGTGGTTGAAAAAGATGCGGCATCCGAGACGTCGAAAACGCCTTTCATGACGGCTTTGGGCGAAGTGTGGTCTGAACCTCAGGCGCGGCGTTTCACGATCTTTGTGTTTGTGTCGATGCTCGCCTATTCGATGCAGGATCTCATCTTGGAACCTTTTGCCGGGCTCGTTTTCGGTATGACGCCGGGTGAGAGCACCCGGCTGGCAGGGGTCCAGCATGGCGGCGTGCTGGTGGGTATGGTGCTCGTAGCACTCGTTGGCAGTATCGCTGGCGGACACCGTTTCGGCTCACTCCGCTTTTGGACCATCGGTGGGTGCATCGCATCAGGCATTGCCTTGGCCGGGCTCGCGTTTTCCGGACACTACGGCGACACGTATCCGCTGAAGCCATCGGTCTTTCTTCTCGGTCTTGCAAACGGTGCATTCGCGGTTGCTGCCATCGGCTCGATGATGGCGCTTGCGGGGTCGGGCCGGAAATCGAGGGAGGGTGTGCGCATGGGGCTATGGGGTGCGGCGCAAGCCATTGCCTTCGGGCTCGGCGGCATCCTGGGCGCTGCTGGCGTAGATATCATGCGCCAGTTTGTTGCCTCTCCTATCCATGCCTATGGGACTGTGTTTGCAATCGAAGGTTTGTTGTTTGTCGTCGCAGCCGTACTCGCGGTTCGGGTGGGCAGCACGGCTCAGAACAACGAGGCGCGCATTTCGCCTTTCGCGCCCGGGCAGCAATTGGCTGAAAACGGATAATGGATTTTGCGTTTCGATGTCATGTCGAAACAGAGACTTTGGATGGTCAACCGGCCTTAAACGGTGAGAGAGAACCAAACGATGGATTACCAAAATGTGTTTGATGTTGCCGTCATTGGTGGTGGGCCCGCAGGCGCTACCGCTGCCGATGATTTGGCGCGCGCTGGCTATTCGGTTGCGATGCTTGACCGGGCCGGTCGCATCAAGCCGTGTGGCGGAGCAATCCCGCCACGGGCTATTCGTGACTTCGATATTCCCGACAGCTTGATCTGCGCGAAGATCAACACCGCAAGGATGATTTCACCGTCGGACCGGCAGGTGGATATGATCATTGAAGGCGGTTATGTCGGTATGGTCGACCGCGATATCTTCGACGAGTTTTTGCGGACCCGGGCTACTGAGCATGGCGCGTCCCGCTTCACTGGCACATTCAAACGGCTGACGCGCAATCAGGCTGGTGCGGTCCAGGTTGAGTACACGGTAAAAGACGACGCTGGCGAAGAACAGACACATGTCGTCTCGGCCCGCTATGTTCTGGGTGCAGATGGTGCGCGTTCCGCTGTTGCACGCCAGGAGATCAAGGACGGCGACAAAGTCCCGTGTGTTTTCGCCTATCATGAAATCGTCAAGGCACCCGATCTTGCGACGGCTGACTTTGATGGAACGCGGTGTGATGTCTTCTACAAGGGAAGCATTTCGCCGGACTTTTACGGCTGGGTGTTCCCGCATGGCAAGACGGTCAGTGTTGGAACAGGCAGCGCCCAGAAAGGCTGGTCGCTACGTGGCGCCACCGGAGACCTGCGCAAGGAAGCCGGGCTGGAGCATGCTGAAACGGTTCGTCGCGAGGGGGCGCCGATCCCTATGAAGCCATTGAAGCGCTGGGACAATGGCAAGGACGTTCTGGTGTGCGGGGATGCCGCCGGAGTGGTGGCGCCGTCTTCCGGTGAAGGCATCTACTATGCTATGGCGTGTGGCCGCATGGCTGCTGATGCACTGACTGAATGTCTTGAATCCGGTGACGCGCGCGCGTTGCGCGGGGCTCGCAAGAGCTTCATGAAGGCCCATGGCCGGGTGTTTATGGTGCTGGGGATGCTCCAGTGGTTTTGGTACTGCAACGATAAGCGCCGCGAGCGCTTCGTGACGATTTGTGATGATAAAGACGTCCAGCATCTGACGTGGCAGGCCTACATGAATAAGGAATTGGTGCGCCGTAAGCTACGCGAACACATCCGCATTTTCTTCAAGGACCTTGCCCATCTCTTCGGCTTTGTTCCAGCAGATGGTTCACGTTGAACGGGAGTAGCGCTTCCAGCCGGTCCGATGCTGTGCAAATGCAGATCAACTGGATTGGGCCACGTCCAAGCCGTCGCAGAACTTTCGCAGCTGTCATGTGGGGCAGTTGCCATGCGGCCAGTGCCATCTCATGGAGCGCGCTTCGTTTGGCGGCTGAACACTGATGATTGACCTGTTCACCGATGGGCGTTTCGTTGATTACGTCTTGGCGTTCATTCTGATCGAGTTCCTCGTGCTGGTGGCCATCCGGCTTTTTTCAGGTCAGGGTGTCGCGCTTGCGTCCTATTCGGCAAACGTCGCGTCCGGCGGATCGCTGATGTTGTGTTTGCGCGAAGCCCTCCATGATGCTCGGCCGTTGGTCATGGCCGCATTTCTTTTATTGTCGGGGATTGCACATGCCATCGATGTATGGAGCCGATGGAACCGCTAGTGCCCCAGTTGCGCCCGTCGTGGCTGATCAATGTTCTGGATCTGTTGCGCATTGGCATCGTTGGTGGTCAAATCTCCGTCACAACGTATCCGGCATCTCATAACACCGCACGAAACCATAATTTCGTGGTTCTCGAGGCCCTTGCGTATCGGGCAACCGGTCCCATCGTGCTTGAAAGGCGGGGGTGTGGCTTATAGTGTGTCCGTCAAAGCAAAGCCGCCGTTCTTGTCCTTGGAGCGTTGATCCGTGGGCTATGATGCTGCGGATTTGTCGTGCGGGTGTGGTGTTGTTTGTGTGGATCAGGCAACGGGTCGGGCTCTGGTCAGCGGCATCCATCGAGGGTGTTTGCCGGACGGGTCCGTGGATCAGAGTTTTCGGGAGTGTGACCCAATATGCGATGCAACCCTTGGCGTTGGTTGTGGGGCTTGCCGCTTTTGGCAATGTGGGTCTGGATTTCGGGCCTGCTCGAACAGGAAAACATTCAAAGAGACTTGCGCGAGCGCTCCGAACTGGCGTTGGCGGCAGCTGGCTATAGCTGGGCTCAACCCGGCTATGGGTACCGCGATGGCCTGCTGAATGGTACGGCGCCTTCTGGACAGGACGCATCCGAGGCCTTGGATGTCGTTCGTGGCGTCTGGGGTGTACGGGTTGCGGAAGGCTCTTTCAATCAGCTCGAGACAGTTTCGGATTACACATGGACGGCTGAGCGGAATGGTCAGGGGCGTGTCACGCTGTCTGGCTATGTTCCAGATGAAGACACTCGTGCGGCCATCCTTGATGTGATGAAGCGCCGGTTCGGCGACGACCGAGTAACCGACAAGATGGTGTTGGCTGCCGGTGCACCGCCGACGGATGTCTGGTTATCGGGTGTTCGGTTTGGGCTTGATCAGCTTTCCAAGCTTTCCGTTGGACGGCTCGAATTGGATGATACCGGTCTTAGTCTTACAGGAACGGCGATCGACCCAGAGGCCTACAACGGTGTTAAAGGCGCGCTGCGGTCGCGCCTACCAAATGGCTTCTCATTAGTCAAAGACAGTGTGATCCCACCTCGTGCCTCCCCTTATGACTGGTCTGCTGAAAAGTCTGCCACACAGTTGGTCCTGTCAGGCTTTGCGCCGTCCGCCGTTGACCGCAAGACCTTGTTCAACGTTGCGAAAGCTTCGTTTCCCAACCTTGCAATTATTGACCGGATGGAACTTGCATCGGGTCAGCCTGTCGGGCTGGCCGCTGCTGCGCGCGTTTCCCTGGAACAGTTGGCGCTGTTGAACTTGGGCCGTGCCAAACTGACGGATGAAAAAATCGTATTGTCTGGTGAGGCAGCCGATCAGCTATCGGGTGGTCAGATCGAGACGGCGTTCAAAACCGGCCTGCCGGGCAACTTTTCTCCGCGCACTGATATCGCTTTTGCGACCGTTATCCCGCCAAGCCAGTCTCCCTACACAACAGGACTGGACGTAACGGCTGATCTCGTTCGGCTGACAGGCTATGTTCCTTCGGATGAAAGTCGTCAGTCGATCCTGAATGCGGTGGCGGCTGCTTTTCCTGGGCGGCGTATTGATGATCGCCTCGAACTGGGATCTGGCCAACCCGAGGGTTGGCGGGCCTGCTTCCAAGCCGGACTGTCCGGTTTGAAGATACTGGGTGGTGGCATCGCGAGCTTGGAAGATCGCACGCTCGAGGTCCGCGGTAAGTCCGACGATGAGACCGTTGCGGAGGGATTACCCGCCGATGTCCGGGCGGCTGCAAACCGCTCGTGCGCGACGGATGTGAAGGTCGTCGTCAATATCCCGCCTGAACCCGACCTGACCTGGCGGGCCCGGCGAGATGAGACCGTCGGTCTGGTGCTTGAAGGTGAAGTTCCAGACGCCGAAACACGGGCCATGCTAGTGTCGAGTGCCTCCAAATTGTTTCCAGATATGACCGTCGTTGACCGGATGCGGGTCGCTGGCGGTTACGCCAAAAAATGGCGCGGTATTTCCGCAACCGGGCTATCCGCCCTTGCCAAATTGCGCACCGGCGAAGCAGTGATTACCGGGCAGGAATTGCTTGTTCGAGGCGAGGCGCAGGACACAGCGGTGGCTGGTGCTGTCAAAGATCAATTGGCGCATACGCTGGCAAAAGGATATCGGGGGCGGGACATCATTACGGTTCGCTCGGATGCGATGATCTGGGCTGAAACGGAGGCGCGGCGGAAAGCCGAGGAACAGGCGGAAGCGGCACGCAAGGCGGCGGAAGCTGAAAAACTTCGATTAGAGGAAGAAGAAAAAGCCCGGCAGGCCGAGGCTGCCCGAGAAGCTGCCGCCGCCCAGCCAACACCTGAACCCGAAGCCGCAGACGCCTCGCGCGTGGCGGCGCTCCAGGTTGAAGCCGATGCATGTCAGGATTTGCTCAAGTCGGCCAATTCTGAGGGTGCGATCCGGTTCCGGTTTGCCTCTTCAAGTCTTGAGACGAGCTCCCGTCCGACACTCAATCGTCTGGTCGAGATCGCCCAGACCTGTCCGCAGTTTCGTATCGAGATCGAAGGCCATACGGATGCCGAAGGGCGTCCCGATCAGAACCTTGTGTTGTCCCAGCAGCGGGCGCAGTCGGTGGTCGATTACCTCGTGGGCGCGGGGCTGCCGCGTTCACGTCTGACGGCGGTCGGTTATGGAGAGACACGGCCCGTTGCCAAGAACAACACGGCAGAAAACAGAGCCAAGAACCGTCGTATTGAGTTTTCAGTAAAGGTGGAGTGACGTCATTTGGACACCCTCCTGCATCCATTCAGGATGGGGCGTTGGTTGATTGGTCTTAATGGATCAGGCAACGGTTACGGGCAGTCGGGCAGTCGGGCAGTCGGGCACTCAGGCTGGCGAGACGGAAGGGTTCGAGGTGCGTTCCTCGGATGAAGTTTAAAGGGAAACGGACGTGGATTATTTGTTCGTACAATTGTTCTGGTATGTGCTGATCGCCTTTGCGATCGGGTTGTTCGTTGGCTGGGTTTCGTGTGGCCGGAAGCCTGATGTTGAGATCAATGACCTGTAATCTGTGTTTCAGGTCACCTGTCTCGACATTGGCGCCGTCGGCCCATCAGATTTGGGCGGTGTTATTTGCGGCTGGCTCGACGATGCTGTCTACGGGAATTGGTCGCGGGTCGACAGTTGTCACTGATCCACCAAGGTGAGAGACCTCACAGGTCGATGGATGATCTGACCGGGGCACTGACGTTTGTTGCCGGACGGCGCTGAAGATGGCGCAGGACTGGTTGGGGGATACTGCGGTGGGCTTTTGGCTGAAACCAGGCTGAGCGTAAGTTAAGGGATTTACTCATGCTGTTCTACTTCTTGCAGGTTGGTTTACTGATGCTTGCAGCCTATCTGCTTGGTGCCATGATGGGTTGTTTTCTGCATCGGCTTGTCGCAGGTGGAAGCACAGTGGTTCCTGTCGAACCTGAAGTGATTGCAGGCGGTGTGGCGGCAACCGGAGCTGCCGTCGTCGCCGGGTCTGCAACCGGAGGCCGCGATGAGGTTGTCCAGGTCGCCCGCGATCCTGACAGGCCGGTCATTGAAACGGTTGCGATACCGACCCCGCCCGAAGCGCGCGTCGATACGGCTAATCGGTTTGAACGGGTGCTTGATGAAGCTCCTGTCGCGCTAGCCGCTCAGCCCGTTGCCGAAGCCCCGGAACCTGCGGCTGCCGCGCCTGCTGTTCCGGCAGAGCCTGCAGCACCGATCATCAAGGACTTTCCAGATGATCGGGTGACCCAGGGTGAGCAGGTTGACCAGGGCAATTCGAAACGCGAAGAGGCAGCGGGTGGCGCGCTTGCGGCGGCATCCGCCGTAGCGGCGACTGCGGCAGCGGCAACAGCCGCGGCAGCTGCTGCGCGCCCACCGTCTGAAGACACTCCGGCCACTCCGGCGCCATCACCAGAACCGGCCAAACCTGAAACGCCGGTGGGCCCGCTAGCGGGGCTGATTGCGGTTGCCGATGGACCAGCGGATGATCTCAAGCGCATTCGGTCAATCGACACGTTCATCGAAGGCAAGCTAAATGCCGTTGGCGTAACACGGTATTCCCAAATTGCGGGATTAACGGCACCGGCTGTCGAAGCGCTGGGCGGTCGCGTCGGCGAGACTTTGAAGATCAATCAGGAAAACTGGATTGAGCAGGCGGCCCTTCTCGCACGTGGGTCTGACACAGCGTTCTCGCGCGCGGGTGCGGGCGTTCCGGCGACCGGCATGTGGGATCTCAAAGCTGGAGATGGTGGCTACACCGGGCCGATCTTTGGGGGGGCGATGGTTGCGGCTGGTGCAACAGCCGTTGCCGGGGTAACGGGCCAGGGTGATACGTCTGCGGTGGCCGAAACCACAGTCCCGTCTGAGGAGGCGTCCAACGCCATTGCGGATGATGCCCGGGCGAGCGTTTACGGACTATCCGAGCCTGAGAAGCCTGGCGCCGATGAGGCGAAAGAACCCGAGCCAGCGCCGGAGCCCATCGTGGCGGACAGTGCGCCGCGCAATGCAATTGCCGATGATGCGCGCGATGTTTATGGCTCGCGCGCATTTGAAGAGAAGGTCATGAATGACCCGCTCACCATCGAGCCGGTCCAAACATTGGCGCCGATTGAAGAAACGCCGGTTCAAACGAAGCCGGTTCCACCGAAGGTGGACGACAAAGCAGCGCCAGCTGTTGCCAAAGGTGATGATGACCTGAAACGCATTCGTGGGATCGATCCCGCGACAGAGGCGAAGCTGAAGTCATCAGGCATCACCAGTTATCAGACCATAGCGGATTTCACCCCGGGCGATGTGGTCGATGCTGAGGCGATGCTGAATACGCCGGGACGCATTGGCCGGCAAAACTGGATTGAACAGGCGACCGTGCTTGCCCGTGGCGGCTCAACACATTTCTCCAATCGGTTTGATGCAGGCGAGGTTGGTGGGAACCGGCCAGCACCGGAGGGTGCAGCTGTTGCCGCGCCTGGCGCCAAGCCAGCGAAACCGGCTGGTGCGGGGGCTGGTGCTGCGAAACCCGCCGGACCGGGTGGTGGTGGCGCGGCACCGCCGAAACCACAGCCGCCTGCTCAGGCGAAGGGTGCTGGCAACCCTGCTGGTCCGGGGGCTGGTGCAGCGAAACCCGCCGGACCGGGTGGTGGTGGCGCGGCACCGCAGAAACCGCAGCCGCCTGCTCAGGCAAACGTTGGTGCGAAACCGGCTGGCCCTGGCGCTGGTGCAGCTAAACCTGCCGGATCGGGTGGTGCCGCAGCACCGAAACCACCGACACCAGAACCCGCTGCTCCTGCCAAGCCAAAACCGGCGACAGAAACAGCTGCGGCAGGTGTGGCAGCTGCTGCCGCGGCGGCTGCAGGTGTTGCGGCGGCCGTTGGTTCGAGCGCGGCGGCGAAGAGTCCGCCGGACACGCCTCCAGCGGGCGCCAAGCCGGCCCCTCCACCATCACCTCCGCCGAAAGCGGACCCGCCACAACCTGCGCATACCGAAGCGGGCAGGGCTGATCTCGCCCCGCTGCGGTCTGTACGCTCGGAAGCTCTGCGCGGGCCACCTGATGCGGCCGGTGGTGCACCTGATGATTTGAAGCGTATTCGCGGTGTTGGGATGTTGATCGAGAAGAAGCTCAACTCGTTGGGCGTCTCACGCTTTGAGCAGATCGCGAACTGGACGAATGCCGACATCGACCGCATGAGCCAGGTGCTTGATTTCCAAGGGCGGATTGAGCGCGAAAGCTGGGTCGAACAGGCACGCATCCTGTCAGCTGGTGGCAATACGGAATTCTCGCGACGGTTTGAGCGTCCCGATCGCAAGTGACCGCTGCCCTTTAACCGGGACGGACGACGTCCGCGTTGAACTGTTAAAGTTGGGCTAGGCCACCATGTCGACGGCGCTATGTTTGGCGCTGTCGGTGGCCTGGAGGAATGCCGCGATCCTTTGCAGCGTTGGCTGATCCCGCAGAAGTGGTGCGTGACCTTCACCAGGCACCGTGTAACTTTCGCACCGCGGATGGCGCCGGCACATTGTTTCAACCGTTTGTTCTGACAGCAGATCGGTTTCCTCGCCCCGGATCACCATTACCGGGCGCTTGGACAGTGCATCGAACTGTGGCCAGATCGCAGGCATCGGTCCGTCGAGTACGGAAAAGGCATTCCCGATCTTAGGGTCGTATCCTTGGCTTGGGCGGCCGTTTTTCTCGTTGAAAAGCTGCTTGGCAATTGCTGCCCAATCTTCATCGGTGGCGTTGGGAAACTGGCGTTTGTTGCCTTGTTTGACGCTTGCTGTGGCTTCCGACCAGCTTCCCGGGATCGGCGTTTTCCCGACATAGCTTGCGATGCGCAAAAGTCCGTCGGGTTCGAGAACCGGCCCGATGTCATTGAGGATGGTGCAACCGATCATTGAGGGCTGCATGGCTGCGATGATCATGGCGACGAGCCCGCCGCGAGATGTGCCGATGATCGCAGCGTCGTGCAGTTGGTTGAGGGTGGCGAAGTCAATTACGTCCATGGCTTCCAGAGGGACGGTGTAGTTTTTCCAATTCGGGTCCCAATCGGATAGCCCGCGTCCGCGAAAATCTATTGTGTAAACGTCACGTCGCGGTATGGCTGTTTGGGACAGATATTCGGCGACGGCTTCGAAGTCGCGCGAGTTGCGGGTCAGTCCGGGAAGACACAACACCGGTCTACCAACCGACATATCAGAGCGGGCCGGGTAGTGGCGCCCATACAGTTTCAGCCCGTCACGGACGCGGAAGTTGATTTCGCGAAAGGCGGGGGGCGCAGGTTTTGCAGGAGGCTGTGTCATATGGTGCGCCTTGTTTGATGCGTCGGCTATGTCGCTTGGGATGGAATTCGATTGTGGAGCTTGGGCGGTGCGGTGTTTCGATGGTCATTGCAGCAACCTCTACGAAACACAACACCGGTCCGCAGCGCCTGGGTAGATCCATTTTTGATACCCGTTGTTTATTGAATCCGCGCGATCCGTCCTCCGGGGGCGTAGAGTTTCGCGTTGCGGCCATTGCCGGTCTTGGCGCGCCGCAAATCCTGCAGCAATCGCAATGAACGTTTTTCGCCAAGGCGCGCGCGATAGACCTGCACGTTCGACAGGACCTTTTGGACGTACTTGCGGGTCTCGGTGAATGGGATGCGTTCGATCCAATCCATAGGGTCCATGTTGGGCGAACGGGGATCACCGAATTGTTTGATCCATTGACGGGCTCGGCCTGGGCCGGCGTTGTATCCGGCCATCCCTAAGATGTAGGAGCCGTTGAATTCACCCATGCGGTCGGCAATGTAAGCCGATGCAATCTTGGTGTTATAGGCTTCGTCGGTCAGCAGGCGTTTGTATTGGCATTTGATGCGGTAGTCGCGGCAGACGTGCCGGGCCGTGATTTTCATCACCTGCAAAATCCCGCGTGCTCCCGCGCCCGACACGATGTTGGTGTTGAACTCGCTTTCCTGACGCGCGATGCCGAGCAGGAAGGCTTTTTCGGGCGGGCTTCTGAGGGGTTTGTAGTCTGGGAAAGCATGGAGCGGGTAGGCGTAATACAGCAGGTTCATGTCCCGCCCGATGGCCTTTTTACCGATGCGCAGCGATTGCTGGGTGTCGCCCAGGTTGCGGGTGAGGTGGGCGGCCAGCGCGACCTCAGCTTCCGTGGTCAAGTGGTTGGCCAGATTTGCAAGGAACGGCCTTGTGATTGTCCGGCCCAGTCCGGCTTTTTCTGCGATCACGGCGGCTTGGGCTGCATCTGTTGAGCGGAAGCGTCGGACCTGATCGTTGGAGGGGGCTGCCGGTGGGCTGATGGTGACGGTCAGCGGCTTGTCGCCTGCCAAGATCTGGCGGGAAATCTGACCGTGGAACGTGTCTACTTGCTTGGCCGATTGTTGATAGAAGCTTCGGGCTTCGGCTCCGTTACCGAGCGTTTCATGCGTACGGGCCATCCAGTAGGCTGATTTTGACCGGCTGAGTGGACCATCTGCGGCGTCATACATCGTCGAAAAGTGCGCAAGGGCTGTTTTTGGGTCACCGAGAAACCGCAGCGCCAGCCAGCCTGCAACGAAGGCTTGTTGCTTTTTCGGATTATCGGATAGGTCACCAGCATCTTGAACGATGGCGTAGGCCAGCTTTGGATTTTTCTTGCGTAAGGCGACGTAGGCATTGACGCGGCGCTCTTCCCACCAGGCGTCCGGGTTGACGATTTCGCTGGTTGCCGTGGGCGCGCTGAGGAGTAGCTGGGCTGCCTTGCTGGTTTGTTTTGAACGGCGAAACTGCTGGACCTTATGGTACGCGAGGCTCCAGTCTGAAGCGGTGCTGCCAGGAAGGGCGTTGATTTTCCTCAAAGCATTCTTTTTTCTCAAGAAAACAGCCAGTCGGGCATCGGCGATTTTGCGCTCTGCCGCTGGTACACGCTTCATCTGCCTGCGCACGATGGCTGCGCGGCTGTTGCGCGAGCCACGCCAGCGAAAATCATTGGTCAGAAGACGGTCGAGACGCCATTTGTGGTCGGCGGGCGTGAGACTGTCTTGATGGCGAGACAGAAAAGCACTCTCCTCATCGGAAGTGAAATCATCCATGCGCCATGTCCGCTGGGTCAGGGCACGTGCTTTGTCCTGCTGACCACTGGCGGCAAGCGCTGATGCCAGTGCGGCTGCGCCGAGGGGTGAAGCAGGTTCATTGGTTTTGTAGAAAGCCAACGTGGCTCCGTTGTCCCGGCTGTCGAAGAGTTTCTGCTCGATCTGTGCAAACAGCTTCCAGGCGTTGGGCCACAGCGGATTGTCATTCAAAAAACGTTCGGTTTCGCTGCGTGAACCCAGGCCACGGCGCAAACGGTCCCAGGTCACCAACTTTCGGGCCACGGGGTTTTGAAGCCCGCGCTGCAACGCGGTTGCCGTGCCGACGTCTTTTTTTGCAAGTGCTTTGAATGCCGCTTTCAGGGCTTCGGCGTCGTTGTCAGACAGGTTGAGATCCAACAGCGGTTTGACGGCTGCGTCGAAGATCCGGTTATGCTCGATTTCGGCTGTATCAACGGCATCGGGCGTCGTGGCGAGACCCCGAGCCTTTTGGCCTTCGCGGTTGAGAGCAAGTCTGATGGGGGCAGCGGATATGCGGCCAGCATCGGTGGGCGAACGGGTGACAACGGTGTTGGTCCCTGCAGAATGTGCCACATCACCCGACAATAGGGGCCCGGCCGTTGCCAATAGTCCCAGAACGAGGGGCGGAAAGCTCGCGCGTGCCCGGTTTGCTGGTCTTGAACGGTTCTGCAATCGGTGTGGTCCTGACAGAAGCAATGCCACGGTCCTCATGTGATTTCGGTATCGAACTGTGCCAAGACGCGTGTGTAACTTGGCTGCAAAATGCTTGGGCTCTGACGGGGTGGACTGGCCCTGTATCGGTCGTTCGCAATGCAGCATATCCGCAAAGTCCTGTGCTTGGCGACATGTGGAAGCGACGCAAAGGTGGATTTGGACAGGCGAGGGCTGAAGTTTTTCGTCCATGGGTATGTGTCGGCTTGGCCGTTGGACCCGATCATACTATTCTAAGGTTTAACCCTCCCGGGACCGTCCTGCCGTCTGGTGCGTTTCGATTGCATCGGTTTAACGATGTCGTAGACAAGGCGGATCGGGCAGCCTTATGACCTTTGTTGGTTGTCGGGAATAAGTCAGTGCAAGACTTGCCGGGAACCTGGCCGACAACCTAGACGAGAACCTGGGGGGTCAGGCAGGCGCCATCGCCGCCCTATCGCTTTTGGCGCAGGATTATTGATGCGTTTTATGCTCTGCACGCTCAAGGGTGACGCGAATTAAAACGGACAAAGGGTGCGCTGCTTCAAACGTGGGGCACTGACAAGGAAGACATCACATGACGACGTTCAAAGGTTCGTTCACAGCGCTGGTTACACCATTTGACGGTGCTGGACTTGACGAAGATGCGTTCCAGCGGATTGTTTCCTGGCAGATCGCGGAGGGGACGCACGGTTTGGTTCCGGTTGGAACGACCGGTGAAAGCCCGACCCTGAGCCATGATGAGCACAAGCGGGTGGTCGAGATGGCCATTGGGACGGCCAATGGCCGGGTCCCCGTTGTGGCGGGTGCTGGTTCCAATTCAACCGCAGAGGCGATCGACCTGGCCAAGCATGCCGAAGGCGCTGGGGCGTCTGGCGTCCTGGTGGTCACGCCCTACTACAATAAGCCCAGCCAAGACGGGCTTTACGCGCACTACAAGGCCATAAACGACGCCGTCAATCTACCTATCATCATCTACAACATTCCCGGCCGGTCGGTTGTGGATATGAGCGTTGAAACCATGACCCGACTGTTTGCTTTGCCAAACATTACCGGTGTCAAGGATGCGACTGCGAATTTGGCGCGTGTCTCGCAGCAACGTGCAGCGATGGGTCCGTCGTTCAATCAGCTGTCCGGTGAAGACGCGACGGCTTTGGGCTTCATGGCGCATGGCGGTGATGGATGCATTTCCGTTGCCTCGAACGTTGCGCCGCGCTTGTGCTCGCAATTCCAAGAGGCCTGCCTGGCTGGGGATTACAAAAAAGCCTTGGCGCTGCAGGATCAGCTGATGCCCCTGCATGAGGTGCTGTTTGTTGAAACCAATCCGTCTCCGGCCAAGTATGCTCTTGAGCGTCTTGGGCTTTGCAAGGCGGATGCACGTCTGCCCATGGTGCCTTTGAAAGATGAGACGAAGGCGGAAATTGATACGGTGATCGAAGGGTTGGGGCTGTTGTCTGCCGTGGCGGCCCAGTGACCGCAACGGGTGCTTCGCAAACAGCACTGACAGCTTTTGCTGGTCAACGGGACGCGGCGTTTTTGACACCGCTGCAAATGGCCTGTGGTGTGGCGGGTATGTGATAAATCGTGTGGAGTGCTGCCTCGGGTGGCTGGATGAAAGTTATGGCTGCGAAAACAAAACACGATGCAGGCAAGCCGGTTGCTGAAAACCGGAAAGCGCGCCACGAGTACATGATAGAAGACACGTTCGAGGCGGGCCTTGCGCTCACCGGAACGGAAGTCAAATCGCTGCGCAAGGGGCAGGCCAATATTGCAGAAAGCTATGCCTCGATCGAGGATGGCGGACTGTGGCTGATCAATGCAACAATTCCGGTCTACCCAGGCGCTGGCCCGTTTTTTCAACATGAGCCGCGCCGGAAACGGCAGCTTCTCATGCACCGCAAGGAGATCCACAAGCTGTGGGTGGCGTCCGAGCGGCAAGGTATGACGCTCATTCCGCTGTCGCTGTATTTCAACGACCGTGGTCTTGCCAAGCTGAGGCTTGGGCTCGCCAAAGGCAAAAAGCTCCATGAT
Organism: Pseudomonadota bacterium; assembly: GCA_039819785.1. GTDB lineage: Bacteria > Pseudomonadota > Alphaproteobacteria > Rhizobiales > Hyphomicrobiaceae > JBCBRD01. The sequence goes on along the minus strand of JBCBRH010000006.1, from coordinate 54,766 downwards.
AAGCGTGAGAGTGATCGCAAACGGGATTGGGATCGGGAAAAGGCGCGGGTTCTTCGCGATCGGGGCTGATGCCGGCGGATCGCGATGTGACTGCGGGGCGGGCATCGAATGTGCGGCAAGCACCAGACGGTCATGGTGTCAAAACCGCCGCTTGGCCTTGGCCTGTGCCCGTTGATGACGGCGCGGCCCAGCATCTGTCTGTGGGAGCACCCGTCGCTGACGTGATGCTGATGGCAACTGATGGGACAGAGGTTTGCCTGGCCCGTCATCCGCGTCCAGCGATTGTTTTCGTTTACCCCTACATGGGACGACCGGGCAGGCCTGATCCGCCTGGATGGGATGATATTGCCGGAGCCCATGGTTCGACACCGCAGGCGCTTGGATTCGCGCAGCGGGCCAACGACTTTGAGGGGTTAGGCTTTGATGTGTTTGGTTTGTCGTCTCAAACCCTCGAGGCGCAAATGGAGGCGGCCGACCGACTGGCCTTGTCCTTCTGCCTGCTGAACGATAGCAGCTTGGCGTTTGCGGGTTCGATGAAGCTACCGACTTTCAACGCCGGTGGATCGGCCTTTTTGAGCCGACTGACAGTGGTCATATCCGATGGGCTGTTGCGCGACGTCATCTACCCGGTTCATCCGCCCGACAGACATGCCGCCGATCTGCTGAAACGGTTGTCGACCTGAGCAGTAGACGCACATGGGCACAAACCAAACCGCTAGAGAATGTCGTCTTCGATCTCGCCGACGGAAAAGCCGAGTTTGTCCAAACCTTCTTCGAGATAATCCGGCAGGAGCGGCATCCCTAGCAGATAGCTCGCCGTTGTGGTTGTGGCCTCGTCTCGTGCGGTCTCAACGGCTTCGCCCAGTTCTGATGGCTCGAACGTGCCGCGGCCAATCCATGCAAGTGCCACGAGGTGGAGCTGCTCATCTTCATTCAGATTGTCAATGAACTCAGTCGCTTCCTGGAAGGTCGGGTCGGCTGACAAATCTTCCAGGATGGATTCGGCGTCTTCGTTTTCGAAGGGCGCGTCGTCCGATCCTGTTTCACTCCAGCTGCCGACTTTCACATCCAGCTCGCGTGCTTTTAAAATGACATAGGCAACCTTTTCAGGGGCTATTTCGAGGGCCATGGCAGAAGATCCGATGTTGTCTGGCGCTGGGATTGGGGCCCATCATCGCGGGCCGTTTTGCAATGTGCCGGGCGATGCCTTGCGGTCCGGCCGCCGACCATAAAGAACTGGCGCGTACCCCGGCGTGAGCCCGCTTTGTTATGCGATCAGATTTTTGATTTTTGCAAAAACATTTTGAAACATTTCGGGGGTGAGGCGGCCCGTGTTGGTGTTGTACCGGGAGCAGTGAAAACTATCGATGAGCTTGAATGCCCGCGGCGGCGCATCGTCCTGCTGTTGAACCACATCATGGACAGCGGCGTGCACAAAAGGAAAATCCTTTTTGCGCATCTGTAAAGTGTCGAGGACCTGATCGTGGGCGATCCGGCCAAGGGCGAGAAGCACCTTCAGGTTGGGTAACTGGGCGATCCGGCTTTCGAAGAACGGACGACAGGTCTTGATTTCTAGCGGTGTCGGCTTGTTCTGCGGCGGCACGCACCGCACGGCGTTCGTGATCATGCAGTTTTTCAGCTCAAGATTATCGTCGATATGGGCTGAATATGTTCCGCTAGAAAAACCGTACTGGGCCAGTGTCGCATACAAGAGGTCACCTGCGTAATCACCGGTGAACGGCCTGCCTGTCCGGTTTGCCCCTTTTAGGCCGGGTGCTAGTCCGACGATCAGTAGCTCTGCGGATTGTGGGCCGAATGAGGGGACAGGGGCGTTGAACCACGTCGGCTCGCAGTCCGCGTAGCTGCTGCGGAAGGCGAACAACCGGGGGCACAGATCGCAATTCAGTGGGGCTTCAGGCGGTGTGGCTCGGGCGCGGGTTTTCATGCTTTGGGGCAGAGCACGATGGTGCTGGGCGATCAAGGATTGTTTGGACCGCCAGAGTATTTAGAGCCTGCTTTTCGTGGACCAGCAAAGCAGGCTTTAAGCTCTTGATTTGGAGCATGTTCCGGACGGAAAACCGCAAACACTTTTCCTGAACATGCTCTGGGCGTGACGGGAACGACGGCATGAACATCTTAGCGGAAACACTGAGGCTGTTCACCCTCCGCCGCTCGCGGGGCAGCGGCGGGTAGGGCTCAGTCTTCATCTGTTTCAAATGGGACCGGTTCTGGGAGGTCCAGATCATCGTCGGGGTTTCGACGGCTACGCGGGCTGGGTCGCGACGTGGGACCATCGCCACGTGCAGGCGCTCTGCCACCTTCTCTGCCGACGGCACTTTCAAGATCGGCCAGGTCGATGAAATTATCGGCCTGTCTGCGCAACTCGTCGGCAACCATGGGTGGGGAGGTTTGAAGTGTTGAAACAACGCTGACGCGGCGGCCACGCTGTTGGATGGCTTCGACCATTGAGCGGAAATCGCCGTCGCCGGAGAACAATACAATATGATCGAGATTTTCAGCCATGCGCATCGCGTCGACGGTCAGCTCGATGTCCATGTTGCCTTTGACTTTGCGTCGTCCGGCTGCGTCAGTGAATTCTTTGGTCGGCTTAGTAATCATCGTGTAGCCGTTGTAATCGAGCCAGTCGATCAACGGACGAATGGATGAATATTCTTGATCTTCAGCAATCGCAGTGTAGTACAGCGCGCGAATAAGATTTCCGCGCTTCTCGAACCAACCAAGTAAACGCTTGTAATCGATGTCAAAACCAAGTGACTTTGAAGTCGCGTAGAGGTTTGCTCCATCAATAAATAGAGCTACCCGCTCATTTTGACTAATTGGCATCAAGAATTCCGTTCTATTATTGGCCGGAAATATTTCCAGCAGTGGTCAAAAAAGCTGCATTAGTTGCTTGAGAACGCTTGAATGCAGTCACAGTTGGCAGTCAAAGGCTGGGTTGGCAGTCAAAGTCTGGCGAAAAAAGCGCCGGGTCGGGCTGATACTGGCGATGAACGCATTCCTTTGCCTCTGCACGGGAAGGTGGCCATCGAAGACCGCCAGATCAAGAGCGACATATGTCAGCAGGAACCGACTGCAGTGCACTCAGCGGTGAGCGACAATTGCGCCGCTCCGAAGGCATTTGCTCTGCATGCTGAAGGAAATTGTTTCCGCACCTGTGTATACATAACAAAACTGTGAAGTTCAATGGCCGGCGCTAACCATTTTGAGAAGACTTAACAATTTTCCAAATTGCCAGGGGGTAACTCTGTCGGTGAACGCTGAGCGGTAAACGACCCATCGCGCAAATTTGTTCCGAACGCGAAGGTAATCATTCCGGTTATTTGCGTGTGGTTGCCGTCTGTGCCATACACCCAGATCATTCCCGGATTCCGACCTCGAAAGGCTGATCGACATGGCTCGAGTCACAGTTGAAGACTGTGTGGACAAAGTCCCCAACAGATTCGAATTGGTCCTGCTGGCCGCCCATCGGGCGCGCAACATCTCCGGCGGCAGTGCCATTACTGTTGAGGAAGATAACGACAAAAACCCTGTGATTGCGCTCCGCGAGATCGCCGAGCAGACCATCGGGCCTGAAGATATGAAGGAAGGTCTCATCCATGACCTTCAGAAAAACGTCGAAGTCGACGAACCCGAAGCTGCAGCGGCTCCAACACTCGCGGTTGAACGTCGGACCCCCATCCTCGGCCGTGACGATTACGGCAGCGATACGGTTGTCGATGTTTTGACAGAAGAACAGTTGCTGCGCGGGCTGGAAACGATGACGCCGACCGAGCCGTCCGCTCAAGGCGGAAACGGGCCACGAGATCGCAGCCGCTAACAGCGTCGTCAAGGGCGGTCTGTCGGATCGGCAGGCAGGAATTCAAAAAAGGCCGGCGTCTATGCGCCGGCCTTTTTTTGTCGGTCCATCGTTTGTTTATTTAAGTCTTTGACCAAGTCGCATGGCCCCGCGGGGTATCTTTGCGGATGTCGACACTGCGCGTGAAAAAAATAGAATTGCCAAACCCCTAGCGTGCGCGGACTATACCGATCATGCGATTTTTGGTTACGGAACGCTCAGACCACCCGCCCCTTGAAGGGGTCTGGAGCGTCAATCTGGAGATATGCGAACGATGATGCGCCAGTACGAGCTTGTCGAGCGCGTTCTGAGCTATCATCCCGACGCCGATGAGGCTCTGCTTAATCGGGCGTATGTGTACGCCATGAAAGCCCACGGCCAGCAAAAGCGAAAGTCGGGAGACCCCTACTTTTCGCATCCGCTGGAGGTCGCGGCGATCCTGACCGACCTTAGGCTCGACGATGCCACGATTGCGACCGCGCTGCTGCACGACGTCATTGAGGATACGCCGACGACGCGTGCCGAGATCGATCAAATGTTCGGGCCTGAAATCGGCGGTCTGGTGGATGGGCTGACAAAGATCCGCCGCTTAGACCTTGTGTCGAAGCAAGCCGAGCAAGCTGAAAATTTCCGAAAACTGCTGGTGGCGATTTCGACCGATATTCGCGTGTTGCTCGTCAAGCTGGCGGACCGTCTGCATAACATGCGGACGATGCAGCATATGAAACCGGACAGCCGAAAGCGCATCTCACTGGAAACCATTGAGATCTATGCGCCGCTTGCGGGACGGATGGGCATGCAGGCTTTGCGTGATGAGTTGGAGGACCATGCGTTCCGCTGGCTCGAACCAGAAGCTTATAAGACCGTCACCGGCCGCCTGGAGGCGATCCGCGCGAAAAACCAAGGTCTTGTCGATGAGATTTGCGAGATATTGACGGCGAAGGTGACCCAGAACGGCTTATTTGCCGAGGTGTCGGGGCGCGAAAAACGACCCTATTCGGTGTGGCGCAAGATGATCACCAAGCAAATCAGCCTGGAGCAGTTTTCCGATATCTACGGGTTCCGGGTCGTAGTCGACACCATCGAGGATTGCTACCGGGTTCTGGGCATCATCCATCAGGAGTGGAAGACGATCCCCGGCCGGTTCAAGGATTATATCTCAACGCCTAAGCGAAACGGTTACCGCTCCATCCATACAACTGTCGCCGGTCCCCGCTATCAGCGGGTGGAACTGCAGCTTCGAACACAGCAGATGCATGATGTGGCTGAATACGGCGTTGCGGCCCACGTTCTGTATAAAGACGATGTGGCGCCGCTTGAAGACGTCAACGGTCAGAAAGTGAGCAAAGCGCTTGAGAATGCCTCCCCTTATGCCGGTTTGCGAAGAATGGTGGCATCTCTGATCGAGGGAGCGGATGCCCAAGAGGTGTTGGAGCATACCAAGCTAGAGCTATTCCAGGACCAGGTGTTCTGCTTTACGCCGAAGGGCTATCTGATTGCCTTGCCGCGGGGGGCTACGGTGCTCGATTTTGCCTATGCGGTTCATACCGATATCGGAAGCCGAGCCGTGGGGGCGTCGGTAAATGGGCGGCACATGCCGGTCGATACGCGGCTTCGAAATGGCGATGAAGTGGAGGTGTTGACGTCTGACACCCACTCACCGCCGCCAGCGTGGGAGACCTTCGTGGTCACGGGGCGGGCGCGGAGTGCCATCCGGAAGGCTGCGCGTGATGCGGTGCGGAAGCAGTTTAGCGGTCTGGGGCGCCATCTTCTCTCGCAAGCCTTAGAGGCCGATGGATTGGCGCTGAATGAGGAGTGCCTGCATTCGGCGCTGCCGCGGCTGGGGAATGCTATCCATTCGGTTGACGATGTGATGGCGAAAGTTGCCCGGAATGAGTTGCCAGTCCTTGATGTGGTCAAGGCTATGTACCCGGACGCGAAACTCTCATTTCAGGGTAAGGCCCAGGCCGCGCGGCCCAAGAATCGGCATGCGCACGTACAATTTCAGGGTCAGGAAGGGTGGTTCAGCCTTGGCCGAGAGCGACACGTCAAGTTCAAGCGCTCGATAGACGATGAGGCGCCTGATGGTGAGATGATTGGGCCTGCGGTGCCCATTCGAGGGACGGAGCCCAATCTGCCGGTCCGGTTTGCAGACGGTGGTGCTGTTCCTGGTGACCGTATTGTGGGCGTCTTGACGCGGGATGAGGGAATCCGCATCTTTCAGATCCACTCACCAAAACTGAAGGCTTATGAGCACGAAAAGTGGATTGATGTCGCCTGGGACGTAGATCCTGCGAATCCTACGCGTTTTCGGGCCAGGGTGGGGGTGACGACCAGGAATGAGCCCGGCACCCTTGCTCAAATTGCCCAGCTTATCGGGGCACGTGATGGGAATATCGACTCGTTGAAGATGATAAGCCGGGGTCCTGAGTTCACTGAGATGTACCTTGATCTGGAGGTGTGGGACCTTGACCACTTAAACCAAATCATTACGTCTCTGAGGGCAGATACCGTTGTCAGCCGAGCCGAACGCGTGTTCGACTGAGGGACGTGTTTAGGCTCTACATGAACGGTGTGAATTGGTGGCAATGATAGTATCTTCGAGCTGGGGGGCTCACTGAATGCTATTTGACCGGCGGACAGCGCCGACCATTGGTGAACGTGTACGGGTGCTGGTCTGGCCACGGCGAAGCTGGGATCGGTCTCTCCGTTACGTTCTGCTTCGGCTGATGCGCGTCCCTGCGACGCCGCACCAATTGGCGCTGGGCTGTGCCATTGGCGTTTTTGCTGCCATCACGCCTCTGGTTGGCGTGCAGATGGTTCTGGCCGGGGTTCTGGCTGTTTTGCTTAAGGCCAGTTTTGCAGCGGCTATGATCGGGACGTTATTTGGCAACCCGGCCGTCTGGGCGTTTGTCTGGCCTGCTACCTACTCGACGGGTGCATACCTGCTTGGTATGCCGCCGGGGCTTGGCGATATTCAGATCAGTGCTGAGCTTGCACGCTTTTCCGATAGCCTCTTCCAGGGCTCGCCTGATATGTTCGCAGCTGCTTTCGGCGTGATCTGGCCGTTGTGGGAGCCGATGCTACTCGGCACGCTTCCCGTAGGACTTCTTATCGCCGGTGTTTTCTATGTCGTCTGTCGCCGGGCAGCTGAGCTTCATCAGCAGCGGCGCATAGGGCGGACGTCGACGACCAGCCATTGGCCATTGGGATATTTTGTTGCCACCTATGACCCAGCCCAGAGCTGACCTGCCGCTGCGTCTGGGCGTTAACATCGATCACGTCGCAACGCTTCGGAACGCACGTGGTGGCTCTCACCCTGATCCCGTGCGCGCTGCTCATATCGCGATTTCTGCCGGTGCTGACGGGATTACGGCGCACTTGCGTGAGGATCGCCGGCATATTCGGGATGCGGACATTGCCCGCCTCAAGGCCGAGATCACGCGGCCGTTGAATTTCGAAATGGCCGCCACCGATGAGATGCTGGCCATTGCACTCAAGACCCGTCCGAACGCCTGCTGCCTTGTGCCTGAGCGGCGCGAGGAGCGCACAACCGAAGGCGGGCTTGATGTTGTGGCCGGTGGGCCGTTGCTGCAGCCGGTGATTGGCGCATTGCGCGATGCCGGCATACGCGTGTCATTGTTTATTGCGCCTGATGCTCAGGCGATTGAGGCATCGGCGAAATTGGGTGCCGACATCGTTGAGCTTCACACCGGACCCTATTGTGAAGCGGGGTTGGCCGATGACGCCGATGCGCTAAAGGTCAGCCTTACGGCGTTAAAGGATGGAGCACGGCTGGCACATCAGGCGGGCCTTGAAGTTCATGCCGGACATGGGCTGACCTTCAACACCGTCGGCCCGATTGCCGCGCTGCCTGAAATGGTTGAGTTGAATATCGGCCAGTTCCTGATTGGCGAGGCTGTGTTTTTGGGACTGGGTGAGGCGGTCACCCATATGCGGGTGATGATGGAGGAAGCCCGACGGCTCTCGGTTGCGTTGTCATGATCCTCGGTCTGGGTAACGATCTGATTGATATCCGCCGGATTGAAAGGACGCTGGAGCGCTTTGGGGGTCGGTTTCTGGACCGGGTTTTTACCGACGCGGAACGGGCACGGGCGGAGCGGAGGCCTGTGTCGCGGGTTGCGACCTATGCCAAGCGGTTCGCTGCGAAAGAAGCCTGTTCAAAGGCTTTGGGGACCGGCATGCGTAAAGGTGTAGCTTGGCGGCATATGGGTGTGATCAACCTGCCATCCGGGCGCCCGACCATGCATCTGACAGGTGGTGCGTTGACGCGGCTTCAGGTTTTGGTGCCCACGGGCTGTGAACCTCGGATCGATCTCACCTTAACCGACGATTTCCCCCATGCCCAGGCGATTGTCATCATCTCGGCGCTGCCTCTCAAACATGATGGGCGTTGATTATGACGCCGTGCTGGCCGGGATAGGGCCGGAAACACTCAGGTTGGGCGGGGCCGTGGCGCTGAGGCGACTTTACAGCGATATCGGGTTGATGCCTGCCGATTTGCGTGTCGCGCAATTGCGATGGGTGGTTAAAATGGTTATAGCCAGCGCGACGCGATGCTGGTTTGGGCACACAGGCGGTATGGCCGCCCGATCGAGGTGTTGGCGTTTCAGCCATACCAACGGACATGCAGGCCCACGGACATACAGGCGATCCGTGTGATAGATCGCTCAAGATATTTGGAAAAGAGACTGTTTCTGGATCGTCCAGTGAAATGGTTTTCTTTCGGAGCACTTTATGAGCTTAAGCACGAACGCCAAGCGCGCAGCGGAAAGCGGATGGTGGGAAACGATCAAGATCGTGATCCAGGCCTTGGCTATCGCAATGGTCGTGCGGGTCTTCTTCTATCAGCCGTTCAACATCCCTTCGGGCTCCATGAAGCCGACACTGCTGGTGGGTGATTATCTGTTTGTTTCCAAGCTTTCGTATGGCTACTCGCGGTTTTCATTTCCGTTCAGCCCGAACCTGTTTGGCGATGGGACGCGGGTCTTTTCGGGCACGCCGGACCGGGGCGACGTGGTTGTTTTCAAGCTGCCGCGGGACCGGGAGACCGATTATATTAAGCGCGTGATTGGTTTGCCTGGTGACGAGATCGTCGTGCGTGGCGGGGTTGTGATCATCAACGGGAAGGAAGTCCCGCGGACGCGCGATGGTAACTTTGAAACCGTGAGCGATACGGGGCGGCGGCGTTCTATTCCGCAATATACAGAAACGCTTCCAAATGGCGTCACATACAAGGTTCTTGACGCGGATTCGCAGGGGCCGTTCGACAACGTCGGGCCTTATACCGTGCCGGCTGGCAATTACTTCATGATGGGTGACAACCGCGACAATTCCACAGACTCGCGCGCTCTATGGGGCGTGGGCTATGTCCCGCATGAAAACCTGATCGGCCGGGCAGAGATCATCTTCTTCTCCGGTGCGGTGGATGAACCAGGCGCGCTGGAGTGGACGAGCCCGTGGACTTGGCCATTTGACGTGCGCTGGGGCCGGTTTTTCTCGTTTGTCAGGTAACGTTGGCTTTTCGTGACTGGCAGGGCGTTCTATGAAAGCCCGATGTTTAAATCGCGAAATCATCCAAAGCTGGAAAAGGCTTTGGGTCACACATTCAAACGCCAGGATTATCTGCAACGCGCGCTGACGCACTCCAGTGTCACGGTGGGCGTACGAGGCCGGGCGTTATCCAAAGGTTCGGCGACTGGTGGATCTGGTCCCAAACCCAGCCGATTGGCGCGGCGGGCATCAGGCAAGAGCGCAAGCTCGGGTGCAGCAGCCGCCATCGGTGACAATGAGCGGCTTGAGTTTCTTGGCGACCGGGTTCTAGGCCTTGCGATCTCAGAACTGCTTATCGAGCGGTTTCCAGATGCAAGTGAGGGCGAACTGGCTCGCCGTTTCAACTGGCTTGTTTGTGGCGATGCCTGTACGGCGGTTGCCAAGGATATCGACCTTGGGGCGTTCGTTGTGGTGTCGGACAGCGAAGCGGCTGGCGGTGGACGTGGACGCGACACGATTTTGGCCGATGCCATTGAAGCTGTTTTGGCGGCCGTTTTTCTTGATGCCGGATTCGACAAGGCGCGCGGTGTGGTGCGGCGGCTTTGGGACCCTTACACGCATCGGCTACCCAGCATCGCAGTCGATGCGAAAACTGGTCTGCAGGAATGGGCTCAGGGACAGGGGTTGGCGCTACCCCGCTATGTTGAATTAAACCGGACAGGGCCAGACCATGCGCCTGTTTTTACAGCTGAAGTTCGCATCGACAATCACGCGCCGGCGCAAGGTGAAGGCACCTCGAAGCGCATCGCAGAGCAATCGGCGGCTGGCGCATTTTTAGTCCGAGAGGGCATTTGGGAGCAAACCAACCTTGATGACAAACACTGACGGCACTGACAGCGGTGGTGGTGGCGGGACATCAGCCGATAAGCCAGACCGTGATCAGTCCGGTCGACGCTGCGGGTTCATCGCTGTTGTTGGTGCGCCAAATGCTGGAAAGTCGACGTTGGTGAATGCGCTTGTCGGGGCCAAGGTCACCATTGTCTCGCATAAGGTGCAGACGACGCGTGCACCGGTCCGCGGGATTGTTGCGCACGGCGACAGCCAGTTGGTTTTTCTGGATACGCCTGGCATTTTCCAGCCCAAGCGATTGCTTGACAAGGCCATGGTTGAAGCGGCTTGGGGCGGTGCTGGTGATGCCGATATCGTGGCACTCATCATCGATGCTCAAAAGGGGCTGACCGACGACGTTGTGCGGATTGTCGATAAGCTTGACGGCGCGCCTGGACGGCAGAAAATTCTGCTGATCAACAAGATCGACCGGCTGGCGGACAAGGCGTCGTTACTGGAACTTGTTGCGAAGGTGACCGAACGTGCGACCTTTGACGAGGTGTTCATGATTTCGGCGCTGAATTCGGACGGGCTTGATGCCTTGCGCGATTATCTTGCGAAGGCCGTGCCCGAGGGGGCCTGGCACTATCCGGAAGATGAGATGTCTGATCTGCCAATCCGGATGTTGGCGGCTGAAATCACACGCGAGAAGATTTACCATCGCCTCCATGATGAGTTGCCCTACGCCATTACGGTTGAGACGTCTGACTGGAAAGTGTTGCGCAACAAATCGGTTCGGGTGGAGCAGACGATCTATGTAGAGCGCGACAGCCAAAAGGCCATTGTGCTGGGTAAAGGCGGGCAGACGATCAAACAAATCTCATCGGATGCGCGGGCTGATATCTCTGAAATCATTGAACAACCGGTGCATTTGTTCTTGTTTGTAAAGGTGCGGCAGGGCTGGGGTGGTGATCCCGAGCGCTACCGTGAGATGGGTCTGGCGTTTCCCAAGTCGTGACGTGATTGTTGCCGGGCCTGATGATGTCGCAAAAAGTCGGACAGGTTTTGGCAGACGTTTCAGCGCCCGGATCGGCACACTTGGCCACGTTTTTCAGCGTGCTTGGGTTCGTGGCGGTTGCCGTGACTGTCGAACCGGCTGCGGCTGCCGTGCGGGTGTGCAAACCGCTGGTGGTGGGAGCCATCGAAAAGAACGTTCAAGAAAAAGCTGCCAAGCGCGCCGCGCTGGCCAGTTGGTTTGCACGATCCAAGGTCGTTGGGATCGCCCAGCCCAGTTGGCGGCTTGCCAATAACAAGCGACTCAGGTGCGAAGTTGTGGAGGGCCGATACGAGTGCATTGCGCTTGGTCAGCCATGTACGATCAAGCAGGTTGCGCCAAAGCCGCGCCTTCAACCGAAGGGGCCGTCTGTTTCCAGTTAGAAGGTTATGGCCCCTGATCCTTTAACCCTCACACAGAAACGGATTTGAGATCACGTGATGCAGTGGGAAGATGAGGGCATCATTCTGTCTGTCCGTCCCCATGGTGAGACGGTCGCAATCTGTGAGCTATTCACGCGTGCGCACGGTCGCCATATGGGGCTCGTGCATGGTGGACGCTCCAGGCGGCAGCGACCGACCCTCCAGCCGGGCAATCATGTCGACGCTGTTTGGAAGGCGCGGCTGAGTGAACATCTTGGAGCCATGAACCTTGAGTTGCGCCGAGGCTACGCGGCGACCGCAATGGCTGATCCTGCGACGTTGAATGGCCTGCAAAGCCTGACATCGCTCTTACGCCTGATGCCGGAGCGGGACCCGTTTGCCAGCCTTTATGAGGTGACACTGTTTGTGTTGGGTTATCTCGATGACGACGATGTCTGGCCGGCATTGCTGGTGCGCTGGGAAATGATGCTGCTGAATGAGTTGGGGTTTGGTTTGGACTTATCCGAATGTGCCTCGACTGGGCAGACGGACGACTTGGTGTATGTCTCGCCGAAGAGCGGGCGTGCTGTCTCGATGGGTGCTGGTGAACCCTATAAGGACCGGCTGCTGGCGCTGCCTGCGTTCCTCAATCCAAATGGGGATCGCGGCGGGCGGACAGGGCTTGCTGATATCATTGCCGGGTTTGCGTTGACCGGCCATTTTCTGGAAACGCGCGTGCTACAAGCGCAAGAGCTTCAACTGCCGGATGCACGGACACGCATGCTTGAGCAGTTCCGCCGGCGGTTGGCGGACCAGCCGAGCAACGTGGTGGGGCTTTAGAGCCTGTTTGCTATTCGTGGACTCGCAAACAGGCTCTGAGTTCTTGATTTGGAGCATGTTTCGGGCGGAAAACCGCGTACACTTTTCCTAAACATGCTCTAAGTTCTTGATTTGGAGCATGTTCCGGGCGGAAAACCGCGTACACTTTTCCTGAACATGCTCTGTGCCTGCACGCAAAGGATTGCTCGGGATGTCCCAAACCTTACGGCCGGACGGGCAGTGGCGGAACGGCGTTTGCGGATGGTCGCTTAGACGTTGTTGCAGACTGACGGTTTATCCGGTTGCGCGAGAGTGTCCGCTTTTGTTCGACACTTACGGAGACGGCACCTGTCGATTGTCCTTTGACGACATAGACCCGGCCGTCAGAGGCGGCAAAGCGTGATTTGAGGCGGACCTCCCGGCCAGACTTTCTCGCGCCTGTGAACTCCAGAGTATTGGGTACGCAATCACTGTGGCGCACGGCGAAGCCTGGTTTCACATCATGTGTTTCGCCGCCGTAGGCATACGTTATGGTTGTGGCGGATGAATTTGACACCTGGAAGCTGTAGGCCTCGCTTTGTGGCCGTCCGAACAACTGAACGGAGATGTATTTTGGGTGTTTGTCTGGCGCGCGCACCACGGCCATCCCGATTTCGGTGACATGGGGCTGAAGCAGGTTTCGCCGATGTCCGGGGGAATTGAGCCAGCCCTCCATTGCAAGTTCGGCAAGCCCGTTTGAAGAAAACCCCCGGGAGTTCAGGTGAAGGGCCAGATTCTCGGCGATTTGGCAGTACGTGTAGCCGGCATCTTGTGCCCGGTCCTCCGGTCCGCGGCCGTCCGCGTCGTGGGCGAACTGGTTGGTTGCGGCGAGCAGTCTGGCATAGTCGATGGCGGCCTGATCCAATTGTGAATTTCGGCGCACAGGTGCCAGGCTCTGTTCAGCGCGCACTTCATTGGTCAAGGCGATGATCTGGGCTTCGACCACGGGTACATCGGGAAGTGCCGGTGTCATGGGATCTCCGGTGAGGCAGCTGTCTGTGCTGGTTGAGCCAACATGGTTTTTGGCGAAGCGATGAGAGCCCACCCATTGTGGTAAAATTCAACACGTTGCTTGGGCACCCTGCAAGCGTTGATTGTTATCCAACGTTTTGGGCGAAGTGGTGGGCGGCTCTTCACATTTTGGCTGCGCGCGTGTCGAGGCAGCACTTGAGCTTCGGGCGCTGGGGGCCTAGTCGGTTGTTATGAGTGACAAACCGATTCTTCCAGGGCCAGACGGCTCCGAGCCCGTCAACCTCAAAGACGCGCTTGAAGAGCGTTATCTGGCGTATGCCCTGTCAACGATCATGGGCCGGGCGTTGCCTGATGTGCGTGATGGGCTGAAGCCTGTTCATCGGCGCATTCTGTATGCGATGCGTGAGCTTAAGCTCAATCCGGATCAGGGCTACAAGAAGAGCGCCCGCATCGTTGGCGACGTCATTGGTAAGTATCACCCTCATGGTGACCAATCGATCTACGACGCGCTGGTCCGGCTCGCCCAGGACTTTGCTGTGCGATATCCGCTGGTCGATGGCCAGGGCAATTTTGGGAACATTGACGGCGATAATGCTGCTGCGATGCGGTATACCGAAACGCGGATGACCGAGGTCGCCAAGCTGCTGCTGGACGGTATCGATGAAGATACCGTCGATTTCAGGCTGACCTTCGACAACACCACCGAAGAACCCTCGGTTCTTCCCGCGGCATTCCCAAACCTGCTGGCGAACGGGTCTTCGGGCATTGCTGTTGGCATGGCAACGAACATTCCACCACACAACTTGGCGGAACTTTGTGATGCAGCCCTTCACCTGATCAAGTCGCCGAACGCAACCATCGAAAAACTCGTGGAGTTTGTGCCGGGTCCTGATTTCCCCACCGGTGGCGTGATCGTCGAGCCGCAAGCGCAAATCCTTGAGGCTTACAAGACCGGACGCGGCGGTTTTCGATTGCGGGCACGCTGGTTCCGGGAAGAAACAGCGCGTGGTGGCTACCAGATTGTCATCACCGAAATTCCCTATCAGGTGCAAAAGGCCAAGCTGGTCGAAAAAATCGCTGAGCTTCTCACGGAGAAGAAGCTGCCTCTGCTGGGCGATGTGCGTGATGAGTCCGCTGAGGAAGTGCGGCTGATCCTGGAACCGAAGTCACGTACGATCGATCCGACGATCCTGATGGAAAGCCTGTTCAAGCTGACCGAACTTGAGGTGCGGTTCGGGCTGAACATGAATGTTTTGTCCGGTGGGCAAATCCCCAACGTGCTGTCGTTGCGCGATGTCTTGAAGCAATGGCTTGAGCACCGTGTCGAAGTTCTCGTTCGCCGGTCACAGTTTCGTCTCAACAAGATTGAGCACCGGCTTGAGGTGCTTGATGGTTATCTGATCGCCTTTCTGAATATCGAGGAAGTGATCAGGATCGTCCGGTTCGAGGATGAGCCCAAGGCCAAACTGATTTCGACCTTCAAGTTGTCAGATATTCAGGCTGAAGCCGTTCTGAACCTGCGCTTGCGGGCTTTGTCGAAACTTGAAGAGGTTGAAATCCGCGCTGAACACGAGCGGCTGTCCAAGGAACGCGATGGGATCAAGGCTCTGCTGGCGTCTGAAGACCTGCAATGGAAGCGGATTGCCGAGGAAGTCAAACAGACCAAGAAGACGTTTGGTAAGGACACTGAACTTGGCCTTCGCCGGTCTGATCTTGGCGACGCGCCGGTTGTGGATGCTGATTTTGAGCAGGCTTTCGTCGAAAAAGAGCCTATCACGGTGATCCTGTCTGAAAAAGGCTGGTTGCGGACGATGAAGGGCCACCAAGACGATGTTTCAAGGCTTGAATTCAAGCAGGGCGACGAGCTGAAGCAGGCTTTCCAGGCCTACACGACCGACAAGATTTTGGTTTTCGCCACCAACGGGCGGTTTTTCACGCTGGAGGCTCATCAGCTGCCGGGCGGTCGAGGGCACGGCGAACCGGTGCGGCTGATGGTCGATCTGGAACAGAACCACGATATCATCACGGCGTTCAGGCATGTCGCCGACCGTAAGCTTTTGGTGGCGTCGTCGGCTGGTTATGGCTTCCTGGTTCCTGAGGCGGACGTCGTTGCCTCAACACGGAAAGGCAAGCAGGTACTGAATGTGAGTGAGCCGGACGAAGCCAGATGTGTCGTCGCAGTTGATGGTGATACGATCGCAACGGTGGGTGAAAACCGGCGCTTGCTTGTGTTCAAAGCATCGGAAGTGAATGAGATGACACGCGGCAAGGGCGTTATCCTGCAGCGGTTCAAGGATGGCGGGCTGTCAGACGTCACCACGTTTGAAGCTGCTGATGGATTGAGCTGGGTCGATGCGGCCGGGCGGACGTTTACCGTGGGCATGGACGAAATCGAAGAGTGGATCGGGCAGCGGGCCCAGGCCGGACGCACCGTGCCGAAGGGCTTCCCGCGATCATTGAAGTTTGGGTGGAGCCTTTGAGTTTGATTACGTCGTCAAAGTTGGATCGCCACTGTTGTCGGAGTGGGCGTGCCCAGTCCCCAGCCACAAGATTGTTTGGCCGGGGCCTGGTCATGCTGGCTGCTACGTGGCTGGGAGCTGTTGGTTTTATCGGCCTCACGACGGATGCGGCGGCCCAGGATGCAAGCGGTTGTGCACGGGGAGACTTTGAGGCAGTTGTCGATGAGGCTGGAAGCGCACTTGGGGCGCTTAACGGACAGAACAAACCGAAATTCCAGGCCAAGCTGCGGCAGTTGAAAGATAAGCGGAAGTGGTCCCACGAAGCCTTTCTGCAGAACGCGGCCGTTTACGTCCGCGACGAGAATATCAATGTTTTTGACGAAACATCGCAGCAACTTCTGGGCGAGATTGCCGAGCTTGGGCAAGAGGGGTCGGAAGCTGCTAATCCAGACTGCTCGCTGCTGGTCGGACTGCGCGAGCGGATGACCAAACTTGTTTCGGCCCAAAAAGAAAAATGGGTCTATATGTTCGACAAGATTGATAAGGCATTAGCAGAATAGCTGTGGTTTCCTGTCGTTTTGATGGATCGTGGCGATTTGTGATTATGGTATTTTCTTGATTATTTGAATTGCTGTCTTGATTTGTTTTTTGAGGTATGAGATACGACTGGTGTCATCAATCGCCAAAGAGGTCTTGGACACGTGCTACGAACCCATCAACATTTGCTCATTATGAAAGCAGATGCTGCGTGGCGTGGTGCGCGCGGGGTCTGCCAGGGTTGGGCAGATATCTGCAACGTCCGGTCGTTAGACTGACCTCGGTCATTCCTCAGCTGCACCCATGTTTATTGGGCTTGTAGAAGGTCTGTCACAGGGTTTGTGCCTTGGGCCGATGCAGATGATCGACAATCCTTCACGTAATTTGAGATAGCGGCATGCCCGGACGGGCTTATGCTTGGCAGGTGTTCGGCTTTGCGGGTCTTGCCGCATACGTCCAACCCCATCTGAGCGCTGTGGCTCGCGCTTACTCGGACCTGTCCACTGGGTCTGATGCAACGCTCGCCTCCCGTGCTCCGAAGGCTTTGCTGCTTGTTGGCTGAATTGAATTTGCAAAGCGATCTGCCTTGCGAATTCAATTTCAGGCAAACCAATTGCATGTCTGTTCGTTCAAATTTGGAAACGCGATTCCGAATGCGACGACGGCTGCGCTGATTTCAAATTTCAAACGTTTCAACTGCTTTTCGAAATTCGATATTCGAGGCTGGTTATGTTTGTCAAAAATCAAGACTCGCAACTGATCGAGTTGGAACTTGTTCGTTTTCCCAAACCCTATCGGCGTCGTTTGCGCCGGTTGGTGACGGGCTCTCCGGCACTATGTGATGTTCTGCGGTCGTTTCCTGCAGCTGCGTTCGCGCTGGTGTCGGGTTACGGGTCCGTGGAGCAGCGCGGTCAGGCTGTGGCGATGATCAAGAGTGGTGCGGCGCTGAAGGATGTCGCCGGAGTCCTGGCGTTGCCGGTTTGGACGCGCAAATTGCCGCCTGAAGCGTTCACCGTTCCCTTGGTGGATCTGCCGCACAACGCCGATTTCGGTCGGCGGTTGATAAACCAGCTTCCCAATGCTCAGGGCCATACGGACCTGTGGCTGAGAGCGGTGCTGGATGCATTGCGTGTCGGCGACGAGCGGTTTGCGTTGTGGGTGGGTGCTCAGAAGAAGTTGGTACAGAGCACGTGTCCTGCGCGGTTCGAGGCGATCTGGCTGTTGGCCGCATTCGCCTTCGCATCGCAAAACGTTGAAGCTGGTGGGCATGCCGGGATCGCCAAGCGGTGGTCGAAAGGCATGACCTTGCGTACGGCACAGTCTGCGGCTTCAGAATGGGCGGTGCGGCTTATCAGGCAGGCCGAACGTCAGCCCGTGAAGCGTGGACCGGGGCGTTACAGCATGCGCAACCGGCAGGCCGGCTTCGCGATCGTTGTCTTGCAGACGGCGGAGGAACTGGACGAGGAAGGACGTCTGATGGACCACTGCGTCGGGACGTACGGCCGTGATGTTGCTTTGGGATACTGCATGATTTTCGGGATCCGCCAAGATGGACAGCGGATTGCGACGATGGAGGTGCAGCCATCCCGAAAGCCTGACGGCTTGCCTCAGATTGCTCAGCTGCAGGGACCTGGCAACTCCAGGGTTTCGACAGAGATCTGGGAGCGGGCACGGATGTGGTTGTTGCAGCATGCGTCGAACCCTGTTGCGGGATCGGATGTCGATCCGGCTCAGGTGATGACGGATGATGCCAAGTGGCGCGCGCTCTGGGCACCGCATGTTGCGGCCGTTCCAGCGGCGTTTCCAAACGGCCAGTTGCCGCGTCCGCACGACATCCGGCATGCGGCGATGCTGTTGCAGCATATGTCCGCGCGTTGATGCCATGACAGGCGTGTTGGAAGAGGGCGAGACCACGGTAACGAAATGGTCTCGCCCTTTTTTTCTTTAGGTCCGGTCAGCTGGCCCGGAGGTCATGAACAGCAAAGAGGTTGGATGGGTCCGTCCAGACCTCCGTTGGCGTCCAGCCGGCTGTTTCGGCGATGTGATGGAAGCGTTCAACGGTATATTTGTGCGAGTTCTCAGTATGGAGATGCTCGCCCTTGGAGATCGTGATGGGCTTCGACAGGCCGCGAATTGTCTGATCGGTGAGGCTGATCAAGTGCATCTCAATCCGGCTCTTGTCGGCATTCCAGATCGATTCGTGGCGGAACTTGCTCAGATCGAAATCTGTTCCGATGACACGGTTTGCATGGCGTAGCACGTTCAGATTGAACGCAGCTGTCACACCGGCTTCGTCGTTATAGGCCGGGAGCAGGACATCGAGTGGTTTGACGAGGTCTGTGCCGATCACCAAACGGCCATTTTTGCCGAGTGTTTCGCGCATGCTCCCTAGCAGGGCGATGGCGTCGGCTTCTGCCATGTTGCCGATGGTTGAACCTGGAAAAAAGCCTAGATGTTCGTGATCAGAGAATTCTTCAGGCAAGTCGATCGGCGCTGAAAAGTCAGCTGTGATCGGTGTGATCGATAACTTCGGGAAGCGGGCGTTCAGGCGTCCAACGGCATCGTCAAGGGCAGCCTGGCTGATGTCGAGCGGGATGTAGGCTGCGAGGTGGTTGAAGGCCGACAACAGAATTTCTGTCTTGAGACTGGAACCGGAGCCGAATTCGACAAGGACGGTGTTCGGGTTTGATCGTGCCACGATGTGAGGGGCGCACGTCTTCAGGATCGCCGCTTCGGTTCGCGTGGGGTAGTACTCCGGTTGGCGGGTGATCTGTTCAAACAGGTCGCTCCCTTTGGCATCGTAAAGGAAGCGGCAGGGTATGGATTTTTCGCCTTTGGTCAGGCCGTCGAAAAGCGCGTCGGCGAAGTCGCTGGCGGTGTTCGAGATCTGGTGGTCGCGCTTTTCAGCTGTGTTGGCTGGCATTAACTATCCTCTGCAAGACGAAGGCCCATAAATTGCCAACGCTGGTACGGGTAAAAGAAGTTGCGATAGGTCGGTCGCGAATGGTTGGGTGCCGTAGCGCACGAAGCGCCCCGCAGGACCTGCTGCGAGCACATGAATTTGCCGTTGTATTCTCCGACCGCTCCGTCGGGGGGGCGATAGCCGGGATAGGGTGTGTACGGGCTAACCGTCCATTCCCATACATCTCCAAACATCTGATCAATCAAGCCGCCACTTGGCGCAGGTGCGGGTTGCGGTGCGAAGGTCTGTGTCGCCAATGTGTTGGGCTGTGAGAGCCGGGCTTTGCTCGTTGCCACTTCCCACTCAGTTTCAGTCGGCAAGCGAGCGCCAGCCCATTTTGCGAACGCATCGGCTTCGTAATAGCTGATGTGTGTGACAGGACTTTTCGGGTTTGGCTGAACGAGGCCGTGAAGCGTCATTTGATGCCAAACGCCGTCCTTCAGTTCCCAGTAGCCGGGTGCATTCACTGCGTTGGCTTTGAGCCAGGCCCAGCCATCCGCCAGCCAGAGTCGGTGGTCAGTATAGCCGCCATCTGACATGAACGCGAGCCATTCGGCATTGGTGATCAGCCTGTTGGCCATTCGGAAGGGGCGTAGCAAGGTGTCGTGGCGTGGACCCTCGTTGTCGTAGCTGAAGGTTCTGCCCTCATGACCAATCGCGTAAATGCCTCCGTCGAAGCGCACATTCGTGGATGATGACGGAGTATGCTGGCCCTTGAGGGCGGTCGATTGAGCCGCTGTCGGGGGCGGTTGGCTGGTTTGACATTCGACGTATGCGGGTTTTAGGGGCTGCAAAGCAAACAGCGCTAGGATGTCGGTTAGGAGCAGTTCTTGATGCTGCTGTTCATGGTTGATGCCAAGCTCGATCAGATTTTGGAGTTCCGGCGTTGCTGCTTTGTTTGTCTGAGCAAGTTCGTTGAGCGCTTCATCCACGTAAGCGCGGTAGCTTCGTACCTCTTGTGCCGATGGCCGTGTGAGCAGACCGCGCGAGGCACGCGGATGACGGTCTCCCTTGGCTTCATAGTAGGAGTTGAAACAGTACTCGAAGGCATCTGAAAACGGTTTGTAGCCGGGTAAATGCGCGCTTAGAATGAAGCTTTCGAAGAACCAAGTGGTATGCGCCAAATGCCACTTGGTTGGGCTGGCGTCATCGCTCGCCTGAACCATCTGATCTTCATCTGTCAGGGGGCGTGCGAGTTCGAGAGACAACTGGCGGGTGTCGGCTAAGCGTTCAAAAACAGATGATTGCCGAAGCGGTTTATCTGTTTGGTCGAACGGTGTCTCGCGGCTCGATGGAGCGTTTAGAGGTGACTGGATCGAGGTCATGTCGCCTCCCTTTCGATGTTGTGGACGCGGAGGCTTCAACACGATTGACGCGATGATCAATCAATTCAGTTAACGGTTTTACAGGTGAGATGGTTCGCCCGCATGACCAAAAAATGGTGCTTTTGGCTTTTGGCGCTGGCTGACAGAGACCGCTCAGGTAAGGATTTACCTGCTTGCTGGTGCTCAGAGATAGGGTGCAAGGGATCAATGCGCCGTGATGGCGTCATCATCCTGCGTCGGTTGTCATGCTGCGTCGGTTGTCATGGCTCTAGCCTACGTCGTGCAAGCGATCTGGGGCCGCTGTTGTGTGGGGCCGCTGTTTTAAGGTGGCCGATCTGGGGCGGCCGCTTTGGTGTCATCAGGGGGTTGTTGTGCGGCGGACCCAACCCTCGGATGTGAGGTGCTCTTGCGGTTGGAAGCGTGTTTTGTAGTTCATTTTCTTTGAGCCCTCGATCCAATACCCGAGATACAGGTAGGGCAATCCGAGCCTGCGCGTGCGCTCGATGTGTTCGAGGATCATGTAGGTTCCAAGGCTTCGGTTGTCTTCCTCTGGGTCGAAGAAGCTGTAAACCATGGAAATTCCGTCAGACAACCGATCACACAGGGCTGCGGCCTTGAGAGGCCAGCTTTGTTCGCAGCTGTCGAGAGGCAACTCGGGCTTGCCGCGATATTCGGTAACGAACGTGTCGATCACGCTGTCTTCGACCATCATGGCGTAGTCGAGGACGGTCATATCGGCCATTCCGCCGTCGAAATGGCGGGCGTCGATGTAGTTACGAAACAAGCTGTACTGTTCAGACGTCGGGACAGCGGGCACGCACGTTGCGGCCAGATCGCGATTTTTCTCGAGCAGCCGGCGCATTGAACGACCGGGAGCGAATTCATCGACAGCCACACGCACGGACACGCACGCCTGGCAGCCTTCGCAGTAGGGCATGTAGGCGATGTTTTGCGACCGCCGGAAACCGCCCTTCAGAAGGTTATCGATCAAGGCGCGAGGCTTTTCCGGGGTGAGATGTGTGAACAACTTACGTTCAAAGCGGTTTTTCAGATAAGGGCACGGTTGTGGAGCCGTGACATAAAACTCGGGAAAGTGCTTTTGCTGTTCGGTCATCTGTCCCTTTTCCCGCAGCGAGATGCGATACCCGGCTGAAGCTGCCTCATGATAGGTACGTAATCCTTTTAGGATCAAGAACATCCGGTCAAGGGCGTGGCAAAGGACCTGATTTTTGTATGTGGGCGTGGCATTGCGCGCGCGCCTTACGACGCGTTGCGCCCGCAAGGCGTGTTTTTATTGAGGAATCCAGAGAGATCGGTCTGCCCGCGGTAGGGGCACCTACATCAATTGGCCGCTAGAGTTGAGTGGCCAGCTTGGTTAGTGTTCCAAGCAAGGAGCCTTCCTGTTGGATGGCTTCAAGTTGCGGATTAATGCCTGCATGCATCAGTGTCGCCATGCCTGCGATGGCTAGAACAAAGCTGATAATCGTTAGCACGCTGCGCCTTATGGCACGGCTCCATGACATGGTTTTTGATCGGCGCGCGCGAAGATGCGCGGCCTCTGCCGTTGAACTGGTCACGTCTGGTGTCTGGGTGGTCTGATCGGCTGCCAGCATTGTGACCCTTGTGATTGCGACTGTCTGTTTCAACTGTGCACGTCATCTATCGCGTTCGCGAACTCAAGCCATGCGGCATGCAGCTGGGCGCTTTCGGCGGACACCTCTGCCGACACGGCTTTGCCGCGTAGCATCCGGTTCAAAATGTGTGAGTGCCGACGTCCCCCAGGTGCGCGCGGTGAACGCGCCAAACTTCAGATGACCCTGGTGCTCTTGTTGCGTCAAGCACCATTGGTTGTGGCCCGCCGAGTGTTACGTGTCCGTGTTTTTGGAGACACGTTTTTCAATTGAGGCTGCGACTATGTTTTGGGTCTAGATGCTTCGCCGGTGCCGAGATGGTCACGTGGCCCAAGTCGGTTCAGGATCGGGCAATCCGTGCAAATCGCCCTAGCGTTTGGTCCATCAATTCAATGAATTTGATTGCTCGACCATCTTTATGGTGGCTGGAAGATCGACTTTGCCGGAGCCTAGAACCGGGATCGCGCCGACCACCATCAGCGCCCGGGGTACCCAAAGATCCGGGAAACCTGTCTCGCGCGCATAGGCTGCCAGACTGCTGCGTTCGGCGTCTTGTTTGTCGGTTGCCAATATCAACTGTTCCCCCTTTTTGGGGTCGGGGATGTTGACCGCGACGTGCTGTGCTTCCGGCCACAGGCCGGCTGCAAGCGCTTCCACCGCGGCCAGCGAAACCATTTCACCGCCGATTTTGGCAAATCGCTTGGCGCGTCCCTTGATGATGATTTTGCCGTCGTTGATATCGACGATGTCGCCGGTGTCATGCCAACCGTCTTTTGGTGGCACCACGACGCCTGGGGCGTTGGCAAAAATGTAACCCAGCATGACGTTTGGTCCGCGCACAAACAATCGACCACCACCTTCGATGCCTTCGACTGGCTCCAACCGGTACTCGACACCGGGCAGCAGCGGGCCGACGGAACCGGGCGTGTTGATGGGTGGCAGGTTGCAGGCAATGACGGGTGAACATTCGGTGGCGCCATAACCCTCCTGGATATCCGTGCCCAGGGCATTCCAAAGCCTGCGGGTCTCATCCTTGATGCGTTCCGCACCGGCCACGACGAACCTCACGGTTGCAAGGTCGTCTGCATCCGCTGCCCGGGCATAGCCTTGTAGGAAGGTGTCAGTGGCAAACAGGACCGTGGCTTTCTTTTGCCGGATGAGTTTCGGGATCTGCCTGTAATGCAGGGGACTTGGATACAGGATGACGCGCATCCCCTGGGTCAGCGGCATCAACGTCCCGGCCGTCAGCCCGAACGAATGGAACATCGGCAGCGGATTAAGCACTGTGTCATCGGAGGTCAGGAAACCATCTGCGTGGGAGATAATCTGCTGAGCATTGCTCACGAGATTTCGGTTCGACAGAACAACGCCCTTTGGTGCGCCTTCTGTGCCTGACGTAAACAAGATGGCGGCTGGTTTTTCAGCACGCATTCCGGTTGACCGGTGGTAGCTTGCCGCACGCAGCGACCTGACGAACCCCATGGCCTTGGCAGCAATGCCGATGGTCGCGCGCACGTCCTCCAGGTAGACGATCTCGATTTTGCGCCCATCCGCGAGTGGTGCTTTTTCCAGTGCATCAATCACGTTGGCCAGTTTTGCGGTTTCAATGAACCGCCTCGATGTCACAACTTTCGAAGTCGGTGCTGTATGGACGGCGGAGATAATGTTGCGTGGGCCAGCGGTGAAATTCAAAAGAGCCGGGATGCGACCGTTCGCATTGAGCCCGAGGACTGTCACAACCAGTCCGCTGACATTTGGAAGCAAGACGCCGATTGCTTCGCCCGGCCGTGTCCCTTTCTTTAGTTTTGCCCCGAGGATCAGACTGGCGAGGATGAGCCGCTTATATGTGAGGGTGTTGCGTTCGGGATCATCAACAGCGGTTTTGTCGTAACCGTAACGTTTGGCGGCGGCCATGACCGCCTCAAAAAGTGTGAGGTCGTGTGGCTGGTTGGTCCAGATTTTGTTGATGTTTTTGTAGACGGCTTCGACCGGGTCTGTCTCGGGGTGCGGTGCCTCCATCGGTTCCGCATCACGATGTGCAGTGTGTTCCAAAGCCATTGCGTTTGACCCGCTCGTTTTTTCTGTTTGTGGAATGCCGTCAGAGCCAAATGTTTCGTATCGGCTTTATCTGGTCTCTATCCTTACTGTGTACCTGTGGCGGTGGTCGTTGCAAGTCATGGTTCCGGCTGGGATCTCGTTCGTGTCACATGGCTTAGTGTCACTCGGCCACCGGTGCACGAAAGGCTTTGCCAACCCGTTCGGCAACCTTTTGTTTGCGTTCTGCATTTACCGACTTTGCGCCCATTGGGACCGGTGTCGACCGCCGGATGCAGTGCATTGGGCACATGCTCGATTGCCTGCAGCAAAATTGAATAAAATTTTTGGTCGGATTTTTACGAGAAGGAAAACCGCATTTCGTAGTGTTTGCTAACATTCCGTTAGGGGCATCACACATGCTGGTTCGATCCATTCGCCATACCTTCTCCTTCATGACCCGCTTCCGCCGTGACGAACGCGGTGTGTCTGCGGTCGTTTTCGGGATCGGCTTTACAGCCCTTGCTCTCGTGGCGGGTATCGCCATCGACTACGGTCGGCTCGTCACGGAGAAGATGCGCGATCAGCGCGCCGTGGATGCTGCCGTCTTGGCAGCGTCTGACAGGCTCGGTTACGAAGATCAGGATACGACGGGTAAGGCGCGGGCGGAGGCTTTCTATGCCGCGAACCGGCTTAAGAACTCCAAATCGACGATTGAAGATGTGACACTTGATTCCAATACAGGCGAAGTCTCGGCCAAGACCAAGACAGGGTGGCAGGCGACATTGCTCAAGGGGCTCGATGATTTGTTCCCTGGTATCGGGTCTGATCGTGAAGTCAGTGTTGGCGCAACAGTCGCCAAGGGGTCAGGGACGGTGGAGCTGGCGCTTGTTCTCGACAATTCGGGATCGATGTCGGGCACGCACATTGCTGACCTTCGCACGGCTGCCACGGATTTGACGAAAACGGTTTTCGCAGGCGTCGAAGGCACCGACCGCGTCATGGTCGGTGTGGTCCCGTTTGCAGCGTCGGTAAATGTCGGCTCTCAGTACAAAACCGCTGATTGGATTGACGGCATCGGCGCCGGGCCGACCCATTATGAAAACTTTGCCGAGCAGAAAAACCGGCTCGATCTGTTTGATGCCGTGGGCGAAAGCTGGCGTGGCTGTGTTGAAGCCCGGCCGAACGGGCTCGACGTTAAAGACCGTCGTCCCGACGCCTCTATAGGTAAGACGCTGTTTGTGCCGATGTTTGCTCCCGATGAGCCCGGCGAGGCTGGCAGTGCGCGGTCAGGTTACAACAACAGCTATCTCGATGACGATGGTGGCCAGTGTCCGCGATATGAAAAGGTCTGCTTGAGCTATTCACGGCGGGGAAACTGCACCAACGAGCAAACCGTGCGTCTTCCAGATTCCGAGGCTCAGGCGCGCACATGCAAGTATTATGGGCAGAACAGGTCTGGAGGATCGGGCCCGAATTCGATGTGCACCACGCAGCCACTGTTACCGCTGAACGCCACGCGTTCAGAAGTCGAGCTGGCCATTTCGCGGATGGGCGCGTCGGGCAACACCAACATCAAAGAGGGTGTTGCGTGGGGCTGGCGGATCCTTTCGCGCCGTGCGCCATTCCGGGAAGGACGCGGCAAGGGCGACAGCAACAATCGGAAAATCATGATCCTGATGACGGATGGTGAGAACTGGTACAACACGCAAAGCTCGGCCAACAAGTCTGTCTATGCCTCGCATGGGTACGCCAGCAAGGGCCGGCTGGGAACGACCTACACGCGGGTTGGCTACACGAACGATCTCAATACCAAGACCCGGACGGTTTGCGCGAATGCAAAGGCTGACGGTGTCACGATCTACACGATCGCGTTCCGGCTTGAGAATGATCCGACGACGCAGGCTTTGCTGAAGGATTGCGCGTCGGGCAAGGACAACTTTTTTGTTGCCTCAAACGGTGCTGCATTGATCCAATCGTTCCGCAATATCGGTCGTGAGATTTCGGAAGTCCGGATTGCGGGTTAAGAGCCGGTTGCAGGTGGTTTCGGGGTGGGCGAATGCGGCGGGGCGGTTCCGGCTGCACAGTCGGCGCGCGCCTTCGATCTTTCGTCTCGCTGGAGGTGAGGTGGCTCGGTTTGTCTGCGGTGGCATGATGGCGGTCGCGGGATAGGCAGTATCCACACTTCGTTTGTCGAAAGAGCTACCGGGGTGTTCGGGGCTTGTGGGGCTTTTGCTGATTTTTTTATATTTTACAGACACCTAGATGCTTTTGCCAGTGGAGTCTCTGCTGCGGCATGTGTTGCCGCTTGCCGGGGATAACCGGTGCATGGCCTGTGAGCGCTTCTATGCGTTAAGGCGATACTGCAACAGGTTCAGACCTGCACAGGTGGATTTTAAATCCCGAACCCGTCACGTTTGCCGGAATTCGAGTGTAAGCCACTCATGTCTGCTGTTCAGTTGTTCAGTTCTGTTTCCAGTCCGGTGTACGCGTTCCAGTCGTGAATTTTTGCGTGCACGCGCTTGGCTCTCCTACGTTTGCGTCATTGCCACTCGCTGCCCTGTTGATGCGGAGTTCCAAGTCTCATGTCCCTCGTTGCAAGACGGGTCGGTCACCCGGCCCTTGGCGGGCTCTTCGGCCTATTAGGTCTCATGGCCCTGCTGCTGGCGCTCAGTCTGAGTGTCGCGCTGGCCGCTGGCCGAAGTGCCCTCGAAAACGATCACGCGGATGGCTCGTTTGCCCACGTCTCGTTTATGGAAATCGACGCAGATGCGGTTTTCCCGGTAAGGAAGAAGATCACGATCGGCGTCGATAAATCGATGCTGATCGAATTGCCGGTCGAGTTGCAAAACGTGCTCGTTTCAAACCCCGAAGTGGTCGACGCCGTCGTTCAGACGTCGACGCAGGTCTATTTGCTTGCCAAGGATTTCGGCGAGGCGAACGCCTTCTTTATCGGCCCTGACGGCCAGCGGGTGTTGCAGCTTGAAGTCAGCGTGACGCGTGACTTGGCGGCGTTGCAGGACGCGATCCATCGGCTGTTGCCGGGGGCTGATGTGCAAGTCGAGATGATGGGAAAAAGCGTCGTCTTGTCGGGCTATGTGTCCTCGCCAGCGGATGCCAACCGCGCCGGTGACCTGGCTGCCCGGTTTGTGAAATCTGAAAAAGACGTCCTGAACATGCTTGGCACGGACGCCAAGGAACAGGTGCTTTTGAAGGTCCAGGTCGCGGAGATGCAGCGCGATGCGTTGCGCCGGCTTGGCGTCGATATTCCCAATTCTGTCTTGAATGCGGGGAATTTTACTTTCGCCAAGGTCATCGAAAACGCATTTCCCGTTACAGGTGCGATTGTCCCTAAAGCGTTGTCGTTTGGCGGGGCTGTTGCTCCGGCGGTGGCCGGCGGCTCTGCGCTTCAACAAACCTTCTCAACCAATAACCAGTCCATCACGACGTTGATCCAGGCGCTGGAACGCGCCGGTGTCGTCAAGACTTTGGCTGAACCGACGTTGACCGCCCTTTCCGGCGAGACGGCCAAGTTCCTGGCAGGTGGTGAGTTCCCGGTGCCGATTTCGCTCGACGACAACAGAATTGCGCTGGAGTGGAAAGAGTTCGGTGTGAATGTCTCGTTCTCTCCCATTGTTTTGGATCGTGGCCGGATCTCGCTGAAGGTGTCTGCCGAGGTGAGTGAATTGTCGTCCGAAGGCGCTGTGCAGGTCCAGGGGCTTTCGTTTCCCGGCCTGAAAGTCCGGCGCGCCGAAACCACGCTGGAAATGCCCAGTGGCGGCACGTTGGCCATGGCGGGGCTGCTGTCTGATGACACCCGGCAGAGCGCTGAGGGGCTTCCCGGATTGCGCAAGCTGCCTGTTCTGGGCGCACTGTTCAGGTCCACGGATTATCGCCGCCGCGAAACCGAACTCGTGATCTTGGTGACGCCGTTTCTGGCCAAGCATGCTGCCCACGGCGAAATGGCGAAACCGACGGACAACTACGCGCCGTCCGCCACGCTGCGGGAGCTGTTCTTTGGCCGGATCAACCGGATCTATGGTGTGAGCGATTCACGTGCCGACAGATACCATGGCGAGTATGGCTTCATTGTTGATTATCCAGGAGTGAAGGGATGAGCATGCGTCACACTCAGAAGCCGTCGCAGGTGGGCGTGGGCTGCTTGCGGGCTCAACTCCGGTCGAGCGCAGCGGTTGTGCCCCTTGCCGTCGTGGCCTGCCTCGCCATAGTCGTTGGCGGGTGTCGGGAGCACATCCGGCTGGACGATGCGACCGCCATACATCTGAACGATCCGGTCAAGCGCCATCCGATCCATTACGCGGGTCGAGGGGAGGCGTTGCTGATCGAGATGGCTGGGAAGGGTGAAGGTCTTAGCCGAAATCAGCGGGCCGACCTGACGCGATTCCTGCAGGACTACAAGGCAGAGAGTGTCGGCAATCTGACGGTTGCGGCACCGGGCTCGGTGCGTGGTCATCTGGCTGTTTCGCGCAGTGTGCGTGACGTCATCGATGAGGTGCATGAAGCGGGTATTCCGGAGCGGTATGTCGATGTGATCCGGAGCGATACGGCCTACACCGACGAATTCGGGCCCGCGATCGCGGTGTCTTATGACCGGCAGGTTGCGGTCGCTCCGCAGTGTGGCCACTGGCCAGACGATGTGGATGACATTCGCGAGCGTCTGCCGCAGCAAAACTTCGGGTGTTCGACGCAGCGCAATCTGGCTCTGACGGTTGCGAATGCCCGTGATCTGCAAGGTCCGCAGGCGGAAACCCCGCGTTCGTCCGAACGCCGTGCTGCTAAGTGGTCGGAGTATATTAAAGGATCATCGGGGGGCGATGATGGTGGGTCGATGGTCAGCCCGATGCAGAATGATCCGCAGAAGCCGCCAGGCGCTGGGAACTAGATGTGAACTTTCAGGAGGTTGTCCATTCGATCCCGTTCGTGTGCCCCGTATTGCTTCAGATCAGCTGAGGCAATTCGGGGCACAACTGATTCTGATGCCCGCATGCAAAACGCGGGTTTTGAATTGGGGTCAGCGCGGTGTTCTGACAAGTATGCGGGAATTGGACAGGGAGCGCACCGCAGGACGTGGCCCGAATGGCTGATGAACCGCCAAAATCGTCAGGCTTTTACCGTACAGCTTGTTCCAAGTCGTGACGATGAGGGCCGTCCTCGACATAGCAAGGTCTACAAGCTTTCGGACGTCGTGCCGCTGACGCTACACGCGTCTCGGTCTGTAAATGAAGCTTCGCGTAAATGCGCCGGACCCGGAGAAGCTCATAAGAGACGGCGGTCAAGGATCGAATTGAATAAAAACGCAAAGCGCATTTTCCGGGTGTCGTTCGAGAGATGCGCTTCGCTTATTCGGTTCAAGAATTTATGAAAATGCTGGTTTCCACACCGAACACTCGGGCTAATTCCTGGCGGCTGATTTCACTGCGGCCTTTGCGCGCTCATCCTTGGAGATTTTCACGGTTGCGCGCAGTTCCTCCAGGTAGCCGAGGTTCGCGTCGGCCTTCGGTTTTGGAAGGACGGCTTCGGCGAACTTCGAGGCTTCCTTTTTCCGGCCCTCAAGGCCTAGCAGCAGCGCGAGGTTTTGTTTTGCCTGAGGGTTTGCCGTCGTGTCGGCTGCGGCGCGGCGGAGGATGGCTTCGGCGCGGTCACGTTTTCCATCAAGCGCGTAGGACAGGGCCAGATTGTTGAGGATCGATGGATGGTCCGGCTTCAGGCGCAGGGCCTGCGCGAACGCCTTTTGCGCATCGGACTGCTTGCCTTCGGCGGCGTAGACCGAACCGAGCCCTGATAGAACCCGCCAGTTCGGTGGGTCCGATTTCGCAGCCTTTTTGAGGATTTGGCGTGCATCGGCCAGATTGCCGACTTCCAGCGCTAGCAGGCCGTGTGACAGTCGCATGGCCAGGGTCGCGGTCGCTTTCGAGGTCGCTTGTTCCAGGAGTGCCAGCGCCTCCGGCTGCCGATTGAGCGCGCGCAGGCGGGCCACTTCCTCAAGGACATCCGGTGTCCCGGATTTATCTGCCGTGTTTTGGGGCGTCGTGTCTGGGTTGAAACCAAACGGGTCAACAGCGGTGTTTCCGATTGATCCTGTCTCGATCCCAGAGGTGTTTGGATCAGGGGCCAGCGAGGCTGGCAATCCCAGGTTGTCCGGGGTCATGGCGCAGGCCGTTAACAGCAGTGTGGCCGCAAGCGTCGCGGCGATTGGAATCGCGGCTGGCCGTTTACCGGTGTCTCGTTTGTCAGCTCGTGGTTTGGCGTTTGGCCCTAACGAACCCTGGACCCTTGGTTCAACGCTATTCGCGGCGGTGGTTGTCATAACAAACTGCCTTTCAACTTTCTCAACGCTGCTCACGCATGGCTCGACGCTACTTATGGCCGTGATGCCGGCCCGTGCTGCGTACCTGCCGCTCCTGGACCTTGGGACTTGAACCTTGGGGGCCGCAATCAATCGCAAATCGGGAGCACCATCACGGTGGTCATCGCTTGCAGGCTGAGAACCGGAGTAGGTCGATTCGGGGTCGGCAAGCTTTCGTTGCCAGAGCGTGTCCCCGTTATCCCCAGGGCCCGGATCAGGCCGGTTTCTCGGTTGCATCTGAATAGCGGTCGAATGACACGAAGCGTTTTTGTTGGGAGCTCGGCGCGTGTGATTCGGGGCCTGCGTAGGCGTTTTTTGCCCTGCAGCCGTCGGTTGAGGCCTTTTTTGGATGAGTATATGGTTGCCAATTTGTGACAGCCTGTGTCGCTTTTGCTGCGACGTTCCGCAGCAGGGCCTAAAAATTGTGCAATTTTCCGATCTGCCATGATGGCGGTCGGTCGCAGGCAGAGTTTTTGATGTGTCCGATTTTAAAAGGCGTCAGGGGAAGATTTTAGTGCACTATGTTGCACCAATGGTCGCTGCAACGATTGTCTGACTGCCTCGGATTGCTCCACTGATTGCCCAGCGTTTGTGCTTGTTTTGCCATGAAAGCTCAAGCACGCTTATGGGAACGATAAGACTCGAGGGAAGAACGTCCACGGTCAAACGCCTGCCAGTATCCTGGCAGGGCTTTAACGTGGGAGATATTCATGGTCGAGATCGTCCTTTCGATTTGTCTGATTTCAAGCCCGGTCACCTGCAAGAACGTCAACCTGACCTACATGGCCGGCAACATCACGCCGCAGCAGTGCATGTTCCTCGGGCAGGCAGAGATAGCCAAATACCTCGCCGGGCATCCCAAATGGCGTGTGCAGAAATGGAAATGTGGTCGCCCAGGTCACCTGGCCAAGGCCTGATCTCCACGACCTGACATTCGTGCCTCAGCGCTTTATTTCGGCCCTGTCGTCATTCAGCTTATGATCGATTGGGTTACCTGACAGTCGAATGCGGTTGCCTTGCGCGTCGACACTCCTATGGTCCGGCATCTTTGATGTGATCAGGAGACGCGCAGATGGCAGACGACATCGCTGATGGTGAAGCTGGGGCTGATGTAACTGGATTTTCGACCCTGGCGGTTCACGCCGGGGCCGCGCCGGACGCCGCAACAGGTGCCAGGGCGACACCGATTTACCAGACGTCGTCCTACGTCTTTAATGACGCCGATCACGCCGCATCGCTGTTCGGGCTTGAATCGTTCGGCAACATCTACACCCGGATCACCAACCCAACGCAGGCGGTTCTTGAAAGCCGGGTCGCTGCGCTTGAGGGTGGAACGGCGGCTTTGGCTGTCGCATCCGGCCATGCAGCTCAACTCCTGACATTCCATACGTTGATGGAGCCTGGTGATAAATTTGTCGCCGGCCGGCAACTTTATGGTGGGTCAGTCAATCAATTCAATCATGCGTTTTCGAAATTCGATTGGCGAGTGAAGTGGGCGGATGCAACAGACCCCGAGACTTTCCGAGCAGCGATTACGGATAAGACGCGCGCGATCTATTGCGAATCCATCGCCAACCCAGGTGGTTTGGTGGTCGACCTTCCAGCCATTGCTGAAATTGCCAAGGCTGCCGGTGTGCCGTTCATTGTCGATAACACCATGGCCACGCCCTATCTGTGCCAACCCAAAGCGCACGGCGCGGATATCGTCGTGCATTCGCTGACCAAGTTTCTGGGTGGACATGGCAACTCAATCGGCGGGGCGATCGTTGATTGCGGCACGTTCGATTGGCTGGGTGCAAAGCACCGGTATCGGACGCTCGTTGAGCCGAACGCGTCTTACAACGGCATGGTTCTGGCTGAGACATTCGGCGATTTCGGTTTCGCCATTGCGTGTCGCGTGATGGGTCTGCGCGATCTTGGGCCGGCGATCTCACCGTTTAACGCGTTCATGCTGCTGACCGGGATCGAAACGCTGCCACTTCGGATGCGGAAGCACTGTGATAACGCGGCCGGCGTGGCCGCTTTCCTGGAAGGCCATGACAAGGTGGCGTGGGTGAATTACGCGGGGCTTCCTGGGAACGCATCGCACGCCATCCAGCAAAAGATCTGTCCCAAGGGGGCAGGTGCGGTGTTCACGTTCGGCTTGAAAGGCGGCTATGAGGCTGGTGTCCAATTCGTATCTGGATTGGAGCTCTTCTCACATCTGGCCAACATCGGTGATACGCGATCGTTGGTGATCCACCCTGCATCCACGACGCATCGACAGTTGACCGACGAACAGCGGGTGTTGGCAGGGGCTGGACCGGATGTTGTCCGGTTGTCGATCGGGATCGAGGACTTGGAGGATATCATTGGCGACATTGAAAATTCTTTGAGGGCCGTCGGCACTTGAATGACTGACGATAAACAATTGGTTTTGCGGCCGCTTTGTTAAACGGCGTTTTGTTCGTGTTCGGCGTGTTTCACGGTGCAGTATTATCTCTGGAATGGTTGCAACTCTGGCTGGGTTGCCGTGTTGGTTCCGGTCGTAGTTCAGTGCAAGGGTTACAGCGTCTGGTGGGAGGTTTGATGGTCTCCAGGAGCTCATGAGGGGGGCTCGCTTACGTAGGCGCAGGCGGCGTATCATCTCTGCTGGCCCTTGAACTCATCATTTTTTGCAGTGTGTTCATATTGGATTGGCTCCTGAGACGAGCGGAGCAATGCAGGTGAATACAAAACACCGACACGTCAGGCTTTCGGGTGTGCCGCGCGGATAATCTGGATGTAAATTTTTGCTTTTGTTCTAACTGGGTCTGAGCTGTCTGCTTTGTTTTTTATTGGCGGGTATTTCAAGTTCGTGGGGGCGTGCTGTGTCATTTGATGCGGGTTATCATCAAAACAAGCGCGGTGGTTTATGCCGTGTTGTTCAAGCTATTTTTCTGGCTGCATGCCTTGTTTTTCCCAACGAGGGTTTTGCTGATCCCGCCAACGATCTTCACAAAGCCGAGCAGGTTCAAACCAGCGCCCGGCTTAAGGTCGATCTGGCTGGACGACAGAGGATGCTGACGCAGCACATTGGAAAAGATGCTTGCTTTTCAGTGATGGGTATCGACCGTGAGAAGCACATCACGGTTATGCTTCAGGCGGTCTGGCTGTTTGAAGACACTTTAGTCAACTTGCGAGAAGGTAATGCGGCTCTCGGGTTGGTCCCTGCACGTGATCCTGATGTGCTGGCAGCGTTGGAACATGTTGAAGATTTCTGGCTCACCTACAAGGCCGCGGTCACGAATGTCGTTTCGGGAGACGATCCCGATCAGCGCTACTTCCACCATTTACTCGCTGGCAGCGTTGAACTGTTGAAGCGTTCGCAACTGCTTGTTGTTCAACTCAAAAATTATCATAGCAATGAGGGGAACGTCAGCCCATATGCGGCTACGGCCATCGACTTGTCAGGGCGTCAGCAGATGCTGTCTCAGAAGATGGCCAAGGAATACTGTCTCATTGCGGCAGGTATCAATTACGAGGAACAACAAAAAGCGTTGAAACGGTCGTTGGTGATGTTTGAATCGACAGCCGAAGCGCTCAAAACAGGGAACCATGAATATGGGTTCTTGAATGAGGTTCCAGGAATAATTCAAGACGAGATCGATCGGGCGATGGTCGCTTATGAACCGATCAAGCCAATTTTCCACGCGGCCCTGTTAGATGAAGAAGTCTCTCATGATGAGGTTTTGGCTGTTGCGAAAGACAACCTGAAAGTTCTTCTGGGCTTTGACAATGTCGTTAAGGTGTACGTGGCATTGAATTGATTGACTGGGCTCGGGGGCTGGACGATCGACGATCACACGATATCGCCCGAATGGTTGCAACGCTCTCTGGGTTGATGGGTTAGGTGACGAGGTTTGGGGTACCGTATCGTTGAAGCAAGAAAGGCCGATGGCGCAATGTGCTCCATCGGCCTTCTTTTTTGTTTGGTTCGCGACGCTGTTATTTAGCGAATAACGCAAGCGGCGCGAGGGTTACGGCCACGTGATTTGCGGAAACGAAGTTCCTGGCGGCATTCACGCATTGCTCGGGCACATGCATTCCGGCCGCGCGCAAAACCTCGAATACCGATGGGGCGACCGCTGCCGCGTCTCGTCCGGGCCACTGCAGCGCATGCGAAGCGTCGGCCATTTGCACGGTTATACCCGCGTTTTTTCGGAAGAAGTCCAGCTCCGCGCAACACCTGTTTGACAATGCGTCTCTGCTTGTTGGCCTTTTTCTGCTTGGGGAATTTCGATTCAACGACGGCTCTGCTGGCTCTGCCATGGACAGGTAGTTTTCCGCCGGATTTCTTGCCGGCGTTGGCATTTCTGGCATTCCCGCTGCTATTGCGGTTGCCGCTGCGGTTGCGACGGCCTTCACCATTACCGCGGGCCTGGACCTTGATGAGGGGGCTGGTGTCTTGCATCTGGTGGGCCAGCGATTTCTTCAGGCCAAAGCCAGCGCCTGGTGCGGCGTTTGCCTGAGCGGCCAAACCGAATGAAGCTGCGCACACAGAGATTGCTGCCACTGTCTTGAGGATCGGGGTCATGTTGCTCTCCTATTGGACGTCGTCGATGCGGCCGTGTTGATAAAGCACCCATCAGGTCCGCGCTGTTGATGAAGCCAGTTTTAGCCGAGGTGCCATGAACGAAATTGGAGGGGTGGCTTCATGTGGCATTCATCGATCAACTGACTGGGTATTAAGCTCTTGTTTTTTATATTTTTTTCAGATTTTTAGGCGCTGGGGAGATATCTGTTTTTCACACATGGGCAAAAAAGAAAGGAGCCAGTTTCTGGCTCCTTCCGTCTGCCCCGTGCTGTGCGGGGATCAATGCATTTGGATGCCGATCTTTGGCCGTCCGGCATGCGCACAAACCGGCTCAGAACGGTGCTCGTCTGGTCAACACCGGACTTTCACGTAGGAGCCCGGTGCATCTTCCAAGGTGCCCAGTTTCTCCCCTGGCGTGCGCGCTGGGATCTGAGGTCCGCTATACTGGCTGACCCATTCAGCCCAGTGGGGCCACCATGAGCCTGGGTGTTCGTGCGCATTGGCGATCCACTCCTGGAGTGTTTCGCCGTTTGGCCGTGTCGATGTCCAATACAGGTATTTCATCTTTTCCGGTGGGTTGATCACACCTGCGATGTGGCCTGCACCTGCCAGTACAAATTCGACCTCGCCGCCGAAAAGCTGCGAGCCGAGGAAAACCGATTCCGCTGGAGCGATGTGGTCTTCTTTTGTCGCGACTTCGAAAATCGGCGTTTTGACCTTTGCGAGATCGAGACGTTTGCCGGTGATGGTGAGTTCGCCCTTGGCCAGTTTGTTCTCATGATAGAATTCGCGCAGGTAGAACCTGTGGTTTGCTGCGGGCATGCGTGTCGAATCCTGGTTCCAGTACAGGAGATCGAACGGGAACGGCTTTTTGCCGAGCAGGTAGTTGTTGACGATATAGGGCCAGATCAGGTCGCGCGGGCGCATCATGTTGAACACATTGGCCATACGCGAGCCGTCGAGATACCCGCGTTCAGTCATCATGTCATCGAGAGACTTCAGCTGGCTTTCGTCGATGAACAACAACAGTTCGCCGGCCTTCTGGAAATCGACCTGGGTTGTCAGGAACGTGACCGACTTGAAAACGTTTTCGTTGATGGCGGCTGTGTAGGCCAGAGTGGTCGCGAGAAGTGTTCCGCCGACGCAATAGCCGATGGCGTTGATTTCTGCGACGCCCGTTTCGCGACGGACCGCATCAGCCGCCTCCAGGACGCCCTCGTGGACGTAATCCTCAAATCGTTTGCCGGCCAGTGTCTCATCTGGATTTACCCAGGAGACGACAAAGACCGTGTGGCCACGATCGACGGCATATTTTACGAAGCTCTTGGGCGGCGTCAGGTCGAGGATGTAGAATTTGTTGATCCAGGGCGGAATGATCAGCAATGGCGTTTCACACACCGTATCGGTGGTCGGCGAATACTGGATCAACTGCAATACGTCTGTTTGGAACACGACCTTACCGGGCGTGACAGCCAGATTGCGGCCAATCTCAAAAGCTTCGAGGTCGGTCTGTGAGATCTTCAGAAGATCACCGGACTGCTCCATGTCGTGGGCGA
Organism: Pseudomonadota bacterium; assembly: GCA_039819785.1. Lineage (GTDB taxonomy): Bacteria > Pseudomonadota > Alphaproteobacteria > Rhizobiales > Hyphomicrobiaceae > JBCBRD01. The sequence continues at coordinate 17,896 of JBCBRH010000006.1, read as the reverse complement.
GCAGTTCCATCCCCTTTACGAGATTTGTTGCGTTCGTCTTGAACGTTTCACGCACCACTTCCGGGTTGGTCATCGGGAAGTTGGATGGTGAAAACGCGCTCATATAGAGCCGCATGTAGTATTCGGCGCGACGACGCTCTGCTTCATCAAGGCCCGATGTGTGCGCCAACATATCCTGCGCCCACTGAGTGGTGATCAGATAGGACTGCTTCCAGAAATCGAAATACGGGTTCGACCGCCACTCGGGGTCCTTGAAGCGATTGTCGCCTGGATCGGGATCGATAACGGGGTCTGTTTGCTGGCCCATCATTCGCTGAAGTGTCTGGTTCCAGACATCCATGTACGATTTGGCCAGGACCGTCTGGGCTTCCATAAGGCGGGGCGGATCCGCCATCCACATCGACACGACCTCGGCTACCGACTTAGACGCCTCTGTCATTTCCGTGGCGGTTGAGTAGGGGCTCATGGTCGTGTCGGCACGATCCATGTATTCCGTCATGATCTTGCCGCTCTCCTCAAACACCCGCAGCATGTTCTGCGCGAACTGTTCGGGATTTTCGATCTGATAGCGTGTTTCAGTCTCTGGGTTTTTGTCGTCCACGGCTTTTTGCATGGTCGTGCGTTGAACCTCTGGTGTTCTGGCGCTGTTCTGGTGACTATTATATCTGTCCGGCGCAATCAGACAGGATGTCGTCTCATCTCGCGCGCGGCTTATTTTCGTGCGGGATCAACACAGAACCGGGTTTTGGCGTTCCATTTCCTCTTTGTTAGACAATAAAAGCGAGCGGTTCTGCAAGACAACGAAGGGCTAGGGGTGCGGTTGTTGCGATGGTGCAGTGCGATAGAGTGACCTGTTGCTGGAAACGAGCCCATGTTGGCGCCGCCATGTGGACCTTTTGTTGCTGAATGCTAGAACTGCCCGGCTGCCCCTGATACCGACGCCAGAGATACGATAATCTGTTGGCACATTCTACGGATGCCAAGCCGATGATATTGTAGGTGTTCTGTCCGGTTGATGGACGGTCAAACAAGCTAATGGAAGAGACCCGACGGTGATTGAAGAATTTCATCGCGTGAAGCGATTGCCACCTTACGTATTTGCCGAGGTGAACCGCCTTAAGGCCTCCGCGCGTGCCGGTGGTGCTGATATCATCGATCTGGGCATGGGTAATCCGGACCTGCCGACACCGCAGCACATTGTCGATAAGCTTGTTGAGACGGTCGGCAAACCGCAAACCAGCCGGTACTCGGTCTCAAAAGGCATCATTGGCCTGAGGCGGGCACAAGCCGCGTACTATGCGCGCCGGTTCGGTGTGGAGCTTGATCCTGATACCCAAGTGGTCGCAACGCTGGGCTCCAAAGAGGGGTTTGCCAACATGGCGCAGGCGATCACCGCGCCTGGCGACGTGATATTGGTGCCCAACCCTACGTACCCCATCCATGAATTCGGATTCATCATTTCAGGCGCTGCGATCCGACATATCCCGGCTGGCAATGGTGATGACTTCCTGGCGGCTGTCGAACGGGCCTGCAAGCATTCGATCCCCAAGCCGTTGGCGTTGGTGCTGTCTTTTCCGTCCAACCCGACGGCGATGGTCGCCGACCTTGAGTTTTATACCAAGGCTGTTGAACTGGCGAAGCGGCTGGATCTGATCATTTTATCGGATGTTGCCTACTCGGAAATCTATTATGAGAACAATCCGCCGCCATCGGTCCTCCAGGTGCCCGGGGCAGTCGATATCGCGGTTGAGTTCACTTCGCTGTCAAAGACCTACAACATGCCAGGCTGGCGGATGGGATTTGCCGTGGGGAACCCAAGGCTTATCGATGCCCTGGCGCGGGTGAAATCCTACCTGGATTATGGTGCGTTTACGCCGATCCAGGTGGCGGCTGCGGCCGCCCTGAATGGTCCGCAGGATTGTGTCGTCGAGATCCGTGAAACCTATAAGAAACGCCGGGACTGTCTTGTTGAAGCTTTTGGGCGTGCGGGATGGGATATTCCTCCGCCACCTGCGACGATGTTTTGCTGGGCGCCGATCCCTGAACCGTTTCGGGCCATGGGGTCTGTGGCGTTTTCCAAGTTGCTCATCGAGAAGGCCGATCTGGCTGTTTCTCCGGGCCTCGGCTTTGGCGAGTATGGCGAGGGGTTTGTGCGGATTGCACTGGTGGAGAACGAACATCGGATCCGGCAGGCTGCCCGCAACTTAAAGAAGTTTCTCGCCCACGGCGCGGAACCATTGCATAACGTGATCCCGCTCAACCAGAGCGCAAGCGGCTAAGCGCGGCGCCGTTGGCTCTTGAAGTCAACGGTTGTGGCGGTTGCCAATTCGCGCGTCAGCCCTTCACGTCATCATTCCTTTCACTTTTAAAGAGCATCCATGTCCAAGCCCCTGATCCTCGGCGTTGCGGGCCTCGGAACGGTCGGTACCGGCCTGATCGAGCTTCTCGGCACGCATGGTCCTCGTCTTAAGCTTTTGCTGGGTCGTGAGATCACAATCGGTGCCGTCAGTGCGCGATCAAAATCGAAGGATCGCGGCGTCGATTTATCGGGTATGGCGTGGTTTGACGATCCGGTGGCGTTGGCTGCATCAGACGATATCGATTGTTTTGTGGAGCTGATCGGCGGGGAAGAAGGGCCTGCACGGCTGTCGGTGGAAGCGGCGCTGAAAGCCGGCAAACCGGTTGTGACCGCCAACAAGGCGCTGCTCGCCAAGCACGGTGTTTCGCTAGCCGAGCTTGCCGAAAAAAGCGGTGTTGCCCTGAATTTCGAGGCTGCTGTTGCCGGTGGCATTCCCGTTATTAAGGCGTTGCGGGAAGCGCTGGTGCCGAACGGGTTTCGTCGCGTCTACGGAATCTTGAATGGGACCTGCAACTACATCCTGACGACCATGCAGGAGAAGGGCAGCGCATTTGAAGATGTGCTGAAGGATGCGCAGGCGAAGGGCTATGCGGAGGCTGATCCGACGTTTGACATCGGCGGGTTTGATACAGCCCACAAGCTGTCCATCCTCACCAGTCTGGCGTTTGGCACGAAGGTGGCGTTCGATCAGGTGGACGTCGAAGGGATCGAGGCGATTACCAAGGCTGATATCGAGGCGGCGGATGACCTTGGATACCGGATCAAGCTGTTAGGTGTGGCGATGCAGACGCCGTCTGGAATTGAAGCGCGCGTGCACCCGACCATGGTCGCGAAGAACTCGGCCATTGCTGAAGTCTCAGGCGTTACGAACTGCGTGGCGATCGATAGCGATTTTACCGGCAACGTTTTGCTGGTCGGCCCAGGCGCAGGTGGCCACCCGACTGCTGCGGCCGTCGCAGGTGACATCGTTGATGTTGTGCGCGGATGTGTTTTTCCACCATTCGTGACACCTGTGGAGCAGCTCACCGATCACACGCGCGCTGACCCTGGTGAGCACCGAGGTGCCTACTACGTGCGACTGAGCGTTTACGATAAACCGGGCGCAATGGCCGTGATCGCCAAACACATGGGCGATCGCGATGTGTCATTGGAGAGTATTGTCCAGCGCCGCGAACGTGCTGGTACGTCGTCGGAGGCGACCAAACCCGTGGCGGATGGTGAACCGGCGTCCGTGATCATCATTACCCATGAGACGACTGAACAGTCGATCCGGGCTGCGCTTAGCGCTATTGAGGCCGATGATAAGCTCTCCGAGGCCCCGCAGTTGATCCGTATCGAGCAGCTTTAGGATCGATTAGCGGTTGGTTGCAACGTCAACGGATGGCACATGCGGGCAGCTGTATTAACACGAATAAGGACAATAGAAACATGACGTTAGCGCGCGGGCTGGTTTTGGATATCGCCTATGTGACCGAGGTGGCGGCGATCGAGGCGGCCAAGCTGACCGGGCGTGGCGACAAGATGGCTGCCGATAAAGCCGCTGTTGATGCCATGCGTTCTGAACTGGGCAAGACGGACATCGCTGGCACGGTGGTGATTGGTGAGGGTGAAATGGACGAAGCGCCCATGTTGTTCATCGGCGAAGAGGTGGGTTCAGGCAAGGGACCTGCCGTCGATATCGCGGTGGACCCGCTGGAAGGCACGACGATTTGCGCTAAGGCCATGCCGAATGCGTTGGCGGTGCTGGCGATTTCGGAACGGGGCAAACTGTTGCATGCTCCCGACATGTATATGGACAAGATTGCCATCGGGCCTGGATATCCCGACGGAACGATTGATCTGGACAAGTCGGTTGCGGAGAACCTGGCTGCTGTCGCAGCTGTAAAGGGTGTCGAAGTCAGCCAGTTAACGGCGTGCATTCTGGATCGCGATCGCCACGAACAGTTGATTGCGGACGTGCGGGCGGCTGGTGCTGCGGTTCAGCTGATTTCCGATGGCGACATTGCAGGCGTCATCTGGACGGCCGACCCGGATGAGACTGGCGTTGACATCTACATGGGCTCAGGTGGCGCACCGGAAGGTGTGCTCGCGGCAGCGGCGCTGAAATGCGTTGGCGGTCAGATCCAGGGCCGGTTGCTGCCTGAGGAAGACGAAGAGATCGAACGGGCGAAGAAGATGGGTATTGCCGATATCAATGCGAAACTGACGCTCGAAGACATGGCAGCAGGCGACTGCATATTTTCGGCAACGGGCGTGACAGGCGGGTCGATGTTGTCGGGTGTGCGCGATCTTGGCGACTACGTCGAAACCGAGACGCTTGTGATGCATTCGTCCACCGGCACGCAGCGGTATGTACGGACGCTTCATCCGAAGGGGTGAGGGGATTTCGTCTAGCGAACCCTGCAGTTCCAAGATTGTGAGGTTACGCACAGGCGGGGTGCATCGGCATCTATCCACGCTCACGGTTTTGACCCGAATCTGATGAGATGATGGGTGAAACAATTGGGGCGTGGTGTGCGATGGGTGCAGCTGAGAAACTCTTCGATGATACGGATGCGGGCGATGGCCTGTTTCTCGGCGTATCGCAATCGGCACGGGGGTACGGCTGGGTCGATCGGCTGGCCCAGGCCGGCGTGGCATCCGGTGCTGGTGGTGCAGCAACAGGTGGCGGGCTTGCCGGCCAGGCCCGAGCGCAGGCGATCTGCCAGCGTCATGATCTCCCCGAAATTCTCGGACGTGTTCTGGCTGCACGCTCGGTCGGGCTTGATGATGTGGAGACATTTCTCGACCCGACGCTGAAGGCGCTTATGCCTGATCCAAGCGTGCTAAAAGACATGGACAAGACGGCTGAGCGTCTTGCGGACGCCATTGAAGCTGGTGAAAACGTTGCCGTGTTCGGTGACTATGACGTCGACGGGGCGTGTTCGTCTGCGCTGATGAAGCGCTTTTTGGCCCATCACGGCATTGATGCGCGCATCTATATTCCCGATCGGCTTCGTGAAGGCTATGGGCCGAACGCCAATGCGATCAAAGAACTCATCGCCGATGGGGCCAAACTGATCGTCACGGTCGATTGCGGAACCACCAGTTTTGAGCCGCTGGCCGCTGCCAAGGACACCGGGACCGATGTGCTCGTCATCGACCATCACCAATCGAATGAGACCCTGCCGGACGTCCACGCCGTCGTGAACCCTAACCGTCAGGATGATTTGTCGGACCAGGGACATTTGTGTGCCGCTGGCGTGGTTTTCCTAGTGATGGTGGCCACCGCGCGGGTGTTGAGGGCCCGTGGCGTCTATCCGGCCAAGTTCGGCGATCCTGCGCTGCTGAACGAACTGGATCTCGTGGCGCTAGCGACTGTGTGTGATGTCGTGCCGCTCGTCGGGTTGAACCGGGCTTACGTCACCAAGGGTCTGCATGTGATGCGCGGGCGTCGAAATATCGGGTTGCGTGCGCTGTTCGATGCGGCCGGTCTGGACCAGACGCCGACGCCGTATCACCTCGGATATATTCTTGGCCCACGGATCAACGCCGGCGGTCGGATTGGCGATAGCGGGCTTGGTGCCACACTGCTGTCGACGACCCATCACGGCGAGGCCGATAAGATCGCGGCGCTGCTGGATCGGCTTAACAAGGAGCGCAAGGCGATCGAGCAGCAAACGCTTGAAGATGCCATGGCGCGGGCCGAGCAAATCGTCGAAGAGACACCTGACATCCCGCTTGTGCTGGTCGGCTCGGAGGAGTGGCATAAGGGGATTGTCGGGCTGGTTGCCAGCCGGCTGACTGAGCGGTTTCATCGCCCATCATGCGTTTTGTCATGGACCAAGGATGCTACAACCGGCGCGCGGTCCGGGACTGGTTCGTTGCGTTCAGTCGCGGGTGTCGACATCGGAGGGGCTGTGCGGCAGGCCGTCGATGAAGGGCTGTTGATCAAGGGTGGTGGACACGCGATGGCCGCGGGATTGACGGTTGCGGAAGACAAGTTGGCCGAACTTGAAAGCTATTTCGCAGGGGCGCTGACCGAAACGGCGAGTGAGGCACGGGCAATGGCTGGTCTTGAGATTGACGGAGCCTTGTTGCCATCGGCGGCGAAGGAAGATCTGTTGTCATTGATCGACCGCGCGGGTCCGTTTGGCCAAGGCAACCCACAACCGCGTTTCGTTTTCCCGGCCGCCCGTGTGAAGTTTGCCAAGATTGTTGGTGAAACGCATGTGCGCTGCGTCCTGGAAGGCGGTGATGGCTCCCGGCTTGAGGGCATTGCGTTCAGAGCGGCTGGAGAACCCATTGGCCAGGCGCTGATGGAAAACGGCGGTATGCCGGTGCATGTCGCTGGTCATTTGCGGCTGGACACGTGGGGTGGTCGCAAAAAGATCGAGCTGATGATCGAAGATGTCGCCGATCCGCGCAAACAGCGCAGATGATTCGTTGGTGGGCTGTGGCGGATTGTGTGAATTGACCCTTGCCGTCCTGCGCACTGCGGCGTGACAATCGTGCCCGTCGGGTTTCATGGATGGCGGCTTGCAAAGCGCTTCGAATGTTCATATAAACCCGGCTCGCGCGCTCCCTTCGTCTATCGGTTAGGACGCCAGATTTTCATTCTGGAAAGAGGGGTTCGATTCCCCTAGGGAGTGCCAAGAACCTATAAAACTGTTTGTTTTCAATATGTTGGCGGGACTGGGAGTCGTTCGCTGCAACCGGTTGGGAGTCATTTGTTCTCTCCAGCACTGCGCAGTGTCAGGTCCATGGCCTCCGTGCAGCAGGCTGGCAGCATATGGCGCGTTAACCGGTTGGGGTTGCGCGCTTTTTTGATCCTGTTTCCGATAAGCCCCGTAACATAAACGTTGCGTTGTAAGAGGCTCGCGAGGCTTGCCAAAGCGGACCAATCACCCGCACACTCGTTCGTGCAGACAACGCACGGGCCAACGCATGATGTGCGGGGGTTTTCAATTCGGCGGGAGGCGCATCGTTGATCATTGAGCAGGGCTGTACATCTCGACCGTTGCATGACCGCGTTCTCCAACACGCGAATGGGCGACAATCGTCACCGTTGGTTGGATACTTGTTTGTCCTTCTGGGGTTGGGTGCGTTCGCCAGCCTGCCAGGTGCTTCTGCGCAAGCCGCTGAACTTTCGACGCGTGATGTGACCATGCAACTGCATCAGGCCAAGCCGGGTCAGCCGCCCGCGTTCACGGACATGGATCTGTCATTCATGGATTTGGCCGGGCTCGATTTCAAAGGTGCTGATCTCACCGGTGCTGATCTGTATGGCAGCGACCTGACGGGCGCGAATCTCATTGGTGCCAACCTGTCTGAAACGCGGCTGGATCGCGCGACGCTCATACGGACCAATTTCAGCGAAGCCAACCTCGAAGAAGCCACACTGCTACGCCCCAACATTTTCGCAACGCTTGCGTTTTCGTCTTACGATGTGGCGCGGTTTACCAATGCTCGGCTGGTGAACGCACGGCTGATCGGTTTCTTCAAGAACATCAATTTCCGTGGTGCGGATTTGACGGATGCCGACTTTTCGCCGCTGCGGGATCGCCCCGACACGATTGGAACCGTCGGGAGAACGCAGATGACTGCTGCGGACTTCACCGGTGCAGTTGCCCGTTCGACGAATTTCACCCAAGCTGTTTTGGACTTCAGTACATTTGTTGATGCCGATCTGACAGGTGCGAACTTCAAGCGGGCCAACCTGACGCGCGCAAATTTCGCCGGCGCAGATGTGACCGGTGCAAATTTCACCGATGCCATCATCGATGGGGCTAACCTGACTGGTGTGAAGGGTTTGGAGACGGCCAAGGGTTTGAACATCGCGCTGAGTGGTCTCGTTAAGGACGCCGCGACTGACGCGGAGAAGGTCGCCCAGTGATGCGACCTGCTTGGGCGAGCAATAGACTTTGGTTGGCACTGCTGTTTGCCGCCCTCGTGGCGTTGTCTGGGTTTGCGCTTCGTGGCTTTGTCGCGCCAGTGGGGGCCGTCTCGCAGCTGCGAGATGTTGATACGGCGCTTGTCGTCGCCGTTGATGTCTCTAATTCCGTCGATGATAAGCGCTACCGGCTTCAGTTGAAGGGGATCGCCGATGCGCTGGAAGACCCCGGCGTGATATCGGCGATTTTGAACGGCCCTCGGTCGGCCATTCTGGTGTCCATCGTTGCATGGTCAGACAAGCCCGAAATCGCGTTGCCATGGATGATGATTTCAAGTCCGGAGGAGGCGCGCGGGGTTGCTCAAAGGGTTAGGCGATTGCCGCGATACGGCGGTGAGTTTACTTGCATGGCGCGGATGTTGCGGTTTGTCACCGACAAGGTGTTGCCGCAGACACCCGTGAATTCATTCAGGTCTGTCGTCGACGTGTCAGGAGATGGCCGAGACAACTGCAACCCTGATCAGCCGGTGGCGGCAATCCGCGATGAGTTGGCAAGCTACGGCACGACGATCAACGGGTTGCCGATCTTGAGTGGATCTCAAAAGGACACGTTGGAACAGTGGTATACGGAAAACGTCAAGGGCGGCGTGGGTTCGTTTATCTTGCCGGCTAACGGATTTGAGGATTTTGGACGGGCGATCCGTCAGAAGTTCGTTGTGGAGATTACGTTCGGTCCCGACCAGATTGGGCGGGAGTACGCGGGCCGTAACCGCCCTGATGGCCGGCTGATCAGTCGGTAAACGCACGGTCGACGTTTTTCATCTGGTCAAAGTGCAAGGCTTTGTCTTTTCCCACGAGGTCGAACAGCTTGGCGGAATTGACGTCGGCGTCGGCAAAGTCAGCGCCCGAAATATTTGCTCCACGCAGATCAGCGCCGCCGATCTCACTGCCATTCAACTTGGCGTTCGATAGGTTGGCGCCGCGCAGCGAGGCATATTCGAGAACGACACGGGACATGTCGGCATTCTCGAAGGAAGCACTTTCGAGGTTCGCTGATTTCAACACACCGCGCATGAGGCCCATCGATTGGTTGGTCATGTCAGGTGACAGATTAGCGTTTGTGAAGTTTGCGTTTTTCAAGTTGGCGCGGGACATGTCGGCTGCAACGCGGGCACCTTCGAAGTTCACCCCGACCATCGTGGCATCCATCAACTGGGTCGAGAACAGGCTGGCATTCTTGAGCGACGCACCGGATAGATCCGCCTTAAGTGCCCAGGCTTGATCAAGCACCGCGCTGTCTAGGACGGCGTTCTTGAGGTTGGTGCCGTTTAGCCTTGCGGCTTGCAGGTTTGCGCCCGTGAGATTGAGGCCCGATAGGTCGATGCCGTTCAGTCTTTTGGCAGACAGGTCGAGTGGCTTTTCTGGTGTCGCTTGCTGAATCAGGATTTCGACCTGAGCCCTTGTCATTTCAGCTGTGGTGAACTCAGCCGACTTGAGGTCGAGGTATTGTGTCATGTCCTGCGCTGTGGCGGGCAGATCGAAGACCGGGGCCATCATGAGCATGCTGAATGTCAGGGCTACGCAGGTTGAGCGTTTGCTGGTCGTCGTTGCGGGCATCTTTGTGCTCCATCCCCTGGTTGCGCTCTTGAGCCTGTTTGCTTTTCGTGGGCTCGCAAAGCAGGCTCTCAGCTCTCGATTTGGAGCATGTTCCGTGAGGAAAACCGCGTACACTTTTCCTGCACATGCTCTGGCGGCGCTGGGCATGCTTATGCCATAGCACACCATGGGCCGGCGCTCACGATTGCGTCACACTTCGTCACTCAGGGATCGGATATAAGGTTCAGTCGCTCTTGGTGCGCCAGGTTTACTCCGCAGCTTTCGGGCTGCCGCAGCGCCAGCGTTTAATGGTCCATTGCGGGTTTTCGCTGGACCATTTCGCGAAGTGCGGCGGGGCGTGTAGCGCGCACGTCGACGGCGTTGTGGACGCCAAGATCGGGATTGCATGCTCTTTGCAGACGTTTGGGTCGTTGATCAGGCAGGCTTGGATGAGAAGTGACAGCATTGGTGTTTCGTCCCTTTTTTGGCTCGTCTTCTTAGTGGGCCGTATACGGTGACCTAGCTCCAGTGGATGGCTGAGCGGTTTGCAATGCCTATGTCTGCGCCGATGTCCGGACCGAGAAGCCCGTTACGACGGCTCAGCCCGTCACGAGGATTTCGCCACGTCCGATGCTGGCCATGTCGCCGGCATACCGCCGGACAGCGCCGGTCGGGATGGGGGGGGCATCGGCGCCGAGAAGTGCTGCATAATGGCGGGCCATAATTGTCAGGATGCCTAGCGTATGCTGACCGCAATCGAGAAACGTGCTCAGGGGGTTTTCAAGCTGCGGCGTGAGGATCGTCCCACGGCGCATTTGCACTCCGAGGCCTTCGCCGAAGCCGGTTAAGCTCCACAGGGTACCACCGAGCATGCGTCCGCCGGCATACTTGCCGACCTGGCCCTTGATCAGCACCAAGCCGCGCCGTTGTCTCTCGCTGCAGTCGTCGCCTGCCGTTCCATTAACGATGACGATGCCACCAGCGATGCCATCACGCACACCGGGTCTTGGCGCACCCAGCCTGTCAGCCACGTCGCCTTTCACGGTGATACGGCCATCCAACATGGATGATCCCAGGTGATGGCGGGCGCTACCGTCGATGGTCAATTCGCCGCCTGTCATGTCGGCACCGGCGTAATCTCCGACATCGCCCACGACGTGGACTGAGCCGCCGTCGAGTTTTGTCGCGATATTGTCGAACCTCGCAGATCCCCCAGCGATAATGACGGTCCCATCCGAGACATCACCTGCAACGGTGAAGACATCGCCTAGGGTGACAGGGTGCAGGCCACAGCCGATGTCGAGCTTGGTTATCTCCGTGCTGGCCATGGAGGCAAGTTGACTTGGCGTGACCGCGCTGAGATCGAGCCGCTGATTGATGTCGGTTTTGGGTGTGAGTGTGAGAGCCATCAGGGCAATAGCTCCTTGAGATGGAAGTGGTGCTGGCCAAGGTTGCCGCCGTAGTTCCCCGCACTGATGCGATAAACGCCGCGTTCGGGTCCGTCATCGACGATGGTTTTCATGCCGACCTTCATGGCGTCAGAAACGGCCTCGGCGGTTAATCCGTCGATGACGATTTCGAGGACGGCTACGGTTTTGTCATCCAACTGGGTGTTGGATGCCCCGCGCAACGTTGGTGAAAACGCTTCGTTTGTTGAAGCCATGGCGCCTTGGTATTTCGAGCCGACCTTTGAACCTGATCGCACGATGCCACCGGGAAACGGCATGATGCAGTCGTGCACATTCTTCATGGCTTCAACCGCGCGTTCACAGGTCTCGAGTAGCCCCACGCGGTCGGTGCCCAGGATAAGCAGGTTGCCGCCGCCTACGGCATCTGTTTTCAGCCCGCTGGTGTCTTCGATAATGAATTCACCGTCCATGACGGGAACGCGCCAAAAGCGCCTGTCGCCCAGCAATCGGGCGGTCTGCCAGCCGTCGCCGAAAAAGCGTGGTCCGGCTGACATCGCCAAGGTCTGGTCTGAGACGAGGCCGTTGAAACAAGCTGACCCGGGGCTTGTCAGTACGCATTGGCCGACACGGTTCTTCAGTTGGGGTTCGAGTGCTTCGGGCGAAAAGCCGAACAGGAGGACGCGGACGCCGGGGCGACCATCGGGGGTTTGGTCTGGCGCGACGTCATGGTCGATGCCGCATTCTGCTCCGCAACCGATGACCGACGTTCCAAAGCCCGTCATGGTGACAGCGGCTTGGCGTGCCCATTTCTGGCTGTCGGCGGTGATGATCAGGCCGGTCGCGCTCATGCCAAAGGCCTCGGCAAACGTGTCGTCGATGGTGACACCGTTCAGCGTTGCAGCCGTTGGGGGACGATGTGAGGTGCTGTCTGTCATGGTGACTTTGTTGGCATTGTGGCTTTCATTCCGGCCCGGATGGGAGGTGGATGGCGGCGTAATCGGTTAGGTTGCGCGACACGGAACGGTTTCGAAGGGAGAAGTCTGGCGCAGCAGGCGTTGGGGGACGGCGAACGTTTCTGGTGGCACGCCCCAGCGTGTGTCGTAAGCGTCTCGCACATGTGTGGTGATGCTTGCGTCGTGTTCAGGTTCTAGCGCCAGGGTCTTCCCATAGGACGCAGGCTGGAGTGCGCCGTTTTTGATGATCGCCTTGCCGTTCTTGAACAACCATACGGCGTGGCGGAACATGGCGGCTGTGTCTGATTGCTGTTTATAGATGGCGACATCGGCGATGGCGCCGGGTTTGAGGTGACCGCGGTCTGTCAGTCCCAGCAACTTGGCAGGTGCTGAACGCGTCATGGTGGCGATTTCGGCCAGCGAATATTCGCGTTTTATGCCGGGAAGCGTGGACACCTCCATGGCTTCTTCTGGCAGTTTTTCGATCACGGCATTTCGGATGTCGGTGTGCATCAATTGAGCGATCATGTCGGGATAGGCTGTGAAAGGGCCACCGTTGGGATGGTCTGTTGTGAAGTAAATCTGCGTGGGGTCGTCGACCAGTAAAAACAGCTCCATGCCGATGGCCCATTGCAATGCGGCGATCTTGTTTTTTGATTTGTAGTGGTATGGGACGGCGCCGCCACCATTGCCGTCGCCATCGCGGACCTGCCACTTTTTGGGCGTCGCGTAACTGCGGCCGTTGAATTGCGTCATGGTGTCGGACGACACCGTCACGGTGGGGCCGAACATGACCTGGCCGACGTCGGCAGTTATGTTTTTGTTTTTCGCGAGCCGTTCTGCCAGCTGGGCTGCACCTGATGACATGCCGAAGCTCCCCTCGGCGCCATAGCCATAGAATTGGAGGTGAGCCAGGTGCATCGGCTGGCCTTCTGCGGAGTCGATTGTCTCAAGAGCAGTGTCGATGCTGCCGGGCAGGCCAAGATTGTGGGTATGGAGGTGCAGTGGGTGGGGGACGCCTAGTGTGGTTAGAGCTTCCCGCATGGCTGCCGAGATGGCGCGGGATGAGACGCCGTACTCTGGGACCACATCATCAAGTGTGAACGTGCGGATGTTTTCCTTGAGTGCAGCGACCCCGCCCGGGTTGATGGTCTTGGCGCCGATGGCACGGGATTGTTTCAGCATCCAGCCGACATAGTCCGAGATGGTTGCATTCGAGGCCCGGTCCCGCAGCATGCCGAGCAGAACATCGTCGTTTCCGATCACACACAGGCAGGCGCGATCAACGTACGGGATCAGCTCCAGTTCGGCATGGGTTGCGACGGCATCGGTGGGTGCGACGGCTGGCTCGACGACGAGCGTGTAGCCCATCTTGGCGTAAAGTGCGCCGGTGGTGAAACAATCAAATGGTGCGCCTGTCCATTGGTCGGGCGGTGTTTCCAGATCCGCGTAGCGCTCGGGCAGTAGGAGGCGCGCGGCTGCGACGTTGGCGCCGACAACGTGGGTGTGGATGTCGATGGCACCGGCCATGACGATTGAACCGCCAGCGTCGATGCGCTCAATGTCGGATGCATCGGGATTAGGTTCGACGATGCGGCCGTCGGCCAGCCAGAGATCGCCAATCTCATCGCGACCGCTGTCTGGGTCCACGATGCGGCCGCCGGTGATCAGAGTATGTTTTGTCATTGTGTGGCCGCTGACGCGTTGTCGTTGATGTGGGATGGATGATCGGCTGGCAGCGCTGCGCGGATTTGCTGTGTCAGCGTTTCCAGGACGGTTGCCATGGTCGGAGTTGAGGTTGGACCATCTGAAGGTTGCAACGCGATGGTGCCGGACATTTCAGCGGGGTCGATCAGGGCTGGAAAGTCGACGCCGGCGACGCCGACATGGATATGGTTTGTCCCATCGATTTGGCCGCTGGCGTCAATCGTGATCAGAGCTGCCGCGGCGCGCACCCAAGCAGGCGGTGTGGTTTTGGATGCCGAAATCCAGATCACTTGATCGACGTCACCATCGGCAATGCGCTGCTGGGGATCAATCGTCACGTGGTCGTGGCGGGGGCGGCAAACTCGGAAATCCAAAGGCGGCGGAAGTCCGGTCGAGGCCTGTGCCATACGGATCAGCTCGCTCTGGCCTGCGCGTCGGCCGATTGGCAGAAGAGACCAACGGGTGGTGCTTGCCAGTTCGTTGGCCAGCGCCATTGCAGCCAAAAGCGCATGGCGATCCAGATGGCCTGTTTCGTGACACATAATCCCGTATGCCGTGCCCTCAGCGAAACTGGTGAGCAACCGGGCGTGTCTGGCAGCAGGCGTATCGCTCACCGCCAGGGTTCCCGATGCCGTTGCTGTGGCGGTCCCCAGGGTATCAATCAACTCGGTGGTGGTCAGTTCGATCCGTTGGATCTGATGCGTTGTGCACGAAGCGAGTTGAACCCCGCCGGTATCCAAGTGAAGGATGGTTTCTATGCCGGGTTTTGCGATGATCCGGCGGAAGGCTTCATCGGATGCCGCGACTTCGCTTATGCCGCCGAGCACGACAATACGATCTCCGCGCAGTGCTGCTTCGCTTGGCGAGGTCGTGAAATAGCCCTGATTTTGGAGTGCTTCCAAATCGTCGGGTTCGGCGTGGACAATGAGCGCGCTGGTGGCCCGGGCAAGGTCCAAGGCGGCTGTGGCACCGGCCAAATCAATGGCGTCGACGACAATCATAGGTGACCGGCTGTCTGCAATTTGTGTTGCGATTGCTCGGTAATCTCCGGCCAACTTGGCGTTTCCTTCGTATTTGATTTGGCAGCTGCTTGTTTGTGTGTGTGGTCAGCCGCGCGAGACAAAAGCATGGCGGACCACCTCAGACAACCGCCTTGGATGATCTATGTCTGGCATTTGTCAGCAACGCTGTGGCGAATTCCGCGTTGATTTTCTGCTGCAGACCATGTGGTTATGGGCGCAGGCGGTCCGTTCAAAAACCGGTCTGCCAATGTTTATGGAGGAGGAAACACATGACTTTGAAAGCCGGCGTTGTTCTGGGGCTTGCATTTGCAATCGCTGCCGTTCTGCCGACCTATGCGGAAGCCCACGGCCCGACACGCCAGAAGGTGACGGAGAAAATTGAGATCAATGCGCCGGTGGACAAGGTCTGGGCTGTCATTGGCAGCTTCCAGGATATGAATTGGCATCCCGCTGTTGAGAAGACAGAGGGCGAGGGCGACAACACTCCAGGGGCGACCCGGACACTGACGCTCACGGGTGGTGCGCCTGTGAAAGAAATTTTGGATCGGTACAGCGCTGAAAACCACATGCTGAAATACCGGATTACAGAGGTATCCGTCGATGCCATTCCGGTCACCAACTATTCATCGACGCTGTCGGCCGAGGATGCCGATGGCAAGACAGTGGTGACCTGGAGAGGGGCATTTTATCGGGGCTACCCGAACAATGACCCGCCAGAAAACCTCAATGATGCAGCCGCCATCAAGGCCGTCACTGGCATCTACAAAGCGGGGCTGAGTGCGTTGAAAGCCTCAATGGAAGCTGGTGGTTAATGTCTCGGCGTTGAGCCTCTTGTGCGTCATGCGCAGGAGGTGGCCTCGCGGCTTGCAACTTCGATCTTCGATCGTTGCCACAATCGTGTGGGGGCTGGCCTCATTCGCGGTGAGCCAGCCGCCGTTCGCGGCGGATGGGCCGGGGAAAGTTCAGGTCGCCGCACCTGCGTTTGCTTATGTGACCAGTCAACTGGATGGTGCTCTGAGTATCGTCCAGTTGGCTGGCATGAAGACCGTTGCAACGATCCCACTGACTGGAAAACCAGCCGGTGTTGGCGTCTCACCTGATGGTGCGCATGTCTACGTGACAGCGCCGGACGGTAAGGTTGTCCACGTTGTCGATGCCAAGGCCCGCGCGCTGCTGGCCTCGAAAACCGTTGGCGAGGGACCCCTTGGGATTGCCGTTCACCCAATCGATGGGCGGGTGTTTGTCGCCGATTGGTATTTAAACCGGATCGATGTGCTTGCCCCGATCACGTTGGCCCCATTGGGCCGTGTGATGGTTGGTCAATCGCCGTCCGGGCTGGCTGTGACGCCCGATGGTCGCTGGCTTTTGTCCGCTGACCGTGACAGCAACGCTGTCTCTGTTGTGTCGGTTGAGACGCTAAAACTCGTCGACACAATCGAAGTCGGGAAGCGGCCGTTTGGCGTGACGATCTCTGAAGATGGGACGCGTGCCTACACCGCCAACGTCAAAGGCGACAGCGTCTCGGTCATCGATTTGATCAAACGGGAACGGATACAAGACATCGGTGTGGGCTTGCGGCCTTACGCGGTGGCATTGGCGGGTGGCCGGGCATTTGTGACGGATCAGTATGCGGAAACAGTCAGCGTGGTCGATTTGAAGGACGCGACGGTGGAAGCGAAGATCGCTGTTGGGGCATACCCTGAGGGCATCATCGCTGATCCTGACGGGCGATTTGTCTATGTGGCCTCATGGGACGACAATCTGTTGCAAAAGATTGAGGTTGCAACTCTAAAGGTGGTGGGTGAGGCCCTGATGCCAGATGGCCCCCGCGCCTTTGGATTGTTTTTGGGACCTGATGTTTCAGCAGCCGACTGACCTCGGGTGAAGGTTGGAACTTTCACGGGAGGTGCGCGCCGTGGACTTGAACGGGCCGGTGTTCACCCTCATTTTTGATTTTTGATGCCAAATGAGGTGTTTGCGTAAGCTATCACTGATCCTGCGGGGGAACCTGTGCGATCCGTAACGGGACGGTTTGCGTTGAATGCGCTAACACCAACATCAACAAAAGACGACAATAATGATGGCCGCGCGAACCAGCCGGGCCACCTGTGGAGGACCTGAACGTGTTGACGATTTCCGTACGATCACTCATCGCCGTACTGGCTTTGTTTTCTGTGACCGCCGCCGCGGCATCCCCGGATGACAAATTGCCAACGCCGGCCGAGGTCATGTTTGACCGGCAGCATCTGGAGGCTGCTAAAGCGGGTGATATGTTGACCTACACTGTCAAGCGCGAGGTCTCTGATGCTGCGGCGCTCGGTCCGGGGTTCGAAGATAAGATCGATTTGAAGATAAATTCCGTGGCGGAAGACAACACCAAGGCGGTGTCGGTTCAGGTCTTTACCGGCGAACGTGCCCGTGACCCGAATGATATCACCGGCATGACCGGCAACCCCGTGTTGGTGTTTTTCCTGGACCGCGCCGTGTTTGGCTATGCGGCGGTGGCCGGTGGGAGCCGCGCCTATTTGAAGAACCGGTTCCGCATTGAGTTGCGGGACACCGCAAAGATCAAAGCGGCCAAGGTCAAATACAAAGGTGATACGTATGATGGCTATCACGTGCGGGTTCAGCCGTACGCGGTGGATGGGAACAAAGCTAAGATGCGCGGCTATGCGGATTCGGTTTTCGAAGTGGTCTTGAGCGAGAAAATCCCAGGGCATTTCGCGATGTTCAAACTGGATATCAAGTCGACAGAGAAAGGGCGACCATCCTTGGTTGAAACCATTTCTCTGAATGGCGCGGAGGTTGTTCAATGAAATCAGATCGTCGTTGTTCTCGAATGGGTCGTTTGACGACACGAATTGCCGGGCAGTTGTGGCTGGTTGCCCTGATCTTTTCTGTGCCATCATACGTGCAGGCGGCGTCACTGCCGGCAAATGACTATCCCACGATAGCGCGGGCGGATTACGTGTTTGCCT
>JBCBRH010000005.1:0-130794 GCA_039819785.1 Pseudomonadota bacterium | reverse complement strand
GGTCAGTGAAAATCGCGAAGTTGTTGATGAACATGCCAGCCAATTTGGTGGCTGTTTGATCATACTGGGTGGTGTCGGCCCAGGTGTCGCGTGGGTTGAGGATTTTGGTGTCGACGCCGGGCAGTTCGGTTGGCACCGCAAATCCGAACACGGGATCGGTCCGCATCGTTTGCGCTTTGAGGGCACCGGTCAACGCTGCGTTCAGCAGCGTCCGCGTGGCCTTGATTGGCATGCGGGACCCGACGCCATACTTGCCGCCCGTCCAGCCTGTGTTCACGAGCCAGCAATCCACATTGTGCTTGGCAATCAATTCACGCAGCAGGTTGCCGTAAACGCTGGGGTGTCGCGGCATGAAGGGCGCGCCGAAACACGTCGAAAACGTAGCCTGCGGCTCATTCCCCATGCCCTTTTCGGTTCCAGCGACCTTGGCCGTGTAGCCTGACAGGAAGTGGTACATGGCCTGTGCCGGTGTCAGTTTGGCAATCGGCGGCATCACACCGAAGGCATCGGCTGTGAGCATGACGATGTTTTTCGGTGGACCGGCGCGACCCGTGTCAGACGCGTTGGGAATATAATCGAGCGGGTAGGCCGACCGTGTGTTTTCGGTCAAAGTGCCGTCGTCGAAGTCTGGAACTCTGTTTTCGTCCAGCACCACGTTTTCCAGGACTGTCGCGAAGCGGTTTGAGGCGGCGTAGATCTCAGGTTCAGCCTCAGCGGACAGCCGGATTGTCTTGGCGTAGCAGCCACCTTCGAAGTTGAAGATGCCGTTGGATGACCAGCCGTGCTCATCGTCTCCGAGAAGGGTGCGATTTGGATCAGCCGAAAGGGTTGTCTTGCCGGTGCCAGATAACCCGAAAAATACCGCTGAGCCGGTTTCGGCGTCGTCGTTGGCCGAGCAGTGCATGGGCATAACGCCCTTGGTGGGTAGCAGGTAGTTGAGGAATGAAAAGACGCTCTTTTTGGTCTCGCCGGCGTACGACGAGCCCGCGATCAAAACGATACGGCGGGTAAAATCGCACGCGATCATGGTTTCAGTTCGCGCGCCGTGGCGCTCTTTGGATGCCTTGAAGCTTGGGAGATTCACTACCGTGAACTCAGGTGCGAATGCCTCAAGTTCCGATGCTTCGGGGCGACGGAGAAGATGCCGGATGAAAAGCGAATGCCATGCGTATTCTGTCACGATCCGCGTCGGCAGGCGGTGTTCCAGATCGGCACCTGCGAACAGGTCCTGCACGAAGAGCTGCTTATCGGCTGCGAAGGCTTTGAAATCCGCAAAGAGATTTTCGAAATGTTCAGACGACATTGCACTTGAGTTATCCCACCAGATGTCGTCTGCAGTGTTGTCATCCTTAACGACGAATTTGTCTTTCGGAGAACGCCCCGTGTGCTGACCTGTGTTCGCCGTAAACGCTCCAGTTGCTGCAAGCTTGCCCTCACCGCGCAGAATAGCGAATTCAACGAGTTCGGCAGGTTTTGCATTTTTGATTGTGGTTTGAGCGGCATCGAGCGGGAACGTCAGGAGTGTCATAATGTTTCAGCACCTTGTTGGTCAGGCGGGGTTGGCAAGACAGGGTTCTTTAGAGTGGCGTTTTCGTCAAAAGGATTGCGATTTCTCAGGCCACATTAATCTGGAGAAAACGCAAACGACACGACGAACGTCATGTTGGATAAGACCACGGATTTCCCAATGCGGCTTTGATCGGCGGGCGAGGCTTGCAAATTGCGTGCAATTTAATCTCCGGCTGATTTTGGGAGCCCCCACCGAACCTTGCATCTCCGCGGTGATTTCGTTGCCCTGTTTTCAAAGGACCCAAATGTCCATCGACAGAGCATCGCATGCTGGTCCCAGAGATGTTCAGCACTAAGAGTGACCGCCTGTAATCCCAGTGTTTTTCTGGGTTTTTGCAATCCCTTAGTCACTGGCTTACGCAGGCTGCAGAGGGGCCACAAGACATTCAATAGTTGTACCGTGCCCGGCGCAGATGGCCGTTGAAGCAAAGCGGAATTATTTTTCTCAGACGTTCGTTGTAATACCAGCAACATATGCCGGTTGGATTGAAGTATCAGTCGATGCGATTCGTCTTGACATTCTCCACAAGATTTTTGAGTTCCCGGCGCGCGTCGGCCGCGTTGTGAAGCCTTTGTTCAAAAGGGATACGGAGCGTTGCGTGGTCGCTTTGCAGATCAATTCCTTCAGGATCAATGCCGATCATGCGCCAGCCCTGCTCTGATGCTGCACGGCCCATCACCGTCGCTGCGTAAAGATTAATGGCGTCCTGGTGATCTACATTCATGTGCGAAACAATGTCGCTTTCGGCATGCCTGAGTTCAGCACAATCGGCAGCCGGTAAGGTCAGCCCTTCAGCTGGTATGTCGACGATGCGGCCGAATCCACCGATGAAATGCGCGACTGATGGGTCCAGCCTGTAAAACGCGAAGTCCGTAAACGCTGCATAGCCTGCTGATCCGGGGTGACGGGCAAGAAAACGCGACTTTGCCTGCGATGCATCGCTATCAGACAGTTCGATCATTCTGCCTGTCACGGTCACGCGGTTTCGCGCCATCGGGTCTGTGGGCGTTGCATCGGTTGGATCTTGCGCATTGTTGTTTGCCTCAAACAGTAGAGACGCCCTCGCGTCGGCCCGCAGGTTTTTCGTATGTGCGGCGAGGCTTGAAAGAAGCAACAGTGGTGACCCTTCGAAATCGGTTGCCACGATGACCAGGGATACATAGGGGTGCTCGGTGTTGTGATCACGGGTCGCGAGAGCTGCTTTTGTGGCGTTGCGCACCAAATGCCGGGCATCGCGTGCAGCGGCATGATCGTATGCGCCGGGACCGGCGGCTGACTTCTTTTGTTCCATTGCTCTGCCCTTTTTGCCGATAAACCTGCCCGTCTGGCCCCTGCCGGGAACGATTTCTCACCCACGACTGCCCCGGGGCATCTGTATCGTGACCGCCGCTGATGCCCCATTTTTGCCGGGAAAAGCCCAATTGGCGCCCATCGTCTGACCGTTGCCGCTTGCCCTTATCGGCCAGCCGCGCATATTCAGCCAGCAGTCATCCGAGCTTTGCCATATGTTCGGCGTCACAATTCACTCAAGTTGACGCCCTACGCCGGCCCGCTAGGCGTCGCATCCATGACCGTGAGGAACCCATGAAAGAAAAAAGTACGATCGCACTTGTGGATGACGAGAGGAACATCCTGACCTCTCTCCGCATGGCGCTTGAAGCTGAAGGGTACCGCGTCAGAACCTACAATGACGGCGCGGAAGCCCTGGAGGCTTTAACCGAGGAGCCCGCCGACCTGGGCATTTTCGATATCAAGATGCCACGGATGGATGGGATGGAACTGTTGCGTCGCGTCAAGCAGCAATCCGAAATGCCGGTCATCTTCCTGACATCCAAGGACGAAGAGATTGACGAACTGTTTGGTCTGAAGATGGGTGCCGATGACTACATCGCCAAGCCGTTTTCCCAGCGGTTGGTCGTTGAGCGCGTGAAAGCCGTTTTGCGCCGGGTTGGGCTGAAGGATGGCGTGGGTGGTCCGGAAGAAGCCTCACGGGTCCTTGAGCGCGGTATGTTGAAGCTCGACCCTGAGCGGCACACGTGCCACTGGGACAGCAAACCGGTCACCCTGACGGTTACGGAATTCCTGATCCTACAGGCACTCGCGGGACGTCCAGGTGTTGTGAAGACGCGCGATGCGCTGATGGATGCGGCCTATGACGATCAGGTCTATGTCGATGACCGGACAATCGACAGCCACATCAAGCGGCTGCGGAAGAAGTTCAAGCAGGTTGATGATGATTTCGATGTGATTGAAACGCTTTACGGTGTCGGCTATCGATTCAAGGAAGCGTGAGCGATAGGATCGGGCCGCTTTGTCTGCAAACCATTGCGGACAGGGGTTTGAGCGCTCAGGCTATGACCCGCAAGGGTTTTGGCTTGGTCAGGATACCTTGTCTGGAAGGCGGTTTGGGTTCGTCCGAGAGACCCAGTCGCGTAATATGGAGACTGCATGGCGGTTAGAGACCCCGGTCTGGAAACACCGCACGGCTTAAGATCGCGAGTTGGTGCGCCGCTACGCACCCTTGCCCGGTCGGCCGCGCATGTGGGCCTGCGGGGTGGGCGGCGAGCGGCAAGGGGTCTTGGCGCAGCCTTCGATGCTGGATCCAAGTCCGCGCGGTCGCTGGCTGGACGCCTGGCGCAAATGCCATATGTGTCGCCGATCGTATCTGCGCTTCAGCACGTCGGAAATCTGCTGCTGCGGGCACACGTCGCCTGGACGAGCCGCGTGGCTCGCAGCTCGATCTGGCGTGCTGCAACCAACACCATCTGGAAGCGTATTCTGGTCTCCAACCTCATCGGTCTGGGGGTTGTTGTCATCGGCTTGCTGCTCGTCAGTTTCGACAGCCGGTGGGTCATTAACACCCGAAGTGAGGCGCTGCGCGTGCAGGGGCAGATCATTGCTGCTGCCATCGCGGGCGATCTCAAGGTGTCGAGCCGCCACAGCATTATCGACCCAGACCGGCCCGCGGTTGATGCGATTGCTCGAATTCCGTTTCGTGACGACGGCTTTGCATCGCTGGAATTGTCTATCCGGCCTGAGCGGGTTGCCCCTATCCTTCGACGGCTCATCGAACCGACTGCGACAAGGGCCAGGGTGGTTGCAAGCGACTATGACGTGATCGTCGATTCCGCGACAATTCTGAAATTTGATCCTGGGTCAGACGACGAAACGGGCGATCTCGCAGCCGATGATCAACGCCCACGCTGGAAAGACTTTTGGACTCGTGCGCTTCACTTGCTGATCGGCAAGGAGGTCCAGGTTTACCGCGCTTCGGATATGCAGACGGCGGCAAACTATCCTGAAGTCTTGCAAGCCATGCGCGGCACACCGCAGACGCTCCTGTTTCTCAATCAACAAGGCGAGCAGATCGTCAACGTCGCCGTTCCCATAAAGCGGCAGGATACCGTGCTCGGCGTGTTGTTGATGTCCACGCTTCCAGGTGAGGTCGACGATATTCTGGGTGAAGCAAGTAAAGGGTTCTGGAATTTGTTGCTGGTGGCGTTCGCGGCGGCTGTTGCCAGTGCTTTCATGCTGGCACGCACCGTGGCTGAACCGATGCGCCGGTTGTCGGCGGCTGCCGAGCGGGTGTCCAAAGACATCAACACGCGGACTGAATTGCAAAGAACGGCAGATGGTGGCAGCGAGGAAGTCGCGCAAATGAGCCGTGCGTTGCAAACAATGGTCAATGCATTGTACCGGCGGATTGAAAGCAGCGAAAAATTCGCCGCCGATGTCGCGCATGAATTGAAAAACCCTCTGGCGGCGGCCAGTTCAACGGCTCAATGCCTGTCCTATGCCCGAACGGATGAAGATCGCGCCGAACTCGTCAAGCAGATTGAACTGGAGCTGAAACGGCTCAACAAACTGATTACGGATGTGTCGAAGGCGTCGAGACTCGATGCCGAACTCGCGCGCCAATCGAATGATCCTGTTCAACTCGAAGACGTGCTGGATGGCGTCATCGACATCTTCCGAGACAAACCCGCTGCTGAACACTGCCAGGTGGTGCTCCGGGTTGCGGAGGAAGGCAACCCGCGCCTGCATATGGTGAGTGGGAACGGTGGGCGGCTGGCGCAGGTGATCACCAATCTTGTCGACAACGCCGTTTCGTTCACTCCGCCCGACGGCACAGTGGCGATCACGCTGTCGAGGGCTGGCGATCATGTCGAGGTCCGCGTCGATGATCAGGGCCCCGGCATCGAAGACGACAAACTGGATACGATCTTTACGCGGTTCTATACCTATCGCCCGACCGCCGAGAGCAGCCGTGGAAACAATTCCGGCCTGGGATTGAGCATCTCACGGGAAATCATTGTTGCCCATGGCGGCGAGGTCTGGGCTGAAAACCGGTTCGATGATGCTGGCACAGGTGGTTCTGACGGTGATCAGCCCATCGGGGCACGGTTTGTCGTTCGCCTGCCCGCGCGGATCAAGGGCTAATCCGTTGGCTGATGATAGTGGCCAGCCAGGGCCAACCCAACCCTCTGACCCGATGCACGATGACAGCGATACTGGCATGATTGGGAGTGCCCTCCGCCCTCAGATCATCCACGCCACGGCCGTCGGCATAAATGGACGGGGCGTTTTAATCCGTGGGGCGTCTGGGAGTGGTAAATCCGATTTGGCGCTTCGGCTCATCCTGCGGTCCGGCGTTGGCCCAGGCGCGCCGTTGATCCAGCTCATCTGCGATGACTATGTCGAACTGTCTGGTCCTGAACCTGCCGCTGGCAACGACGATCCTGGCACCATGCAATCGCCCGACAGCCTGGGCGTTCGGGCAGGATCTGATCACATCAAGGGGTTGCTGGAAGTTCGCGGTGTCGGCATCTTTGAAGTCCCAACCCTTATGACTGCCACCGTCCATCTGGTCGTGGATCTCGTTTGTGCGGAAGCCGTCATCGCCCGGTTGCCCGATGGGGACGAGGCGGTTGCTGAGATCGCCGGTCAACGACTTCCCCGCCTTATGCTCAACCCTTTCGAGGGGTCTGCTCCCGATAAGATCATCATGGCGATGACGCATCGTCAGATCTCAAACGACTAGCTTAAGTTGCTGCCACCACATTCGTATTTGCCGGGCGACCAGAGCCTACCGTTTAACCTTTAGTGATCGCGTCCGGGGCGATTTTCGTTGTGATCACTGGTTGCGTCGTGTTTGTTACCCGTGGTTTTCGAAGCAGATTGGGCATGCGGCATGATCGGATTGGTGATCGTCACGCACGGTGGCTTAGCGCAGGAATTTCGTCAGGCGCTTGAACATGTGGTGGGACCGCAATCAAATCTGGAGACCATTTCTATCGGTCCGGACGATGATGCGAGCCAACGGCGCGAAGACATCAAGCAGGCTGTCGCGCGGACCGATACCGGCAAAGGTGTCGTGATCCTCACCGATATGTTCGGGGGGACGCCATCCAATCTCGCGATCTCTATTCTGGATGGAAGCGGCGTTGAAGTGATTGCCGGGATTAACCTGCCAATCCTGGTGAAACTCGCGACCGTCAGATCAGAACTGCCGTTGGGGGAAGCTGTGCAGGCCGCGGGTGAGGCAGGCCGGAAATACATCAAGATCGCAAGTCAGGAATTGTCGAGTGCGCGACGCTTCGGGTAAAGGTTTGCGCCACACCATTAAGGCTCCGACTACCGTTGGTTTATCTCTCACCCACCGTCACCCTTGCCTGCTTCCACCCCACACTCGCTTTGCTCTCTCCCACCATGGCTGAATACATCAACAACCGTAAGCCCGAGGCGCGCGTCACGATTTGCAACCGCAAGGGTCTGCATGCGCGCGCGTCGGCAAAATTCGTGAAATGCGCCGAGACTTTCGATGCCGAGGTTGTGGTCACGCGTGACGGCCAGTCGGTGCTTGGAACATCGATTATGGGTTTGATGATGCTGGCTGCCGGGCCAGGTGCCGTGTTGCATCTTGCGGCACGAGGACGGGAAGGGCCAGAAGCCTTGGACGCGCTCGTTGCGTTGGTCGAAGACGGGTTTGGCGAAGACCAGAGTGACACTTCCGGGCTCGGTCCGAATAGCTCAGATTGATGGGCAAACCCCGCGTACAACTCGAGCCTGTTTGCTTTTCGTGGACCCGCAAAGCAGGCTCTTTGCTCTTGATTTGGAGCATGTTCCGGGCGGAAAACCGCGTACACTTTTCCTGAACATGCTCTAGGAGCTGTAAGCTCGCCGGCGACCTTATCCCAACGGTGTTGAGACGACCGGTCTCAGATTACTTGCTGAGGTAGATATCGGAGATCTTGAGCGCGATATCCCGGAACGACTGGCGCAGCTGTGTCCCACTTTGCGCTGTGTAAACATGGTCTTCCGAGGTTGCGCAGTCTGACATCGTTTCTTCTGCTTCTCCACCGCTTTGGAGCTGGAAGCCGACTGTGTACACGGTGATGCCCTTGGCTTTCATATTGGCGCAGAGGGTGCGGGCCTGTTCGGCGGAGCGTCCATTCACCGGATTACAATCGCCTGTGAAAAACTCCTTGCCAGGACGTTTTGCACGGATGCCGTTGGAGCAATACTCAGCGTTGTACTCGCCGTCCGTCATCAACACGGCGATTTTCTGCAACAGAGGCTTTCCATCCGAATTCACCTGGGCCAGCCTGCCGTAATCCTGGGGTGCGCTGCCTTCTGGGACGTAGCCACGCCATTTGGGTGAGAGCATATACCAGGCCCATGCCGTTCCGATGTGGCCCGCCGTGCCGCCGTTGGCAGTAAACGCGTCAATCTGGCTTTTGAGAAACGCCTTATCCGATGTCAGCGGGACCACTTCGGCTGTTCCTGGCCGACAGCTGTTATCAAGATTGAAGACGCCCAGGAAACGATCGTTATTGTTGTTGGGTTTGTCGTCGCTGTAGGCACTGGTACCAGTGCGTTCGGAGATACAGCGCCCGGCCTTGAACCACGTCGTCGGCACGCCGACACCCAACGGGAAGATGATGGCGTCGTTGTCTTCGAAATCCGTCTTGAGGACATTGTCGAACATGTCCTGATTAAGCTTCACGGATGTTGCGAAGGGGACCAGTGCCACACGCGATGTGTGTTCACCACCACCTTGCCACACCGCGATATCGATCAGATCTTTCGCAGCCGCTTTCATATTGTCCAGCTTGTCGCCTTCCATCGATCCCGTGACGTCCAACATCAGCGCGATCTCGAGGCTTTGTTCAGCGTTGGCGCCTACGGCGAGGATGGCTTCGGAAAACTCGGCACCCGACAACTTGAGGAGGGGCATTTCATCGATGCCAACAAGCTTCAACACCAGCGTTTTGAGAGTTGCCTCACCTTCGGCCGTTACAGCCGTGCCGGTGTCTGTCACTTTGAAGCTGATCGTGTCGGTGGCCAACTCCGCCCGGTCTGTAGTGTTTGCGTTGTAATAGTTCTGGGCAGCCTGCATGGCGGCGTCGACTTCGAGGCTATTGATCTGCAAGGCGCGCGCGCCGGCCAGAACAGCTGAGTCGATCGCGTTTCGCGTCACACTGCGTGCGTCCAGCCAGCGAGCATAGTCGACCGCAAAGCCAACCGTTGTGAAGAGCATGAAGGTCATAAAACCGATCAACATGCCAATGCTGCCGCGCTGGTTTTCATGGAAAGCATGGGCGTTCCTGCCAGCCTTGGCGGTCTGTTTCAACACAGCTTTGGCTAGTTCCGACATCGCTTTACTCACTCATACTGTGCGCCTCTTGGCACATCTTCTGCAGTCTTGCTTCCCTTATGTCCCACGGTTTGAAACAATTTAAAATAAAAACTCCGCGCTTCATTCTGATGTACAAAACATCTCATGAATAAATTTGGTGGCATTTGAAACTTATTACTTCAAACGCAGAAATTTCTTGTTAAACATGCTGCGTTGCTTTGCCGATGCTTACAGGCGCAACGGACGGCTGGACCCTGACTCATCATCATCATTCTCAAGCCGGCACCGTGATTTGGTCGCAGCTTGAGACATAAAGATTTGTTTATATGTTATTGAAGGTATGCCGGTCGGCGGGTATAAGCACGGCTGGATCGTTCCGACCGGAGCAGCCTTTTTTGAGGTTAGAGCTCGTCCAAGGACGATCGTCCCTCGGATTCTGGGACATTAGACGTTCATTTTGAAGCATCGCAGGTGGCGCGGCCTTGACCGCTTTGCCCGGCTCCATCTCAAACATAGCCCAGGCGACATCACGGCCTGAGCGCGCTACCAAACAAAGGATAATCAATGGGTCAGCCAGATTACGTCGTCAAAGACATCGGCCTTGCAGGCTACGGACGCAAAGAAATCAACATCGCCGAAACCGAAATGCCAGGTCTGATGGCAACCCGGGAAGAGTACGGTGAGGCCAAGCCTTTGAAGGGCGCGCGGATCATGGGCTCATTGCACATGACCATCCAGACCGCCGTTCTGATTGAGACGCTCACAGCACTTGGTGCCGATGTCCGCTGGGTTTCTTGCAACATCTACTCGACCCAAGACCATGCCGCAGCAGCCGTTGCCGAACGCGGCGTACCTGTGTTCGCCTACAAGGGCGAATCATTGAGGGAATACTGGGAGTTCACGCGCAAAGCCATGGAGTGGAGCGATGGTGGAACGCCAAACATGATCCTGGACGATGGCGGCGACGCCACCATGTTTGTCCATCTCGGCCTGCGCGCCGAACAAGGCGACACAGCCTTCCTGGATAAGCCGGGCTCGGAAGAAGAAGAGCATTTCTTTGCTGTCTTGAAGAAGACGCTGGCTGAAAAACCAGCCGGCTGGTTCGCCGATCTGGCTAAGAACATCCGCGGTGTGTCGGAAGAAACGACGACGGGCGTGAACCGGCTTTATCAACTTGCGCGTGACGGGAAGCTGCTGTTCCCGGCCATTAACGTCAACGATTCGGTCACAAAGTCGAAATTCGACAACCTGTATGGCTGCCGCGAATCGCTCGTGGACGGCATTCGCCGTGGTACTGACGTCATGATGTCCGGCAAGGTTGCCATGGTTGCTGGTTTCGGTGACGTGGGCAAAGGGTCCGCAGCCTCACTGCGGCAGGCGGGCTGCCGGGTCATGGTGTCGGAAATCGATCCGATCTGTGCGTTGCAGGCTGCCATGGAAGGCTATGAAGTCGTCACCATGGAAGATGCAGCCCCACATGCTGATATCTTCTGCACGGCGACAGGCAACAAAGACATCATCACTGTCGATCACATGCGGGCCATGAAGGACCGGGCGATCGTCTGCAACATCGGCCACTTCGACAACGAAATCCAAGTCGAAGGTCTCAAGAACATGAAGTGGGACAACATCAAGCCGCAGGTCGATGAGGTCGAGTTCCCGGATGGAAAGCGCATCATCCTTCTGTCTGAAGGCCGCCTTGTGAACCTGGGCAATGCGATGGGTCACCCCTCGTTCGTGATGTCTGCGTCCTTCACCAACCAGACACTGGCCCAAATCGAGCTTTGGACGAAGCGCGATACCGGCGAGTACACGACCGATACGGTTACGACATTGCCGAAGCACCTGGACGAGAAAGTCGCCAGACTTCACCTCAAGAAGATCGGTGTGAAGCTGACCGAGATGACGGATGATCAGGCCAGCTATCTGGATCTTCCCCAGGAAGGGCCATTCAAGCCGGATCACTATCGCTATTGAGTGCGCTCACGGGCCGAGCGGGTGTGCAAAGGCAAACCCTGGCCCTACGCGGGTGCGGCGCTCACGCCGGGTCACACTTGTTCCCGCCGGGCGCATCGATTGCGCCCGGTTTGAAGCTCTTTTTTCGCTCACGGGCCGAGCGGGTGTGCAAAGGCAAACCCTGGCCCTACGCGGGTGCGGCGCTCACGCCGGGTCACACTTGTTCCCGCCGGGCGCATCGATTGCACCCGGTTGGAGTGCGGTATTGAGGTCTTTTGTGGGTGGTTCACCTGTCGGGTGACACGCCAAATTGGGTTTAACCTGTAACGGTGAGAAGCGGGCACTATTTAGGGGGCGTCCGCCTTTTTTTGTTCTGGAAGGGTTGTGACAGCCGTGCTCTGGCCAGTTGGCCTGATGCGATTCATACTTCGTTAACGATTCGTGTTCCCGCAGACATCTGTTTCCAGGCTTTTTGCGCCCAACTGCGCTTCATGTTCCTTGCGTTCGCACTGCCGCATCGCCGCATAGGACCATTCCTGGCGCAATGACATTACCGGTTTCAAAATCCACGGCTCGCACTACCCGCAACGAACTCATGATGCTTCTGCTTGCCAGCATCGCTTGTGCGCTGGTTTTGACGCTTGGCGTCGCACAGGCGAGCCCCGAAGGCATGCGCACCATCGGGCTATCGCGCATCGCGCTAATCGGGCTCGTGGCGGGTTGCGGAATCCTGGCCTGTATCTTCGTCTGGCGGGCGCTCCGTTCGGGACGGCGAGCGCTCCAAGCCGCTCACGCGACGAATGTCGACCTGCGCAAACGTCTATCCATGATCGAAGCGGTGGTGAATGCGGAGCCGCAGACACTCTTGTTCTGGGGGCACCCATCTCGCCTACAGGTTGTCAGCCACAGTCTCACGCAGGTTCCAGGCCTACCCGAAACGGAAGACGCATTGCTGCGCTTTGGTGAATGGCTTGATCAGCGCTCCGCCACGAACCTCAAAGCTGCACTTTCAGCTTTGCTGGGAAACGGCACTCCCTTCAACATGATCATTAAAACCCGCGTCGGTTCAGCTCTGGAGGCAGATGGCCGAGCGGCCGGCGGGCGTGCTGTGGTCCGCATCCGCGATATCGCTGGCTACAAGAAAGATGTCTCGCGCATTATCGATGAGCATCAAAACCTTGCCCGGGATATCGCATCCAGCCGCGCGTTGCTTAATGCGCTTCCGATGCCTGCCTGGTTGACGGATGAGACGGGTGCGATCGTCTGGGTGAACAACGCCTACACAGAAGCCGTTGAGGTCGAAAGCGATACCGAAGCTATTGAGCGACAGGTCCAACTCCTCGAGCAGCGTCAGCGCGCCTCAGTTCTCAAGAGCTTGCGCGCAGGCGATCTGTTTCGCAAACGACTGTCGCTGATTTTGAATGGCGAGAAGCGCAGCCACGATGTCATCGTGGTCGGCCTCAAGAATGGTGCGGCAGGTGTTGCCATCGACATTGCAGCGCTTGAAACTGCGCAAGGCGAACTTGACCGGCAGGTTGCAGCCTTTGACCGCACACTGGATCGCGTGGCAACGGCCGTTTCGATTTACAACCGAGAGCGCAAGCTGGTGTTCTATAATGAAGCGTTCAAGGACCTTTGGGAACTTGAGCCTGCTTGGTTGAACACGGGGCCAAGCGATTCAGATGTGCTTGACCGGTTGCGTGCCAACGGACGACTGCCGGAAGTTGTGAACTATCCCCAATGGCGATCTGAGTTCCTGCGCGAACCCGATGATGGCAGCGAGCGCGATGACTGGTGGCACATCCCCGGCGGGCAAATCGTTCACGTCATCGTGGAACAGCGGCCCGATGGCGGCGTCACGCACCTCTACGTCGACGAAACCGAAAGGTTGGCGCTTGAAAGCCAGTTCAACGCCTTGGGGCGCGTGCAGAGTGAGACAATCGACAGCCTGAAAGAAGGTGTCGTGGTCTTCGCAACTGATGGTCGGTTGAAACTGCACAACAGTGCGTTCGCATCGATCTGGGGGTTTGATGATGGTTTCCTGCGCGATGAACCGCATATTGAACGGCTGATCGCACACATTAAGGGCCGCTTCCCCAGTTCGGCATGTTGGCGCGACCTCAAAACGATCGTGACGAGCATTTCCGACCAACGTTCGTCCGCGGAGGGTCAAGAACTGCGGGACGATCAATCGGTGATCGACTACGCAACAACGCCGCTTCCCGACGGTGCCACCCTCGTTACGTTTGCTGACGTGACGGTATCAAAGCGCTACGAGCGTGCGCTTTTGGAGCGTAACGAAGCGTTGGTGGCTGGAGACAAACTGAAGAACCAGTTCATTGGCCATGTCTCCTATGAACTGCGTACACCCCTGACCAACATCATTGGGTTCAGTGAGCTGCTGGGCAGTCCAGCCATTGGCGCGCTCAACACCAAGCAGCATGAATATCTCAACGATATCAGCTTCTCATCGAAGACCCTGCTGGCGATTATCGACGACATTCTCGACCTTGCAACGATCGACGCAGGCTCCGTTGAATTGGACGTTAACACGATCCAGGTTCGCGACCTGCTGAACCGCATCCTGACCGGCGTGCGCGAGCGGGCTGTCCGGGCGCAACTGACGCTCGACGTCGCGATTGCCGATGACGTCACGACGTTCAAGGCGGACGAAGCGCGTGTCCGGCAAGTCCTCTATAACCTGTTGTCCAACGCCGTTGGCTTTTCCAAGGAAGGCGGCGCGGTGCTGCTGACATGCTGGCGCGAAGCCGGTGACATGGTGTTCCAGGTTCAAGATCATGGGGTCGGCATTCCGAAGGAGGCGCAGCAGCGTGTGTTCGACCGGTTTGAAAGCAACAGCCGCGGTATGAAACATCGCGGCGCCGGACTTGGTTTGTCGCTCGTGCGCAGCCTTGTTGAACTGCATGGCGGCCGGATGGTGCTGGAGAGCGCGCCAGGTGTGGGGACACGGGTGACCGTGCGCCTGCCGGAGAACGGCGTGGCCGTGGATGCACCTTCCGACAGGGTTGAGACACGGCTTCTGGATGGGGCGACTGCTGAACCCACGCGAGGTGCGGAGGTGGGTTAGCGACAAAGCTCAAGCCTATGAATTAGGGTTTTGGCGTCCGTTGGAGGGGTTGTGGATGATCGGCCTCACGTCATTTGCGCCTTGCGTGCGCCACCGAGGTATCGGACAACCCGCTCAGATATCGCTCCCGTGATCCAACTGTGCTGACAAGACCGCATGACTGAACCGGTATGGACATACCCCGACCTGGCCGAGCCCGATGTTTTGCTGTTGGCGGAGGTGTTTGCGCTTGCGATCCGGCCCGGCGACCTCATCGGGCTACGCGGCGACCTGGGTGCTGGAAAAAGCACCTTTGCGCGTGCGCTCATTCGAGCCTTGATGCGGGAACGTCTTGCTGATGGCGACCCGGCTTTTGACGATATCCCAAGCCCGACATTTACGCTCGCGCAGGACTACCGCGACCTGCGGGTGCCCATCATGCACTTTGATCTGTACCGGCTCAGCGCCGCTGAAGAGATCCATGAACTTGGTCTGGATCTGGCTTTGAGCGAGGGTGCGGCGCTTATCGAGTGGCCGGAGAACGCAGCAGATGAACTGCCCGAAATGACATTTTCGATCGTCTTTTTGGACGGGCAAGCCAGTGGCGCAGCGCATGGGGCCTCGCCTGGGAATGTCGATGATTTGCGCGCCATCAGGATTGCTTCATCCAACGATGCATCGTCCCGTCTCGCTCGACTGACTGCGGCGTTCAAATTGTTAAGATCAGGCGATGTGCTGCTATCCGCATCAGGCCGTCCAGACGCGCCAGCGGCATCAGAGGCCCCACCGCGGGTGACGCATCTTTATGGCGATGCATCGGCGCGCAGTTACGCGCAGATTACACCGCGCGGGGTCGATGCTGCACATGAGCGACCAACGTCAGCGCTGTTGATGGACTGGCCAGCCCAACCCGATGGCCCGCCTGTCCGCCACGGTCTACCTTACAGCCGGATCGCGCATATCGCAGAAGACATGCGTGCGTTTCTGGCTGTGGGCGACGCATTGCGTGCCGGAGGCTTTGCTGTGCCAGCGATCCATAGCATGGATATGGATGCTGGATACATGGTGCTGGAAGATTTTGGTCCGCGCGTGTTTGGGTCGTTGATCAGTGAAGGTGAAGCTCTATTGCCGCTGTGGTCACAGGCGATTGATGTGCTGGCAGCTTTGCGCGAGGTGCCGCCGCCTTCGGTTTTGACCTCGCAGCACTTTGACGGTGAATTGCCGCTTCCCGTTTACGACCGGGATGCGTTGACGATCGAGGTTGAATTGCTCCTGGATTGGTACTGGCCGTTCGCCCATGGCAGCCCGGCACCGAACGATGAACGGGCATCCTTTCTCGCTGCGTGGCAGCGGCCGTTTGATCTGATCGCGGCCCAGCCGTTGCATTGGGTCCTGCGGGACTTTCATTCACCCAACCTCATCGACAGACCCAACCAGAATGGCCTTAAGCGGACCGGGCTGATCGATTTCCAAGACGCTGTTCGCGGACCTGCGGCCTACGATGTTGTCTCGCTGATCCAGGATGCACGGTTGGATGTTGACCCTGCTTTCGAGCCGATCCTATTACAGCGCTATCTCAGTCAGGTGCGTGATTCCAGCTTCGACGAGGAGGGGTTCATGGCATCCTATGCGGTGATGGGTGCCCAGCGCGCAACCAAAATACTGGGGATCTTTGCACGGCTTTCCATGCGGGATCAAAAGCCTCAATACCTCGCGCATTTGCCGCGCGTATGGTGCTACTTGCAGCGCAACCTGTCTGCTTCAGAGGATGCTGAAAAGACGGGTTTGTCGGAATTGGCCGACTGGTTCCACCGCACCTTCCCACCCGGTGCACGTCCTGAGCGACCACCGACGACACCAGGTGGCCTCGACCACAATCGGCGATCTGGATCGCAACCGCTATGAGCCAACACCCTATCACCACCGCTGTCATTCTTGCAGCCGGTCTAGGCACGCGGATGCGCCCGCTCACGCAGGCTGTCCCAAAGCCACTGGTTCAGCTCAAGGGCCAACCGCTGATTGACCATGTGTTGGACCGCGTGGCCGCGGCGGGCATCAAAAAAGCGATCATCAACGTGCATTTCAAGGCCGACCTCATTGAGCGGCACGTCGCGCAGCGGTCCGGTCTCGACATCACGATTTCAGATGAACGTGGGGACCTGCTCGACACAGGGGGTGGTGTGAAACGCGCCCTGGCGATGAGTGATGGTGGTCCGATCCTCATCCACAATTCAGATACCACTTGGACGGAAGGAATGGGCAACAACCTGGACCGGCTGCTGGCCACGTGGGACGATACGATCATGGACGGATTGCTGCTGCTGGCGTTGGGGGCCGATGCGCTCGGCTACGACGGCCGCGGTGATTTTCAGATGGCGACTGATGGACGGTTGACGCGGCGCGGGGAACGCACGATCGCGCCATTCGCGTTCACCGGCGTTTCGATTGCGCACCCCCGCCTTCTTTCCGACACACCGGATGGTGCGTTCTCGCTCAACCGCGTTTGGGACCGAGCGATGGAGGCGGGACGCCTTTACGGCATGCGGATGGACGGGAAGTGGATGCATGTGGGGACACCTGAAGCCCTGCGGGATGCGGAGGCATGGCTTGATCACCCCTTTGATGACTGAAGCTTCACAGACGCATGACGGATTGCCCGTTCGATCCGAAGCAACGCCCGCCGGCTCGTTGTGTTCGCTGCCGTTTGGTGTTGCGTTTCTGGATGGGCTTGCGCGCGCCATACTCGATGGCGACCTGCCACGCTTCGGTGGGCCGAAGCCAGACATTATCGATCTCCCAGGGATTACGATTTTGTTGCCCACGCGACGGGCCGAGCGTGCGTTGGGCGCGGCTTTTCGAAAGGCATCGGGTGAATCGGCGCTGCTGCTGCCGCAGATCCGGGCTGTGTCTGAGCGCAATGATGATGAAGCTTTGATGTCGTCATACCTGGAGGCGCAAACAGGATCGGTTTCGCCAGGATCAGGTCTACTCCCGCTTCCTCCCGCCATGCCGCCGATCGAACGGCAAATGGTTTTGATGACACTGGTGGGCAAATGGAGTGAGGCTGTGGTTCGGGGCGACGGCGATCAGTCAGGCAAGCCCAGGCGACCAGCCGCGCGAACACCGGCCCAGGTGGCTGCTCTCGCGCGGGAACTTGGCCAGATGCTCGACCTCATCGAGACCGAAGGGGTCTCCCTGGATGCGCTCAGTGAGATTGTTCCGGAAGACTATTCAGCGCATTGGGAACAAACGCTTGGGTTCTTGGAGATCATCACGCAGTTCTGGCCTTTGCACCAACAGGCGACAGGGGGCATGACAGCTGTTGAACGGCGCAACGCGCTCATCCGGGCCGAAGCCGATCGCCTTCGCGCGACACCGCCATCCGGGCCCGTCATTGTGGCCGGCGTGACCGGCTCGATCCCGGCCACCGTTGACTTGATGCAAGCGGTCCTCACACTGGAGCACGGCGCAATTGTACTGCCGGGGTTTGACCGCTCACTGGATGACGCAAGTTGGGACGTCTTAAACCCCGAAACTGCAGGGTTGGAACTCAAGCGAGCCGGTGGCGCCTTGCCGGTCCGAGATGCCTTTCCACTGCAACCGGCTTTGCCCGGCCACGATGGGGCAGCTCATGCCCTCAGCCATCCCGATCATCCTCAGTTTGCCATGCACCGCCTGTTGTCACGGTTCGGCGCAACGCGGGAGGATGTTCGTGAACTGACACTGCCGGTGGACACCAAGCTTGCCGCGCGCGGGGCTTTCCTTTCGCAGGCCATGCGCCCGACCGCGACGACCGACCAATGGCACACATGGCTTGATGCGACCCGGTCTGACACACGCGACGTCGAGGCTGGACTGGCCGACGTGCACCTCATTGAAGCGGCCAACGCGCTGGAAGAGGCTGAAGCCATATCGCTCATTTTGCGGGAGGCCGTCGAGACGCCTGGCAAGCGGATCGCGCTGGTGACGCCTGACCGCTTGCTTGCGCGCCGTATTGCCATCCGGCTTGCGGCCTGGAACATCAGGGTTGATGACAGCGCCGGACGGCCGTTTGCCAAGACGGTTCCCGGCGCCTTTCTCGACCTCGTCGTCGAAACGATGAACCAGAATTTCGCGCCAGCTGCCCTGATGGCGCTTCTCAAGCACCCGTTGTGCCGGCTGGGGCTGCAGGCGCGCGACATTCGCCTGGCCGCGAGGGCCCTCGAACTTTTGGCGTTTCGCGCGGTCTATACGGGGACTGGTCTTGCTGGTGTTCGCGGGGCCCTTCAACGTGTCCAGACTGCTGACGCCGAGGGGTTGCGGTTATCACGCGCAGCACGCTCCCTCAACGATGAGGCGTGTCAGGCCGCCCATGACCTCGTCGGGCAACTGGAAGATGCGTTCGCACCTTTGACCGCACTTTATGATGCCAAGGACCCAGCATCGATCTCCACCTTTGTCGGGGCGCACGCGGCTGTCGCTGAGGCGCTATGCCGGGTGCCGCTCGATGCTGATGAGGGCCTGGACGATGTCGGAACTGCCGGCGCCGCTTCACCTTCAGAAGATGCGTCCGACCCAGATGCCTCCGATCTTGGGGCTGCACCACCTTCGCCGCTTTATGCCGGAGAAGCCGGGACGACGGCTGCTTCACTGCTGGGTGAGTTGATCGCGGCAGGGGATGATGGTCCGCCGGTCGCACCGCGCGATTATGCTGATCTTTACGCAGCCCTCATCAGTGGCAACAACGTCCTGCCACGGGTGCCTGTTCATCCGCAGATTTCGATCCTGGGCGTCATGGAAGCGCGGCTCATCGATGTGGACATCATGGTACTCGCGGGACTGAACGACGGCGTCTGGCCTGATCATGCCGACCCTGGGCCATGGCTCAATCGCCCGATGCGGAAAGCACTGGGACTGCCTGATCTTGAAGAGAAGATCGGGTATTCCGCGCATGATTTCACGTCCTTCATGGCGGCTCCGAAGGTCTACCTCACGCGGGCCAAGAAAACCGACGGCGTGCCAACCGTGCCGTCGCGTTGGCTCATGCGTATCCAAGCGCTGCTGCGGGGACTTGATCTGACCGATGCTTTGCAAACCGATCAACCCTGGATCACCTGGGCCCGGCAACGCGACGCCGTGGGTCAACGCCCGGTCGGCCTGCCCGCGCCCCAGCCGTGTCCGCCGGTTCACGCGCGGCCACGCCGTATGGGTGTGTCCAAGGTCGAAACGTGGATGGCCAATCCATATGCGATCTTTGCGCAGAGCATTCTCGGCCTCGATCGCTTGCCGGATTTGGGCCATGCGCCGGACGCAAGCCTGCGCGGTACGATTATTCACGCGGCCATGTCTCAGTTTTCGATGCGGTATCCCGATACGCTGCCGAACGATATCGCAGGTGCGATCATGTCGGCATCGCAGGACCATTTCGATGAGCTGAGGGGTAGCCCGCGTGTGTGGGCGTTCTGGCGTCCGCGGTTGCAACGTTTCGCGACTTGGTTTGCCGAGACCGAGCCTACGCGCCGGGTTGGCGTTTTGCGGTCGATGGCCGAGGTGGATGGTGTGTTGGAGATTGATGCGCCAGCTGGCCCCTTCAAACTCCGGGCGCGGGCCGACCGCATTGATGTGACGGACGACGGCATTGTCGTCACGGATTACAAAACCGGCAAGGCACCTGCGAAAAAAGCTGTCGAAGACGGGAAGCGGCCCCAGCTTTCGCTCGAGGCTGCCATCGCTTTGGCTGGCGGTTTTGGAATGGGGATGGGGCTCGGGAACGCCGACGACGATGACCTGCAAGCGCGCGGGGTCGATGTCACGGCGTTGCGCTACATCAGTGCGACGGGTGCGGAACCTGCCGGAGTTGAAACGGGAATAGCCGACAAGAACGTTTCTGAATTGGCCGAGGATGCCTTGCGCGAACTGGGCGCGCTCATTGCCCGCTTTGATGATCCAAAGACGCCGTATCCAGCATTGCGCCGGTCAGGGTTTTCCTATGAGTATGATGACTATGCCCAGCTTGCGCGCGTCCTCGAATGGTCGTTTGACGGCAACTCCGGGGAGGCCTCGTGATGCATGATGGCGGATCAGGACCCGGTGATAACCACCTGGTCGAGACGACGCGCCTTCAAGGGCAGGCGTCTGACCCGACAGCATCTGTCTGGGTGAGCGCGAACGCCGGTACAGGCAAAACACATGTTTTGACAAACCGCGTTTTGCGGCTCCTGCTCGCGGGCGCGCCACCTGAGAAAATTCTGTGTCTGACGTACACGAAAGCAGCGGCTGCCGAAATGTCGACACGTGTGTTTGCACGGCTGGCCGAGTGGGTGACGGCGTCGGATGACGCGCTCGCTCAGATGCTTGCCGAACTGCTTGAGCGGCCAGCCAGCTTGGATGAAACCCAACTCGCGCGGCAGCTTTTCACGCGCTCAATCGAAACGCCCGGCGGCTTGAAGGTTCAGACGATCCACGCGTTTTGTGAGCGGTTGTTGCAGCGCTTCCCGCTGGAAGCCGGTGTGCCGCCAGGGTTCGCCATCCTTGATGATTCACTGGGCGCGCGGATCAAGCGAGATGCGGTCAACGAGGTGCTGGATCAGGCGACGTCGCTTGCTACGAGCCCGCTGGGTGAGGCGCTGAGGCGGGTCATTGCCTATGCCCAGGAAGATCGGTTTGATGACGTGATTGGCAGCGTGCTTTCCAATTCCGATTGGCTTGATGGGATCTTCGATGGTTCATTGCCTATGGATGGTGATGGGCCTGCTGACGAACCTCATGGGCTCCTGACGGAACGTGCGATTGAAAAGTTTGTTGCCCAATTGCGCGTAACATTCAGCCTTGCCGATGATGAGACTGAAGACCGTCTCATGGAGGTTCAAGGCGGCGTTCTCAGTCGCGCTCAGTGCACGCAGATCGCTGCAGCCTTTGCGGCTGGCAAGAAGGACGACGTGACTTCGGCCAATGCGCTCAGGGCTGCCGTTGCCAGCTGGGACAGCGTGGCCCAGCGCGTGGAAGCCTTCGAGGCCGCTTTCCTGACCAAGTCTGGTGGCCGACGCGCAAGACTTTTCAATAAAGGGCTTCAAGACACTGAGCCTGGATTGTGCGATGCGCTGGACAACGCGCAAGCTGCGTTCGTTGTTGCCCAAGATGGGATCAAAGCCATTCGCGCCATTGAGGCAACAGCCGCTCTGATGCGGCTGGCTGACGCCGTCATGCGCGGCTACACGGATGCCAAGGCGCGCCGTGCAGTGCTGGACTATGACGACTTGATCTTGAAGACGAGCCAGCTGTTAGCAACGTCTGATCAAGCCTCCTGGGTGCTCTACAAACTGGATGGCGGGCTTGATCATATCCTCGTTGATGAGAGCCAGGACACCGCTCCGCAGCAATGGCAGATCATTGAGGGACTGGCGCGTGAATTCTTTTCCGGGGACGGGGCACGTGATGAAGCGCGGACGTTGTTTGCCGTCGGCGATGAGAAGCAGTCCATCTATTCGTTTCAGGGGGCGGCACCTGAAATGTTTGCGCGTATGGGGCTCGCGTTCTCGGAAGCAGCCCATGCCGCTGGGCGGGTCTGGCGTGATGTGACGCTGACCCTGTCGTTCCGGACGGCGGAAGCTGTCTTGATGGCGGTTGATGCGACCTTCAAGAACCGGGATGTAACACCTGGTCTGACAAGTGATCCGTCGGTTCAAATCGCTCACCTCGTCAAACGCGTCGGGCAGGCCGGGCTTGTTGAAGTCTGGCCGACGGAAAAGCCATCTGAGAAAATCCAAAGCAGTCCGTGGGACCCGTTTGGTGATGAACCTCAAGACGATCCGGCTGTCCGGCTGGCTGAGAAAATCGCTGACACCATTCACGACTGGATCGCGAACGGCGAGATCCTGGCTTCTCAGAATCGGCCCGTGCGACCCAGTGATGTTCTTATTCTAGTGCGCAAGCGAACGCAGTTTGCCAATCCCATGGTCGCGGCCCTTAAGGCGCGCGGCATCCCCGTTGCGGGCTCGGACCGGATGGACCTGACCGATCAGCTGGTGGTTCAAGACTTGATGGCACTGGGGGATTTCCTGGTGCTGCCGGAAGATGACCTGGCGCTTGCCTGTGTTTTGAAGAGCCCGTTGTTCGGGTTCGATGACGATGATCTTTTTGAGATCGGTCACATTACTGGGAAGACGGCGCGAAAGGGCTCTTTGTGGCGGGCTCTACTGGCGCAACGCGCCGCGCGGGATCACTACGGGCTGGCTGTGGATCAGTTGATTGCCTGGCGAAAACGCGCAGACTTCTGGCCGCCATTTGAATTCTTCAGCGAAGTTCTGGATCGTGATGGTGGACGGCGGCGGCTGCTCGACCGACTTGGGCTGGAGGCGGCCGATCCATTGGATGAGTTCTTGAATGCGGCCATCCAGTTCGATGAAGGGGAGGCCCCCTCACTCCAAGGGTTTATGACCTGGCTCAGGAGTGACCGGCGGCAGATCAAGCGGGATATGGAACAGGGAACTGATGAGGTTCGTGTGCTGACCGTACACGGGGCAAAGGGCCTTGAGGCACCGATCGTGTTCCTGCCTGATACATGCTCGACGCGGGGTGCGGGTGGTGCTTCATCCACGCTGATTGATCTTGGCCCGAACCGCGGAGAGTTGATCGATGGTGGCAATGAAAACGACCAGTTGAACGAGGGTGGCGAAGGCAGAATAATCCAAGCGGTTTGGGCCGTTGCCGGGTCGAAAGATCTGGCCCCGATCCAAGCGGCCAAGAGTGCCCAAGCGGCCCGCGAAGCGGAAGAGCGCAACCGTTTGTTGTATGTGGCCATGACCCGTG
This sequence comes from Pseudomonadota bacterium, assembly GCA_039819785.1. GTDB lineage: Bacteria > Pseudomonadota > Alphaproteobacteria > Rhizobiales > Hyphomicrobiaceae > JBCBRD01. Next base: position 107,775 of record JBCBRH010000005.1, on the reverse strand, counting down.
CGCGCGACCGGCTCTACGTATGCGGGTTTGAGAGTTCGACCAAGCCGCCGCCTGATTGCTGGTATCACTTGATTTCGAATGCGATCGCCAACGATGCCCAGGCTGTGTCACTGGCGGATGGTCGTGAGGTTGTTCGCGTGACCAACCCACAGACTGAACCGCCGGATGGAAAACCAGTCGTCGTTTCTGAGGCGGCCGACGCAGCCACCGCGCGACCGGAGTGGGCCATGCGTCCTGCGCCTAAGGTAATAGCACCGTCCGTGCCCATCGCACCGTCACGGCTGGCACCTTACGATTATGACCACGAGGGTGAGCCTGTCCGCCCACCTGCGGCAAGGGAAGCGGAGACCAGACAGACCCAAGAGCCTGCCGCGCCGTCACCCATTTCAGAGGCTGAACGTGGCACATCACGGTTTCTTCGCGGGAACCTCACGCATGGCCTTTTGCAGTATCTGCCGGACATTCCCGCGGCTCAGAGACCGGATGCTGCCCAGGCCTACGTTGATCAGGCAGGGGCGGCGTTGCCTGCGTCGGTCAAACGTTCGGTCACCCTGGAGGCGATGCGCATTCTAGATGATGACGCGTTTGCGCATTTGTTTGGGCCAGGCAGCCGGGCCGAGGCGACGTTGTCTGCCGAAATTCAGCACCCGTCAGGAAACGCGCCGCCGCTGACGCTGCACGGGCAGATCGACCGGCTGGTGGTCAGCGAGCACACCGTTGCCATTGTTGATTTCAAATCGAACCGGTCCGTCGCCATGTCCGTCGAGACTATCCCGGAGGCGTATGTACTGCAATTGGCGGCCTACCGCCTGGCTTTGAAGCAGCTCTATCCGGACCGCGCCGTCGAAGCCTATTTGTTGTGGACAGCCAATGCGCAAATGATGCGTATCCCCGAGGATGTGCTGGAGGCGCGAACTTCAACACTTTGGGATATCAAAACGCGCCCGCTTGACGCTGAGGGGCAGCGTTCTTAGGTATTGGCCATCAGAAAGGCCGATAGCTGACATTGAACTGGTATTGAACGGGGCGCGGCCACACTGCGCTCCTTTTTATGTCTTTGGCTCGATCAAACAACTTCGGCCCAACCGGCACCTCCGGTCACCATGTGACCGGGGACCTATGTGCCTTAAAAACAAATGGAGATGACCATGGCAGATGCCGTTTCAGACGCAACGTTCGAGGACGTTGTCTTGAAGTCCGACAAGCCGGTTCTGGTCGACTTTTTCGCCGAGTGGTGTGGACCGTGTAAGGCCATGGCCCCGGCGCTTGATCAAGTTGCCGAAGCGCTGAAAGACAATCTCACCGTCGTTAAAGTCGATGTTGAGCAGAATCCGTCCGTCACGCAGAAGTACAACGTCCGGGCCATGCCGACGTTGATGATCTTCCGTAATGGAGAAGTGGCAGCGCAGCATGTCGGCGCACTGACACAGCGGGCCTCACTTGAAAAGTGGGTGACATCGTCGATTGACGCGTAACGCGGGCGTCGGGTCGTTTGAGGCGGCCTGCCAAACGTTCAAAAGACAAGCCCGTCGGACCGCTTCACAGTGGGTCGGCGGGTTTTTTCGTGTCGGCATCGATTATAATCGCATGTTGGTCCTGGCCCAGAATGTGCCCTGCCAGATATAGAGAGCCGCAGATCAACACACGCTTTGCGCCTGGGTCATTCGCCTCCAGATTACGTAAGGCCTGTTCGGCGCTCGCCGCCGTTGTCGCGGGGATGCCGATATCGGTTGCTGCGCGCACGAGATCCTCGACGCTGAGCGGCTGCTCCAGGGCTTCTTCCAATGGTACCGCGGTCATGCTGCGCACGAGGCCATTGAAGTTTTCGAGGAACCCGCGGGCATCCTTCAAGCCCATCATCCCGACAATCAGATCAACCGGTTTTGGTGAGCGTTCGTCCAAGTCCGCGATCGTGCGCGCAACAACAAGGCCGGCTGCCGGGTTATGCCCACCGTCAAGCCAGATCTCGGTGCCCATGCCCGTCAACTGCTGGAGGGGTCCGCTGTCGATCCGCTGCATCCGCGCAGGCCATGTGGCCGTGATCACGCCATGTTCGAACTCGGCATCGGAAATGTCGAAGTGTTCTGCAAGCCGCAGCGCGGTGACAGCGGTGCCCGCATTGTCGATCTGGTGGCGCCCGATCAAGGAGGGCAACGGCAAATCGAAAACGTGGTTTTCTGATTGCACGACCATCCGGCCGCGCTGCTCATAAACATCGAAGTCGCGTCCGAAGGCGTGAATAGGCGCGCTCAGCGCTGTTGCCCGGTTCTCAATGACGGTGAATGCCTCAGCATCCTGTCTTGAAACGACGACAGGCCGTTGGTGCTTGATAATGCCGGCTTTTTCGCCCGCGATTTTCGCCAATGTGTCGCCCAGCTTGTCGGCATGGTCCATCGCTACCGGCGTGATGATCGACATTTCCGGGTTGTCGATGACATTCGTGGCGTCCAACCGGCCGCCCAGCCCGACCTCCAGGATGATCGCATCTGCCGGCGTTTCGGCGAAGGCGAGGAATGCCGCTGCGGTTGTGATCTCAAATTGGGTGATGTCATCGCCGTTATTCGTACGCTCGGTACGCGTCAGGACATCGACGAGCTGGTCTTCACCGATCGGATGGGAGAGGCCGTTTGTGCCTGCCAAGCAGATGCGTTCATGGAACCGGACGAGGTGTGGCGAGGTGTAGACATGGACGCGCTTTCCAGCGGCCTGAAGAATGGCCTTGAGAAATGCCGTTGTTGAGCCCTTACCGTTCGTGCCGGCGACATGGAAGACAGGCGGCAAAGCCTTGTGCGGGTTACCGAGTTTCTCGAGCAGCCGTTCTATGCGGCCCAATGACAGGTCGATCAAACGGGGGTGGAGCTTTTTGAGGTCCGCAAGGAGGGCATCGCTCCGGGGAGCGCCGGGGTTGGGAAATTTGTCTGACACGTCTTACTTCGCGCCCCGCCTCTTCGCGCTTTGCCCTACAGGCAATTCTGGTATCGGCAATGATGTGGTCCCGCCAAAGTTCACGGTGCAATGTCCGGTCTTATGGGCGCGTCGCATTGGCTTTTCCGTTTTTGCCATCACCCTTTGATGGAGAATCGGCTTTGGCGACGGCTTCATCCTTGCTTTTTAACCTATCCGCCTTTGACGCGGCGGTCTCGGCTGCTTTTGTCCTCTTGTCCGGTTTGGTGGCGGGATCACCCGGCTTCGCGTTCGTTGCTGACGCTTTTGATGTTTTCCCGTTCCCCTCTGGCACGATGTCCGGCGTGTTCTTCGACAGATCGGCGGCTGCCTTGGACGGTTTGCCGTTCAGAGCCGATTTGGCGGCAATGGCATCCGTGGCTTTGGCATCGGCGTGTTCTTTTGCCGACATGAAATGCATGGCGAGTTTCGACAGTGTCTCGCGCAACTGATGGCGGTGCACAACCATGTCGATCATGCCGTGTTCCAAGAGGTATTCGGACCGTTGGAAGCCATCGGGCAGACTTTCACGAATGGTCTGCTGAATAACGCGCGGACCCGCAAAGCAAATGAGCGCACCGGGTTCAGCGATTTGGACATCGCCCAACATGGCATAGGACGCCGTTACGCCACCCGTCGTTGGATTTGTGAGGACCACCAGATAGGGAAGTCCGGCTTCTCGAAGGCGTTGCACGGCAATGGTCACGCGCGGCATTTGCATCAAGGACATGATGCCTTCCTGCATACGCGCGCCGCCGGAAGCGGCAAACAAAATGAACGGTGCTTTCCGATGGGCAGCATGCAGCATACCGGCGATCAAGGCTTCACCAGCTGCCATGCCCAGCGATCCGGCCATGAAATTGAAGTCCTGAACGGCTGAGACCACATGCCGCCCATCAAGTTTGCCTTCGCCAACGACGACGGCGTCATCCAGCTCGGTCTTCGCCTTGGCGTCTTTCAGCCGATCCGTATAGCGGCGGCTGTCGCGAAACTTCAGCGGATCAATCGCAACGTCTGGGACAGGAACTCGGTCATACACGCCATCATCGAAAAGCGCCTCAAGCCGCGCGGCCGCCGTCATTCGCTCGTGGTATTCGGAGCCTGGAAACACAAACTGGTTGGCCTCAAGGTCCTTATGGAAGACCATCTGGCCAGTGAGCGGGCAGGTTTGCCATAGGTTGTCCGGAACTTCCCGCTTGGTTGTCAGGAAGCTGCGGATCTTTGGCCGCATCAGGTTGTTGATCCAGTTCACCGAGGAATAAGCTCCTGAGGTTGCTCACATTTCAATTCAGTTGCGCAGGGCGCCGGAGAGTTCTTTTACGAGATCTAGAACAGCAGGCACAGTCTGAGAAGTGCTCGTGCCCGCGTCATCTAGGCTTTGTTCGATGGCGTTAACCAGCGCAGAGCCGACAACCACACCATCAGCACCCCGCGAAATGGCCTTTGCCTGCTCGCCTGTGCGGACCCCAAACCCGACACAAACCGGCAGTTCTGTGGCTGCCTTGATGCGTTGGACCTGGGCGTGGACATCGGAGACCACCGGAGCCGCTGCCCCCGTAATCCCGGTAATTGAGACATAATATACGAAACCCGATGTATTCGCGAGGACGGCTGGAAGCCGCTCATTATCCGTGGTCGGCGTGGCGAGGCGGATGAAGTTCAAGCCCCGTTCGATCGCCGGCAGGCAGAGCTCATCGTCTGCCTCGGGCGGTACGTCGACAACGATTAACCCGTCGACACCGGCCTTTTTGGCATCGTCCAGAAAACCGGCAGCAGGGTAAACAAAAATCGGGTTGTAATAGCCCATCAGCACGATCGGAGTCTTCTGGTCCGTCTTACGGAAGTCCGCGACCATCGCCAGAGTCTTGCGCATATTCTGTCCAGCTTTCAGCGCCCGGATTGAAGCCGCCTGAATCGCAGGCCCATCGGCCATCGGATCAGAAAATGGCATTCCCAGTTCGATCAGGTCGGCGCCTGCTCCGGGCAGACCGGCGAGGATTGCACCCGAGGTTTCCAAATCAGGGTCACCCGCCGTCACAAACGTGACGAGGGCTGGACGCCCCTGTGACTTGAGGGTTTCAAAGCAGGTGTCGATGCGTGATTTCGTCATGAGATGGCGTTGAACTTCATTGGCTGGTTGAAAACGGGGTGGGTGCGCGGTGAGCGGCGCGGCTGGAAGCACCTGTGAAGCAGGGCAGCCAAGACGCGTCGTCTTAGCACCGGATGTTGGCCAAGCCCAGGGCTGCAGCACGTTCCGGCCACAGCTTATGGTCTTATCGCGTTATGGTCCTATCGCGCCTTCGAGACTTTCTCGCCGGATCGCGCACATAGGGCTACCAACAGACCTGATCCAACCTAAGTCTGACAGGCTTTAGAACCGCTCGATCACCTTGCCGCTCTCCCGCGTGATCGTAAATCCGCCCACATCATCCAGGCGCACCGTAAGATTGGTGCGGCCCAAACCCCCGACGCGGCGTGTGTTGCTGGCCACCTCGAAACGATAGTTGAATGTAATATCGACGGTATCAGCATCCCGTTCGGCCACGCGGAACGTGTCGGGCAGCATCATGTAGCTGCGGACCGGCCATTTGTCGTAATACGCCAACCGCTTCCGCATCATTGTGTCCCGGTCGATCCTGGATTTCCCGTAGTAATCGATGCGGTCGGCAAAGAGCGTCGGGCTCGTGATGTGATTTTCGGTGCCCATGCCGAGGTAGTCGAGCTGAACGAACTCTTTCAGCGCCTCAAAGAGACCAGAGCCGCGCTGCTGTGCACTCAGTGGGCTCATGGCTGCAGGCGCCGAAATCAGAGCCATCAGTAAGACTGCATAAGCGGCGAGACCCGCTACTCCTCCGCTGAGATCCATAAAGCGTTTGCCGGAAGCAAGTCCAGCGTGGCTTCGCGGCGTTTTGAAGAACTGCTGATGCTGGGGCATGTGAGGTCGTCCTGTATTGGTGTCCGGCGCGCTTCAATCGGCGCGACCCTGAGGTACCGCATGATATCCGATGGGCCTGGGGCAAGTTCAACCGTTGTAAAGTGAAATCTGTTTTGACTTGTGCGTTGCAGCATGACATACAGCTGATGTGCACGTTGATTCGTGACTTTCTGCGCTCCAGCCGCGTGAAGGGTGGTCCTTTGAACGATTAGCTCAAGCTAATTCTTTCACCACTCTACTGTTGAGCGCAAAACATCTGAAACACCAGACAGCCCAGTCCACGCGGGGCGCTTCCCCGAACCCAACCGCCGCCCATGGCGCGATTGGCAGCTCTTTAGCGTGCTGTCTGTCCCGCGCCGTGCCCGGTCAAAGAGACATATCCATAGTGACAACATTTTCAAAACTGGCCTTACATGAACGCATTCAACGCGCGCTCGATACCGAGGGCTACACTGCGCCGACGCCGATCCAGGCTCAGGCCATCCCGTCTATTCTTGAGCGCAAGGACCTGCTTGGCATTGCGCAGACCGGAACGGGCAAAACGGCAGCCTTCGCGCTACCGATTATCGATCGCCTGATCAGCGATCCAAAAAAACCGATGCATAAAGGTTGCCGGGCACTGATCCTGTCGCCGACCCGGGAATTGGCCACTCAGATTGCCGAAAGCTTCAAAGTCTATGGCCGCCACACGAACCTGTTTGTCACGACCATTTTCGGTGGCGTCGGTGCCAAACCTCAGATCCGCGCCTTGGCGCGCGGCATCGATGTCCTCGTCGCAACACCTGGCCGCTTGCTTGATCATATGGGCGAAGGCTACGCGGACCTCTCATCCACTGAGATTTTCGTGCTCGACGAAGCCGACCAGATGCTGGACCTTGGCTTTCTGAAGCCGATCCGCACGATTGCAGGCCATACGTCACGGCGCAGGCAGAGTTTGTTCTTCTCGGCGACCATGCCAAAGGAAATTGCCGTGCTTGCCGGTGAGCTGTTGAAGGACCCCGTCAAAGTCCAGGTCTCAGCAGTTGCCGCAACGGCCGACAACGTTGCCCAACGCGTCCTGCATGTCAGCCGCCAACAAAAAGTGTCGGTTCTCAAGACGCTACTCGACGACAACAACATGGTGCGGACACTTGTGTTTACCCGCACAAAGCGCGGTGCCGACCGCGTTGCCAAGCACCTGACCACCGGTGGCCTCAAAGTTCGCGCGATCCATGGCAACAAGAGCCAGAACCAGCGTCAGCAGGCACTCGATGCCTTCCGCGCTGATAAGGTGCAGGTTCTCGTTGCAACGGACATTGCAGCGCGCGGCATCGACATTCCGGCAGTCTCACACGTTGTGAACTTCGAGTTGCCGGAGGTGCCTGAATCCTATGTGCACCGCATTGGCCGTACAGCGCGCGCCGGCCTTTCAGGCGAAGCCATTTCGTTGTGCGATCCGAGCGAACGCGGCCTGTTGCGCGATATCGAACGGGTGACACGCCAGACCATCCCATCAGAGCAGGTGGCCTATGTCGCCAATGCCGATGGCGGTGGTGTCGATCCTGGTGAAGACGACCGCGAGCGGCGCGGTCGTGGCGGACGCCAAGGCCAGCGGAACGGCCAAGGTCAGGGCCAGGGTCAGGGTCAGAGAAGCCAGTACAGCCGGGGCGGCCAAAACGGTCAGAATGCAGACGGTGCGCAGCGCAGCCGGGGGCCAAATGCAAGCCGAGGCGAGGCAGGTCAAGCTGCGCGTCAAGGTGAGCGTCCCTACCGCGGCAAGCCCGGTGACGATGGGGCGCGCGCGGGCGGTGCGGGTCGCGCTGGTGGACGTGCCGGTGGAGGGTCGAACGGTCAGCCGCGCAAGCCCTACCGTGCAGCGCCTGACCGGAACGCTGGTCCAGTTGAAACACGCGGCGGCGGCCGCTTGGATCGCTCCTCGGGACACAGTCCACGCAGTGGCGAAGGCAAGGTGCAACGCAACGGTGATGGACAGCGTCCCCGTAACGCAGGTGGCCGAACAACGGGTGGCGGTGGAAAGTCGTCTTCACCTGACCGTAACCGCGCTGGCGATCCCAATGGCAATGCGCCCCGCAGACGTCCGCGTGCTGGAAGCGGCACAACGGGTCAGCGCAATCGCAAGCCCGAATTGGTCTGACGCTCCGCGCATGTGATTTGAACACAAAAAAAACGCCTCGGGATCATCATTGAAATTCCGGGGCGTTTTTTGTTGGTGCGTTTTTGTCGTCGGTGCGGCTTACCGCTCGCCGCTCCCTCCCTCGCGAGCTAGAGCCTGTCGCCTGTAAGTGGACCTTTAAAGCAGGCTCTAAGTTCTATATTTGGAGCATGTTCCGGGCGGAAAACCGCGTACACTTTTCCTGAACATGCTCTGGGCTCTTGAGTTGGAGCATGTTCCGGGCGGAAAACCGCGTACACTTTTCCTGAACATGCTCTAGAGTTCACCAGTTAGAAACTGCGCGCGGCCATAGGCGAACGACCAGTCTTCAGCGTTGCAGGTGACGTGATTGATCATCACGTCGCTGGGCGCGATGCCGCAGCTTTTTTCCAACTCCTCGACCGTCAGCCTATAGAATGTCTTCTTCATCGCAATGGTGCGAGGCGTTGTTGTCACCTGGATCATGACGAAGTTTTTGGTTCGCGGAATATCAAGGCCCGTGTCTTCCATGATCATCTGCGCTGGCTTGTGCTCATGGACGATCTGATACCGGTCACGCTCGGGAACATTGAATGCGGCCAGCATTGCGCGATGGACGGCATCGAGCAGGGCTTTCAATTGCGCATCGGTGCGGCCTTCATAAACGTCGAACCTCAAGAGTGGCATCTGATCTGTTCCGCTGGTTTGTTGATCGTTGGTTGTTTCAGCTGCCAGCGGTCTTACCGGTTTGTTGAACCCGGTACCAGTGCGTTGAGCCTCCCAGCCTTCGCCTTATGCTTCTTTGGCTTTTTAGGTTTTGAGGCTTCCCCAGCGGTGTGCGGCCCCGACTTAGGAGGCGAGGACTGGGGCGTCGAGGACTGGGGCGTCGAGGACTTGTGGTTCGAGGGTTGGGGATCATAAGCCCCACCGGGCTTTGGCTTCTTGCGTTTCGTCTGTTTGGCTGACCTTGTCTCATCGGTGCTGTTCGGCTTGCTGCCGCGATGGTTCGGGCGCGGCTTGTTTCGAAAGCCAGTGTTTTTCTTGAAGTCACTCTTTTCAAGCGTTGGCGGCGCATCCAGTTGCTTCACTGAAATGCTGTTTTCCAGCATCTTGTTCGGCCCGATCCCGCCCAGGAAGCTCTCGACGCTATATGCATCGATCTCCACGAACGTCTGGCCAGGCTGAATTCGGATGGCGCCGATATCTGCTTTTTTGATCTGCCCGCCATTACACAGCAACGGCAGGAGCCAAGCTGGGTCTGCATTGTGCTTGCGGCCGACGGACAGCTGAAACCAAACACTGGTGTTGAAACGCTCCCGGCGTTCACGTTTGCCTGGGTCACGACGTTGAGCGTCTAACGGGGCTACGACTTGCAGGTCTTCAGGTGCGGACTGTTCCTGCCGCACGGCACGGATGAAGGCCTGAGCGACCTGCTCGGCGCTGTATTGCTCCAAGAGCTGAGCGACGAGATGGGCCTGTTCGTCATCCGGCGGCGATGCCAGTGCCGCGTGCTTCAACAGTCTCGCATCATCGCGCGCTGTCACCTCTTCAGCGGACGGCGGCCGGTCCCAGGTGGCGTCAATCTTTGCGGCCGACAACAGCCGTTGCGCGCTCCGGCGCTTATTGAGTGGAACGATCAGCGTACTCACGCCTTTACGCCCCGCTCGGCCTGTCCGGCCACTGCGGTGGAGGAGCGTCTCTGCATTGGTTGGAAGGTCGGCGTGGATGACCAATTCCAGGTTCGGAAGATCAATCCCACGGGCGGCCACATCGGTGGCGACGCAGACGCGGGCCCGGCCATCGCGCATGGCCTGGAGCGCCAAAGTGCGGTCCTTTTGAGCGAGCTCACCAGAAAGGGCGACCACTGAAAACCCACGGTTCTTGAAGCGCGCGGTGATGTGATTGACGGTTGCGCGGGTGGCGCAAAAGATCAAAGCGTTTTGCGCCTCGTAATATCGCAGGACGTTGACGATCGCGTTTTCTCGGTCATCGGGGACCACGGTCAACGCGCGATACTCGATGTCGCTGTGCTGCTTTTTTTCTTCCGTCGTCGAAATGCGTACCGCGTCACGCTGGTAGTTTTTTGCCAGGTTCGCGATCCCGCGCGGCACCGTCGCAGAGAACAAAAGCGTGCGTCGGGTTTCAGGCGTGGCGGCGAGTATGAATTCAAGGTCTTCCTTAAACCCCAGATCCAGCATCTCATCGGCTTCATCGAGCACGACGGCACGGATATCATCAGGTGTGAGAGAATTGCGCTGCAGGTGATCGCGCAACCGTCCGGGCGTGCCGATGACGATGTGGGTTCCCTGGTCGAGCTGGCGTCTTTCCGTTCGGATATCCATCCCGCCGACGCATGAGCCGATGACCGCGTTTGTTCCAGCATAAAGCCAATGAAACTCCCGCTTGATCTGCAGAGCCAGTTCGCGTGTGGGCGCAACGATTAAGGCAAGCGGGGCTCCGGGCTTGCCGAATTTGTCTTCACCTGCCAGCAAGGTATGCGCAATGGACAGTCCAAACGCCACGGTCTTGCCTGACCCGGTTTGGGCTGAGACCAATGCATCTCCCGTGCCGGCCTCGGGTGCCAGAACCGCCTTTTGCACAGGCGTCAGATCGGAGTAATCGCGCGCCAGCATCGCCTCGCGCAGGGCTGGAAGGACGCCGTAAAATTCACTCATTGGGTGGCTTTCAAATCAAATCATAACGCAAGCGGCCACGTGGCCGACCCGGGGTCGTTGCCAGTGTGAGTTTGCCAGCTGTCTTGTCGCCTGCAGCCCTAAGGATGCGCACAGTCAGACGGTACCGTCGGCATCGGTGGGACGCGACCAAGCGGCTGTTGGTGTAGCCGTCCCATCCCTCAAAGTCCACGATTACGCCCGCGACATAAGCTGATGCGTATGGTTAGCGCTCGTTCTTCTGGTCGACCGCTTCTCTGGCGCGCCGCAATTGAGCCGCCAACGCCGTTTCGCCTGAGCTGGCCGATGGGGCCGTCTGACCGCCGACCGGACGCGTCACCTTCGAGCCGCGATGCGCGTTTGCATTAGGGCCACGGTCAGTGCGGTTGGATGGCCTGCCATCTGGACGGGGGGAAGTGCTCCGGCCATTGGAGGCTGCAACGGCGTCCATCGGGCCGGACTTCATGGTCAGCGCGATGCGTTTACGCTCAATTTCGACGTCTTGTACGCGCACCGACACGACGTCACCCGCCTTCACGATCTCGCGGGGATCTTTGACAAACCGATCAGCCAGCTGGGACACATGGACCAGCCCGTCTTGGTGCACGCCGATGTCAACAAACGCCCCAAAGGCGGTCACGTTCGTGACGACGCCTTCAAGCTTCATGCCCGGTCTGAGGTCGGTCATTTTTTCAACGCCGTCGGCAAACTTGACGGTCGCAAATTCGGGACGCGGATCGCGTCCTGGCTTTTCAAGCTCGGCAAGAATATCGCGGACGGTCGGCAGACCAAAACGCTCGTCGGCATAGTCCTGCGGGCTGAGCGACTTGAGAAACGCGCTGTCACCGACAACGGACCGCACAGTGCGTTTGGTGGTCTTCGCGATGCGTTCGACAACTTCGTAGGCTTCTGGATGGACAGCGGATGCATCCAGGGGATTGGCGGCATTCATGATGCGCAGGAAGCCGGCGGACTGTTCGAATGCCTTGGGGCCGAGACGGGCAACCTTTTTAATCTGACTGCGTTTTTTGAACGCGCCATTGTCGTTCCGGAAGGCCACGATATTTTGTGCAATCGTCGGATTGAGGCCTGCGACACTGGCCAGCAAAGGGCCTGAGGCGGTGTTCACATCGACGCCGACAAGGTTGACGCAGTCTTCGACGGCAGCTTCCAGTGAACGTGCCAGATCACCTTGATCGACGTCGTGCTGATACTGACCCACACCGATGGCCTTGGGCTCGATTTTGACGAGTTCAGCGAGCGGGTCCTGAAGCCTGCGCGCGATTGAAACGGCGCCCCTGAGAGACACATCGAGGTCTGGGAACTCTTCGGTTGCGATCTGGGATGCCGAATAGACAGACGCGCCAGCCTCGGAAACCATGACCTTGGTCATCTTCAAATCAGTCAGAATTTTCACCAACTCACCGGCCAACTTGTCGGTTTCACGGCTGGCGGTTCCATTGCCGATCGCGATCAGGTCAACGCTGTGTCGCTTGCAGATGTCCGCAAGCGTCCGCAAAGCGCCTTGCCAGTCATTGCGCGGTTCGTGGGGGTAGACAGTTGCGGTGTCCAAAACCTTGCCCGTCTTGTCGACCACGGCCACTTTCACGCCGGTTCGTATGCCGGGATCCAGCCCCATGGTGGTCCGTGGCCCTGCCGGTGCGGCGAGCAGCAAGTCTTTCAGATTGGACTTGAAGATATCAATGGCAGCCACGTCGGCCTGTTCCTTGAGACGCCCAAGGAGGCTTGTTGTCAGCGATGGATGGAGCTTGGTTTTCCAGGCGACACCCGCTGTCTCTGTCAGCCATGCGTCGGCAGCGCGACCGCGATCTGCGATTTGGAAATGCGTCATGATCTTGCGCGCACCAGGATGGGCGGTGCCGGGCTCATCATCGACATCGATCTTGAGGCTCAAGACCCCATCGTTGCGCCCTCTGAGAAGTGCCAGGATGCGATGGGACGGCATTTCGCGGACGGCCTGACGGAAGTCGAAATAGTCTGTGTATTTCGCGGCCGCCGCCTGATCCTTGGTGGCTAGTTTCGACGCCAATTTGCCATTGCTCCAGAGCCAGCTGCGCAGCGCCTGCACCAACTTTGGTTCTTCAGCCATCCGCTCCACCAGGATGGCGCGCGCACCATCAAGCGCGCCCTGGACATCGGTAATGCCATGTGCGGCATTCAGAAACTTCGCAGCTTCCTGATCTGGTTTGAGGGAGGGATTTGCAAGCAACGTATCGGCCAGCGGTTCAAGGCCAGCCTCTCGGGCGATCAGCCCTTTTGTGCGACGCTTCTTTTTGAACGGCGCGTAGAGGTCTTCGAGTTCAACCTTGTTAGCGGCCTGCTGAAGTGCGCGTTCGAGCTCTGCCGTCAGCTTACCCTGTTCGCGAACGGCCTTCAGAACGCTCGCTTTGCGTTCATCCAATTGCCGAAGGTACGTCAGCCGCGCCTCCAACTGGCGCAGCTGTGCGTCGTCCAGTCCCCCAGTCTTTTCCTTCCGGTAGCGTGCAATGAAAGGAACGGTTGACCCTTCACACAGCAGCGCAACGGCCGCCGACACCTGGCTGACCTTGACGTTCAATTCATCGGCAATGCGTTGTTCGATCGACGACATGGGTTTGTCCATGTTGGAGTGATCACTGACAACCGGCGAGGCTGTCAACGAGGCGGAGTGGAATTCGGTCGCAAGAACTGCCGCACGCCGATGCTGGCGTCAGATTTTAATCCCAAGGTGAGGGGCGACCGAGAACACATCCTTGTCACCGCGACCGCACATGTTCATGACGATGATGTGGTCGCTGGGCAGGTCTGGTGCAATCTTGGTCACATGGGCCAGTGCGTGGGCTGGCTCCAGTGCCGGGATAATGCCCTCGCGTTGCGCGCACAGTTGAAATGCGGCGAGCGCTTCTTTGTCGGTGACGGAAACATAGTCCACGCGGCCGATATCCTTCAGCCAGGAATGCTCGGGGCCGACGCCTGGGTAGTCAAGGCCGGCCGAGATCGAGTGACCTTCCAGGATTTGCCCGTCATCGTCTTGCAGCAGGTACGTCCGGTTGCCGTGCAGGACGCCGGGGGAGCCGCCATTCATTGAGGCTGCATGACCATTTTCGATGTCCAGCCCGTGCCCGCCGGCTTCGACGCCGATGAGGCTGACCTTATCGTCATCCAGGAACGGGTGGAACAGGCCAATGGCGTTCGAACCGCCGCCGATGCAGGCGATCAATGTGTCGGGTAAGCGGCCTTCCATTTCCTGCATCTGGCCGCGTAGTTCGTTACCGATGACGGATTGGAAATCACGGACCATGGCGGGGTAGGGGTGCGGGCCCGCCGCCGTGCCGATGATGTAGTACGTGTCCGAGACGTTCGTGACCCAATCGCGTAACGCTTCGTTCATGGCGTCTTTGAGTGTGCCCGCGCCCGAAGTGACCGGATTGATCGAGGCGCCCAGCATGTGCATACGGGCAACGTTCGGGGACTGACGCTCGACGTCGGTTTTACCCATATAGATTTCACACGGCAGGCCGAAGCGCGCGCAGACGGTCGCCACCGCGACGCCATGCTGGCCCGCTCCGGTTTCTGCGATGATGCGCGTTTTACCCATGCGCCGTGCCAGCAGGATCTGCCCGAGGCAATTGTTGATCTTGTGCGAGCCGGTATGGTTCAGCTCATCGCGCTTAAAATAGATTTTGGCACCACCGAGATGCTCGGTCAGCCGCTCCGCGAAATAAAGCGGGCTGGGGCGACCGGAATAGTGCGTGTTCAGACTTTTGACTTCGGCGTCAAACGACGGGTCTGCCTTGGCCGCCTCGTAGGCGCGTTCCAATTCCAAGATCAGCGGCATCAGGGTTTCGGCCACGAAACGCCCGCCGAAAGTGCCAAAATGCCCTCGGTCGTCCGGGCCGCTCGACAGCGTATTGCGTTTGAGTTCTGCGGTCGTTTTGGTGGCGTCGCTTGCCATGGTGTGTGTCTCCCTTGACCTCTATGAGGCTCGCCATCATGGGGCTGGCCTCGACGAGGATGGCCTCATTAGGCGCGTGCCGTTTCGCACGGGTCGTGTTGTTGCCGATCTCTTACTGAGGAGCGGATCGATGTACTTTCTCATCTCAGACTTGAAGCCTGACGTGCACAGGTTCAAGCCAGTTGCGGGGAGGCCCGGGATTGCTCAGCAAGAATAGCGCTCAAGCCGGGTCATGCCGCAGTCGTCTCGTTGTTGGTGACCGATTTTACAGCCATTATAAACCGCGTCATCAGCTCCGGCGACTTTTTGCCTGGTTCGGTTTCGACACCTGATGAAACATCGACGATCGCTGCACCCGTCAGTTCGATGGCTTTGGCCACATTTTCAGGCGTCAGGCCACCGGCCAGGACATAAGGGTAGCGTGATGCAACACCTTTCAGGATGCGCCAGTCGAACGATAGCCCGTTGCCACCGGGCAGGTCCGCGTTCTCAGGTGGCTTAGCATCGAAAAGCAAACGGGACGCGCGTGTGTTTTCATCAAGATAGGTTTCGGCGGCTTCGATGTCGGCCTGTTGTGAGACGGGAACCGCTTTCCATAATGCGATCCCCGGCAGAGCGCGTTTGAACCGTTCAACGAGGTCGGGTGTCTCGTGACCGTGCAGTTGGACAATATCAGGTCTGATGTTGTTTCGCAGAACCGACAACATGGCGGGACCCGGATCAACCACCAATGCGACGATCTTAACGCGGCCACGGGCCAACTCGGCCAGTTCCTCGGCTTGATCAAATTCGACATTCCGCGGGCTTTTCGGGAATAACACCAAACCGATGTAGTCGGTGCCAGCCTGAATCGCGGCCTCAAGCGCTTCAGCGGTGTTGATGCCGCATATTTTGGTCTGGGTCATAATGGGTCCAGATGCGTGCCACAGCGTCATTCGGGAGGCGTTCGAACGCCGACATGTCACCAGCCTGGCCCGGCTTTCACACTTAGCGGTTCAACAGCGCCAGTTCTTTTGATTGACCAGCAGGCATTCCTACGCTTGCGTCGCGCTCACGGGCCAACCTGTCGGCTTCCGCCTGCCAGCGGCGGGCCTCTTGGGAGCGGATGCGGGCGGCTTTGCGCCATTGCCCCTGGCTGAGCCAGACACTCATTCCGCCGGCTATGATGCCCAGTGCGAGCGCGCCGAACAAATACAGATAGAACGGCATGCTGAGAGCGAACGCCGGATCATCGGGTTTGAACGGATCGAGGACCAGCGTCGCGTTTTGACGGTTAATGACCGCGACCATGATGAGGAAGGCAGCAATCGGTGCGGAGATCAGCAGGGTCAAAATGCGTCGAAACATGGGTACCAACTTTGCGCGTTCGTCTTTTTCGTTCACACAGACGGGGCTGGGCGACGGGCTTGCTTCATGGAAACGAAGCGGTTATGTCGTCTTCCAAGCAAAGCCATCACCGTTGGCCGGTCAACGTTCGCCGGTTAACATCGTGTCCAGCTTCCTGCGAGACGACGTCGCCAGCTAACCAATCTGCGGTCGTTGGTATTTCAGCACAGGTCGCCAGTGTGGCGCAACGATCGTCGTGCACTCCCGGCTCATAAATTGGCGTTACTGGTCCAAGTGGTTAGTGACCCGAGACTACGGGGCGGGCCGTGTCAGGTCTGCAGCCGCGCGGGTGGCGGGCTGGACGGTTCAGCGCTTGGACTTTGCCACTGGCTTTCCGCCATCGTTCAAGCGGTCGCGCAATTCCTTGCCGGTTTTGAAGAAGGGAACGAATTTTTCGGCAACGGAGACCGGCTGCCCCGTTCTGGGGTTGCGGCCTTCACGTGCGGGCCGATGCTTGACAGTGAACGCGCCGAACCCGCGTAATTCGACACGGTCGCCGCGCGATAAAGCCTCGACGATTTCGTCGAAGATCACATTGACGATGCGCTCGACGTCTCGATGGTAAAGATGCGGATTAGCCGTGGATATCTTTTGGATCAGCTCAGACTTAATCACGGCGGGTCCATTTCAAAAGTTGTTGTAATCCCTCAATTTTCGGAAGGGTGCCAAACAGAAACCATACCGTCAAGACCTAGTGTTGAGAGCTGACGATCACGCGCCATCATGTCCAACAAACCGCCAGCCTTGTTGCCAATTAGTGACGATGCTGCGCCGTAGACGAGGCTGGACAGACCAAACCTCTGCGCATCACTTGGTTTCCAATCGACAATGTCCAGTCCCTTGGCGACGCCACGTTCGGTTTCCAGCCAGCGAACGGCCTCTTCCTCACCGCCGATTTCATCGACCAGATCGAATTTCTTGGCGTCACGCCCTGAGAAGACACGACCGCCCATCAAGCCTGGAACATCGGGTGCCTTAATACCGCGGCGCTCCTCGACGAGTGACACAAACCACCGGAAGCTGGACTGCACCATCTCTTCGGTGATTTTGCGCGCATCCTCATTCAAAGTACCGAATGGCGAGGGTTCGGCCTTCAGCGGGCCGCTTTTGATTTCGTTGACCTTTACGCCGATTTTATCCAGCAGATCCGTGACCTGCGGCCATTGCAGTATGACCCCGACCGAGCCGGTGATGGTGTTGCCGCGCGATACGATATGGTCGGTTCCCAGTCCCACAATGTAGCCTGCAGACGCAGCAACCGTCCCAAACTGGGCGACAACCGGCTTTTTCTTTGAGATCCGGCGCAGCGCCTGATAGATCGCCTCGCCGCCGGTTGTCGTGCCACCGGGTGAGTTCACGAACAGGATCATGGCTGCAACGTTGTCGGACTCTTCGATCTTATCCAACAATTTCAACTGCTTGCGATCTTCAAGGATCGTCCCGGTGATGGACACGCGGGCAATCTGCTTTTGGCCGATGAGAGACTTGAAGTTTGATGAGCTAAACAGTGCTGCGCCGATGGCAAAGATGGCTGCAAAGACGGCGAGTGCGCGCCAAAACGCCATATTCCGGCGGAGGCGTCGCCGATCGAGCACGGTTTCGGTTTCAGTCGTCATGGCGGGTCACGGGCTCCATTGGCGTTCTTCAAACAATCGCGATGCGAGGGAACGTCCTGGTCAACGGGTTGGGGTTAATAAAACGTTTTCATCGTCATTCGTAAGGCAAGCATCGGGCCAGCTGCAATACGCGCCGTCAATTGGCGTTTTTTCGCCATCTTCCAGCGGCCGGGGCAAGGGTCCGGTGGCCGGATTTTGGCGGCCGGATTCGGGCTGCTGGTTGGTGAACACATGTTAGAAAAGACAAACCGCCTGATCAGCGAGATCAAGCGGTTTTTTTGTTTGTGTGTCCTGCCCGGGCCAGTTTACGCGGTTTGCGCAACTGACCCTTTGAGGATGTCCGACTAAAATCCAGGGCTACGTCGCAGCCTTAAGCTTTTGGTTCTTCAGCCTTGGCCTCATCGGGCTTAGCGTCGTCAGACGATGCCTCTGCCGTCTCGGTGCCAGCTTCAGGAGCTGACGCCGCCGGTTCTGCGTCCGCGGCTTTGGCCGGCTCAGCTTCCCCGTCGTCAGCTTTGATGCTCTTTTTCATGGCCGCACCGAGGATATCACCTAGTGAAGCGCCTGAATCAGATGAGCCGTACTGCTCAACCGCTTGCTTTTCTTCTGCGATTTCAAGTGCTTTAACCGATACAGAGATGCGACGTGCCGCTTTATCGATGTTCGTTACGGCTGCATCAACCTTATCGCCCACGTTGTAACGCTCAGGGCGCTGCTCCGAGCGGTCACGGGACAGATCGGACCGTTTGACGAAGGACGTGATGTCCGTGTCGGCCAATTTGACCTCGATCCCGTTTTCCTGAACCGCGATGACTTCACACGTGACTGTGGAGCCCTTGCGGTAGGTGCCGATGGTTTCGGCTGGATCGCCGCCCAGTTGCTTGATGCCAAGCGAGATGCGCTCTTTGGATGGGTCAACATCCAGAACGGCCGCTTCGACTTCCTGACCCTTCTCGTAGTCCTTGATGGCCTCGTCACCTGGGCGGTTCCAGTCCAGGTCGGATAGGTGGACCATGCCGTCAACGCCACCTTCGAGTCCGATAAAGAGACCGAACTCAGTGATGTTGCGGATTGGGCCGGTGACCGTGGAGCCCTTCGGGTGGATCGCGAGGAAGGCATCCCATGGGTTGTCCTGCGTTTGTTTCAGGCCCAGTGAGATGCGTCGCTTGTTGCTGTCGACTTCCAGGATCTGAACTTCGACTTCCTGGCTGGTGGAAACGATTTTGCCGGGATGAACGTTCTTCTTTGTCCAGCTCATTTCGGAGACGTGGATGAGGCCTTCCACACCGGCTTCAAGTTCAACGAACGCGCCATAATCTGCGATGTTCGTGACCGTTCCCTTGAAGCGGCCCTCGATTGGGTATTTGGCTTCAATGGCCTGCCATGGGTCGGCCTGGAGCTGCTTCATGCCCAGCGAGATACGCTGCGTATCCGGGTTGATGCGGATGATCTGGACCTTGACGTTGTCGCCAACATTCAAAATCTCAGATGGGTGGTTCACGCGGCGCCAAGCCATGTCGGTCACGTGCAACAGTCCGTCGATGCCGCCCAAATCGATAAAGGCGCCATAGTCCGTGATGTTCTTGACGAGGCCTTCGATGACCTGACCTTCACCGAGGCGGGCCACAATGTCTGCACGCTGTTCTGCGCGTGTTTCTTCGAGGACCGAGCGGCGCGAGACCACGATGTTACCCCGGCGGCGGTCCATCTTGAGGATCTGGAAAGGCTGTTCCTGCCCCATCAGAGGACCAATGTCGCGCACCGGCCGAATATCCACCTGTGACCCGGGTAGGAAAGCGACGGCGCCGTCGAGGTCAACGGTGAACCCGCCTTTGACCTTGTTGAAGATCACACCGGTGACTTTTTCACCAGCTTCAAACTGCTTCTCAAGCCGGTTCCAGCTCTCTTCGCGACGGGCTTTGTCGCGGCTGAGAACGGCTTCACCGAGCGCATTTTCAACGCGCTCAAGGTAGACTTCGACTTCGTCACCAACGCCTGGGCCATCATTTTTGCCCGGCGTTGAAAATTCCTTCATCGGCACGCGGCCTTCCATCTTCAGGCCTACGTCGATGACGGCCATATCTTTTTCGATGGAAATGATCTTGCCTTTGACGACACTGCCTTCGAAGATGTCATCTTTTTCAAGGCTTTCCGTCAGCAGGGCTGCAAATTCGTCCTGGGTCGGGTTTAGGCTGTCCATGGTGTCCATTTGCGACATGCGGTTTGCGTTCTCCAAATCATGGTGCCGGGCGACATCTGGGCTAACAACGTGCTCAGCGCTTTGGGCCTGAGAGCCGTCAAATGCACAAATGTCCGCGCTCCACATGCGTGAAGACGGCACGGTGTCCGAGTTAAGGGGTTTGAACCGAGCAGATAAGCGGCCCCGTATAACCGGACCCGTCTCGTCGATCGGCGTGGTTTCTTTGACCTGCGGCGGCCGGCTTATCGTCCGGGCCGGTTAAGAATTTGAGACCTCATTCAAGGCCTCTACCGGCTGATCTTCCTCTTGATCGCACTGACCGCAGCGTCGAATGCCGCAGGTATATCGAGATTGCTGGTGTCGAGCAAGTGGGCATCATCTGCCGGGCGCATCGGGGCTGTCTTTCGACCGGAATCGCGCGCGTCTCGCTCGTGGATGAGTTGCAGCACCTCATCAAGGCTGACGTTCTCGCCCCTGGCCACGCGCTCCATGTAGCGCCGTTGTGCCCGGATTTCCGGGGTGGCTGTCACAAACAACTTGGCATCGGCGCCCGGACAAACAACCGTACCGATATCGCGGCCATCGAGCACTGCGCCTTCGGGTAAGCGGGCAAAGCCGCGCTGATAATCCAAAAGGGCTGCTCGGACCTCTGATATTCTGGCAACCACGGAGGCTGCCTCGCCGATGCCGGCCGCGCGCAGGCCCTCATCATCAAGAGTGTCGGGATTGAGCGATCTGGCCATGGCAACGACTGCCCATGTGTCATTCACCCGAAACCCCCGGGCGAGTGTGTCGCGGGCAACGGCGCGGTAAAGCGATCCGGTGTCGAGGTAGCGCAAGCCGTAATGTGCCGCCACCTTTCTCGCGAGCGTGCCTTTGCCCGATGCAGCTGGGCCATCAATCGCGATAATCATGCACCCGGCCCCTTGTTGTCGCTGGTGGGGTTCTTGGTTCCCGCGTTGGCTGGCGTCGCACTCAGGTTGGCGCCCAGCCCCTCCATCAGATCGACAAATGACGGAAAGCTGGTGGCGATGACCCGTGTGTCGTCGACCGTTACGGGTGCTTGCGAGCCGAGCCCCAACGTCAGAAAAGCCATGGCAATGCGGTGGTCCATATGCGTCTCGACAATGCCGCCGCCAGCAGGACGCTCGTCTCTGCTGCCATGCACTTTGAGCGTATCGCCTTCAATGGCGTTGCTGATGCCATTGGCTGTCAGTCCCGCGGAGGTCGCAGCAAGACGATCGCTCTCCTTCACCTTCAACTCCGCCAGCCCCAGCATAGTGGTTGTCCCCGTGGCGAAGGCTGCCACACAGGCCAGGACAGGATACTCGTCGATCATTGATGGGGCGCGGCTTGCTGGGACTTCAACGCCCTTTAGGCGGGACGAGCGTGCGCGAATGTCGCCTACCGGTTCACCCCCGGCACTGCGTTCGTTTTCGAATATGACGTCGGCACCCATGTCTTGGAGGGTTTTGTAGAACCCGGTCCGTGTGGGATTGAGCAGCACGTTTTTGATCGTCACATCCGACCCTTCAGTGATGACGGCTGCGGCCACCAGGAACGCTGCTGATGATGGATCGGCTGGAACATCCACCGGCTTTCCCGTCAATTCCGCCTCGCCGACTATGCTGATTTCGGTTGCATCACCAGCGGTTGTTACATCAATTTGCGCACCGAAATAGCGCAACATGCGCTCGGTGTGATCGCGGGTGGGTTCACGCTCAACCACGGTTGTCACTCCCGGAGCGTGCAGGCCCGCGAGCAAGACTGCCGACTTTACCTGAGCCGAGGGGACGGGAAGTTCATAGCGCATGGGAAGCGGGGCGGTTGCGCCGCGAATGGTCAAGGGCAGGCGGTCAGCGCCTTGGGGCATAACTTCGAGGCCCATCTGCATCAGCGGATTGAGCACACGGCCCATGGGTCTGCGCGACAAAGAGGCATCGCCGATGAGTTCGGCTTTGAAGTCATGACCGGCGAGCGCGCCCATCATCAATCGGACCCCGGTGCCTGAGTTGCCGAAGTCCAGCGGAGCGTCGGGAGCAGACAACCCGCCGACGCCGCAGCCGGTCACCGACCATGTTCCGCCCTCTTCGTAAACGCGAGCCCCCATATGTTCGACAGCCTTGGCGGTGTTCAACACGTCTTCAGCTTCAAGCAGGCCGGTGATCTTCGTCACACCGGTGGCCAGTGCGCCAAATAAAAGCGCGCGGTGGGAAATCGATTTGTCGCCGGGTACGGTGATCTCACCCGCCAGGGGGCCTGACCGTGAGGCCGATCGGGGCTGTGGTCGCGTGTCGGTCGACTGATGCAATGGGATGTCCGTTATTGTCTATTCACGCACGACAAGAGCGTCTGCGGAGCAGGCAGGGTTTCCTACGAAAACAGCCTGGCTGCAAGTCACCGTTGCATGGGTACGATACGCGCTACGCTCCTTCGGCTGCCGTGGCACTTCGGTGTGAGGTTCGATGTATGGTTTGACGGTGGGTTCGACCTGGCGTTTATGGCTAACTAAATCCACGAATGATTTTGACACCGGACCAGGGGTGTGGCAGACGGCTCGCTTCCGTTTCAGATCAGTAAAGGTTCGATACACGCCATGGCGACGAATGACGCGCGCGGAATCAAGCGCACCTGCCAAAGCACCGAATGCGGTGAACGCTTTTACGATCTCAACCGTGATCCCATCACCTGCCCGATTTGTGGAACGATCTACGAGATCGCGCATGCCCCAGAAGGCGTTCCAGTTGAAATCAAGGAAGAAAAGCCGAAGAAAGCCGCCGCCGCTGAAGGTACTGAAGATGGTGCTGAAGCCGCTGATGAGCTTGAAGGCGCTGATGCCATCGAGGACATTGAAACAGACGACGATGATGCGTCTGATGACAGCGATACGTTCCTGGAAACGGAAGAAGAAGACAGCGGCAACGTGACGGATATCATTCCTCCCCGTAAAGGCGGCACTGAAGACGTTTAAATCGGTTGCGGTGTCATTGCGCAGCACCTTTTTGATCGTGTGGTCCGGGCTCGACTGGGGATGTCGATGGGGTCCATTCGGTTTTGACTTGAAGTTTAAGGCGTTGGGACGTATCCCACTGCTTCCCAGGCCTCTGGCGGTGTTTGCTGCCTCAGGCCATAGGTTCGGGGCCATAGCTCAGCTGGGAGAGCGCTTCGCTGGCAGCGAAGAGGTCAGGAGTTCGATCCTCCTTGGCTCCACCATTATTTGATTTGCACGCGCACCGCTTTCCACACCGTCGGTCCGTTTTTCGATGGGAGGCCTTTGCGAGCCTCGATGCACCGGCAAAGCCTGGGTAGCGGGCATAGACCCGGCAGGGGCGTTCGACGGCATATCAGTTGTTCAGACCAGAAAACACTGGATTGGCCGTTGGCGGTATCTGAAAACGATGCCGAGACTATTACCGGCGTGGCGTTGGCAATCGGTGTTTCGATACGCGGCATTCGTGGTTAGCATTTGAACATGCGCGACAAAAAGATCCTGATCCTCATTACCGAAGACTGGTTTGCGGTGTCGCATTTCTTGCCGCTGATCGAGACACTCGTGGAAAACGGCGCTGACGTTGTTGTTGCGACACGTTTGTCCGGGAAGTCGGAAGCTTTGGAAGCTGTTGGTGCCACGGTTGTTCCGTTCGACTTTCGCAGGTCGTCTCTCAATCCGTTTGAACAGGCGTTTACCGTGCGTCGGCTGTCGAAACTCATTCAGACGCAGCGCCCCGATGTGGTGCACGTGATCGCCATGCAGCCAATGGTGCTGGCAGCGCTGGCTGCGCGCTTCACGTCACGGGTGCCGATGATGATGCATCTGACCGGGCTAGGCTTTTTGGGCATATCGGAGGGGCGGGCCGCTAAGTTTATCCGGCCTGCTGCCATGGCGGCATTGAATGGTGTGCTTGCCCGCAAAAGCAGTTGGTTGATCGCCGAGAACCCAGAAGACCATGGCTTCCTCGTCCAGCAGGGCATCCGCGTGGGCGACCGCGTGACGATCGTGCCGGGTGCCGGGGTTGATGAGGCGCGGTTTTCGCCATGCACAGTTCGCATGGAACCGCCGACAACGGCAGCTTTCGTTGGCCGCATGATCCAATCGAAAGGCGTGGAGGTTTTGGTGGAGGCCAGCCGGATCATTCGTGAGCGGGCGAATGCCGGAGCCAAATCGGACGCCAGCTCGCGCTCAAACTCCAATCTCAGTTCTTTTGCCGTCTCCCTTTATGGACGCGTTGATGACGATAACCCTGAGGCCATTCCTGAGACCCGGATACGCCAGTGGGAGGAAGAAGGGCTCGTGACATGGCACGGTCATGTTGCCGACGTTGCGGATATCTGGCGTCGGTCAGACATTTGTGTGTTGCCGTCGACCTCACGGGAAGGCATGCCGCGTGCCGTTCTCGAAGCTGCTGCATCCAGGCGCCCAATTATTGTGACCGATGTGCCCGGCAGCCGGCATTTTGTGCGGGATGGAGTTGAGGGCTTGATCGTTCCACCAGACGATGCCGTCGCTCTTGCTGATGCCCTGAGCGAACTGGCAAGCCAGCCTGACAAGCGCGAGGCGATGGGAGAGGCTGCCCATGCACGCTTGATTGGAGGCTTCACGGAAGCTCACGTCAAACGAGGACTGCTCGATGCCTACGCCGGGCTTGGTTTTGACTCACGCCACAGCGAGCCTAAAAAAACCGACAGGCTCAACCAATCCGTAACTCCACCGCCCACTTAGTCGACGCTTTGGTCTTGTGCGTGCTGACTCCATGCTCCGCAGAACCAGCCGCCTGCCAGCAACAGGCGCTTCCGTTCCCCCAAATAGCTGTCCAGAAAGCTTCAATGTCCCCGCCCCTTCTTACCCTCAAAGACATTCACCTTTCATTTGGCTCCAAGCCCTTGCTCAATGGCGCGGATATGACCATTGCGGCGGGCGAACAGGCATGCCTTGTCGGACGCAACGGATCTGGTAAGTCGACGCTGTTGAAGGTGGCTGCGGGTCTCGTCGAACCCGACCACGGGGAACGCTTTGTCCAACCCGGCGCGATTATCCGTTATTTGCCGCAAGAGGTCGATTTCACCGGGTTCAAGACACTGCTCGACTATGTGGTCGATGGCTTGGCGGAGACGCAGGGGACCTACACTGCTGAGCGCGTGATTGATGCTTTGAAGCTGAACCCGAAGGCCGACCCCACGCTGTTGTCTGGCGGCGAAGCGCGCCGCGCGGCTCTTGCGCGTGTCCTGGCCCCCGAACCCGACGTGATCTTGCTGGATGAACCGACCAACCACCTGGACCTTCCTACGATCCAATGGCTGGAAGAGGAACTGGCCTCCATCCGCAGTGCGATGCTGCTCATCAGCCATGACCGGCGGTTTCTGGAGAACCTTTCAAAGACGACGTTATGGATTGATCGAGGGCAGGCGCGGCGGTTGTCGCGCGGGTTCAAGCACTTTGAAGCGTGGCGCGACGACGTCCTGGAGCAAGAGGCCCAGGCGCAGCACAAGCTCGATCGCAAAATCGCACGCGAAGAATCGTGGATGTATGACGGCGGCGTCAGTGGCCGGCGCAAACGCAATATGCGACGGGTGGCAGAACTGCAGACCATGCGCGCGCAACGGGCCGACCACACGCAGGTTCAAGGCAATGTGACGCTTGCGGCTTCCGATGGACAGACCTCTGGGAAACTTGTGGCCGAGGTCGAGGGCATCTCCAAAGCGTTTGGTGACACACCGATCGTGACCGAGTTTTCAACGCGCATCCAGCGCGGTGACCGGATCGGTTTCGTAGGACCGAACGGTGCCGGCAAAACGACGCTGATCAAGATGCTGACCGGACTGATGGAGCCAGATATCGGGCGCATCCGATTGGGCACGAAGCTAGACATGGTCGTGCTCGACCAAAAGCGTGACGAGCTTAATCCTGAATGGACCGTCGCAGATGCTTTGACCGGTGGCCGAGGTGATCAAGTGATCATCAATGGCAAGCCACGGCATGTGGCGAGTTACATGAAAGACTTTCTGTTTGAAGGCGAGCAGGCCCGTTCTCCATTATCGGTTTTGTCTGGCGGTGAGCGTGGCCGACTGATGCTGGCCAGGGCCCTCGCGAAGCCGTCGAACCTGCTGGTTTTGGATGAGCCGACCAACGATCTTGATCTTGAGACGCTGGAGCTGCTGCAGGAGATGCTGGCCGACTATCCAGGCACGCTGCTTCTTGTCAGCCATGACCGGGATTTTCTCGATCGGGTTGTGACCAGCGTCATCGCACCGGAAGGTGATGGGACCTGGACCGAGTATGCGGGTGGCTATTCCGACATGATGGCCCAACGTCGCGGCAAGGGCCTGAAGCGGCGCACAACAAAGGGGGGTGATGGCGGGACTGCCAATGGGACGTCAAAACGCTCTGGAGCAGCGACAAAGTCCGGGACTGGGTCCGATGGGGGTTCGGCAAACAAACCGACCAAGCTGACGTTCAATGACAAGCACGCTTTAGAAACGCTGCCCAAGCAGATGGAAAAGCTCGAAGCGGAAGCGACACGTCTTGGCGAAATGCTGTCTGATCCCGAATTGTTCAATCGTGACCCGGCTGCGTTTGAGAAGACCACAATCCGGCTCGGTGAAGTTCAGTCTCAGTTGGAGGTCGTCGAGGAGCAATGGCTCAACCTGGAATTGAAGCGAGAGGCGCTCGAAGGCTGACCACAGAAGGCTGACCGCATATGTTGGTTCCTAATCGTATCTGAGTGGTGGAACCTGGACACGGCAAAAAAGTCCCCGTTCATAAAACGAAGACTCTAGCAAGACGATTGTCTCTTGCGATCTCGATGTCCCCGACCCGTGTCCTCAGCCGTTCAAGGCTTAAACCTCGCGCCTAGAACCGCGCATACTGGAGGCGCGGTGGCAGGCTGTCTGACACTCTGAAAAGCGGCTCTATGACAGCCTGGGGAAACGTGGAGAGCGACTTAGCCGCCTTGGCGCCAAGCGGCCGATCCTTTGCAACGCTTACACACACGGTTGCCGGACCATTCGCTTTCAAATGGCTCCTGACAACCCAGGCATTTCCGCATCTTTGGACGCTCAGTGATCGTGACTGTTGGGGTTTCTGTCGTTTGTTTATTGTTCATGATTGAACATATAGAGAACGGCGTCGCATAGTTCAAGATCTTTGATATTTAAGCCTTGGACACCTGCTGATCCGTATCCCGGACTTGAACAGGACGCACCCACTGACCATATCCGGAATGTCGCTGGTCCATGAGGACAGCGGTGCCCTCGGGCAACAGTGTGCCAGGGGAAATAATCGGAAAGTCGCTTATCAAAAGGGCTTCACACATGTCGAGAATGAGTATGCTTTCGAGCCCGATGCTGTTGGGTTTCGAAGAAATAGAACGGCTGATTGATCGCGCCGGAAAAGGCGCTGACGGAGGCTATCCGCCTTACAACATTGAGCGTGTCAGCGGGACACCCGATGGCGGAGAGCTGCTTCGGATCACGCTCGCAGTCGCGGGCTTCACTATCGATCAGCTCGAAATTACCTTGGAAGATAAACAACTTACCATTCGTGGCCGCCAGCAGGACGACAAGTCCCGCGAGTACCTCTACCGGGGAATTGCGGCTCGGCAGTTTCAGCGCACGTTCGTCCTCGCAGACGGCATCGAAGTGCAATCTGCCGAACTCGACAATGGGTTGCTTGCCATTGATGTCGTGAAGGTTGAGCCCGAGAAGCACATCCGACGTATCGAAATTGGTAGCCTGCCTGGGTCGAAAGGCACAGTTTAACCTTCCATCAATCCCAGTTCTACTTTGTCATCGCCTAAGGCGGCGAATCGACCGAAGATGGTGATGGAGCTTCCAGCCGACAGGCGCTTGCCCCCGTTCTGTCGTGAAAAAGCTGTCATGACGTGTCAGGCTGATGTCTGGCTCTCGCCAACCTTCGCTCGGATTTGGGGCAAGAAGCGGTCTGGAGGACTAGCGTCATGAATGAATTTGAAGCCACACGTGAAATGAGCACCGACGAGTTCGAGCAGCTGGGTGGAGGCGAAGTCGCCTACATCAAGACGCTCACGTCTGATGAAGCGCATGAAATGTTTCCGAGTGTGGAAGGCCTTCCCGACGGGATCAGCCTCTACGCGGTTCACGCTGCAGATGGCACGCCGTTGGCTCTGACGGATTCCATGCAGGCCGCATTGGGACATGCCATGGGTGACGAACTGGAAGTCGCCAGCGTCCACTAAGGCCGCTTATATCGACTTCGAAGGTTGCTTGAAACTGAGACAGTTCGGCGGCTCGCCATAAGACACACCCAACGCGGTATTGCCACCCGCGTACCAAGCCTCGATCGATGATCGGGGCTTTTTCTTTGGACGTTTCAATGGGGACGTTTCAATGGAGATATGGCGCGGTTTGGAGCCGCTGCGGCGCGGGAGGAGCCTGCTGGTGCAAAACGGCGCAAACTTCGGTCTTGCCGTTGCCTCAAACAGACTTACGAGGCTACCGCGCCCGCCCGGGCCCTCACCCGGAACCGATTATGTATCACCCGCG
Source organism: Pseudomonadota bacterium (assembly GCA_039819785.1). Classification (GTDB taxonomy): domain Bacteria; phylum Pseudomonadota; class Alphaproteobacteria; order Rhizobiales; family Hyphomicrobiaceae; genus JBCBRD01. The sequence goes on along the minus strand of JBCBRH010000005.1, from coordinate 79,420 downwards.
ATAATGGGCGAACTGCCCCTTTGGCTTATACCGTTCGAGGTAGGCTGGCACGATGACGTCACAGGCGTCGGGTTGCGAGACACCCAGACCTTCGAGCGTCCGTCCCTCCTTTCGCGCCGCTTCACTGACCACGTTGTCCGACTGCAGCATGCGAACCTGGTCGACCGTGATGGGGCGTAGTCCGCTTGGCAGAGGCCATGTCATGAGCGCTTGCAGTTTGGCCAACCAAAACGGTAGCGGCAAATACCCTGCTTTTTGCCCTGACCACTCGATTGTCCGGTCCAGCAGCTGCCTGAAGGTCAGGATTTCCGGGCCGCCCAATTCATAGATCGTGCCGGGTTGAGCAGCCCCTTCGACGGAATTTGCAATGGCCAGGGCAAGATCACCGACATACACCGGCTGGAACTTGGTCTTGCCGCCTCCAATCAACGGGAGCAGCGGCGAGATTTTCGCCATCCCCGCAAACCGGTTGAAGAATTGATCTTCCGGGCCGAATACAATCGATGGCCGCAGGATCACAGCCTCGGGGAACTCTTCCAGAACGGCGGCTTCGCCTGCGGCTTTCGATTTTGCATAATTTGCTGAAGACGTTGCGTCCGCACCGATGGCCGACACGAACACTACGGTCTTCACGCCGGCTTCGCGTGCAGCCTTTGCGACAGCGCGGGGACCGTCCACATGGAGCGCGTCAAACGTCTGCTTACCGATTGATGCGAGGACGCCCACGGCGATGACCACTGCATCGCTGCCGGCCAGGGCGTGCGCGACGGATTCTGGATATCTCAGATTGGCCTGCACCGCATGGATCTGCCCCACCACCCCCATGGGCTGCAAATGACCGGCGAGGTCAGGCCGCCTGGAGGCTGCGCGAATGCGCCAGCCGCGTTCAGCCAGTTCACGGGTTGCATACCTGCCGACAAAGCCGGGGCCACCGAAGATCGTGACCAATTTGTCGGATACCAGTCTCTCAGCCATTCAAGCCGTCCTTTTTTGCCATGTTCCAGCACGTCTTTTCGCGGCACTATGGGAAGACATAAGGTGGGTGTGAAGCGTTGCGCCGTCGCAGCGATCGAAACAGCGGTGCAAGCTGGATGAGTGGTACACGACCGGGCATGGAATTGTCAGCTGTGAAGTGGACCAGTTTAAACGGAAAGCTAACGCGGATCAGTCATCGTCGGTGCGATTGACAACCGCCCTTCGGACAACTATCCACCGGGGCTTACTTCGCGCACCTGCCCAGGTGGCGGAATTGGTAGACGCGCTGGCTTCAGGTGCCAGTGATCGCAAGGTCGTGGAGGTTCGAGTCCTCTCCTGGGCACCAGTTTTGATCTCACGCGCCAAGGGCGCTCCGATAGGCGGCGCTCGCGCCGGGTCGCCTTGCTCCCGGGTAGACCAGGGCGATCGAAGCCTTCGCCGTTCTTCCATCAAGGCGCACTAGACTTGATCTCACGCGCCAAGGGCGCTCCGATGGGGCGGCGCTTGCGCCGGGTCGTCTTGCTCCCGGATCGCTCAGGGCGATCGAAGCGTTCGCCGTTCTTCCATCAAGGCGCACCGCTTTTGATCTCACGCGCCAAGGGCGCTCTGATGGGCGGCGCTCGCGCCGGGTCGCCTTGCTCCCGGATCGCTCAGGGCGATCGAAGCGTTTGCCGTTCTTCCATCAAGGCGCACCGCTTTTGATCTCACGCGCCAAGGGCGCTCCGATGGGCGGCGCTCGCGCCGGGTCGCCTTGCTCCCGGGTAGACCAGGGCGATCGAAGCGTTCGCCGTTCTTCCATCAAGGCGCACTAGACTTGATCTCACGCGCCAAGGGCGCTCCGATGGGGCGGCGCTCGCGCCGGGTCGCCTTGCTCCCGGATCGCTCAGGGCGCATGCTTCGCCTTTCATTTCTGTCCGGAGTTCTGGAACGAACCTGTTTCATACGGAGGCTGTGCATGAGGACAGGAGTGTTGGCGTTGCGGTTGGCGGCTTCGCCGATCCGAGTATTCCGCCACCACAGGTGTCGGTCTACACTTGCCGCCAGATGGCTGGCAACGACTCCCCGATGAGATGACCACATATGACAAGGATCCGAAGTAACAACTCAAACAATGGAGGTGTTCCATGGCTTACGTTGACGGCTTTCTGATCGCCGTGCCTGCCGCCAACAAGCAGGCCTATATCGATCATGCGAACTCCGCTCTCCCCTTCTTCAAGGAATTGGGCGTGACGCGCATGGTCGAGTGCTGGGGTGATGATGTGCCAGACGGCAAGGTGACCGACTTCCGCAAGGCGGTGCAGGCGAAGGACGACGAGGTCGTCGTGTTCTCGTGGTTTGAATGGCCCGACAAGGCAACGCGCGATGCCGGCATGAAGAAGATGATGGACGACCCGCGCATGAAGGAGATGGGGGCAAACATGCCGTTCGACGGCAAACGCATGATCTTCGGCGGCTTCGCGCCGGTGATCGATGCGTGATTGCAGCTTTGGCGAACAATCAAGTGACCAACCTCGTCAACTGCTTGTGGTTTGATCAAGGGGAAGCGCGCGAGGCAGTGGCGGTGAAGCGAAAGTGGAGAAGCTGAGTGATCTGTTGGTGCGTGGCGGTGTTAGTGATGTTGTCAGAGGCTAACACTGCTTTTATCCAAGCTGCTCCGCCATCAGACGTGGGCCCGTTACTCAGATTGGGACAAAGGCAATGTTGATATGGGAAGGGGAGGTGAACCCATTTTTCCTTACAGCAAAAGGCGTCGACAGGAATGCCGCGTCGCGGTCAGAGAAGTTGATCGAGCAGTGGTTATGGAAAAAGCATCCTCATATCAAACTCTACGGCTACCCTATCCAACCCGCCGTTCGTGGGCGGGTTCCAGATACAGTTTCCCTTTCACGATCCCGAAGCTTAATGAGCGCATTGCATTTGCTTGTGCGGCATACAAGCATAAAGCTTGCGGAAACCGGTGATGATTGCCTTGCAAACCTCCTATTTGTCGACCTCGGCCCCATCGATCCAAGTTCTTCTGTAACGTCGGAACTAGGAGATTTCGAGATACCACCCCCAAATATAATTTCAAATTATCCAGTACCGAAATCAGATCAGTCGTTACTCCACCTACAAGCACCTTATGCTCGAATAACGCTTTGGCATGACCAAGAGGGCGTTAATGGGGCTACAGTCTACTATCACTACTGCTACGACTGGTTCGTGCAGGAATGCTTTGCCATGCAAGCGCTTGCGTTTGGCGGCAGTATACACAAACTATTTAACCCGAGCCCGCCGCCGGAGCTTGTGGAGCTTCCTGATGAGATCCAGACATCAAATATTCTTGTCGATGAAGCGAGAAATCTCGCTCGCGGGTTAAGTTATCCACTGGGGACTTCTCACCGCACCGTTTCCAATACCCATCACCCAGTCTCTGCAGAGGCTAAGTGCTGCAGCATATACCTAGACGAATTCATTTTTCGGAACATATTTTACCGCTTTGTTGCGCTCGTAACCCTATTTGGACAGCCCAGCCGTTCAAAACATTGCTCAGGTTGGCCCCAGCGCGAGACACAACAATGGTGGCGACATTTGTCTTCTCCGCAAGAATACTCCCTGACTACTGCTGGAGTGAAAGAGCAGATCCAGTCGGAATATCCACTTGAACACATAGATCGCTCGTATGACTTTAATCATCCATATCGTTTGGGATTGGCTTGCAGTTTCAATGAAAACTTTTCGCGAGGGGTGCGAAGAATGGATTACTATGATCGGATAAATAAATACATGTTTATCGTTGATGGAACTCCGACTAGCGCGATCGATTTTCTCAAAGTTACCGACGAAAACTGGGCCAGAGACTTACGTGCTGCACTTCTCAGATGAATGTGATAGCGATACTGCAACGGGCGAAGCAGAGCCATGAAATTTGGTTCGAATGGTGGATTACTGAAATACGGCCTCATGAGTTTCGCGATTACCATCGACGCAGTCAGGCTATTTTGGAGTGGTTGGTAACACCGCCAGATCAACGTCCTAAAAAAGTGCCGTCAAAATCAGCTCAAAGGTAATGTAATATGGCGATTATTTCAGATATTCTTTCTCAGGCGCAGGTCGACCAAGTACAGGGTTAAAGGGTTCAGTTCGATATCAGTGCCTGGGTGGAGTGAGTTGATCTGCGTGGGTCCGGTCGTACCACCTCAGATATTCAGTTGCCCACCGGAACCAATTCGCTCGATCTTCGTCAATGTCGGCAAGTGCTTTTTCGAAACTGGTGCGATTCAGTCTTGGAAGAAAGCGGCCCAACACTCGTAGTACCGATAGAACAACCTTCGGTATCTCTGGCATAGGCTCAGGGTAGTATTCTAACCCGCGTAGCGCATGAATGGCTGCGTCCTCGTAAGCGCCCTGATCAGCAAGAAGTTGCGCCAGGAGCGCATGCATTTCGTATGACTGGGGATCAAGCTTGAGAGCCGCGCGACAGGATGCAATTGCATCATCAGAACGGCCCGCCGACTGGCAGCAATACGCAATCATTTCGAAAGAGTACTGATCGGACGCATCGCCTTTGAGTTTTGAACGCAAGAGTTCTATTGCGGCATCGAATTCTTTCCGCCCAATCAGCCGTGCTACTTTGATCGTAGATAGCCTCACACTCATAAGCTCCGCGCCGGGATCAATCTTATACCATCCTGGCCATGCGAACTTAACATCCCGCAAACTGCATTCCCTGACGTTCTTGGCCGTAGCTGCTACCTCATCACTGACACGAAACGGAAGAGCCGCGTACTACCAGCACGGACACCCGAAGTGGGGCCTGTAGTTGTTTTACTGCGGATCGCAGGCACTTTGTAAGCAGATCTTACACCTCCCGGCTGATACGGTACGTCTTTGCGCTTAGCAGTGGAAACAGCGGGGCTGAGGTTAGGATTTTAGACACAAAGTGATGCTCCGCTTAACGACTTATATCGATCAATCGCTTCACCATAATTTCGAAATCGATGCGGCTGCTGAAAATCTTGATGACGAGAAACCGAACCCAAAAAGATGACCCCGAAAGCGAAAATCTCTTCATGGATAACTCGAAGTTTAGCCGTGGCCGTCCTTGCCATGTTGATTGGAAGCTGGGCGATTATGATATTTGGAACAAGCTGGATTGGGATGCCGTTCTTTCTCATATGGGCTGTGGCTATGCTGCAGTTACCATTCACCAAACGTGTTTGCTGGCCCCGGTGTGGTTACCCGGCTTACCTGAGCAGAGATCAAAAAGGAAACGAATACTCATTGCCTATTCCCAGGGAGCATTGCGCTAGCTGCAATCTGGATTTTAATAAAGAATACGAACCAGATAAAAAACTGGAAGCTTAGCAATGATGCCGCAGGCCTGCTTCCCGCCTTTGTGCGCCCCAATATCAGAGTATGCATTGTGACCATCAACTGGCTTTTATTCGCTGCCGGGGCACTCGTTTCGCTCATGGCGTTCATCGGCAGCTGGGGTGGCAACTCTGTTTTGCGAACCTTGAGGTGGCTGTTTCCAGTGGCGTTCATTGCGTGTGCAATGGGCGTGATCACAGTGCCGTTTCAGATCTCTCAATTTCGCGTCACGGTGACAGTGGACACACCGGACGGCCCCAAGTCAGGCGACAGTATCGTTCGGGTGGTCACGCATTGGGGGTATTTTGGGCGATACATGAGCAGCCCAAGATGGGTCATCTTTAAACACCGGGTCAAAGGAGTTGCACCCATTGTCGATCTGGGACGATGGGGGACGCTTGTGGCGGCGCTTCGCGGCGGCGGCCAACGCGGCGAAATCATGTTTCGCCAAATGTTTACCGTCCTGAATGGTCTTGCAATTGACAAGCCTGCGTACGCCGGCCGCAATCCATTTCCCGAACTCCCGGACAAGGCATCGCCAACGCGTTTTTACCCTCCGCTGTTGTGGCTGCCCCCGCGCTCAAATCATCCGCGTGACTTCAAGCAGCTCTACCCGGACCAATTCCGAAGCGTCATCGGCAGCGGCGTCCGCCTGCAAGCGATCGTCGTCGAGCGTGCGCCCCACGCGCCCCTTACCGAACGCATCGAAAACGCCCCGGACTGGCTATGGACACTAAGGCGCTACGGAGCCCCGAAGGATTCCCCTCACAGGTTGGAGAACCCGCATCGTCTTCAAGGACGAGTTCAGCCCTATCGGACGGAATTTGAAACCGCTACTCCACCCAGTTTTCATGATTTGGAGATCAAAAAATGAATCGCGATTTGTTTTTGGCCATTCTTTCAATGGACGCCTACCATCGGGGTGGAAACGCGGGCCTGATGACAAACGGTCTCGGAGACACGTCAGGGCCGGGAGCGCTGCTAGGGCACGCAACGATTGCAGTGGTTGCGGATGATCAGCAGCAACATCAAAACATTCTTGAGAGGCAGCGAAGCAATGGAAAAAGACACAGCCACCAAAATAGCTGGAGAAATACGCATTGTCGTTTCGGCATTGGATCGCGTGGCGGACATAGCCCGCAATGAGTTAAGCGAAGCTGAGAAGCCAACGATTTTCGTATCCATTGGTGAAATTTTTGCAATACTAAGCGACAAAATGAAGGCCGTTCTTTTGAAGCAGTACCCTGAACTCAAACAAGATGTTTTTGGACAGCGGAATATTGGCTCCGACGACGAATAGAACAGACGAAACTGGTTAGAGGTTGCCGGTGAACTTGTCATTTGTTCCGCCTGAGCGCAGGTTGATAGAGGTCGCTGTTCATTCTTGAAAATACTGCATTGACATGAAAATGCACAAACATAATGGAAGGCATCGCAATGGCTGAGAAAGAGCCGTTTTCCAGAGTCATTCAAAAACGAAAGAATTAATGGATATGGGCTGGTACGGCATAACTCTCTTAGTCGGATATGAATACGTAGATTACGTAGAAGGTGATGACCTGCTCGTAGAGGAGCAAGTTATCATTGTTGAAGCAAAATCAATCGATGAAGCGCGAAGCAAAGCAGACACGTTTGGGCAACCGGCGAACGACAGTGATCCATCATTAACGAGAAATGGGAGGCGTGCAAAATCAAAGTTTCTCGGTATACTCCGTACACTTACCACGCAAAGTCAAAATTCTGGCGACACCGGCATACTCGAAGATAGAAGTGAAATTAGTTTTTCCAGATACTTAGTTTCGAGTGTGGGCGATGTCGAAAGGCTTAAGCGTGGGGAGAATATCGATGTGACGCTTTTGGCCGATGACGTCGGGAGCGGAGGCTCTGTCTAGCACGGCCACAATATCCGATATGTCGGCGCGTTTTGTTTGCTTGAGCGCGCCTGCCCGCGTAGGTGCCGCGATTTGCCAGGGCCACTGCAATCGGTCTATGGCAGCGCGCAAGAAGCTTTTAGCGCACGGGGGCGGACAGACCATGGCCGGAGATATTCATCTGCATACGGGCGATTTGCCGGATGGGCTGGACCTGGGCCCCGTCATTGCGATCGATAGCGAGACCATGGGACTGAAACCGCACCGCGACCGGCTGTGTGTGGTCCAGCTTTCAAGCGGTGATGGGTCGGCGCACCTCGTCCAGATGCCGCAAGGCGGTTCGAACGCGCCAAACCTCACGGGCCTTTTAAACGACCCCAAGCGGTTGAAGCTGTTTCACTTCGCCAGGTTCGACGTCGCCGTGCTGCGCCATGCGCTTGGCGTCGTGACGCAGCCGATTTATTGCACCAAGATCGCGTCCAAGCTGGCGCGCACTTATACGGACCGGCACGGGCTCAAGGACCTGGTCTCAGAGTTGCTTGGGGTTTCTTTGAACAAAGAGCAGCAGAGCTCTGACTGGGGTGCTGATACGCTGAGTGAGGCCCAATGTGGTTATGCGGCTTCCGATGTGCTGCATCTGCATGCCTTGAAGGTGCGGCTGGATGAGATGCTGGCGCGGGAAGGGCGGTCAGCCATAGCGGAAGCGGCGTTTCAGTTCCTGCCGATGCGGGCCGAACTTGATCTGGCCGGCTTTGACGACATGGATATTTTTCACCATTAAGCCCCAGGGGGTGACTGGTGACCGAAGCGCAGGTGGGTGAACACGAGGCCAATCGGTATGCCGAACACTGTACGGGCCTTGAAACCGCCGCACCGGCTCAGCTCTTGATTTGCTGCCTGATGGTTAAGCTGCCCCCCCCCACAATGAATCTGGTGTTGTCCTTTGGGACGTGATCTAGATACCGCACCGCACAATTCTGCTATCCGACCCTCGCCGAACTTGACGTTTGGTCCCAATATCGTCCGAATTGGCGCAGACCACAGATATGACCAAGATCAGGTTGAGGGTTGTGTTTGACGTCCCAACCGATGGGGATTGGCCCAAATACGAACGATGCCCGTTCCTGATGGTCTGAAACGCGCGGATCGCAATGCCTATGGATGCTCCAACGGATGGCCACGCTTCGGCCGGACCGCCTGCTGTCCCTGACCGCACTGGCGGGTCGGGTGCGCGGCGGTCTGCGCGCCATCGCGACCCATCCGGGGCGCACGGTTTGGGAAACGTTGCGCCGGAGCAGGTGGCCTCGGGACATGTAACTTCGGGACGGGGACTTGGCGTCCAAACGACACCGCTGGAACGCAAACGCGCCTTTGCCCGCGCGCGATGGAACACACGACTTGTCAGGCTTTTGCGGCGGCTGATCCCTGTGGGTACCGTCGGACTGGTGGTGGTCTACGTCGGGTCTGCGTTTCAGAATTTCGAATTCACCAGCAATTTGCCAACGCTGTCGATCCCGCAGATCACGAGCGAAGATCTCACGATGAATAACCCGCGCTACAGTGGGTTTACGAAAGACGGCGGGAGCTATGATGTCACCGCCAAGACGGCGCGGCAGGATTTTTCAGACACGAACCGCATCGAGCTGGCCGGCATTACGGGAACGATGACGGACGCCAACAAGGTCATCACAAAGCTTCAGGCCGAACGCGGTGTGTTCGCCACGCAGGCCTCCGTTCTTGATCTGGCCGGACAGATCACCGTGGTCGCCACCAACGGCCTCGCAGCCAACCTGACCCAGGCCCAGATCAATACCAAAGCGGGGACCATCAACAGCGATGAGCCGGTTCGCGTGCAGATGAACGACAACCGGATCGATGCGAAGAGCTTGCGCGTTGACCAGAAAAAGAAAACGGCCCAATTCCGGGGTGACGTCGTGGCCACTTTGAACCCCAAGCAGGATGACGCGCCGTCACGTTCAGCCGGTGACACGGCCAAGCCCGCCACCGCACTTGGACAGATGATGGGGGAACAAAATGGGCCGGTGACCGTCACATCGGAGACGCTTGACGTGGATGATGCGGCAGGTGAAGCCGCGTTTGTTGGAAATGTCATTGCCCGCCAGGGTGATGCCGAACTCAGCACCGCGAAGCTCGACATTGCTTATGGCGATGAGGGCGGCGCTGATGGCGGGTCGGCGTCAAACTTCGGTGGACGCACATCGGGCAGCCAAGCCCTTGGTGGCCCAGGTATTGGCGGCACAGGGAATGTCAGCACAATTACAGCGCCGGGACCAGTCCGGGTGGTGCGCGGTGCGGGGCAGGAGGTTACTGCGCAGCGGGCTGTTTTCCAGGTGAAGGAGCAGACCGCGCTGTTTTCTGGAAACGTCCAGCTCTCAAATGGCCCGGGACAGACCGGATCGGGTGATGAGGTGGCGTTTGATGCGCGCACCAACGTTGCGGTTTTGAGCGGTGGGGTGGTGCTGTCCGGCGGACCGAACCAGCAGGCTCGGGCGCGGCGGGCAGAGTTCAACACTGCGAACGATCAGGCGCTTCTGTCCGGTGATGTCATCGTTGCGCAAGGCCAAAACGTGTTGACGGGTGGCGCGCTATTCGTCGACCGCGCCGCCGGGATTACGCGCATGACGTCACCGCCGGGTTCCAGCGCTACACCTGGACGGATTGCTGCAACGCTCGTCCCCCAGGGCAAACCAAAATCCGGCTCTCAGTCCGCCAAACCAAAAAGCGAAGGGGCTGGCGGGTTGGCGACATTCCGGACGGATCCGAACGCTCCCGTTTCGATCGAGGCGCGGCAGTTGGATGTAAACGATACGGCCAAGACCGCTGTCTTCAAGGGTAATGTCATCGCAAAGCAGGGCGGCTTCACGCTTAAAACCGCAGCTCTGAAAGCGGTCTATACGGGGTCTGCCGCCCTGGGTGATCCGGGCGCACCACTTGGGACACTACAGCCTGATAAGTCGGGCAGCACGCAGAAGGATGCGCCGACGCAGGTCAAGACGATCCGGGCGGATGGCGATGTCGTTGTGTCGTCGACCGGTGGGCAAAAGGCGACGGGCGACTGGGCGACGTTTGATCTGGAAAAAAACATGGTGACCGTCGGCGGGGATGTCTTACTCAGCCAGGGCAAGACCGTTGTTCGCGGCACCCAGCTTTCGATTGATATGGCCAGCGGGCGGAGCCGCATTACGACGCAAACCTCAGGGGCTGCTGGAGGCTGGTCCACCAACAAGCAATCGTCGGAAATTGTTGCAGCACCTGACGGCGGCACAGTGCGGTCCGGGTTCGGTATGCGAGGTGGTCGACCAAGCCTCACGCTTTATCCGCAGGACTTGCAGTCCCGGAGGAAGAAGATCGAGGATACGGCACGAGATGCCGCCGGGGGCGCTTGGAGGGCGCGTACTCAGCCTGAATAGCAATGTTGGCGGTTGTGCTGGCTGATGTTGGCATGGGATAATTGCAAGAGTGTCTCCCGGATGCCGGGCTGTTCTTTGAACGGGATTTGGATTGGGCCGGCAATGGCACGTCCTACCGCGCCGGCACCTGTGACATCAACGCGCAAACCACGTTACAATTTGGCATCTTGCAATCCTCGCGACTGCCGGGCAGTCTATGGCTCGAACCATGCAAGAAGTATGCCGAGAAGCCGTGCACTGCACAAAACCGAGCGTGCGAGGTCCTGGTCGGTAGCCCGGAAGCTCTATCTCTGGTGGGCCTCAAGGGACCGCATAATCAGCGGTGTCTGCGTTGAAGTCGGCGCGAGCGCTAGGGCCTCGTCGGGTACGTTTTTTACCATGGTTTTGCCGCGACCCTACCGATTAAATTCGGCACTTTCGCACACGAGCAGCTGTCGAACGGGTTTTTGTGCTGTGTTCAGAAACTGGTTGATGCTGCCAAGGACCAAGGCGCTTTTTGAGGATTGAGACCGCGATGAATGTGGTGCCGATCGGTGGAGACTATCTCGGTTCGCCTGGGAGCGATCAAGACGATGGGCCGGGTGCTCAACATGACCCACTGGTTGCTGGTGCCGAAGGCTGGCTGACGGTCAGCGGCGTTCACAAAAGCTATAAGCGCCGAAAGGTTGTGAAAGGCGTGAGCCTTGCCCTGCGGCGTGGCGAATCCGTGGGGCTGCTGGGCCCCAACGGGGCTGGCAAAACCACTGTTTTCTATATGATCACCGGGCTGGTTCCAGCAGACGCCGGCCACATCACGATCGATGGTCAGGACGTGACACACCTTCCGATGTACCGCCGTGCGCGGCTTGGTATTGGATACCTGCCGCAGGAAGCATCCATTTTTCGCGGCCTGTCGGTCGAGAAAAACATCATGGCCGTGTTGGAGCTGGTTGAGCCTTCCCGCAAAAAACGGAAAGAGCGGCTTGATCAGCTGTTGGAGGAATTCCGCATCCAGGATCGGCGCAAGCTGCCATCCATCGCCCTTTCGGGTGGTGAACGTCGACGCTGCGAAATCGCGCGGGCGCTGGCGTCCAATCCTTCATTTATGCTGCTGGACGAACCCTTTGCAGGTGTTGACCCATTGGCCGTCAGCGACATTCAGGAGTTGTGCCGGCACCTCACCGAGCGGGGCATCGGTGTCCTCATTACGGACCATAACTGGCGTGAAACGCTGGACCTCGTGGAACGGGCCTACGTCATCTACGAGGGTCAAGTTCTGACAGAAGGTAACCCTCAGGAAATCATAAATAATGAGGATGTCAGGCGCGTGTACCTCGGGGACATGTTCGTTAACGCCCCATGAGTATACAGGGCATGCGTGAGTAACGTGTAAGCCTTTTACGGGAACCAGAATGGCGATCTCTGCCAAACTCGAATTGAAGCACGGCCAACAGCTGGTGATGACACCGCAGCTGCAACAGGCCATCAAGCTTCTCCAGCTGTCCAATATGGAGCTGACGGCGTTCGTGGAGACCGAGCTTGAGCGCAACCCATTGCTTGAGCGCGAGGACGAGAACCCGGTTACTGACCAGGCAACAGCTGCCAGTGGTGTCGACAAGGACGCCACTGACCGTGTCGATGTCGGCGGTTCCGAAGCCGTCGACGTTTCAGTCTCGGCAAAAACAACCGACCAAGAACCGGCAAACGGCGGCGACGATGGCGAGTGGCTAAACCTTGAAAAATCCGACGGTGATGCGGCCTCCACCATGGATACCGAATACGAAAACATTTACCCCGACACCTCGGCAGGCGACTTCGCGAGCGATCTGGCAGGGAGCAACTGGTCGTCCGTCAGCAGTGGCGGCAAATCAGACTTTTCCGATCCCGATAGCAATCTGGAAGCCTACGTTGCGTCCGACATCTCGCTCAAAGATCACATCTCGGCGCAGGTGCCGATGCTGTTGTCCACGCCGTCTGAGCGCTTGATCGGCCAATACCTCGTCGACCTGATTAATGATGCAGGTTATCTCCAGGCCGAACTCGACACGGTGGCTGAACGCCTTGGCGCGACGCTGGAGGCTGTTGAAGCAGTTCTGACAAAGCTTCAGTCCATTGACCCGGCGGGCGTGTTCGCACGTTCCTTAAGCGAGTGCCTGGCGCTCCAGCTGCGCGAACAAAACCGTTATGATCCGCAAATCGGTGCGCTGCTCGACAACCTGCATCTTCTGGCTGCCCATGACCTCGGAAAACTACGCCGAGTGGTTGGGTGTGACAGTGAAGAGCTGACCGACATGATCATGGAAATCAAAGGCTTGAACCCCAAGCCCGGTCTCCAGTTCGGGGCAACACCCATTCAGCCTGTGGTGCCTGACGTGCTTGTCCGACCGGCGCGGGATGGAAGCTGGCTGGTCGAACTCAACAGTGACACGCTTCCGCGCGTTCTCGTTAACCGAACGTATTTTTCGAAAGTCTCGGTCACGACCAAAAATGAAGGCGAGCAGGACTACCTGACGGACTGTCTTCAAAACGCGAATTGGCTGGTCAAAAGCCTAGATCAGCGGGCACGCACGATTTTGAAGGTCGCAGAAGAGATCATCCGGCAGCAGGACGGGTTCCTGACGCATGGCGTGCAATATCTCAAGCCGATGAACCTCAAAACGGTCGCCGAAGCGATCTCGATGCATGAATCGACGGTGTCTCGCGTGACGTCCAACAAGTATATGGCCACCTCGCGCGGGATTTTCGAACTGAAGTACTTCTTTACATCGTCCATCTCATCTTCGGATGACGGCGAGGCCCATTCGTCTGAGTCGGTTCGCCACCGGATCAAGCAACTCATCGATGCCGAAAACGCAGCGTCGGTTCTGTCTGATGACCGGATTGTCGACATGCTGCGTGGTGATGGGGTCGACATTGCCCGCCGCACCGTCGCGAAGTATCGCGAGGCTATGCGCATCCCTTCATCGGTTCAGCGTCGACGTGAAAAGCGCATGACCGCCGAGTTGGAGCGTACCGCTTAGAACCTGACTCACGCCGCAGCCACAACGGCCCGTGTCTGTGCTGAAAGCTACATCTTAACCTCGAGGCCTTTGCCTCGTGTTGAATTGACGGGGACATTTAGTTATGTCACCACTCTGTCGATAGATGTGCTGCAGCGCAGCATTTTGTGTGTTGGACTTGGAATTTATGTAGTGACGCAAGGAAGTTAAGAGCTGGAAGCACCAGCGAATGGACGTCTAAATCTAGCTGTGGGTGACGTGTGGAGACCTCTAAACCCGTGGACCTGAACGCCTGCTTCGGAGATACTAGCTCCCCAACAAGACCGTAAGAAGCGGTCGACCCGGCCTTACTGCGCTCTGGGGCAGTCGGCCGATAACTAAGGAGCTCGTTATGGCGCTGCAAGTCACCGGTAAGCATGTTGAAACAGGCGAGGCTTTCAGTACGTATATCAATGAGAAAATTGAGCACGTTCTGGAAAAATATATCGGCCCTGAAATTGGCGGGCATATCCGGTTATCCAAGGAGCGCGGCCAGTTTCGAACGGATTGCTCCATCCGCCTGAAGACTGGATTGATGCTGGAAGCACACGGCTTGGGCAGCGACGCCTATTCAAGCGCGGATTCGGCGGTGGAACGCCTCGAAAAACGTGTCAGACGATACAAACGGCGGTTGAAGGACCACCACCAACGCCCGTCAAACAGCGTCGACCCTGTTATTCAAAGCGCGCGTGATTATGTAGTGCAAGTCGACCGGGATGAGACAGAGACCGAAACGACCCAGGATCACCCGGTGATCATCGCGGAAACGAAAAGCACGATCCGATCATTTTCTGTTGGTGAGGCGGTCATGCACTTGGATTTAAGTGAAAATCAGGTTTTGGTTTTCAAAAATATCGGTAGTGGCCACATCAACGTTGTTTACCGCAGACCCGATGGCCATATCGGTTGGATTGATACACATGCGGCTTGGGCGAGTACAGGAGCCTTGAGCGCATAGCTGATTGAGTGATCAGAAGGTGGTTGGGGCCAGCAAGACTGTTTTGCGGCCCAGCACAGTATCTGATTTAGGCACGCGCGGTTATGGCCTTTGGTGAGCAGACTTGCTCATTTTGAGGGCATGCAGCGCAAAGTTGATGGGACATCTGATGGACCTGACAGATTTGCTCGCTCCGGAAGGGGTGATTGTTCCTATGAAAGCAAACTGCAAGAAGCAGGCGCTTCAGGAACTTGCACAAACGGCAGCGGAGATCACGGGCCTTGAGCCACGCGATATCTTCGATACGCTTCTGCAGCGCGAACGTCTGGGCTCAACGGGCCTTGGGCGCGGAATTGCTATCCCCCATGTCAAATCGCGGGAATTGGACAAGATCGTCTGTCTGTTTGGACGCCTAGAAAAACCCATCGACTTTGAATCGCACGACGGACAGGACGTTGACCTGATCTTTCTTCTGTTGGCCCCAGAACACGCTAGCGGTGATCACCTCAAAGCGCTCGCGCGGATTTCACGCCTGGTACGAGAACCGGCCAACCTTGAGCAACTTCGCACTGCCAACGATGCGCGTGCTGTGAAAGAAGCGTTGTCTGGTTCAGTGACAACATCTTCGCATGCCGCCTAAGTCCTGGGCCAACTCAGTCCTAGGCCAGAACGCTTCATCGGTGATTTCTCAACTTTGCCTACATGGCACCGGTTTGCGCACGTCAACGTTTGCCGAGCACGGCTAGGCCCAATTCCCCCACAGCCTCCGGTTGTCGCGTAGACGGTTGCTCAGCCCATGACTGACAGTGCGCCCAGCCCCAATCCACCGACGATGATGCGCCACCAGCCAAACAGCGCAAACCCGTGCCTGCTGACGAAATCCAGTAGGTATTTCACGACGAAGACCCCGACAATGAATGCTGTCACGAACCCAATGGCAATCCCGGTCACGTCGCTGGTATCGAGAATTTCCCAGTTCTTGTAGAGGTCAAACGCGAACGCGCCTGCCATCGTCGGCATGGCCAGAAAGAATGTGAATTCGGCAGCCGACCGCTTATCGGTCCCCATCAACAAAGACCCGACGATGGTGGCTCCGGACCGTGAGACGCCAGGCACCATTGCCAGGCACTGGCACAGGCCGATTTTGAAGGCTAACGATGGCGGGAAGTCCATGACATCCGTATAGCGCGGCTCAAGCTCCATCCTGTCGACGATGAGCAGGATTATCCCGCCTAAGATCAGCATCACACAGATCAGCATCGGGCTTTCAAACAGGACCTCCTTGATGAACGAGTGGGCGCTTGCACCGATCACGGCGGCTGGCAGAAATGCCAGAAGGACGCCCAACACGAAACGTCTGGTGCGCGGATCGCTCGGCAGGTCGAACAGCATCTTTATCAGCTTGGCGGCATAAACCGTGAGGATCGCAAGGATCGCGCCCAGCTGGATCAGCACTTCGAAGGTTTTGCCCGGGCTGTCGAAGCCGATGAAATGCCCAGCAAGCAAAATGTGTCCTGTCGAGGAGACGGGAATGAATTCCGTCAGTCCTTCGATCAAACCCAACAAGACCACTTGCCAGATCGGCATATCGCGAATTCCTTTACGTCGTTATGCGTTGAGTTGGAGGGTCTATCCTCTGCCGGCGGGGCAACCAATCGTGTTCGCAGAGGTTGGGCAAGAGCGACCTCAGGCGCGTGACGTATCTGCCGCACTTATTGATCTGCGTTCAGCCATTCCGGGGCTGTTGGCCGCCTTCCTGACGGGCGGTCCACCCAAGCGCTGAGGGGTTCAATCAACACGTTCGCGGCGTCGGGGCTCTTTTTTGGTTTGCCGCGCGCGCATCGTTCGGTATGCGAAGTCATGCACACCCTCTCTCACTATCGGCTCTGCCCGCATTCGAGATCCATCCGGCTTGTTCTTGCCGAGGTTGAGATTGCAGCCGACCTGGAAGAGGTGATGCCCTGGCAGATGGATGCCGCGTTTTTATCCATGAACCCGGCGGCAGAACTTCCGGTGTTGCAGGTCGTCAACGGGCCGATCCTATGCGGCACGTACGCCATCTCTGAATTTGTTGCCGATGAACTGAAGCGCCACCCTGTCGATGGACTGAGCGTACTGTTGTTTCCAGGAAACCGAGAGGAGCGCGCAGAAGTGCGGCGGCTGGTGGACTGGTCACACGGGAAGTTGCACCGCGAAGTCACTGCTGAATTATTGCAGGAAAAGGTCCATGCGCGGTTGAAGCCTGGGGTGCCGGCGCCGCCCAACCCAGGGGTGCTGCGCGCGATCCGCGCCAATCTGAAGTACCATATGAGCTATTTTGGTTATCTGGCCCACGGCCGAAAGTGGCTGGCGGGCGAAGATATGTCGTTCGCCGATCTTTCGGCGGCAGCGCATCTTTCCGTGATCGACTATCTCGGCGAAGTGCCATGGGACGACTATCCGGTCACGCGGGCGTGGTATGCACGGCTGAAATCACGCAGGTCGTTTCGCGGGCTGCTCAGCGAACGCATTCCCGGATTTGCCCCGGCGCAGCATTATGCCGACCTCGATTTTTGACGTCATTTCGCGACGCACGTCTGGAGGCGTGTGTCGGAGACAGGGTAGTGATCCGTGGTGGTGATGTCTCAACAGGCACAACTGAAGTCCGACATTCAAAAGCGCGCCAAGGATCTCGGATTTTCGGCCATCGGGTTTGCGCAACCCGATGCCCTGGGGGATGCGCCAGACCGGCTGCGGCAGTTTCTGGATGCCGGCTGGCATGGTGACATGGAGTGGCTGGAAACGCATGCGGGGCGGCGCAGCGACCCGAGGCATCTGATGGGGGATGTTGGCAGCGTCATCATGCTGGGAATGAACTATGGGCCAGAGCACAATCCGCTGGATGCGCTTTCACAGACGGATCGGGGCATTGTTTCTGCCTATGCCAAAGGGCGGGACTACCACGATGTGTTGAAGGGCCGGTTGAAAGAGATCGCGCAGTTGATCGCCGCGCGTACGGCTGCGGATGTAAAGGTGTTTGTCGACACCGCACCGTTGATGGAAAAGCCGTTTGCGCAGGCCGCAGGCTTTGGCTGGCAGGGGAAACACACCAATCTGGTTTCACCTGGATATGGGTCTTGGCTGTTGCTCGGGGCCATTCTAACGTCGCACCGGTTTGAACCCGATGAACCCCAGGGTGACCAGTGCGGGAGCTGCCGGGCCTGCCTTGATATTTGCCCGACGGATGCTTTTCCAGCGCCCTACCAACTCGATGCGCGGCGTTGCATTGCCTATCTCACAATCGAGTATGCTGGTGTGATCCCTGAACCTTTCCGAAAGCCGATCGGCAACCGGGTGTTTGGTTGCGATGACTGTCTTGCGGTTTGCCCTTGGAACAAATTTGCCGAAGCTGCGCGGGAAACCAAATTGCGCGCCAGAGCCGAAACCGACAATCCCAAGCTTAGCGATCTCCTGGCGATGGACGATCCGATGTTTCGCAAGCGGTTTGCCGGTACGCCGGTGAAACGGACCGGGCGCGACCGCGTTGTGCGGAATGCACTGATTGCAGCGGGCAACTCCGGTGATGGGGCGCTTCTCGGTTTGGTTACCGCGCTTTTGGAAGATCCAAATCCGGTTGTTCGCGGCAGTGCGGTATGGGCCTACGCCCAGCTTGCCGATGACATGCAATTTGCAGCGCAGCTTGCCCACTTCGCTTGCGACGAGCGTGATAGCGGTGTTATCGCAGAATGGCAGAGGGCGGCTGCGCTCCGGCAGAGCGCATGTTAAAAACCAAATCATGACACATCATCTTTTATGCCTTGGCCATGGCTATTCGGCACGCGCCATTACCGATCGTCTGTCAGACCACTCGGATTGGACCATGGCGGGGACGTCTCGAAGTGTTGAGGGCGCGCAGCGTGTTGCCGATGCGGGTCTTGAGAGCGTCCTATATGACGGACGTGATACGTCTCCGGCGCTGAGCAGTATGATTTCAAAGGCGACGCACATTCTCGTTTCTGCTGGGCCGGACGCGGCAGGCGATGCTTTTTTGCGGTTCCACGAGACCGACATTTTGGCCAACACTCAGCTGAAGTGGATCGGCTATTTGTCGACGATCGGCGTTTATGGCGATCAGGGTGGTGCCTGGGTCAGCGAAGAGACGCCGCCCAATCCGCATCTCGACCGGACATCCCGCCGCGTCATTGTCGAACTGGCATGGCGGGCGACAGCGCACACGGTGGGGGCCCGGTTTCAGTGCTTCCGTCTCGCTGGCATTTATGGGCCGGGGCGTAGTGCAATCAACAAGGTGATGGCGGGTAACGCACGCCGGATCGTCAAGCCGGGGCAGGTCTTCAATCGCATCCATGTGGATGATATCGCCTCGGTTGTTATCGCTGGGATGCTGGGTGCTGGAACCCACGAAATCTACAATGTCAGCGATGATGAACCCGCCCCGCCGCAAGACGTGATTGCGTATGCCGCTGAACTTCTGGGCCAGCCCGTGCCACCCGACATCCCGTTTGAAGAGGCCGAGCTCAGTCCGATGGGGCGCAGTTTTTACAGTGATCTGAAGCGGGTGAAGAACAACCGACTGGAAGATGACCTCGGCGTCGTATTGAAATATCCGACCTACCGTGAAGGGCTCAAGGCACTGGCTGAAAGCATTGCGCAATCTGATTGAGCCTGCGCACGAGGGCTGCGAACGGGTCATTCAGTTTTCATTCAAGCGGGCTTGGTCACACTGTCGGCATGCGAACGCCGTAATTTGATCAGCCGGGCGACGATGGACAACGACACGGCAAAGGGTGGGACGATGTTAAGCTGCAAAGCACTGCCAGGTTTGGGCCGGTTGGCCGTATGTGTCCTCCTTACTCTGGGTCTGGTGACAGGTCTGGTTGGTTTCCCGCCGGGCCGCAGCGGACCAGCACACGCGCAGGAAAGCGGGACGGGGTTTAATCTGGAAAACATCAAGCGCATGATGGAAGACATCAAGCGCAAGGCGGACGAAGCGCGTCTTAATGGGACAGAGCGGGAGCAGGCAGGCCAAACGCCTGAAGCAGCTCAGCCGGTGACGTCGTCTCAGGACGGCTCCGACCCTGTGTTAAACGAACAAGCTACCCAGCCGACCACGGCAGCTCGTCCCTCCGAGACTTCTCCGTCTTCTGTGGCCGCCCCTCTGCCGTTGCCGCCTCAGCCACCGCCCACTTCGGACACTGCGGTTGCCAGTCCCGAGCCGCTGCAAGAGCCAGGGCCTCCTACGGCGACAGAGCCGATGTTACGAAACAAAGCCGATGGAAGGGCGGTGGACCCCACTCTGGCTGCCGCCCGCGAAGAAGAGGCGGACGCTGTTCTCGATGCCATCCGACGGGCGCGAAATGCGCGCGATGCATGGCTGGATGATAACCCCGATCCCGTACTGGATACGCTCCCAAGCCAGCCGCCACCGCGCCGCTTCGCCAATCCGCCCTCCCGCGAGGACCCGCGCATTGCGCCTGCCGTTCCGGTTTCTGAACCCAAGCAAGCAGCGGCAAGACGCGATGAATTTGATCTGGACAACAAGCAAGGCCTTGGCGGCCCAGGGGCACGCGAACTGCTGCCATTTGAAGACGACGGGCGCGATGTGCGCTCTGAAAACCAGCAGAGCCTTGCGCAGAAACCGACCCGGCGCGCCACGGTTTTGCTGGTCATGGACGTTGGCAAGACCGGCATTCGCCGGTGGAGTAAAACCGCTGATCCCATGCTGTGTGTGCAGGAGTTCTGTTTTCTCAGCCGTGGCCCGAACAAAGCAGCCGTCCGGCATCGCCGCCAAGTGGCATTCGGCCCCGGGGTCGCGCTTGGCAAGCGTGGACTGGCCTGCCGGTCGTCTCCGGCGTGTATCTTCCGGAACATCGATTTGGGGGCCTTTGAAGCACGCCTGCAACCGGTCGACTTGCGTTATTTGCGCCATGACCGGCGGGAGGCTGAGCTCGTCAAGGCTGACGTGACCTGTGGGATGAAGGCTGGCAGGCTGACGTGTGGAAAACCGGTTAAGGGCAAAAGCTGGCGTGCATGGGTGGTGCCGGAACTGGTTGCCGAACTGGCGGGCGAGGACGCATTGAAGCGCGCGCTGGCTGACGGTTTAGGCGGGACTTCGTTGCCCTTAACGGCCAGTCAGGAAAAGAAGCGCTATCGGAACCGCTGAGGCTGAATCAGGTGAGCGTTCGTCGTGTGGGATGTTGGTGCTGCTGGGCTCCGGTTGTGAGGCGGGCTGTGCCGTCAATTCCGGTCGGGTTTGTAGTCGGCCGACCACATCGGCATGGTTCCGGGGCCGTTGAAGTTGCGATAATCCAGCTGGCCGATCCGGCGGGTGAACTTTAAGGGTTGCACGGGGTTCGCGGTCAGTGGCCATGGCTGGGTGACCCCGCCCGTATTAAGCGTCACCTCGAAATCATAAGTACCGGGTTCCAGGTCCAAAATCCGGGCGACGGTCTCGCCATTGCGCGGCAAAAACTGAACGGTTTCTGAGAAGGCCGCCTTGCCGGCCAGCACGATGGGGGCAAACGGTTTGCGCGGTGTCGCCTGCCATGTGCCAAGCTGGGCTGCATAAAACCTTTTTGTTTCAAGCGAGCGCGGATTGGTGACGGACAGATCGACCGAAAGGACCGTGCCTGAACGCGCGCCGTCGTTGGCGATCGTCAAGGGGATCACGAAAACCTCGAATGGGCTGTCCGGGCGGTCCGGGTCGGTGTAGTCGATCCGCGGCGGTGCGAAGACCGCCAGTTCTGGCGCGCGCAGGACGCTTTCGTAAAATGAGTAGCCCGAGAATGTGAGGGCCACGGCTGAGATTATAGTGGCGAAGGCGCTGCCGAGGCCACCGCCGCCGCGCTGGTGGCTGCCATATGTACCGGTGCGGGCCTGTTCGGCCGTGTCATCGTGGATCTGGGCAATCGGTCGCTTTCTGTGCCGCCACATGCCTGTGCTCTCCGGTGATCATCTGTTACCGGACAGGGGTTGTGCTTTGTGGCGGTTTGTTGGTCAGCCGGTGCAACCAAAGTGTGCCGCCCCTACACGCGGGGTATGAAGGGGCCAGCGTAGGATAGGCGCAATAAAACGTGCCGGAGTAGCTCCTCATTTCAGTGCAAACCCCGCATTGGCAGACCTCCGCATTCCCGGGACACCCCTGCAGGTCTGCCCAAGCGCGTGTGTTCTGATTTACTCATCGGCCAATTTCAGCACTTCCGAGAACAGCAGCTCAATGTCCTGCGGTCTTGACAGCCGATGGTCGCCGTCTTCGATTTCAGTGAGGTGGACCCACTTGCCGGTCAACACTTCAGGCAGCATCCGCGTATGGTCGACGGGCACCGCATCGTCCAGGACGCCTTGCAGCACGCGAACGGGGCAGCCGGGGTTGAACGGGTCCGGCTTGATCAAATCGAGCCGGCCGTCTTCGATGAAGGCGCGGGTGATGCGATAAGGCTCTCCATATTCCGAAGGCATGTCATAATACCCCTGATCGAATATCGCCTTGCGCGCATCTTCGGGAAATTTCGCCCACATCAGTTCTTCGGTCAGGTCCCAGGCCGGTGCGATGAGAACGAGGCCACGGATGCGGGCTGCGTCATCAGGTGCTTCGCGCAGCAGACGCCGCAGCAAAACCAACGCAACATGCCCGCCCGTGGACGACCCAAGGAGCATTTGCGGGCCTGAAGTCGTGGCTTGAAGAATGGCACATGCTTCTTCAACCCAATCGGAAATCACTGCATCTTCAAACCGGCCAGAACTGATGCCGTGGCCGGAATAATCGAAACGGGTCACCCCTAGGTCATGGCGGGGCGCCCACTCCGCCAAAGCAGTTGCCTTTGTCGACACCATGTCAGATTTCAAGCCTGGCAGCCAAATCAGCCCGAGCCCGTCCTCACGCTTCGAGGGGATCGTCCGATGGGCAATGGTCCGCGACTTCTCGCCTGAACCCACTTGAAGTGTTTGCGGTTCGTCGTTCGGCGAACTAAGGCTCATGTGTGGATCATCCTTCAAACATACCCGCGTTTTTGCGCGACAAGCCGCCGGAGAAAGCCGACGGGCGAGGGCGTGCGACCATACTTCAGATCATTCCCGAACTGGAAACAGGTGGTGCTGAGCTGTCCACTGTTGAAATTGCCGAAGCTGTCGTTCGCGCCGGTGGACGGGCGATTGTCCTTTCGGAAGGCGGGCGGCTCGCAAAAACGCTGAAAGAGGTCGGCGGCGAACTGCAGTTCATGGAGGCTGCAACCAAGAACCCGGCGAAAATCCTCATGAACGCCCAGCGCATACTTCGGCTTTGCCGTTCCGAGGGGGTCGATCTCGTGCATGCACGGTCACGGGCGCCAGCGTGGAGCGCGCGGATTGCCACCAAACGCGCCGGAGTTCCGTTCGTGACGACCTATCACGGTGCCTACGGAGAAAAGGGCCGGATCAAGAACTGGTACAATTCCATCATGGCGTCGGCTGATGTTGTGATCGCCAATTCCAAATACACCCGCGACCTCGTTAAGACCCGCTATGGGACGGATGATGCCAAGCTTCGGGTGATCTACCGGGGCGTGGATGGTACAATCTTTGATCCCGAGGAGATCGATCCCGCGCGCGTCCTGGCGCTCCAAGCGGCTTGGGGACTGAAACCCGGCGAGCGGGTGATTTTGAACGCGGCCAGACTGACGGCCTGGAAGGGGCAGCGCTTCCTCATCGAAGCTGCGCGGTTGCTCAAATCACGCGGTGCGCTCGACGGATGCCGGATGGTGCTGGCTGGCGATGCGCAGGGGCGGGATGATTATGTGACGGATTTGAAAGGGCAAATCTCGGCTGCCGGATTGGACGATGTCATCGTGTTTGCAGGGCACGTGACGGATATGCCGGCAGCACTGAAGCTGGCGCATATCGCCGTTGTGGCGTCCATTGAGCCAGAAGCGTTCGGGCGGGCGGCGGCGGAAGCTCAAACCATGCGGTGTCCGGTTGTTGCGACTGATATCGGCGCGCCGCCGGAAACGGTCCTGTCCCAGCCAGCGGTACCCGAATATGTCGCGACGGGCTGGCTCGTTCCGCCGTCGGAAGCCGGTGCCATGGCGGGCGCGATTGCTGCAGCACTCGGCCTGAGTGATGAGGGACGCAGCGAGATGGGGCATCGTGCGCGTGCGCATGTCCTGGCCTCGTTTTCGCTGAATGCCATGAAGCAACAAACGCTTGCGGTCTACGATGGGCTGTTGGGAACGCGGCTTGAAACCGCGTTTTTAGAAAGCGTGCCGCGCAAAATTTGATCGGTTGAGCGTCGAAAGCCTGTTCATCGGCGCATTCGGCGCTTGACTTGCAGTGGCCTCTTACCGATCCTTCATCTTGACAGGCTAAAGTATGGTGCGTTCTCGGAACCTGAACGCTATTCAGCCTGTTTGAAACGACTTACCGCGCAACGATTCAAGGAGAATTGCCATCCGCCGTCCACACCGCGCCCCGCCAGAACGAGAAGCCCAGGGGCCCCGCATGAACGAAAACATTCGTGTGCGAGAAGTTCGATTGATTGACGAAACCGGCGAGAACGTCGGTGTTGTGGAGCGCGATGACGCGCTGAACCGGGCCATCGAGGCCGGCATGGATCTTGTCGAGATTTCGCCAGACGCCCAGCCGCCCGTGGCAAAAATCATGGACTACGGGAAGTTCAAGTTCGAGCAACAAAAGAAGGCTGCCGAAGCCCGTAAGAAGCAAAAGACGATCGAGATCAAAGAGGTCAAGATGCGGCCCGCGATCGACGATCACGATTACCAAACCAAAATGAAGCATATCAAACGGTTCTTCGATGGCGGCGACAAGGTCAAGGTGACGTTGCGTTTCCGTGGCCGTGAGATGGCGCACCAGCAGCTGGGCATGGCCGTTTTACAGCGCGTGAAGGCCGATACTGAGGGCTTCGCGAAGGTGGAGACCGAGCCGCGTCTCGAAGGCCGTCAGATGTTGATGGTGCTTGCGCCGCGCTGAGGAGCGAGGTTCGCGACTGGCCAGAGCCAAGCTGGGTACGGCTTGGATGCATCGCGGCCTAGAGGACGGCATGGGCAGCGGTTCGACATCGATCTTGACGCCTGCTCTGACCACATCCTACGGTTTTCCCCAAGGCGGATGCTGCAAGTTTGTCCCTCGGCATGTGTGCTGCACGCGTTGATGGACGCCTGTGGGGGGAACCCCACGGGGTGAGACGCTACTGGGTAAGGACGCGGCAAGGCGGCCTATACGCTTTCACGTATACTTCGCCTTGCAAGACATGGTGGGTTGCAGCGTCCGCCTATTATTGCCGCTTGATTTCGGGGGCTGATGCCGATGGCCGTCGTCGAAGGTGGGGATGAAAGCGATCGCGACCCAGACGACTTTTATGACATCGATGCCGTCGCCGACGGTCTGGCCGTCACGCTGTTGTCCGTTCGCTGGACCCGCGAGTCGCTGGTTCAAGCCACGCGGGCGTTCATTGGAAGTTCCAAACCTGATAACTGCGATCGGTTGATCGACGATCTGCTGTCCAGGCAGCCTTATGGATATCCGCCGCCACGGTTGTGGCTCTTCGAGTTTTTGCTGAACTCGGCCGCCTTTGACCGTCTGGTTGAGCACAATCTGACAGATGACGATGCAGACCAGCCGCAGCTTGTTTCGCCGGCATTCAACGCATCGCCACAGTTTCAGCGGCTCAGCGTTCCTCAGCTCACGACGCAGGGCGATCTCGCACATTGGCTGGGGCTGTCGCTTGCGCAGTTCGACTGGTTTGCCGACCATCTCAGGACTGCAGGTGAGACGGTCATCCCAGACCTGCAACACTACCGGTATCACTTTGTGCCGAAGCGCTCAGGCCCGCCCCGGCTGGTGGAAGAACCCAAACCGCGCTTAAAGACCATGCAGCGCCGGATTTTGCGCGAGATGATTGCCAAGGTCCCAGCGCATCCGGCGGCACATGGGTTTGTGGCGCGTCGCTCCTGCCTGACCGCTGCCCAAGTCCATGCCAATGAAGCGGTTGTACTCCGGATGGACCTCAAAAACTTCTTTGTCTCCACGCCCGTGCGCCGGGTGCACGGCGTGTTCAGAAGTCTCGGATATCCGCACCTGACCGCGCGGGCCTTAACCGGGCTTGTTTCGACCGCAACGCCAGCGCGGGTGTTTGAAAGGCCTGACGCTGCTGGCGGGCACGATCACCAAACACGGCGGGATTACGCGGGTCGGCATTTGCCGCAGGGTGCGCCGACATCGCCTGCGCTCGCCAACCTTGCCGCGTGGCGGTTGGACGTCCGGCTGACCGGCCTCGCGGATGCGTTTGCCGCTCGCTACACGCGGTATGCTGACGACCTGACATTTTCCGGCGATGCGGGCTTTGAACGGCGCTCTGCTGCATTTCTCCGGCTTGTCACGGACATCGTAGAAGACGAGGGCTATCGGTTGAATGCCGCGAAAACCCGCGTGATGCCACAGTCCGTGCAGCAGCGCGTGACCGGGATCGTCGTCAACCGGCATGTCAACATCGATCGGCGTCACTTTGACCGGCTCAAGGCCACTCTGCATAACTGCGTGCGTCATGGTCCAGTGCCGGAGAACCGCGATGGCGTTGCCGATTTCAAAGCACATTTACTGGGGAAAGTTGCATGGGTTGAGCAGGTAAACCCGGCGCGTGGGGCCAAGCTACGCAGGCTGTTTGATGCGATTTCCTGGCCAGCGGCGACGTCTCCCCCTGATTAGGGGCTGACCGGCTCGGTGAAGACATCAAAGGATGTTGCGGAAAGTGTGTGCTGGCTGTATACGAAGCGCTTCCGAACTGCCTGGCAGGGCATGCCATGGCGGTTCAATTGCAGTTGGCAGGGTGTTCGGTTTTCGCCTTGTCCGCCCGTTTTTTACGCCCCCGATCACATATTTCGGACGGTGATCTGATCCCTCGACGTGGGTTTGGAGACCGAATGGTTTGTGGATCGCGCCGGGCAGACCCCAACTCTGGAGATGCGAAATGCCCAAACAGAAGACCAAATCAGGTGCCAAGAAGCGCTTTAAAATGACGGCCACGGGCAAAGTGAAAGCTGCTGCTGCTGGAAAACGTCACGGAATGATCAAGCGGTCCACGAAGTTCATTCGCGATGCCCGGGGCACCATGGTGCTGTGTGCCGCAGATGCGCGCATCGTGAAAAAGTACATGCCGTACAGTCGCTAACGTCGCTTTGGATGTGTTTGCTTTCTACAAGATCTGGACACATTTCAGAACTTCGTTTTGCATCATGTATCAGGGCAGAAGCACTTAGGTCTCCGTCGTTTCGGTGGTCTGACTTTTCCCAACATGATCCAGCGCAGCACCGTTGATCGCATTTCACCCCTCACTCTGAACGTTTTCCCCTACGCGGAGCATTCCCATGGCACGAGTTAAACGCGGCGTTACCGCCCACGCCAAACACAAAAAAGTCCTTAAGGCCGCCAGCGGTTATTACGGACGCCGTAAAAACACGATCCGTACGGCCAAAGCCGCCGTTGACCGGTCGATGCAGTACCAGTACCGCGACCGTAAACGGAAGAAGCGGACGTTCCGTTCGCTGTGGATCCAGCGCATCAACGCCGCTGTACGCGAGGCGAGTGAGAATTCGCTGACCTATGGCCGGTTCATCGATGGGTTGAACAAGGCCGGGATCGAAATCGACCGCAAGGTGCTGGCTGATATCGCCGTGCATGATGCCGCTGCGTTCAAGTCGTTGGTCGAGCAGGCCTCAAGCGCCGTTGCAAACGCTCAAGCGGCGACGGCCTGACGGTTCGCGCTGACGCGCGCGCGTTGTAGGTGACACGCCGGCAAGGCATAAATCCCGCAGGTTTGGCGAGACCGCCAAATCTGATGAGCTGATGCTCCGGCTTCGTCGTATGGTTTGGCGGCTACCTTCCAATCGGATGCGCCATTTGGTATCGGACCGGACGAGCGGCAGGGTTATTTCGCGCTCTCGAACGTCGGCTTGCGCCGTGGGTCCGGTTACCGTCCTATTGCAGGCACGCGCCCAAATTCCAGGTGAACGCACCCATGAGCGATACAAAGACCGGCGATCCACAGACTGGCGACCCTCAGACTGGCGATCTGGCCACACTTGAAGCCGAACTTCTCAAAGACATTCAGACCGCTGGCGATCTTTCTGCCATTGAAGCTGTTCGCGTATCGGCGCTCGGGAAAAAAGGGCGTTTGTCGGCTCAGATGGGCCGACTGGGGAAAATGCCAGCGGAAGACAGAAAGGCGTTTGGCCAGACGGTGAACGCGATCAAAGCGCGGGTCAGTGACGCGCTGGAAAAACGCTTAGCGGCGCTGGAAGATGCAGCGCTTGATGCGCGGCTGGCCAACGAAACGGCAGACGTGACCCTGCCCGTCCGCATTGGGCCGGTTGCCGAGGGGCGTATTCATCCGGTGAGCCAGGTGATGGACGAACTGTCCGAGATTTTCGCTGATCTCGGCTTCGCTGTCGCCGAAGGCCCGGACATCGAGACGGACGATTACAACTTCAGCAAGTTGAACATTCCAGAAGAGCATCCAGCGCGCCAGGAACATGACACGTTCTATTTTCCGGCAGGCGACGACGGTTCGCGCATGGTGTTGCGCACGCACACATCACCCGTTCAGATCCGCACCATGCTCACCCAAAAACCACCGATCAGGATCATCGCTCCAGGTCGCGTCTACCGCTGTGATTCCGATCAGACCCATACGCCGATGTTTCACCAGATCGAAGCGCTGGTCATTGATACCGAAACGCACTTCGGGCATCTGAAATGGACGCTTGAAGAAATGTGCAAAGCGTTCTTCGAAGTGGACGATGTGAAGATGCGCTATCGGGCGTCTTATTTTCCGTTCACCGAACCTTCTGCCGAGATTGATATCGATGCAGCTGCCATCGGAAAGCCAGGGTCATGGCTGGAGATCGGGGGTTGCGGCATGGTTCACCCAAACGTCCTGCGCAACTGCGGGCTTGATCCCGAAGTTTACCAGGGCTTTGCTTTCGGTATGGGCATCGACCGGATGGCGATGCTGAAGTACGGGTTGCCGGATTTGCGGGCTTTCTTCGGTGGCGATCTGCGGTGGCTGAAGCACTATGGATTTTCGATGCTGGATGTACCGACTGTTGCAGGTGGTCTAAGCAGGGGGTGACGTGCTGGTTGCCGTCTCGGACGGCCTTGGTCCGGAGTCATTGGCACGTGTGCGTGAAGGATTGAAACGGTTGCCATGTCGCTTTCTGTAGGACTTGCGATAGGACTGTCCGTGGCGATGGTGGTCGTTGCGTTCCTGACCTGGTTTTACCACGACACCAAGCACCGCGACCTTGACGAATGGGTGCAGTATGGCTTTTCCGGCGATACGCTGAAGTACGTCATCCGCTATTACCAATCCATGGGCATTTCAATGCTCGTGTTCTATATCCTTTTTGTTATCAGTTGCTTGGCGCTGCAATCAGACGGCAACATCTTGTACGTCACCTCTGATGGCGAGCAGGTCGTGGCTGGGCCCATTGGGGCTGCCTTCTTCGGCCTGGACCTTGTTTTGCGGGGTGGCTTTTTCGATGTGATGGAACACTTCGAAATGCGCGCCACAACGCTTTTGATGGACCGCTCCAATGGCTGGTTCGTCATGTATTGTTTTGTGTTCCGGATCTACTTCGCGTTGACGTTGATCCGGATCGCATTCTCGTTTGCCTATATCTGGGTTCGCATCCGGCAGGCGCGACGGACACTGCTTGACGACGCCGCGGCGGCTTCGCCTGCGCCGCAAAATAAACGCCGCCGTTTCCGGTTGCACTCAAAAAAGAAGTCCAGCACCCCGGCTTGATGGCAGGCGTTGGCTCTGGTGGTTTTTCATCCTGCCGGGCATAAAAATTGGAATTTCATGGAACTCATGCCAGAAGCAGCCGGCCGACAAAAGAACAAGCCGGGCGGCAGTTCTTGAACCACATGAAAAACTATGCTGCACGGACCACAACCGGCACGTCCCCGCCCCGGGCGGCCATGATCGTGCACGAAATCCCAGAAAGCGTTTGAGATGAAATTTACATTGGGTTGGCTCAAGGATCACCTCGAGACAGAGGCGACAACTGAAGAGCTTTCGACAGCGCTGTCAGCGATTGGGCTTGAGGTTGACGGCATTGAAGATCCAGCTGAGACGCTGGGTGCTTTCACGATCGCTCGGGTTGTCGAGGCTGCGAAGCATCCAGATGCCGACAAACTCCAGGTGTTACAGGTTGAAGTTGCGCCGGGGAAGCCAACGGTAGAGGTGGTGTGCGGTGCACCGAACGCGCGGGCTGGTATGCTCGCCGTGTTCGCGCCGATCGGGACGTATGTTCCTGGCCTTGACGTCACCTTGGTGAAGAAGCCCGTTCGGGGCGTGGTCTCCAATGGCATGATGTGTTCGGCTGCGGAACTTGAGTTATCTGACGATAGCGACGGCATTCTCGATGTAGATGGGACGCTTGGCGACAAGGTCGGCGAACGCTACATCGATGCATTGGGACTGAACGACCCGGTCTTTGATGTGGCACTCACACCGAACCGCCCGGACTGCACAGGCGTGCGCGGGATTGCGCGCGATCTGGCGGCGGCTGGACTGGGACGGCTGAAGCCAGCCCGCGATGTTGGACCCGACGTCGAAGGCGACGTTGCGTGCCCCATTGCGATTGAGCTGAGATTTGATGATGCGGCGGCAGATGCCTGCCCGGTGTTCGCCGGGCGTATCATCGAAGGCGTGAAGAACGGCCCATCGCCAGAGTGGCTCCAGCAGCGGCTGACTGCGATCGGCCTGCGCCCAAAAAACGCGCTTGTCGATGTCACGAACTATATCTCGTATGACCTTGGCCGGCCGCTCCACGTCTACGATGCCGATAAAGTCTCTGGCACCATCCATGCGCGCCTGGGAGCGGAAGGTGAAAGCTTTGTCGGTCTGGATGATGCGACCTATGAGGTCGATGACGAAATGTGTGTGATTGCCGATGACAGCGGTGTGCTCGGCCTTGGCGGTGTCATGGGCGGGCTTGCCACCGGGTCAACGGACGCGACGACACGCGTACTGATTGAGAGCGCGTGGTTTGACCCCATCCGTACAGCAGCGACGGGCCGCAAGTCCGGGTTGAATACCGATGCGCGTTATCGGTTTGAGCGTGGTGTCGACCCGCAGTCGGTCATTCCAGGACTTGATCTGGCGACGTGCATGATCCTCGACATTTGTGGCGGCACGCCAAGCCAGAAAACCATCGCCGGGGTTGTTCCTGACCCAGACCTCAGCATCGATTTTGATCCGGCACGCGTTGCAAAACTGACCGGGCTTACGCTTCCCGATGCGCATATCAAACGTATCCTGACCGACCTCGAATTCGATGTCGTGGATGGCGAGGCGGGCACATTGCAGGTGGGTGTTCCAAGCTGGCGGCCGGATGTGGAAGGGTCTGCTGATCTCGTCGAAGAAGTCGTGCGGATCGCGCGGATCGACAATGTACCGTCCACTCCGCTCGCAGCCCTTGAAGGCGTTGCACGCCCCACACTGACACAGGCTCAGAAACAATCCCGGCGTGCCCGCCGCACGTTGGCTGCCCGGGGTTTGGTCGAAGCGATTACATGGTCTTTCATTCCGCGCATCGAAGCGGAAACGTTTGTTGGGGATGGTGACATCGTCCAACTGGACAATCCGATTTCGGTCGATCTTTCGACCATGCGTCCCTCGCTGCTGCCCGGACTACTGAGTGCGGCGCAGCGCAATCGCAATCGCGGGTTTGAAGATGCTGCGCTGTTTGAACTTGGTCAGGCCTACCGGGGCGCATCTGAAAACGACCAGCGGATCATTGCCGCCGGTTTGCGCACCGGAACCGCCGGGCATAGCGGAAGTGGACGCCATTGGGCCGGAGCTGCGCCAGATGTGACCGCGTTCGATGCCAAGGCCGACGTGATGGCTGTCCTTGCGAGCCTGGGGCTGGACCCCGACAAGCCGCAGATCACACGGGACGCTCCCGCCTGGTATCATCTCGGCCAATCCGGGACCTTGCGGCTTGGGCCGAAAACGATCCTGGCGCATTTCGGCGTGGTGAACCCGCGCACGCTCAAGGCCTTGGGTCTTGATGATGCGCCAACGGTTGCGTTTGAAATTTTTCTCGACGCATTCCCGGGAGGCAAGAAGAGAGCAACGCGCGCCATGGCCCCCATGCGTGCTGGCGATCTGATGCCCGTCCGACGGGACTTTGCCTTTGTGGTTAATCACGACACGGCCGCGGGCGATGTCGTCAAAGCCGCGCGGGGCGCCGATAAAACGCTGATTTCGGACGTGAGCATCTTCGATGTTTTCGCAGGTGGTGCGCTTGCCGAGCAAGGGCGAAAGTCATTGGCGGTGGAAGTGACCTTACAGCCCATGGACGAAACGCTGACCGACAAGGATATTGAAGCCGTCTCCGACAAGGTGATCGCCGCTGTTAAGAAGGCGACTGGCGGCGAGATCAGAGGTTAAAGGAACACGAACATGGCGGATGCATCGCTGGCACAATCTGCGACGGCACATACCGATCATTCGATGCTGGTCTCGGGTCCCGAAGACCAACACAAAATCATTGTCGTCGGCGGAGGTGCGGGCGGGCTTGAACTCGCGACAACGCTTGGCGACAAACTGGGCCGCAAGAAGAAAGCCCATGTCACGCTGATCGACCGGTCACGCACGCATATCTGGAAGCCATTGCTCCACGAGATCGCCGCGGGCAGCATGGATGTGTCGCGCCACGAACTCGATTATATCGCGCAGGCGCATTGGCATGGGTTTCAGTACCGGTTCGGCGAAATGATCGGTGTCGACCGCGCAAACAAACTTGTCCATTGCGATGCGACGTTTGACGAAGAGGGCCGCGAGATTACACCGAAGCGGTCCTTTCGATACGATACGCTCGTGATTGCCATCGGCTCCGTCTCGAACGACTTTGGAACACCAGGCGTCAAAGAGCACGCCATCATGCTGGACACCCCAGAACAGGCGGAACGGTTCAACCGCCGGCTGATCAATGCGTGTCTGCGGGCACATGCGCAAGGCAAGCCCGTGGTGCCTGGTCAATTGCATGTCGCCATCATCGGCGCAGGCGCAACCGGAACCGAATTGTCGGCGCAGTTGCATAAGACAGCCCGCGGCGTGGTGGCTTTTGGTCTCGATCAGGTCGATGCGGAGCAGGACATCAAGATCACACTGATCGAAGCTGCCGACCGGATTGTCCCAGCCTTGCCCGAACGGCTTTCCAAGGCGACGACGGAATCGCTTGTGGGCTTGGGTGTTGATGTTCGCACGGGCGCACGCGTCACTCAGGTCAACGAAGATGGGGTGACGCTTCAAAGCGGGGACTTTATTCCAGCGACGCTGGTTGTCTGGGCTGCCGGGGTTCAGGGTCCAAAAGTCTTGAGCAACCTCGATGGACTTGAGGTGAGCCGGGCCAACACTTTGGTTGTCCGCGACACGCTGCAAACCACAAAAGATGACGACATTTTCGTGCTGGGGGACTGCGCCTATCTTCTGCCGACCGGTGCAAAATCGCCGATCCCGCCTCGGGCGCAGGCTGCCCACCAAATGGCATCGCACCTTGTTGGCAGTATCCGCCGGAAGATGAAGAGACAGGCCCTGAAGCCGTTCAAGTACCACGACTTTGGATCGCTGGTGTCTTTGGGCGAATACACCACGGTCGGCAGCCTTATGGGCTTTATCTCGGGCCGCTCGATGATGGTTGAGGGCTTCTTTGCCAAGATGATGTACCGCTCGCTTTACAAGATGCACCAGTGGGCGTTGCATGGCTTTTCGAAGGTGTTTCTCGATACGCTGTCACGCACGATTACGCGCCGCACCGAGCCGCACGTGAAGCTGCATTAGAGCATGTTCAGGAAAAGTGTACGCGGTTTTCCGCCCGGAACATGCTCCAAATCAAGAGCTTTGAGCCTGCTTTGTGTGTCCACGAAAAGCAGGCTCTAATTGGCCTCGCGGCGGTCGCCGGACCGTTCCTGTCAGTGAACAGCATTGCCCATTAAAAAAGGGCGGACCTAAATGTCCGCCCTTGTTGTGCGCTCTCGGGACTCTGGTCTCTTCTCTCAAGCCTTTGTTTTCATATGCTTTTCTAGCGCAGCAATGCGCTTGTCCTGGCGGATCGTGTGAAGCGTCAACTCTTCGATTTTTTCAAGAAGCTGCATCGTGAAGTCGGTGATCGCCACACCATCTTGGCGCATCGCTTTTGCCGGTGCAATGCCTGGGAGGTGGCTGTTGGCGGCGATGAAGGTTTCGACATCACTGAGAGGTTTTAGCTCATAGCCGGTTTCAAACACGTGGTCGGCGCCCTTGATGTTCTTGCCTTTGACTTTGATTTCACCCGACCCGCCGATGATCTCCACGGTGGTGTTTCCGTCGGGATCGTTGGCGCGGATGTTGCCGTCGTGGGCCTCAAGCTCAATGCGAACCGTTCCGTGTGACGTCGTCATCATGATGTCGCCGTCGTGGCCGTTGCCACCTAGCGTGACGTTCCCTTCGCCGCCGTCCAGGTGAATGGTCGGCTGCCCTCGGTCATCGAGCATGACGATATCGCCATCGGCTCCGTTGCCGCCGAATGTTGCATTGCCTTCTCCACCGTCGATATGGACGGTCTGCTGGCCACGTTCGTCGACGAGGCCGATGTCACCTTCCGCGCCGTTGCCGCCCAGTGTGATGTTGCCATCGCCGCCATCGAGGTGGATCGTCTGCTGACCCTTGCGATGGTATAGCGTGATGTCACCGACGGTGCCGTTGCCACCCATGGAGATGTTTGCATCGCCACCATCGATGTGAATTGTCTGGCGGCCGCGCCCGTTCACAAAGACCAGGTCACCTTCGGCACCGCCACCGCCCAGCAACACGTTGCCTTCACCGCCATCGAGCGCGATAGTCTGCTTGCCACGGTGATCGAGCAGTGTCAGGTCGCCCTGGCTGCCGTTACTGCCGAGCGTAATGTTGCCTTCACCGCCATCGATGTGAACGGTTTGTTTGCCGCGCTCGTTGATGAGACCGAGGTCTCCTTCCGCGCCATTGCCGCCAAGCGTGATGTTGCCGTCGCCGCCATCGATATGGACGGTGGTTTTGCCGTAGCCGTTTTGGACCACGATGTCGCCCTGTGCACCGTCTCCGCCCATCGTGAGGTTCGCGTCACCGCCATCGAGATGGATGGTCTGGATGCCGTTGGTGTTCAAGAGGGCGATGTCACCCTGGCTGCCGAAGCCGCCAGCCATGAAGTTTGAGTTCCCGCCGTCAATATGCACGCACATGTCCCCATCGGCGTTCATCATGTAGATGTCGCCGTTGTGCCCACCGCCACCGAGATCGACGTTGCCTTTGGCACCGTCGAGTTTCACGCTGACGTTGCCGCCCTTGTCGGAGAGCTCAAGTGCCGTGTCGTTCTTCGCCATTTTGAATGTCCTTTGTGACCGTGCGTCGGTTGGGTGAACGCGGCTGATCATGTGACCAAGCGATTCCGTTTCACCGAGCGTTCCTGGGCAAATCGCAGCAGCACGGAGTTGCTGACCGCTTCTAACGGCACATTAACGGAAGCCCGTGTCACAACTGCGTAGGTCTTAAGACTTAGTTAATGGCAACTAATAGTCTGATTTTCATCACGTTATCAGGACGCTCTTAGCTTGTTCAGCAGTGATGGCGTGGGGAAACCGTCAGCTGGCAACCCATATTTCTTCTGCATAGCGCGGACCGCTGCGCGTGTTTTGGCGCCCACGATGCCATCAGCTTTGCCAACGTCAAAGCCGCGCCTCGTCAACGTGCGCTGCATCTGTTTGATCTGTTTCACATCGAGCCGTGGAAATTTGCGATCGCGGCCCTTCATTGAGGCGGCACCGGCAATCCGTGTTGCGAGGTAGGCCGCCGTCGTCGAGTAATTCAGCGAATTGTTCCACTGAGTGTAGATGTCAAAATTCGGGTAGGCGAGGAAGGCTGGCCCGAACCGGCCCATCGGGAGCAGCAGCGAAGCGGGCTGGCTATCGGCTGGAAGTGGCGAACCATCAGCACGTCTCACACCCCAGGCAGCCCACTGCGATCGTGGGTGCTTGATATCAAGCTCGGCTTGATCCCATGGCAACTGACGCGGAACCCGGACCTCGTGGAGCCAAGGCTCTCCGGCTTTCCAGCCGAGGTGTTTGATAAAGGCTGCCGTTGTGCCGATGATGTCGCCGTTGTTCGTGAACAGGTTTGCGCGGCCATTGCCGTCGTAGTCGATGGCGTGTTCGAGGTAGTGCCGTGGTAGGAACTGGACCTGGCCCAGTTCGCCCGCCCATGATCCGATCATGTCCTCGGGGTTCAGATCGCCCTTGTCGATGATCTTCAAGGCTGCGGTCAATTCACCGGTGAACAGCTCCTTGCGCCGACAATCATAGGCCAAGGTTGCCAGTGCGGTCAGGACTGAGAACTTGCCCATGCCTGCACCGAAGTCGCTTTCGAGGGCCCAGAACGCGGTAATCACTTCCGGGGGCACCCCAAATTCGGATTGAGCCCGATCAAAGAACCTGCGGTATTTTTTGATCTGCTTTCGACCGGCGTTCATCCGGTAATTTGTTGCGAGCTTCTTCGAGAACGTGTCGAAGCCCTGTGCAAAAAAGCCCTGCCGGCGGTCCCGGCGAATGACCTTTCGCGACAATTGTATACCGCCAAGTGCGCGCTGGATGGTGCGTCTGGAAATCCCTTCGGCCGCTGCCTGTTTTTTGTAGCCCGACAGCCAGCTGGAAAAAGACTGGGTGTTCTGACAGGCAGCATGCGCCAGGGGCGGCAGGCAGATGGTTGCCATTGCTGCGACGGTCAGGGCGAGGGCTTTCAGGTGCTTGGGTTTGCTGGGCGCTGCTATGTTTGGCATCGATCTGTCAGTCCTCGGCTTTATGAAACTGAGTGTTGGGGACGGGAAATGGGTCAGCCATTGCTTGGGCTGCATATGTGTGTCGTTCAAGGCGGGTCGCGCGATTTCTCATCTCGTTCGTACAACATCAGCTGGCTAAGCCGCAATTCTGGCTCTCAGATAGCCCTTCAAAGGCCAGAGCAAACAAAAAGCCGCCTGGATCAAGATCCAGACGGCTTTCACGATGGATGTGCGTTTCGTTTCGCTCGCGCTTATTTGCGCTTGTTCGGGTCCATTTGCTTGGCCATGTTCTGCGCACCGCTCATCCACATGGACATGGCGGTGGCCATATTCTTCTGCCACATCTCGGTTGCCTGCATCCAGAATTGGAATGGCGCCATCGGCATGTTTCCTAGGTTCGACATGTCAGGCATTCCGGGCATGCCGGGCATGCCTGGGAAACCGCTCATTCCGGGTGGCATGCCGGGCATTCCACCGCCTGGTGGCGTGAAGGCCTTCATTTGTTCCTGGAAATCCCGAGGCGACGCCATCGCACTGTCGGCATTCTTGATCTGCGACTGCCAGGCTTCCATGACCTTATCCATCATCTCAAGCTGCATCTGTGTGGACGTTTTGAGATGATCACGGGTCTGTTCGACGAGATTTTCCGGCCAACCCATTGTTTTCGTGGCTTTGGCCATCTGATCGAAAACCCGACCGGAATACCGTTCGTTCGCTGCGGCCATATCTTCGCGCCACTGGGCCAACGCCTCGAAGGCATCAGAAACGGACTGGCGTGCTTCGGCGGTGAGCTTTTGCGGTTCTTGGAATGGATTCTGGGTCGTCATTGGTAGCGCTCCTCATGTGCGAGCATTCGCCGGTGACCCTCTGAGAGTTGCATCAGCTTGCAGCACCTGTGTTTGTGATGCCTCATAGCAATCACTTAATGGCCTATGCGTCAAAGTAAAACGGCGGTCGCGGTTGCGACCAAGACGGACGAACTGAACGCTCGAAACCTAAATGCGTCCCACCCATAAGCGTGAGCCCGGTGTGACAGGCGACATCAAGTTCCTCGAAATGTCTGCGAAATCGTGTTTGTTGCTCCGCAGAAGCGTCTTGCGTTCCGGCATCCTATCTGCCGGCCATGATCGTCATTGGTCCGTTAACACTTCGCCGCCGACCGTCGCCGACCTCTTCAGGCGGCGGTGCGCCGATGATATGAGCTGTTTATGAAAAATACCTCGCTGATCCGTAACTTCTCCATCATCGCGCACATCGATCACGGCAAGTCGACACTGTCAGACCGCCTGATCCAGCTGTGCGGAAACGTCACGAACCGTGAGATGAAAGAGCAACTGCTGGACAGCATGGATATCGAGCGCGAGCGCGGTATCACCATCAAGGCGCAGACGGTCCGGCTCGACTACACACACACCGACGGTCAAACCTATCAGTTGAACCTGATGGATACGCCGGGGCACGTGGATTTCGCGTATGAGGTTTCGCGGTCTCTGGCGGCCTGTGAAGGTGCCATCCTTGTGGTTGACGCCAGCCAGGGTGTCGAAGCGCAGACACTCGCGAACGTCTACACGGCGCTCGACAATGACCTGGAAATCCTGCCCGTCCTCAACAAGGTTGATCTGCCCGCCGCTGACGTCGACCGCGTGAAAGAGCAGATCGAAGACGTGATCGGGATTGACGCCAGTGAGGCCGTGCCGATTTCCGCCAAAACGGGCTTGAATGTCGAGGCTGTGCTTGAGGCCATTGTTGAGAGACTGCCACCGCCTCAGGGAACGCGCGATAAGCCGTTACAGGCCATGCTAGTGGACAGCTATTATGATGCCTATCTGGGCGTTGTCGTCCTGGTGCGGGTCATCGACGGCGTCATGAAGAAAGGCCAGAAGATCAAACTGATGTCGACGGGAGCTGTGCACCCCGTTGAGCGGGTCGGCGTTTTCAGGCCGAAGCAACAGACCCTTGATGAGATCGGGCCAGGCGAGATCGGCTTTTTCACCGCCGCCATTAAAGAGGTTGCCGACACCCGGGTTGGTGACACGATCACGGACGACAAAAACGCATGCGCCGAAGCGTTGCCCGGTTTCAAACCGGCACAGCCCGTTGTCTTTTGCGGACTTTTCCCGGTCGATGCGGCCGACTTTGAAGACCTGCGGGATGCCATGGGCCGACTGCGCCTGAATGATGCAAGTTTCTCGTTTGAAGCCGAAAGTTCGGCAGCTCTTGGCTATGGGTTCCGCTGTGGGTTTCTGGGGCTTTTGCACTTGGAAATCATCACCGAACGGCTGTCGCGGGAGTTCAATCTCGACCTGATTACCACCGCGCCTTCGGTCGTCTACAATCTATACATGCAGGACGGCAGCATGGTTGAGATGCACAACCCTGCCGACATGCCCGATCCAACCTACATCGACAGGATTGAGGAGCCTTGGATCGAGGCGACGATCATGGTTCCCGACGACTATCTGGGTGCTGTCTTGAAGCTCTGCCAGGATCGGCGCGGACGGCAAAAGCAGCTGACCTATGCGGGTACGCGCGCCATGCTTGTTTACGAACTGCCGCTCAACGAAGTGGTGTTTGATTTCTACGACAAGCTCAAGTCGATCAGCCGCGGGTATGCCTCTTTTGACTATCAGATGATCGGGTATGAGCCAGAGCAGCTGGTGAAGATGTCTGTTCTTGTGAATGCCGAGCCGGTGGACGCGCTTTCCATGATCGTGCACCGGACACGGGCTGAACAGCGCGGGCGCGTGATGTGCGAAAAGCTCAAGGATTTGATCCCGCAGCACATGTTCCAGATCCCGGTGCAGGCGGCGATCGGTGGGCGGATCATTGCGCGTGAGACCATTCGTGCACTTCGCAAGGACGTTTTGGCGAAGTGTTACGGCGGCGATATCTCGCGCAAGCGCAAGCTTTTGGAAAAGCAAAAGGCCGGTAAGAAGAAGATGCGCCAGTTCGGTAAGGTCGAGATCCCTCAGGAAGCGTTTATTGCAGCGCTGAAGATGGACGACGCCTGAGGTTCGGCATACAGAGCTGCGAAAGTCTGGTTGGTCGGTGGGACCTCATGAGGGTGGCGCTCCCGGAATGCCGCTCTCTGCTCACTGCCATACTCATCTCGTTGGCGGTTAAAAAAACCGTCAGGCCACAGTGGATGCTCTGACGTCCGGCTGCAGAAGATTGGCGTGGCCTCCGTCTGCCATTGTTCTGAGGTTTCCGCACGCGTCTCAGCTGAGCACAGACGATCCGAGAGAACGTTTGCTATCGACTGTGCCCACTACGGCTTCTAGTGACCATCTCGCCTTCAACCAAACCGCTTCCGGTCGGTCGGTTGGGCGGATCAAAGTTTCGGAAAAACCTGTCTGCGTCGAAAGACTGTCGGCTTAAGCCTCAAGAACGGACGAGGTAGGGTGCTTGGTCGGTGACAGCTGAGGGCCATAACCTGCCGCGAGCAGGTGCAGCATGCTCCGATCACGTCATCAATGCTCAATTCACAAAAGCGGACACCGCCTTAGATCGGGGTGGTGCATCGCATCAACTACGCAAGGGTCCACGAAGCAGACATCTGGCTCCAGGTAGCCGCTCGATCGAGACGACGATCTCAAGGTCCCGATGCGCGGTCCCTCTACGCTCAATCGTACCGGCTCTCAGTTGATGCCAAGTCAATGACAACAATCCCGGTCTTCTGACCTTGGCTCACGTAGCGATAGGTATCGGCAATTGCCTCAAGGGGATAGGTGCGGTCGACCACAGCTCGGAGCGCACCGCTTTCCATGAGCTCTTTCATGTCGTCGACGAAGTCCTTACGGGAGACTGGAATCGGTATGTTGACGCGCAGGCTGCCGGTAAGGCGATGCCAGATTGACAGGAAGATATTCTGCCACCATGGGCCAAGGTCGGTTGTGCTAAAGCGGGCAGCGGGCTTCATCAGCTTGCGGCATCGGCCGTAGGTGGTCTTGCCGACCGCATCGAATACGGCATCGAACGTGTCGTCGACCCGGGTGAAATCATCGGCCAGATAGTCGATTACACGGTCCGCGCCGAGGGAGATGGCCAACTCCAGGTGACGCGTGCCAACGACCGCTGTTACCGCCGCGCCCCGGGCCTTGGCAAGCTGCAGCGCTGCGATGCCAATCGCGCCGGAAGCACCATAGATTAGAATGCTCCGTCCAGCTTCCACGCCGAGCCACTCTAGATTGGTGTCGGCGTACCATGCACCTTCGCAAAGGATCGCTTCGTTGAACGCCAAGCCAGATGGCATGTGGGCAATCTGCCCGTTTGCAGGGACGCATAGATATTCGGCGTGCGCGCCAAAGGTATCGGGCGACATACCGAACACACGATCGCCGGCCTTGAATGCTTCAACACTGGAGCCAACGCTTTCGACCGTGCCCGCAAAATCCATGCCCAGAACGGTTAGCTTGGGTCGGAGCAGCCCCGCTGAAAGGCGGATAAAGAACGGATGCGGCTCCAGCATGCCGCAGTCCGTTCGACTGACCGTCGTGGCGCGGACATTGATCAGAACCTCATCCGCTGCTGTGGTGGGTTTCGGGACATCTCGAATCTCGATGACGTCTGGTGATCCATACCTCGCACTGACCGCTGCCCTCATAATTCGAACCACCTCCAATGCAATCCACCCAATCGTTCTTCGACATCGGCACCTTGATCCCGCGCAAGATTTCACATCGATCGGAAGTAGCTACGACTTGATTGTTGATTGCCAGGGTACGCGCTCGATGGCCTCGATCAAGCGGGCGTTGAAGCCGGGTGGCACCTATGCCGTTGTCGGTGCACAAATGAAACGCGTTTACCAGATGTGCTTCCAAAGTGCGTTCGATAAGTTCACTGGTGAGACGAGGCGACTGCGGTTGGTTGCCGAAGGGCCGAACAAGGGGCTGGCTGATCTTGCTGAACTACTCGAAGCGGGCCAGTTGGTTCCGATCATTGACAACACGTACCCGCTTGAAGAAGTCCCCGAGGCACTGGCCTATTTTGGCACCAGTCGACACAAGGGAAAAATCGCCGTGAAGATCGGACAATAGCCAACTGCGCCAAGAGAAGATTCAGGCTGCCGCCGTGCACACGTCTTTCTAATTTCTCGCCAGTATAGACTTGAGGGCTTCAGATGCCGCGGCATCGTGCGATGGAACGAGAACGAGCTCGGGCAGCATCTGTTTCAACTGACGTACCTTGGCATACGACTGACGAAGCAGCTTCGCATCGCCCGTGCCTGGAACTTTGTCCTCCATCAGCATATCGGCATTGTAGGCGAGATCCCCGATCAGAAGTATCGGCGGCAGTTGCGGCGTACGTACGAGCAACGAGCTTGAACCCGGTGTATGACCTGGCGTCGGCAGCAGGATGAGCGCGCCGTCGCCCATGACGTCATAGCAGCCGTCGAACGAGGCGAACAACGGATCGTCGGTCGGTGCAAAGTCGACCGGGTACCATTTTGCGGTTGGCAGTTGGACATGCTCGCGCAATATCCACTCTCGTTCCGGATGTGGCCCGGAAAGAACGTCCCATTCCTGTTTGCTCACAACCAGTTCAGCCTGCGGTATGTGGATTATCCCGCCGACGTGGTCGAAATGCAGATGCGAGAACACGGCCTTCTTCACGTTTTCGGGCGAAAAACCCGTCGCACTCATTACTCTGTCGAGCCGGTCTTCCTCGCCAATATGAAACCGAAAAAGCCTCTTTAGTAGGAACCGGCCGATCGGGTGCGATATGTAATCCGGGTCGGCGGCTATTGCTGGATCGAGACCGGTGTCGAACAAGATCAGACCATCTTGATGTTCGATGACAAAGAAATTGATCGGGATGTCCATCCATCTTTGCGAGGTGAGCAACCACCAACATTGCGGCAACCATGTTCCGCGCTGGTGTTCCGGATGCGCCTCACCCGATCCGCCTGACAGCACCGTGATGGATTTAATGACCGGATCGTGCCGGTCACTTGAAACGACGTCAGTGGGTTTTGCGGAAGTCTGCGCAATATTGCCCGACACTGTGTCATTCGACGACAGCTCGCCCATGGTTCGACACTCCTAAACCTCGAAGAACTCCGTGTGGCCAAAGCCCTTTTTGTAGTCGAGCAGAGAAACGAACCTGGGATCGATACGAAAGATCACCAACGCCTCGAGTGGCATGTCCGGTGGCATGAAGTCTTTCACCTGAGGGAACTTTTTGAGCAATAGCGCGCTAACCTTTTCCTTTTCTGCCGGATCGGTCACAGGCGCGGCTGTGCCTGAAAGCGAAAGGCTCTCGATTTCGTCCCAATTGCTGTAGGTTCGATTGATGGTCAGGGAGACCTTTTTGTTGAACGCAATATTCCGGGCCTTCTGAGAGTCGGTACTTGTTCCGAAATAGATCACCATACCGTCATTCACGTAGCTGACGGTCGTGGCTTGGGGGTAGCCATCATCACGTACGGTGGCGATCGTCATGTCATCAATGTCGTCAATGATCGAAACGATCTGATCGCGGGCTGCGGCATCCATCGCATCTGCCTCCTGGCTATTTGGCTGGTGGCTGCAGCATGCTCGACATCACAGAAAAGGCTTTGACACGCATCAACATGGGTTGCCAGGGTCCGATAGGAACTGGACTTTCAGACCGCATTTAAGAATTTCAGTATTTGGCGGGTCACCCATTTGGGCCTTACAAGAGTCAGATAATGGTCCGCTTCCGCAGCAACCGATGCATTCACTGTTGGGGCAACGGCCGCCAACCGCTGAACAGCCTTTGTTGCGGAATATGTCAGTTCATTCTCCCCGACCAGGAACAAGGTCGGGACATTCAACTGGTTCCATTCTCGATCAGTCAGAACTGTGGGAGGTACGAACTTCCTGCGCTTGAAGCATTTTCTTGCCAGCATTAATTCGTCGATCATCTCGTCGATGCATGAGCGTGTCTGAATGTTTTGCACCGCCTCAGGGCCGTACCAGTAAAGGTATTTCTTGGTGACGAAACGAAGAGGAATGAAATAGTAGCCGAATGCCCGAATCAAAAGCCCGATCGGTGGCGGCAGGACTGTCGCGGACGGAGCTAGCAGCACCAACTTTTCAAGTCGGTGCGGATGCGCAAGAGCATAAAGGGCTGCCTGCCAACCACCAAAAGAGTAGCCAACGAGGCGAAGATGCTCGATCTCGAGCGCAACAAACAACTCATCCAACCATTGCACGAAGTCGTTCGGGCTTCGAGGCGCTCTGGTGTAGACGCTACGGCCATTGTCGTAGATGTGGTCAAGCACATAGGTCCTGTGCTCCGCCGATAACGTCTCAATGATCGGCATCCAGGCCAATGAATTCTCCGAGTCCCCGGGAAGAAGAACCAGCTTCGGACCATCAATGGGACCCTGGATTCGGACAAACGTGTCACCAAATGAGGTGCCGACCATGTGTGTCTCTGACTCGATCGGCCAATGTCGAGCTTTCTCGTCGTAAAATGCCAGATACGTCTGTTTGGCAGCCTCCGATCGAAATGGATGATACGCTTCCATGAATCCGCCCTGTCAGGGAGAAGTTGTTGATCGGTCTTGCATTCTCAAGCGTGAACTAGCCAGCACCGTGTCAGCTTCGTCCAGCACTCTAAAACAGGCGTCGATTACGCATACTTGAGAACGGCGGCAACCGGTCGACGAAGGGATGGTGGCAAGGTCTTGCCCCGCCCAAACCGAAGGACGAGCGCCGGCCGCAATCCATCGCCGAGCCACTTCTGAAATGCGCCTCGCACAGCGCTCACCTCGACGGGCTGATTAATGAAGCTTGTGCGTATATTACGTGCCGTTGCCTCCAGTTGGAAACGTTGACTTGCGCGGCCTACATTGAACCAGCCTTCCGGTCCGTCGGTTTCGGCGTACAGTATGACTGCGCCGGCCGAACCATCGAGCTGAGCGGCGTATTTTGGATTCTCCGCATCGGCAGTAAAAACGAACGGGAAGGCATGCTGGCCAAGCCATCGAGGAAAATTCGGGTTGCCTGACGAGCCAGCGTAAAGTCCGTCCCGCGTTTCAGAGACGTGTGTCTGGTTAAAGCGGATCCAATCGCCCAGCTCACGCACGAAGGCTTTGTCCTTGCATTGTGCGGTGTTGCCCTCGACGACAAACTGTTTGAGACCGTCCAAGTCTTTACGCGCGGTCAAAAAGCGCGCGCGCACGCCGCGTTTTTGGGTCGAACTCTCCAACGCCGCGAGATCATCGTTTGAAAGGGCCGCCGGATCAAACGGTGCACGGGTTGTTTGCCGTTCTACG
Organism: Pseudomonadota bacterium; assembly: GCA_039819785.1. Classification (GTDB taxonomy): domain Bacteria; phylum Pseudomonadota; class Alphaproteobacteria; order Rhizobiales; family Hyphomicrobiaceae; genus JBCBRD01. The sequence goes on along the minus strand of JBCBRH010000005.1, from coordinate 34,752 downwards.
ATTGCTTCATACGCCGCTGTACGATCAGGAAGTCCGGTCGTCATGGTGACAATCACATGTCGCGATGACGTTACAAATTCCACCTGTGTATTGATCCCTGCGGCTTTGGCGGCAAGCACAAGGTTTTCCGTGGCGCACCCGAGCGATGCCATCACATGCCGGTCGTCCGGGTCCACAATCGGACAGCGGCGGTCTGCATCAGCGCGAATGCGGATTGTGTTGCCGCCCGCCTCGAACAACCACGGTTGCGTATTGTGGCTGTTCGCGGCCAGCGTTGCGTGCCGGACAAGTTGCATCGTGAGAGCACGCTTGTCGTGGGGCCAGATCTCTACCGGTTTATGCGTCTCGTCCAGGATCTCCTGATAACGCGGATCAAAACCCGGCCACATGTAGTAGCCAGCGCCAGCGCCGGCAGTGGTGACACCCGTTCCGATCAGCAGCGTCCGTCGAGACAGCATGCCCAAGACCTCACAAGTGGGTTCGTGGTCCTCGAACAATACAAGACTGCTGCGTCAGGCGTTTGATTGCGATCAAAGCGGCGAGGTCACTGGATAAGGACTGTAAAAGAGGGCCTCAAGCGGCTCAGGATCCCAGGCGATTACACTCGCCAATCTATGTGTTAGGGGCAGATATGCTTGGCTTCATTCTCTTCATAGGCGCGCCTAGCGCCGCTTATAAGCGCGCCGCCATTCCTCACCTCAAGAAACGGTTTCCTGACGAGTGGGCGAACATCTGGCGGGCAACGTGCAAATGGCAATCTCGACTGGCGCCCAGCCGCCCCCGCCATAGCGCCTCCGTCAACCTCATGATGCGACACATGGAGTGGAGTTGCGCCCTGTATCAGGCCCTGAAGGATCACGGCATGAACCAAGACGAGGCTGGCACACTTATTGAGGTGATCGCGATGGACGACTATCGACCTGTGCCGACGACCTGGTCCAGGTTTGCAAAGCTCCGCAGCAACAAGCCTGAAACCAGGGTCAAATGGATACTGGGTCTGATAACGCAGTATTTCTTCACCGCCCCGTTCGTTCATCGGCATCTACAGGCCGAGGCGGGCGTCGCAGTTGCGTTCGACGTCACCGTTTGTCCGCTCGCCAGTTACTTCAAGGATCAAGGCGTTCCTGAACTCACACCGCACGCAGCGTGCAATATCGACCACTGTTTGGCGGACGCATTCAATGTTGAATTGGTTCGCACGCAAACCATCGCGGATGGCGCGGAATATTGCGACTTCAGATGGAAATTTCCGCCAACAAAGACTGATTGATTTGAAAGTGCGGTCTCGGGTCAGGCCCCTAGTCGTCGAGCGGCACAGCTTTGGTATGCACCGATGGGATATCCCAGACCTCGGCGATACGGCCGCCCACGACGCGCCAAACAAGCACCACGTCCGTCACAATCGTTTCATCCTCAATGGTCATCCGATTCTGCGTGTGCATCACCACGAGCTCCTCGCCAACGGGCGTGAGCGATATCGGTTGCACTTGAAACGACCCTTTGGTTGTGGAGCCCAAATTCTCAAAAAATGATTTGATAGCGTCCAGACCGACATAGTCTCCCTGGATATCAGGGAGACGCGGGTTGAAGAAATGGAATACCGCGTCCGGCGCGAAAAGCGAGGCGGCAGTACTCAAGTCTCTCGGATCAAATCGTTTGATAAGCGAGACGTTCGCATGTTCTTCGGCCACTGCTGCCCCCTTGAATGCATCAATTCATTGATTAATTTGAGACTATCCCTTGAGGTGCTTGAATACGCGCATGTCGACGCTGGCCGCGGCGAGAAGGCCGCCCCACAATGCGCCTGGAATGCCCGGGCTGGTCACGTCCTGACCTGAGAGATAGAGGCCTTCAATCGGCGTCTTGGCCTGGAGCGCACCGCTCAGCGTCCGCTCAGGAGTAACATCCAGCCCATAGAAGGCACCTTGATGGTGGCCGGTGATTGCTGAAGTTGCCAACGGCGTCGAGAGTTCCCGAAACACGACGAGATCGGCCAGGTCTGGAAACTGCTTTGCGAACCGAGCAAACAGCTTGTCCTCAACCTGTTGCTTGAACGTTTTGTAGTCCTCGCCGCGTTGGCTCGAAGGCACATCGGCCCACTTTTCGACCATCGACCAGTCAGCCCAAACCATCATCTCACCGGCATGCTTCTGCCTTGGACCAGGCTCGTGGTTCGGATCTTTGATCGATGCAAATGAAACAAAGAAGCCGGGGGGATCGGTCTCGGATACGTTCTCCCAGACGGCATCTACTTCACCACCTGGATAGACCCAGTGATTCGATCTTGTCGCCCCTGCTCTTTCGACATCACCTTCAAATCCGAGAAACAGGCTGAAATGCGCGATCGAAGGCGGCAGCGTCTCGATCTCTGAAATCCAATCGCGCTGCCCACATCCTTCCGGAACCAGATGCCTCACAGTTTCTCGTGCACCAATGTTCGATATGACGGCATCTGCGCGGATCTCCTCACCACTTTCCGTGCGCACGCCAACGACCTTGTCCTCTTCGAAAAGGAGACTAACAACCCTGGTATTTGCACGCGCCTCCCCACCAGCAGCAATGATGGTTGGCAAAATGTGATTGGCGAACGCAGCTCCGCCGCCGACGGGATACCAGGCGCCGCTTCGAAGATAACCGCCGGCGGTTACGGCATGCATGCCAAAGCTTGATTTTCCGGGCCTGCCACCGTGGTCGGGCCATTGCGATGCAAAGATGGCAGAAAGTTCGGGGTTCTGCGTGATGCCATTAATAACCTCCTGCGTTGTTCGTGCGCACCATTGCTCAATATCGCTTCCGTTCCACCATTGGATCGCATTTCCCACAAACTCGGGCATAGCCCGTGTGGGAAAGAGCTTCATGATTGCTTCGCGCCCTTCTCGAAGCGCTTTAATCCAAGCCTCTATCGCCGCGACATCGTCAGGAAACCGGTCCTTGAGATCTCTTTCCTGAGCCTCATAAGGCCGCGACAATGCAAGTGGTGGGGCATTTCCGATATGTACATTGTCATAAACGGCGCCCATGGAAACAAACTCAATCGGCGTATCAGAAATCCAGTCAAGCAGCCGTCGGTCAAGATCACCCGGCGCGACATAATTGAGATAATGGATGCCGACATCCCAGGAAAAGCCATCGCGCGAAAAGCTATGGGTCAGACCACCCAGCGTCTGGTACTGCTCCAGCAGAAGCACCTTGTGGCCGGTCTTCGAAAGTGCGGCCGCCGCCGTCATTCCCCCCATGCCGGACCCGATTACGATGGCGTTCCAACGGGAACCTTTTGCATCAGGCATTGTGCATCTCCCACGAACGAGCCGACACGACCTGCCAGCATTGCAATAATTGCAGCATGAGAAATCGCTGTGCAGCGGGCCGCACTGACCCAGGTCAAATTCAATTTCCGCTGATTGATCATTGCGTCGGTCATGGGTCTCGACGATTTTGCACTTGCTCAGGTCCGCTTTGAGCGGCGCGCATAGTTGGTGCGATGCGAAATAAGAAAATGGGCGATGACCGTTGTGGGTCAATAACTGAAAGGCTGGGAGGTCGCAGAACGCGGCAGCTATCCATTGGCGTGCGGACGTCGGCCACAGTCAGCAGCCAATTCCGCCTCCATATTTGTTGTCGAGGATGCTTATTCTTCGAGCAAGCTGTTTGATGTTCGCCGGCCCGGCCCGGCTCAGGCATAAACGCCCGTCTCTGTCGGCCGCACCGTGCCCGCGGCCTCACCGTTTGCCAAGATGGCCCCGCTTGTTCCAGCCAGCAGGTACGTCCCGTCATCGGCACGCTTAAACGTGTGAAAACGTGTCTTGCCTTCGGTTGTCCGCAAGCGGGCCACAAGGGTGTTCCCGCCAGCTGCAACGGAGGTGATCCGCCCATTCCACTGGGTTTCACCCACCATCAGCATGACGGTTTGATTGACGGTTGGTGACGTAACAGGGTTGTCCGGTCGCGCTGGTGGAGTGGCACCAGTCGCGGGCGAAGGCGCTGCGGTCTCAGTGGTTTTTATCGTTTCCGCAGTCTCGTCAGACGTTTTGGATGTGGTGGCTGCTACTGCTGCGGTGACCGTCGCGGCGGCAGCGGCGGCCGCCCCGGCGATTGATGGCGGGACAGCGTCCTTTGCTGTTGCGACGGCGCTCTCGACAGTCTCGGTGACCGTTTCGGTTGCATCTTGCACGCCTTTCGCAACGACGTCCGGCGTCAGATCGGCGGCCGTTTCGACCACGTCGGATGCGGTCTGGGCCGCAGCATCCACGGCGCTGGCGGCTTTGGCCTGGATGCTTTCGGCTGTTTCAACGGCTGCCCCGCTCAACCCCGCTGACATCTCGGCGGCTCCGGCTTGCACGGCTTCAGCCGCCGAAGCCGCTGTCTGTTGGGCTGAGGCCATCGCTTCCGCAGCGGTATCCGACGCCGTACTGGAAACTTCAGCGATGGCATCAGATGCCATCTGCCCAGCTTCACTGGCGGCGTCACTTACCGTGCCAGCCGCTGTTTGAACTGCATCTGTCACGCCTTCAGCTGCTTTTGCCGTCGCATCTTTGGCGGCCTGAACACTTGAGGCTGCTGCACCGGCGACACCTGCCGCAGACGCCGCAAGCCGCGTGTCAAACGCCGACGGCTCGCCTTCGGCTTCATGTTGATCGTTAGACGCCTCCGCTGAGCGGGTTGCTTCATCTAAAGCAGGGTCTTTCTTTCCGGTCAGCTTCCGTGTCAACCAAGCAAACATGTCTTCCCTCGCCATGCGTCACATCCTACGGACAACAGGCCCGCACTGTCTTCGGTTGGGCCATACCAACAGGCGCCCCACGACTTGATATCGCGTCGCGCCATCTGCGAGGCGATCCTAAGTCATTTTGCACAAGAATTGAACGTTGCATTCTGTGGTGATGATGATCTGGCTGATCAAACGGATGGGCTTTTAGCTCAATCATAGATTGCATCGCATTCATCCCAGGGTGCCGACCTCAAGCTCCTAACAAGGTTCGATTTATATTTTTTTTCAACTGGTTGTGGCGAATTGGCTGCAACTACCTTCGGGTTGCTGGTTGAACTCCAAACCTGCATAATTGCCGGAAACCCTTGAAAACGCAGGCGCTAGCGGCGAATTCGATGGCGCCCAAACCTTGCTATCGCACCTTGCCGGGTCCATATACCTAATCAATCGAATTGGCTTTGGTTACCACGGTCACGGCACTTTTCGGCCTGCACTGCACGTCCAATGCGCGATTTGAGATCCTGTGCTCGTTGCACAGGGGCGTTTCGATGAGTGACTTGCTTTGGAGGCAGGCATGGCGACCGGTACAGTCAAGTGGTTCAACGGACAGAAAGGCTACGGCTTCATTCAGCCGGACGAAGGCGGCAATGACGTCTTTGTGCATATTTCTGCGGTTGAGCGCGCTGGTTTATCGGCCTTGAACGAAGGCCAGAAAATTGAGTACGAGATGGAGAAAGGCCGTAACGGTAAGTTTGCCGCGGTCAATCTTCGTCCTATGTAAGCCTGGAAAGCACGGACCGAGACTTCGGGTCGCCGGCGCTCACAACGTCGGTGCCTTCACACCTGGGTGCGTATTCCGGGTTGCAGCAACGCCGGGCGTGAAAGCCTGCGGGTTGTAAGTGGAATGTGGATTCAGGGTTGGGAGTTGATCGCCGGAGCCCAAAGACCAAACCCGCGGCGTTCGGCTTGCTTTGGCTGCCACATCATCCGGGACCTCACCGGGAGCTGGAACGAAGCGGCGGCGCGGAGGTTTGGCATTTGCCTGCCGCCGGTGAACGATATTGTGGGGTGCCAGGCGTCGCGCTGCTTTTTGAAGCACTTTCAAAACCTGCGTTTGATCTGCTACACCACGGACGATTGTGTTAGGGAGTAGCCATGCTGCTCCCTGTTTGTTTTTGTGACGCGCCCAGCCTGCTCCTACGGGTCGGTTGGAGGACGGCGTCAATTGGAGACTGAATGGCTAAGGAAGAAATGCTCGAATTCGAGGGTATCGTAGCTGAAGTGCTGCCTGATGCCCGCTGCCGTGTCACGCTTGATAACGGACATGAGGTTGTCGCTTACACCTCCGGCAGAATGAAGAAAAACCGTATCCGTATTCTGGCCGGTGACCGTGTCACGATCGAGATGACGCCCTACGATCTTACGAAGGGACGCATCAACTTCCGGCATAAAGACCAACGGTCGGGTCCACCGCCAGGGCAAGGCGGACCAGGCGGAGGCGGCAACCGCCGACGCTGATTTCTGGCAAAGAGATCCGCGGGCGTGGGCATGTCATGTCCACGCCGCAGAATAAAACGCGGAGCCTGTTGAGCCTCTCAACACCAAAATGTTGTTCCCACGCTCCTTGCCGAAACCCAACTGACCGAACGTTAGTGAGCCGCTTCCCAATTGTCGGCGGCTTCGGCGTCGACCTTGATGGGAACAGCAAGCTGGACTGACGGACCGGCAGCCTCTTCCATGACTGACGTCACGGTGCTGATTGTCTTTTCGACGTCCTTTTCAGCGACCTCGAAAATCAATTCGTCGTGCACCTGAAGCAGCATGCGCACACTCTCCAGACCAGCTCTTTTCAACGCACCCGGCATACGAACCATGGCGCGGCGAATGATGTCGGCTGCTGTCCCCTGGATCGGTGCGTTGATGGCTGCGCGCTCCAGAAAGCCCCGCATCGATGGGTTCTTGGTATTGATTTCCGGATAATGAATGCGCCGCCCGAAGACCGTCTCGACGAAGCCTTGATCGTGCACGTCCTTTTTTGTGCGGTCCATGTAGTTGCGGATGCCGGGAAACCGCTCGAAATAGGTCTTGATGTAGGCGGCTGCCTCTTCTCGGGGAATTGATAGCTGGTTGGCAAGCCCGAACGCTGAGATGCCGTAGATAATGCCGAAGTTGATGGCCTTCGCGCGCCGACGCACTTCGCCCGGCATGTCTTCGATTGGCACTCCGAACATCTCCGATGCGGTCATGGCATGGATGTCCAGGCCATCGGCGAAGGCGGATTTGAGCTGCGGGATATCGGCGATGTGGGCGAGGATGCGCAATTCGATCTGACTGTAGTCAGCCGATATCAGCTTGTTTCCTTTATCGGCCACGAAGGCCGTTCGGATCTCGCGGCCCTCTTTGGTTCGGATGGGGATGTTTTGCAGGTTGGGATCAGATGATGCGAGCCGCCCTGTGGTGGTGGCTGCGAGTGCATAAGACGTGTGGATGCGCCCAGTGGTTGGATTGATGTAGTTTGGCAAGGCATCGGTATATGTCGACCGCAGCTTGGAGAGTTGCCGCCACTCCAACATTGTGTTGATGAGCTTGCGGGCATCCGCGGGTAGTTCCTCATTGGCCGCCAAATCATCCAACAAACTGGCGCCCGTCTGCCATTGGCCGCTCTTGGTTTTCTTGCCGCCTGGCAGCTTGAGATGGTCAAATAGCAATTCGCCCAATTGCTTGGGCGAGCCCAGATTGAACTTCTGACCAGCCAGTTCGAACACCTCATCCTCAAGCCCCGCGATGCGCTGCTGAAATGTGCCTGACAGGCGGGAAAGAATGGTGCGGTCCACTTTGATGCCGTGGCGTTCCATCATCGCGATGACAGAGGCCATGGGCCGCTCAAGCGTTTCATAGACCGTGGTGCGGCGTTCGGCAGCCAGCCGTGGCTTCAGCACGTGCCAGAGCCTCAGCGTGACGTCAGCGTCCTCGGCGGCGTACGCCGTAGCTTCTGGAATGGGGACCTGGGCAAACGTCAGCTCGGATTTCTTCTTCACCTTTTCTGCGCCCGGGATCGCCATGATCACCTTCGAAAACGGGATACACGTATGCCCCAGGTGGCGTTCGGCCAGGTCATCCATCCCATGCCCACCGCGCCCGGCATCTAGCGCATAGGATAGCAGCATGGTGTCATCGATCGGGGTGATGTCCACGCAGTGCTGGCGCATGACAACGAGGTCATACTTCAGGTTTTGACCGATCTTCAGGATCGATGGATTTTCCAGTATGGGACGCAGGCGTTCCAACACCTCGGTCAGCGGAAGCTGGGTTGGTGGTTCGGACGCATCCCCAAAGTCAAAGCCGTCGGCTTTCTCAGTGTGGGCAATGGGGATGTAGGCGGCTTCACCGACGGCGGGAGCCAGCGAAAGGCCAACGAGGTCGGCCTGCATGGGATCAAGCCCGGTCGTCTCCGTGTCGAAGGCCAGCCGGCCCGTTTCCACAACGCGCATAAGCCAGGCATCCAGCGTGGTCGCATCCGTTATGGTGACATAGGTCTCGCGGTTCACGGGTGTTGCCGTGGCGATTGCCGCTCCTGCTGCAACGCCGGCTGATGGGGTTCCCACCGCGCCGTCTGTGATCGCGGGCGGGGTGTCGCCGACGATTGTTCCCTTTCGGGCCCGTGCGGTCGGAGCGCCCTTCAGGCTGGACCCCACCGACTTTTGCGGCATGGGCGGGGCTTCAGCGCCAAGACCTTCGGCGATGCGGCGCGTCAACGTATTGAATTCCATTTCACGCAGGTAGCCCAGAAGGGTTGCCGCATCGGGCTCACGGAGTGCCACCTTTTCGAGCGGCACCTCGACGCCGACGGCGTCATCGAGCCGGACAAGCTCACGGCTGATGCGGGCCTGATCTGCAAACTCGATCAGCTTTTCGCGGCGCTTGGGCTGTTTGATTTCATCGGGAGCGCGGCGCAGCAATTCGTCGAGATCACCGAACGTGTTGATGAGTTCGGCTGCTGTCTTCACACCAATGCCGGGGACGCCTGGCACATTGTCCACGCTGTCACCTGCAAGCGCCTGCACGTCGACGACCTTTTCTGGCGGCACGCCGAACTTTTCTTGCACTTCGTCGGGACCAAACGACTTGTTCTTCATCCCATCCCACATCACCAGGCCTGGGCGGACGAGTTGCATCAGATCCTTATCGGACGAAACAACCGTGACATCGCCACCTGCGTCCAGCGCCTGCTTGGCATAGGTCGCAATCAGGTCGTCGGCCTCATAGCCTTCCTGTTCGATGCAGGCGACGTTGAAGGCTTTGACCGCATCGCGGATCAACGGGAATTGCGGGACGAGTTCTTCTGGCGGCGGCGGCCGATGGGCCTTGTAGTCTTCATAAATGTCGTTGCGAAAGGTTTTGGATGAATGGTCGAATAGGACGGCCACATGGGTCGGACGTTCGGCGAGTTTCACCTCGGCCATCAGCTTCCACAGCATCTGACAGAAGCCATGGACCGCGCCGACCGGCAGACCATCCGATGGCCGTGTCAGAGGGGGAAGCGCATGAAATGCCCGAAATATGTAACCTGAGCCGTCGATCAGATAGACGTGACTGCCCTTTTCAACCGTCACCGCCTCACCGTCGGGTATCGTGAAGGCTGGCCGCCTGTTTTCGTTCGACGCCTCCGGCGGGCCCGCTTCATCCGCGGTTTTTGTTGTCGGCTTTGCTGCGGTTTGCGCTGTCTTGCTCATGTGTCCACCTTGGCTTCGATGGGGCGGACTATAGGGCCAGAAGCGCGCGGGGTCAGCAGGCCGGTTGCGGTTATGGGTGGTCTCGATGGCATCTGCTCAGGGCAATTGCAGGCGGGGCAGGAATGGAGTAGACAAGCGACCTGCAGTAACGCGGTTGCGGTGTTCTCAAGAACCGCATAAGCACCCGTAGCTCAGCTGGATAGAGCGTTGGATTCCGATTCCAAAGGTCGCAGGTTCGAATCCTGCCGGGTGCGCCACTTTTATGTCGGTCCGTTCCGGACACATGGGTTACGGTTTATTCCCGAGACATGGGTGACACCCTCGTGCCGAACGGGGTGTCGATTGTTTGCAGGGTTTTTTGTTCCAAGTCGATGTATCCGAGATCGTAGGCCATGAAGCTTACGAGCCAGATGCCGTCGTCCACCTCCTTTATTCCGAGCCTCTGACCGGCCATCACGGTCGAGATGTTGATCTTCTTGCGATGCATGCAGATGCGACCGCAGGCGGTGACCAGCACGTCGCGATCGTGCAGTGGGTATTCGACCTCTGGCAGGCCGTGGTGGCTGCGTCTCGGCATCGCAATCGAGCGCATCAAGCCGGGCAATCCGCAACAAAACGGGCGTCATGAACGCATGCATCTGACGCTCAAGAAAGACGCCTGCGTTTTGAGGCGCGCTTCACAAGACCATGGCGGTCGAGCACGGCATGGACGGTGCTCTTGGCCGGAACCCGGACATCGCCGGCGAGCCGCTTGACCAGGACTTCCCGGATCTTGCGCGCGCCCCAGTTGGGTTTCTCGCGCTTCGTACGCAAAATCAGATCCTCGACCTGGGCCGGCAACTGATTGGCATAGCGCCATGGCCGTCGCGAACGATCGCACAGGGCATCAACGCCCTGATCCTTGTAGCGGTTGAAGATCTTGTAGCCGGTCTTCCGCGAGATGCCGAACTCACGGCAGACATCAGACATTGCCTCGCCGTCCAGAAGACGGGCAACGAAACGGACACGTTCGTCCATCACCGAACTCTCTTTCCACGGCATCAACACCTCCCGCGAAAAGCGGAAAGTGTTACCCATGTGTCCGGTACGAAATGTCACCTATGTCTTGGGTCGCTCAGTCCTCACGCGCTGGTCGCGCTCCGGACAGGGCGGCGCTCACGCCGGGTCGCCTTGCTCCCGGATCGCCGTTGGCGATCGAGAATCGATGTTTTTCTCCTCACGCGCTGTTCGCGCTCGGGACAGGGCGGCGCTCACGCCGGGTCGGGTCTGCTCAGAAGTGCATCACACAGCATCACTCTTAACGTGCAGTTCTAACACCGGGCGTCTGCTGCGGCGGTATCAACCTTCCGCGCCGTCTGTCTGTTTGAATGCACGTGTGTCGATGCCGGAGCGCTTGAGGCGGGAGTAGAGCGTGGTCGGCTTCAGGCCCAGGAGCCTGGCTGCGCCATTTGGACCGGAAACGCGTCCGTGCGTTTTTCTCAGGGCGGTTTCCAATGCGTCGCGCTCGCGCGCCTTCAGTTGGCTGTTTGTCAGGATACCGTTGTCGACCTGCGTTGCGGGAGGCGGGGGGGTGATCTGCTCTGACTGACCCGGGGGCGTCGCATCTGTTGCGGGCACGCCGAGAGGGTCAACGTGAGTGGCTGGTGTTTTCTCAGGACCAGACAGCGCAAGCTCTTCGCCGAGGACTGTCGTCTTGGGCACGTGGAACCGCAGACGGCCATCGACCGCCGTAATGACTGCACGCTCTATGACGTTTTCCAGTTCGCGGATGTTGCCTGGCCAATGATAGCCCTTCAGCCGCTCCACGTCGGCCATACTGATCTGCAGGCCCAACTTGTTCGCCCGCTGGCAGGCGCGGCGCAAGAACAGCGTGGCGAGATCGGGGATATCATCGAGGCGATCCCTTAGCGGGGGTGATTCAACCGGAAAGACGTTCAGCCTGAAATACAGATCTTCGCGAAATGCTTTTTCGGCCACGTCTTTTTTGAGATTGCGATTGGTGGCCGCGATGACGCGCACGTCGACCTGACGGGTTTTGGTTTCTCCGACGCGCTCGAATTGCTTTTCCTGCAAGATCCGCAGGAGCTTGGCTTGGTTCTCAAGGGGCAGCTCACCGACCTCATCCAGAAAAATTGTGCCGCCGTGGGCAAGCTCAAAACGGCCGATGCGCTCAGCGACAGCGCCCGTGAACGCGCCCTTTGCATGACCAAAGAATTCGCTTTCAAACAGGTCGCGCGGGATGCTCGCGCAGTTGACCCGGATGAGCGGACGATGTGAGCGGGGGCTTGCTGCGTGGATTGCCCGGGCAATAAGCTCTTTGCCGGTGCCGGATTCACCTGTGATGAGGACGCTTGCGTTCGACGCGCCGACCAACTCCACCTGCTCGAGGATTTGGCGCACAGCGACGCTCGTCCCAACGATTTCCTTGTGGTTGGAATTGCCGCGCAATTCATATTGCAGATATTCGTTTTCCTGCTCCAGCCGCCGCTTCAGGGCTTCGACTTCGCACAGGGCCGAGCGCAGCTCGTTTTGCGTCCGGCGTTTGAGCGACACGTCACGGAACACGACGACTGCGCCCAAGAGCCGGCCTTTATCCTCGATCGGCGTGCTCGTATATTCGACTGGAAAAGACGTGCCGTCTTTGCGCCAGAACACTTCGTTTTCGACGTTGTGGACCTGTCCGTCGCGGAATGCCTGGTAGATCGGACAGGCCTTGATGGGATAGCCGGTGCCATCCTCGTGGCTGTGGTGGAAATAGGTGTGCGCACAGCGGCCGATCAGCTCTTCGGCCGGCCATCCAAGCATTGCTTCGGCGGCGGGATTTAAAAACGTCGTGTCGCCATTTGCATCGACACCGTAAATGCCTTCACCCGCGGCGTGAAGTATAAGCTGGTTGCCACGCTCCAGCTGCCGGAAGACGGCGTTGATCCGTTCTCTTTCCGAACCACCGGTTCGATAGACTTGATCGACCTCCGCCTGGGCGCGTCGGCTTCTGACCGTTCTGAGATCATAACATTTGGCGATGATTATCGGTTTGCCGCCGAACTCGAATTCGGACAGGAAAACTTCAACGGCTCGGCCTTTTTGATCCTCGGTTGCCAAGCGCATGTTGCCGGCCCAGGCACGGCCAAGATCCTGGCATTCGAGAGTGAGATTGATCACCTCCGGCAATTGACCTGGAAACAGCTCACTCACCGGTAAAGCGACCAGTTCGTAGCCGTATCGGCCAGTTGCTTTGAGAGCGGCCTGATTGAACTGGACAATGCGGTTTTCGCTGGGGTCGAAGATGAAGACAGCGGCTTCGAGGCTGTCGAGCGCACGCTCCAACAGGTTTTCGACTGGGGGCTCTGGTGATGGGATGTCCATGCTGTGACCGCTTTGGTTCGTCGCTTAGCGCTTGTCTGCAGGTCGAACGTCGTTGTAAAAAAACGCTCGGTCAATACGCATTTGCGTAATTTTTTGGCGCAAGTGCATAATTCTTGCGAATGCGTAAATTCTCCAAAGTGCGTAATTTCTGACTAAGCCCCTCAACGGCCTCAATGAAATGTCCGGCGCCCAGTTGGCACAGTGCTTGCGAAGTTAACCCCGCGTTAACCAGTGAGGCATTGCTTGCAGATCAGGCTCAAAGAACCCAGACGGCACCGCGCGGTGCTGATCGATATGCGCCCTGGAACCGATCCGTTCCTTGAATGCATGTTTGGTGATCGCGGCATCATGCTTGTCGGCACCTATGGGTCATTGAAAGAAACGCTATTGGTTCGCAGCCTGCCCGAATGCGATCTGATGATCGTTTACCTGAATGATCTTACCGAGGTGGCCTGCCGACTCTTGAGCGAACTGACGGAGCGGTTCGACAAACCTCTCATGCTGCTGACCGAAAACGATGAGCCCGAGCGCGTGAACGCCGCCATCGTTGCTGGTGCCGACAGTGTGTTGTGCGTGGGGGCATCCTCAGACCGACTGCGCAATTCAGCAATCACGGCCCTGGCAATGCACGAACGCATCGGCAGTTACAAAGTGCGCGCATCAGATGCCGAGCGGGCCCTGAGTGAACGCAAACTGATCGAGCGGGCGAAGGGCATTCTCATGCAACAGCGCGGCATCTCAGAGCCAGATGCCCTGCGCGAGCTTCAACGATCATCCATGCAGCGTAACGAGCCTCTTCATGAGGTTTCCAAGACGATTATCGCTGCGAAAGAGCTTTTGGGGTGATGCCACAGGCATTTCCCGCTGAGCGACCTAATGGCGGGTCGCTTTGTAGACTGAGACCGCTGCGTTTGCTGATGGGGGCAGACGTTGCACAAGCCGAAGGCGGCTGAACACGGGTTGGCAACCTCAACACGAAATCGTTGTCCGACCCTGTCGTTAAGGACGAAACACAATGGGTGCACTTAGCAATCCCTACGATCCGAATGCCATCTTATGGTCAGGCTGTCCGTGTGGGCAGCACAGCTCCATGTGGGAGCATCAACTGGCTATGGCGGAGGCCGAAAAGCAGGAATCACGGTTCTATTGCCTTTCGACGGACGATGCCGAAGCTTTGGGGCAGAAGCCCGCTTCCAAGCAGCCCGTCCCCGTCAAGGAAGACGTTCCAGAGTGGGAAGACCGCGAAGCTGTCGTTTCCCGCTTGGTAGACAATGCTGTCATGCACGGCCTGTTTGGCGCCGATGCCAACCGTCGTCAGTTCCTACGGGCTGTCGGTGCTGGTACAGCGGCCGCCGTCATCTCACAGTTCTTCCCGCTCGATGACTTGAAAGCCAAGGTGCTTGAAGCCACCGGCCCACTTGAAAAGACCAAACTGAATGTCGGGTTTGTTCCAATCACATGTGCGACGCCAATCATCATGGCGAAGCCGATGGGCTTTTATAAGAAATATGGCCTCGACGTTGATGTGATCAAAACCGCTGGTTGGGCCGTGAGCCGTGACAAGTCTTTGTCCGGCGAATACGACGCAGCGCATATGCTCACCCCAATGCCGCTGGCGATCACCGTTGGGTCTGGTTCCGTTGCAAGACCATGGACCATGCCTGCTGTTGAAAACATCAACGGCCAAGCCATCACGCTGCACAACAAGCATAAAGACAAGCAAGATCCGAAAATGTGGAAGGGCTTTAAATTCGCTGTTCCATTCGAATACTCGATGCACAACTTCCTGCTGAGGTATTACGTGGCTGAAGCCGGGCTTGATCCTGACAAGGACATCCAGATCCGCGTGCTTCCGCCACCGGAAATGGTTGCCAACCTGCGCGCTGAAAACGTCGATGGGTATCTCTCCCCTGACCCGTTCAACCAACGCGCGGTCTATGATGGCGTTGGCTTCATCTACAAGCTCACCAAGGAAATCTGGCCGGGGCACCCCTGCTGTGCGTTCGCTGCCAGTCAGAGCTTCATTGATGAGAACCCGGCGACCTTCCTCGCTTTGTTTAAAGCCATTCTGGATGCAACGGCTTTCTCGTCGAACAATGCCAACCGGAAAGAAATTTCCGCTGCGATTTCGCCGAAGAACTATCTCAACCAGCCGACAACGGTTGTTGAACAGGTTCTCACAGGCCGGTTCGCAGATGGTCTTGGGAAGGTTCGCAACGAGCCGGACCGTATCGACTTTGACCCATTCCCCTATCACTCTATGGCGGTTTGGATCCTCACGCAGATGAAGCGTTGGGGCTACGTCAAAGGTGATCTCAACTACAAGGAGATTGCAGAGCAGGTTTACTTGGCGACCGATGCGGCCGAGGTCATGAAGGCGATTGGCCAGACGCCTCCGACGGAGACCTACCAGAACTACGAGATCATGGGTAAGACGTTCGATCCGTCGAAACCTGAAGAGTACGTCTCGTCGTTCGCTATCAAGCGCACCTAAGACCTAGAACCGGGGTTCAACTTTTATGACGTTGTCGCTCAACACCAAGGCATTGGTCTTGTCTTTCACAATACTGATCGTGTTTTTGACCGGTTGGCATTTGTGGGTCGAAGCTCAAAAGGGCCCCGGTGTTGATATGGACCCCGCCTATGCGGAATTGTTGGGTATACAGGCGAAAGGGGGTTCGGCCATGCCGGGCCCTCTCCAAGTCGGCCAGGAAATCTTCAATCATCTGGCCGACCCGTTTTATGACAAGGGTCCAAACGATAAGGGCATTGGCATTCAGCTTGCCTATTCGATTGCGCGTGTGCTGATCGGTTTTTTCCTGGCCGCCATCGTTGCTATACCGCTTGGCTTTTTTATCGGAATGTCGCCGATCTTCAGCAAGGCAATGGACCCGTTCGTGCAAATCCTGAAGCCAGTGTCGCCACTCGCGTGGATGCCTTTGGCTCTTTACACGATTAAAGACTCCAACCTCTCGTCGGTGTTCGTGATCTTCATCTGCTCAATCTGGCCGATGCTGATCAACACGTCGTTTGGCGTTGCCAGTGTACGCAAGGAATGGATCAACGTTGCCAAGACGCTGGAAGTCACCAACACGCGCATGGCCTGGAAGGTCATCCTTCCGGCGGCTGCTCCGACGATCCTAACAGGCATGCGCATTTCAATCGGCATTGCCTGGCTGGTGATCGTTGCAGCCGAAATGCTCGTGGGTGGAACAGGGATTGGTTACTTCGTTTGGAACGAGTGGAACAACCTATCGATCACTGGTGTGATCAGCGCCATCTTCTTCATCGGGATGGTTGGAATGATGCTTGATCTCATCTTAGGGAGGGTTGCTAGCATGGTGGCCTATGCAGAATGAACCTTCCAATCAGGCCGTCTGAGCTGGCGAACACCGAAACCGAAGGATCTCGAATGGCAGCCTCGAAGCCAAGAATTCAAATCCAGGGTCTCAAGAAGTCCTTTCCGACGCCGGATGGAACATCTGAAACGGAGATTTTCGGCGATGTCTGGTTTGACGTGGCACCTGGAGAATTCGTCTGTCTGATCGGGCATTCGGGTTGCGGCAAGACGACGTTGCTCAACATTCTGGCCGGGCTGGCTGATGCGACTGATGGGATCATTCTTGTTGATGACAAGGAAGTTGTCGGCACCAGTCTTGATCGGGCTGTCGTGTTTCAAACCCATGCGTTGCTGCCTTGGATGACGGCCTTGAAAAACATTGCTTTCGCGGTTGAATCGCGCTGGCCCGATTGGTCCAAGGACAAGGTCATCGCACAGTGTCAGAAGTACATTGACCTCGTGCACCTCACGGGCGCTGAAGACAAAAAGCCGTCGCAACTGTCGGGCGGAATGAAGCAGCGGGTTGGCATCGCACGGGCCTTTTCGATTGAGCCGAAAATCCTGCTGATGGACGAACCGTTTTCCGCTCTGGACGCGCTGACGCGCGGCAGTCTGCAAGAAGAGCTTTTGTCGATTTGCCGGACCACGAACCAGACATGTTTCATGATCACCCATGACATCGACGAAGCTTTGCTGCTGGCGGATCGTATTGTCCTGATGACGAATGGCCCGGAAGCGCGCGTTTGCGAAATTCTCGAAAATACGTTGCCGTCCGAACGGACCCGCAGCGACATGCACAAGCACAAAAACTACTACCCGCTGCGCAACCATCTCATCGAGTTTCTCGTCAACCGGTCAAAGCAGTTCAAAGAAGAAATATCGTCGAGTTCCTATGATCCGACCAATCCTCCCGTGGTTCGCCCCACGGCTGAGACGATTGCACTGGCCGAAGCTGAAACAGCCTGATTGGCGGAGCGACTTTTTTTGCCGGTATGAATTGGCGACCGAGTTCTCGGTCAAGCGTTTGTAAAAAAGGGGGCAGGCATACGATTAGGATCGGTAATCCAGAGATTTATGGACGTGAATTGAAAAGTGATAACGCTAGGAGTGTCAGATGACCAAAGTTTCGAATGCCATGAAGACCGCTGCTGCCAGCGGTGTTGCGGTTGTTGCAGCCGCAGTACCAGCCTTTGCCCACCACCCAATGGGCGGAGAGCTTCCCTCGACCTTCATCAGTGGCTTGTTGAGTGGCATCGGACACCCGGTGATCGGGTTTGACCACCTGGCATTTATCATCGCGGTGGGCTTGGCGAGTGCTTTCATGGCCAACCGGTTCATCATGCCTGCTATCTTTGTTGCCGCGACGATGGTGGGCTGTGTGCTCTACAGCGTTGGCGGCATCCAACTGCCCATGACTGAGTTTGCAATTGCTGCATCCGTACTCGTCATCGGCGGTTTGGTGATGTCCGGACGCGAGATTGCGCCTGCCGTCTTCGGCATGTTGTTTGCGGTGGCCGGTCTGTTCCATGGCTCGGCCTATGCCGGCGAAATCCTCGGCGCGGAGGCCACGCCGCTTGCTGCTTACCTGATGGGCTTCAGCCTCGTTCAATACGCCATTGCCGCTGTTGCCATTGTGGTAGTCCGTGAAGTCTGGAATGCGACCAGCTCGATCGCCATGCAACCCCGCCTTGCCGGTGCCGTTGTCGCCGGAGTTGGTGCGACGTTCCTGATTGAAAACATGGAATCTGTTCTGTTCGCAGCTGTCTGAGCCTTCACACCTGAAAGCCTCGAAGCGTGAAAAGCGTTTCGAGGCTTTTCCAACCATTGCGTCGCGGACCACGCGGCCGCCAAAGTTCAGTATCTCGGAGGATTGCATGAGTGAGGCATCGAACGGCTCAACGGGAGAAATGGCCGGCAAGGTCCCGGTTACCCTGCTGACGGGATATCTGGGAGCTGGAAAGACCACGCTTCTCAACCGGATCCTGACCGAGAACCACGGCAAGAAATATGCTGTGATCGTCAATGAGTTTGGCGAAGAAGGCATCGACAACGAGCTGGTCATTGATGCCGATGAAGAAATTTTCGAGATGAACAACGGTTGTATTTGTTGCACCGTTCGTGGCGATCTCATTCGTATTCTCGGCGGGCTCTTGAAACGCGCCGATCAGTTGGACGGCATTCTCATTGAGACCACCGGCCTCGCCGACCCCAGCCCCGTCATTCAAACGTTCTTTGTTGACGATGACTTGCGCGACAGTCTCGCGCTCGATGCCATCGTGACCATGGTCGATGCAAAGCACTTTTTGCAGACCGTCGACCTGGAACACGAGTGTGAAGAGCAGGTGGCATTTGCAGATATTATTTTGCTGAACAAAACCGATCTCGTCACAGATGACGAACACCAGGCCGTCGAAAAGAAAATTCGATCTCTCAACCAATTCGCCGTGATCCACAAAACCGAAAAAGCCAGCGTCGACCTGGTTGAGGTACTAGCGAAGGGATCGTTTGACCTTAAGCGGCTTATCGAGATTGAGCCCGGCTTCATGGAGGAAGATCCGGAGGATCACGACCATGATGATTCCATCGTGTCGGTTTCTCTGACGTCCGATAAACCTGTGCTGCCTGACAAGTTTTCCAGCTGGATGCGAACATTCGTTCAGGACCGCGGTGTCGATCTGCTTCGCACCAAAGGCATTCTCGCCCTGGACGGGCATGAACAGCGCTACGTGTTCCAAGGTGTCCACATGGTCATGGACAGCGATTGGGGCAAATCCTGGAGCCCGGAAGAAAAACGGCAAAGCAAACTCGTTTTCATCGGACGCAATCTGGATGCCGCCGAGCTTGAGAGCGCGTTCAGCGCGTGTGTGAGCCAATGAGTGCACAGTACAAAGTCGACCCGAATGACACAGGGGCGCAGGTCGTTTCACCACTGGTCAACCGGCATGCGGTTGCCCTTGATGCAAACGCCACCGATTGTGCGATTTCGCGGGATGGACGGGTCTGCGCGGTTTCGCTTGGCGATGGACGCATCAACATCACGCAGCTTGATAAGGCCGGCGTGCCGACGGCCAGCAAATCGATAGCGTGCCACCGCGTGGCAGCCGTTGGGCTGCATACACTGGGCGAGATGTTCATCTCAATCGGCCAGGACGGCCGTGCGGTGCTTTTCAATGGCGCTGAACCTGATGGCGCGAAGGACATCTACGCCTTTCCCGATGCCTGGATTGAAGCAATTGCCGTCAGCGAAACAGCAGGCCTCATTGCGCTTGCCTCCAAGTCCTTGTGTGTCGTCGTGGATCCGGCGGGACAGGTGCTCAGCACGACGGATGTGGGCTCAACCATCAGCAGCATCGCGTTTGACGCCAAGGGAGGCCGGATTGTCGCCAGCCACTATAACGGCGTAACGACTATTACGGCGGCCACCGGTGAAGTTGAACTGACGCTTGAGTGGAAAGGATCACACACCGGTGTGAGCTGGTCACCGAGCGACCGGTACGTGGTGTCTGCGACGCAGGAGAAAGAACTTCACGTCTGGGACCTCATCACACTCAAGGATTTCCGCATGGGCGGTTATCCGCGCAAGTGCCACCAGATGGCCTGGACGGCAGATGGGGAAACGCTTGCCTGCTCCGGTGCTGACGTCATTACAGCGTGGTCTTTTGCAGGCAGTGGTCCATCTGGTCGGCCGCCCGTTGAGATTGGCTTTGTGTTTGGCGGGATGGTTTGTGCAGTTGCGGCACATCCATCAAAGCCCCTGGTCGCCGGCGGCTTTACGAGCGGAAACGTATTGATCGGCGGCACGGTCAAAGGTGAGGCTGTTGTTGCACAAGCCGCCAACGGGGAAGCGGTTACCTGTCTGGCGTGGTCACCGGATGGCGATGTGTTGATCGCAGGAAACAGTGCTGGAACCCTGAGTGTTTTCTCCGTCGCGGATCATTTGAAAGTGAGTTGAGCCATGGCTTCTCCCGACCTTCTGCCCGGCTTTGGCTCATCTTCGCCAGATCGTTCGGCTGCGACGCGTGCCTTGAAAGACCTGGTTCGCAAAGCGTTTCATGTGGATGCGGACGCGCCCGTCTTTGTTGCTGAGGTGTCATGCGGAGAAGTGGATTGCCCCGACGCCGAGACCGTCGTCGCCATCTACCTTGATGAAGCCCGTACCGAATTCCGCTTTGCCAAACCAATTGCGGATGTGACAGGCGCTGATATTGCACGCATTGCAAACGAACGGATGAAAGCATCGGGGTGATGCGCGCTTTCTTTGAATAAAACGCCTCGCCTTTTCCGTCGCGCGCCGGATCGGGCCTGGACTCCAAAATTTGAAGATCTGAAAAGTGAAAAGAAGGACAGAGCGGATATGACCCGGGAAGAACTCACTGAAAAAATCCTCGACATTAAAAGATCGAACGGGTGGTCCTGGAAATACATTACGGATGGGATTGGCGGGGTCAGCCCCGTTCTGGTCGTGGGCGCGCTTCTGGGTCAGCAAAAGCTCGTCAAACCCCTCGCGAAGAAAGCAGCAGACCTGTTCGGCTTGAGCGAAAGCGAAATGCGAATGCTGAACGAAGTGCCGATGCGTGGCACGACAATGCCACCTACGGACCCGTTGATCTATCGCTTCTACGAGCTTGTCATGATCAACGGCCCGGCATGGAAAGCCTTGATCGAAGAAGAATTCGGCGACGGCATCATGTCCGCCATCGACTTTGATTTTGACATGGAACGCCAGCCCGACCCGAAAGGTGATCGCGTTCGCATGACCATGTCTGGGAAGTTTCTGCCCTACAAGTATTACGGTGCCGAACAAGGCATCCAGCCGCTGGGATTCAAGGAAGAAGAAGACGCTGCCTGATGCCTGCCTCGCCGCCTGACGCTCATAGCTAGAGCCCAGGCATCATCCGGTGAGGCGCCTTAGCCGTTGCGGAATTGGGACTTGTCGGTCTGTCTTGTAAGCATGGCATGCCGAGAAGTTCCAATTTGGCTTTTAGGCGAGCTATTCCAATTCGTTACCCGAGAGTTCTCGTGGTTCTATGGACACATCTGAGTCCTATTTCGCGTCGCTCTCCTTACATATTCACATTTGTTGCAATACACGTTTTTGCGTAGAGCGATCTGGTCATTTGGCCGGAGTTCGTTGGTGCGTCTGACCTTTGTTGAGTCTATTTTTCAACTCTGTTGGACACCCCACTGGGACACTGGTGCCGCCGATTTTTTGAAAGCCAGACTGGCGATTTATTGGAGTATCCATGATCCGCGTGACTACAAGTATTGCATTGCGAGCGCGGATTGTTGCAACGGGTGGCGGCATCATCGCGGCTTGCCTCTGGGCTCCATCTGTTTTTGCAGCCGACATTGGAATTGGATCGACATGCTGTGCCGATCTTGAAGACCGCATCGCGGAGCTTGAGGCCACTGTCGCTGGAACCGGGAACCGAAAGGTTTCGCTGGTTGTAGCGGGCTATCTGCATTCGGCATTGATGGTCTGGGACGATGGCTTTGAAGACAATGTCTACGTCACCGGCGCCTCAAACGATTCCATCGATCAGACAAGTTTTCAATTCAGCGGGGATGCGCAAATCACGCCGGATTGGTCGGCCGGCTTTCACATCACGGTTCGCGTTAATACAGCGCTCTCAGGCGAAGTCAGCCAAATCGACGACGATGCCGGGGATGAGCCTTTGACGCTTTGGGAAGCGTATTGGTATGCGGCACATGACCAGCTGGGACAGCTGTCGGTTGGACAAGCTTCACGTGCCAGCGATGGTGCGCCGGAGGTCGATCTTTCGGGCACACGGGCGGCGGCCTTCTCTGGCGCGCAGAGCATCGGTGGGGGCTTCTTTCTCAGGGGTTCCGACGGCGCACTTTCCGAGTTGAGCTACGGTGATCTCATCACGCACCTCAACGGAGATACCGCAAACGTTATTCGATACGACACGCCCAGTTTTGGCGGATTCACGCTTTCTGCGAGCTACGGTGAAGACGACATCTGGGATGCCGCTTTGGGGTATGAGGCAAAAAGCCCGGTGTTCGAAGTCGGGGCAAGCCTTGCCTATTCGGAGATCTCCGATACCGGCGGACTGGGCGGCGATGAAGACGAAATTGATAGCTCGACGGTTGTGGGATCCATCGCCATCCTTCATCCACCAAGCGGGCTCAACGCACTGATTGCTGCTGGTCACCGCTCGTTTGATCAAACCGTTATCGATACCGACGGCGTTTTGAGAACCCCGTCTGATACCTTTTTCGTTTATGGCAAGCTCGGGCTGATTGCCAAATGGAGCGCGCTTGGCCAGACGGCCTTTTATGGCGAGTACGGGCGGTTCGAAGACTTTGCGACGGCGGGGACTGATGCTGATATTGTTGCTTCACTAGCTGAAAGCGGTGTGTGCTCAGGGGCTGGAAATTGCCGGATTGGAGGCGGCAAAACAGATGTCCTCGGCTTCGGCGTCGTGCAAAACCTCGACCCTGCGGCCATGCAGGTTTATGTCGGATACAGGCGCTACGAAACGGATCTTGATTTGGTCGATCGCAACGGACTGCAAGTTCCTGCCGGCGATATCGAAGATCTTCACACTGTGATGATTGGTTCCATTATTGCATTCTAATGGCGGTGAATCGTCGACATCCGCGGTGAGTTGATGAGACCTGTGACCTGTTGTTCATATGAAAGGTGCTGACTCTATGCCGAGCGAACAACCCCGCCCACCGCTCCCCCCGTTTACGCTGGAGACGGCGATCCAGAAGGTTCGGATGGCTGAAGATGCCTGGAATACGCGTGATCCCGAGCGCGTGGCAGGTGCTTACACCCTCGACAGTCAGTGGCGGAACCGATCGGAGTTCCCCGTCGGGCGCGAGCAGATCAAGATGTTCTTGATGCGCAAATGGGAACGCGAGTTGGAATACCGGTTGATCAAGGAAATCTGGACCTTTGAAGACAGCCGCATTGCCGTGCGGTTTGCCTACGAATGGCATGATGCGGCGGGTGACTGGTTTCGATCCTATGGAAATGAAAACTGGGAGTTTGACGCCCACGGCTACATGGCGCGCCGCTTTGCGAGCATCAATGACCTGGCGATCAAGGAAGCGGACCGGAAGTATCACTGGCCGCAAGGACCTCGGCCGTTAGACCATCCGGGACTGTCCGATCTCGGGCTGTAAGTGACGGCCATGTTCGGGCGGCACACGTATTCCGATACATTCGCATTTTCGGCGGTCTGCCGTCACGCGGGACGCTCACGAGCGCCAGAATGAACGCCGGGCCATCTTACCCGATGCTGATTGAACACCCAGGGCGACAGGGCACCTCTGCTTTCCCAACGTTCGGCAACCCGATGTTGCACAGGCCTGATTGAGCAGGGTGGCCAATATTGTTGGCGATCCCTTCACCTTTGCCTGTGCAGGTTTCTTTCTCCGCCCACGTCCAAATTCGTCCCTCGACTTTGGCAACAGGACGGAGCAGAGCACGCCGCTGCGGCGGGGCCGCGACGGTGGCTGCATGCACTTACCTGAGAGCTGATTGCGCGAACCGATCTTGGATTCGGGCAGCTATTTGGTGATGATCTCCGGCCCCATCATTGTTGTCGGCAGCCACGTCGAGATGACCGGCACATAGGTGACGAGGATGAGGAAAATGAACATGATCCCGCACCAGGGCAATGCTGCCTTGACCACGTTCATCACCGACATTTTCGCAACGCCAGCGGTCACGAAGAGGTTGAGCCCGACAGGCGGCGTTATCATCCCGATCTCCATGTTCACGACCATGATGATGCCCAAGTGGATCGGGTCGATGCCAAGCTCCATGGCGATCGGGAATACGAGCGGTGCAACGATGACGATGAGGCCGGACGGCTCCATGAACTGACCGCCGATCAGCAACAACAGGTTGACGACGATCAGGAAGGTGATCGGCCCGAAGCCAGCGGCGAGCATCGCTTCGGTGATGGCCTGAGGGATGCGCTCTTCGGTCAGGACGTGTTTCAAAATCAGTGCGTTTGCAATGATGAACAGCAGAATGATTGTCAATTTGCCAGCTTCAAACAACGCTTTCTTGGTGTCGCGGTGGAACCAGGCTGTCAGCAGCGCTTGTGGTTTCTTGAACAATGAAATCGCAGGTGCGTCGTTCTGGGCCTTGAGTGGACCCATGTCGCGATACACGAAGTTTGCGATGAGGAATGCATAAACGGCGGCGACGGCGGCGGCTTCGGTCGGCGTGAAGATTCCGCCGTAAATGCCGCCCAGGATGATGATAATCAGGAACAGGCCCCAACCGGCGTCACTGGCGGCCTGAAACCACTCGGTCCAGCTTTCCTTTGGCTGCGACGGAAGATCGTAGATCTTGGCGGCAATGACAATGCCAATGATCAGCATCCCTCCGGCGATCAGGCCGGGAAACACGCCGGCCAGGAACATCCGACCGACGGACACATCGACGGCTGCGGCATAGACCACCATCACGATGGATGGCGGAATGAGGATGCCGAGTGTGCCTGCGTTACAGATGACACCGGCTGCGAATTCCTTGGTGTAGCCGACTTGGCGCATGGCGGCGATCACGATTGTGCCAATGGCAACCACGGTGGCCGGCGATGACCCCGACAGCGCTGCGAACAGCATGCAGGCAAACACGCCCGCGATGGCCAGACCACCAGGGTGATGGGCGACGCTGCTGATGGCGAAGCGGATGATCCGTTGGGCAACGCCACCGGTGGACATGAAGGTGGAGGCGAGGATGAAAAACGGAATGGCCAGGAGTGTGTAGTGTCCGGCGAAGGCATCAAATAACGTCTGGGCGATGATGACGAGCGAGCCGTCGGAATAGATGTAAAGGAAGGCGATGGAGGCAAGGCCAAGACTGATTGCGATTGGGACGCCGATCATCAGCAATACGATGACCATCCCAAATAGAACAAAGATTGCCATGTCTTAGTTGCCCTTCTTGAGGGGCTGGGCGGCGTCATTGCCAAGCGTTTCGATCATTTCTTCGGCTTCGTGACTGGCGATGAGAAGGTCTTGCTCGCCGCGTATGACGCGCCAGGCAACCTCCAGGAAACGGAAGGTGAGCAATGTCATTCCAAGGGGGAGGGCGAAGTAGGGGATGAAGCGAGGCAGCTTGCTCCAACGTTCTCCCTCGTTCAGGGCGGGGGCCAAAAGCTGGAGCAACTCGGGTACGGGAATGTCGTCTGTCTCGTACCACGACCGCTCACCGAAAAACGGCAACCAGTACGCCCAGGAGCCAATCATCAGCAGCACTGAAAACGTGAGGCACGCCAACACGGCGAGCAGGGTCACGATCCGGCGGATGCCAGGTGGCAAAGACACGACCAGAACGTCGACGCCAAGGTTGGCGTTTTTCTTCACGCAGTATGAAATGCCGATGAGCACCAGCCATGCGAAGAGGAAGACCGTCGTCTCAAGGGCCCAGAGAATATTTGAGTTGAAGACATAGCGCGCGATGACGTTGGCGAAGGTCACCAGTGTCATCAGCCCAAGGATGATAGCGATCAGGGATTCCTCAATATCATCGATGCGACGCGAGAGCCTTGAGGTTGGTTGAGCTGAGGTGGACATCGGTCGCTCCGGGCAGAGGCATTTGAGGGGGCATGTCAGGCGGCATGCCGCAGGTGAAATATGAGGACGTATTGTCGGGCGAAGTCCGGACTGGGCAAGATCCAGACTGGGCGAGGTGCAACTTGACGAAGAGCAAACGGAGCCAGACGGGGATGGGCCGTGATGGAAGGCCTTCGGGCTAGGGTATCACCGGCCCCACTGCTGGATGGGGCCGGTGATTGTCGCGTGAGGCGTGCCGCTTGTTCGAGCTGTAACGGCCTGGGTTATCCTGGGTTATTGCGTCTTGTTGTAGGACAGTGCTGCTTGCAGGTTTTCAGCGCCGATGTCGGCTTCGAACTTCTCCCAGACGGGCTTCATCGCCGCAGTCCAGGCTTTGCGCTGTTCTGCTGTTAGCGTGCGAACGACGCCACCTGATTCAGTGATCAACTTCTTGTTGCGCTCATTGACGGCGGTCGATTCAGCATTCCGCGTTTCGGTGACTTCGTTCATGATCTTGGCCAGCTGGTCGCGCACTTCAGGCTTCAGGCCCTCCCACCACTTGGCGTTTGTCACAACGAGATAGTCGAGAATGCCGTGGTTGGTTTCGGTCGTGCCATCCTGGACCTCGAAGAATTTTTGCCCATAGATGTTCGACCACGTGTTCTCCTGGCCATCGATAACGCCCTGTTGAAGCGCACCGTAGACTTCCTTGAAGGACATTTTCTGCGGACTGGCGCCGAGTTCCTGGAACTGAGCGACAAGCACGTCAGAGGTCTGGACGCGGAACTTCAAGCCTTTTGCATCTTCCGGCTTTATGAGCGGCCGATTGGCCGACATCTGCTTCATGCCGTTATGCCAGAATGCCAATCCAAGCAGGCCTTTGCGCTTCATGGACTGAAGCAGTTTCTGGCCATCTTCCGAATTCTGGTAACGCTCGACGGCTGCGATGTCATCGAAAACGAAAGGCAGGTCGAACAAACGAAACTTCTTCGTGAAGGTTTCGAACTTGGACAGCGATGGTGCCGCCAGCTGAACGTCGCCGTTCAACATGGCCTCAAGAACCTTGTTGTCGTCGTACAGGCTTGAGTTCGGGAAGACCTGCATGCAGGCCGTTCCGTTCATCTCTTCATTGACGCGTTTTTCAAGCAGCGAGGCTGCGATCCCCTTGGGGTGTTTGTCGGTGTTTGTGACGTGGCTAAACTTGATGACCATTTCGCCGTCATCACAGTTTGCGAATGCCGGTGTCGCGGCAAGCGCAAGGCCGCACGTGACGGCTGCTGCCACCAGTTTCGATTTGAGCATCTGCTTCCTCCGGTAGATTGATGCACCCGAGCGGCTCGTTGCGGCCGCCTTCAACGCGGGAGACAGGGTTCTGTCGTCAACCGGTGTGCCACATTGCCTCACGTGCGGCAATGGCTGGTGATCGATTTTAAGGCGTTGATTATCCAGCTATTTGAATACAATCCACAATCATATGTTGGGCTCTGCAGCGGTCTCTAATCCATGGTTTTGCGGGGTTTTCTTGCCCGCTGCCAGATCGTTGACCTCACAAGGAAAGGGTAGCGCCTGACGGTTTTTTATGGGCTGTTTTCAGCTACTGGACAGTTTGTGCTTGGCTATTGATCCGCTCCAGATAGGGCGAAACATCCTCCTGCCAACGCGGTTCGATCTGGGCCAATTTTGCGAAGCGCTCTTGTGCAACTGCGTAGTGCTGAAGGCCATAATGTCCCCGCGCGCACCACCACAGGGCTTCCACCGAATTCGGGCGGGATTTCAATCTTTGTTCGCAAAGTTCCGTCAGCGCTTCTAAGCGCCCTTCCTCGAAATATCGCTCAGCTTTGTGTCCAAACTCTTTGTCGGTTGCTACGGCGAACGCTGAGCGCAGTCTGAGTGCTCCTGTGATCATGTAGAGGAGTGTCGCGGTGCCAATGAACATGACAAGCCATCCGATCTGGGCCTGGATATCGTTGAGCACAGCAAGCTGTTCGCAATTCATTTGTCTTCCTGAAACAGTTTTAAAAATATTTCCTTGAGGTGGAACCCGGTGTTTTGAACCTCGATAGTTTCTACCTGACTGTCCACGCCAGCCCACCCGGCAACCATTTGTTCGGACTATCGCTTTGCGGTCCTTACTCCATGGCTTGGCGGACGCATGTATCTGAGCCACCGCACGGCGACCCGTCCGGCTTCATAGTGTGAGCGTTCGTACACTTCACTGCTGCTTTATCTTGCGTCCTGTCGGGCATGGCTGTGCGACCTTCGAGCG
Source organism: Pseudomonadota bacterium (assembly GCA_039819785.1). Lineage (GTDB taxonomy): Bacteria > Pseudomonadota > Alphaproteobacteria > Rhizobiales > Hyphomicrobiaceae > JBCBRD01. The sequence continues at coordinate 6,793 of JBCBRH010000005.1, read as the reverse complement.
TGACCGCTCGGCACTCTCTTGGGAGCGCTTAGGGTATTGATCCAGTTTTGAATGTCGGTGACTGGAGAGGCGCTTTAGATGCCTGCATGGCCCGGCGCTCAGCGACACACGAATTGTCCCTCATTCGAACAAAGTTGGCAGACGAACACCGATCGGATTTTGGTCGCTGTCATTGCGTCGGGATTTTAGTCTTTGTGCAGATCAGATGTCTATTGAACAATCTGTCTTAGACTTAAGATGTTGAGACGTAATGGTGTTTTTCTGAACCCGACTGCAACCGCACCGTCGCACGATCCTTCGTGCCTTCCAGAACACCAGGCACTTGTGGCCGCTCATGCAGCAACACCGACGCTGTGAAACGAACGCCTGAGGGGTAGGCTTTAGTGATTGGCATGATGGATTACCAAGACACTCAGCTCAGACCGTGGTCTGCTCAGGCTGATGGCCCGATTGGAAAATCGCGTTTCCAGGATGTTGCGTCGGAGTCGCGAAGGTGCACGGTGAGTTTGTCACCGCCGTTGGGACGGTAGTCGAATTCAATGGATGGGTCTTGAGCAAGCGAGATCGACCCTTGCATTGAAAAGACCGGTTCTCCGTCCTGCTCAACGTCGAGGTTGGTCACCATTCGCAGTGGAATATAGAGTAACGAAATCTGGTCCAGCACCATGCCGGTATGATTGGGGTGCGAGACCTCCAGTTTGGCTTTCCGGCGGATGTTGCTGACGGCAGCACCCGCACCGTTCGACGCTGCCACGTTGTGCATTTTCATTTTTCCCATATTAGCTGCGATCTCGGCCGGGTCGCCATTGGGCGGGGCCGAACACGCGGCCTGACCGCCTGCAAACTTCACGTGCCGGCTGGCCATATAGAGCTGACCGTCGGACGCTTCGATCACAGCGCGCATGTCGGTACCGCGGTTCAACCTGAACTTTGCAGCCAATGAGACGGAGGTTCGCTGGCCGCCGATCTTGAAGTCGGCTGCGACCGGTGATGGGTTTTCATCGATGATGATGACGACACGGCGGATGGTTCGACCGTCGCTTAATTTGGCTTGCACGCTGACGGGCACGGCCATCTGGTCATCGGGCCGGAAGGGTGCGTTGAATGTGACGATATCTGATGCGACCTCGATCTTGCGGTCACCAAAGACGTCCGGCTTCAGGTCGTTCCACGTTTCAGAGGCGCTGAGCGCAGAGGATGTGGCAAGCTGCATGCCAGCAAAGGCCAGGCAAAGCGAAACAGCGATTGCTGCGCTGCGCAATTCGCGTCCGATACGGGCTGCGAATGCGGTCTTTGTGCCTGCCGTATTTGTGCTCGGCGATGTCCAGCTGAACGCTTTGGTCGTTGTCGACGGGCTCATCATGGGGACAGTCCTTGTGGTCCGGCAGGATGACTGCCGTTATCTGATCAACACCGAACTATAACGCATTTTCATCCGTCCGCCGAGAGCGCTGTTGCTGCTTGATCATGAACTTGTGGCTGAATGGCCCGTTGCGACCCAAAAGGCGCCCTCAGCTATTCACCGCCGGGCGCCAGCCCGCAGCTTTCGCGTCGCTTTCGGAGCAAAACCACTGTTCGCCACGTCGCGTGTCGATACGGGTTTTCGCGTACCATCGACTCCAGGGCATATGGTAAATGCGACCGTTCTTGGTGATGTTGCCCTTGATGGCGCAGCCGGTGGGGGCAGTTTGCTCGGCGACGTTCCACCGTCCGCGGCGGAATACCCACGGGGGGACGGCACCAGTTGTTTGCCATATGCCGATGCGGGTGGTGCGTATTTGGCTTTCCAGCCGTTGGTAACGGGTGGAATATTTTGTAAACGCCCAAGCGTTCCCAGTGCGGATCATCATTTCATTGATATCGGTTACACCGGCCTTGCACAGCGCGATCGCACGGTCATAGCGGTCTGTTTTCAGAGTTGTGCACTGCACGTTGCGACCAGCGATAAGGCGGGTCAGTGTGCGTGTGGCTGCCCGCCCGCAGGGCCATTTGCCGCCTGAAACGGATGGACAGAGTTGCGCATTTTCCGGGGCGTCGATGCCTTCCAGACGGACGCGCGCACCCTTGATGGCGATGGTATCACCGTCAATGACACGGGCTTTCCCAGAGATCACCGGACCGAAGCTTTCCGAACCACGGCCATTCTGGGATGAGGCGAGGCTTGCTTTCACGACCCTCGGTCCATCGGCGTCGCGATCCACGCTATCGTCCATGCCTTCTTTGGCGTCGACGCCTGCTCTGGCGTTGACGACATCTGGTGGCGGGAAACTGAAGGCTGCGATGCCCAAAGCCACCGCAAACGCAGTGGCGATCTGAGCAAACTTACGCTGGATGGAATCACGCATAGGTTGCAATTGCGTGAGTCGTTTGGTCGTGTCATGTCTGAAATCTGTCGCGACTGGGGAAAACTAGCGACTTGATTCGCCATTAACTGTTGTATGTGATGCCGATCAGCTACGGCCTGACAATCGCAACGAGGCACCCCCAGCCTATGGCCAAATGATGCAACCTATGATTGATGCCGTCAGCAGTGTCGTTAGAAACCCGACGCCAACGGCGCGCGGGGCGAGCCGAACGATTTCATCGCGCCGCTCTGGAACCATGGCCGTCAGCCCGCCGACGAGGATGCCGAGTGAGCCTAAGTTTGCAAAGCCGCAGAGCGCATAGGTCATGATCAGACGCGATCGTTCGCTCAGCACCGATGGGTCGGCAGCCAGGGTCTGGCTCAGACTGAGGTAAGCCAGGAACTCGTTCAGGATCAGTTTTTGCCCCAGCAAGGCGCCCGCAAACGAGACTTCAGACGTTGGAATCCCGATCAGAAGGGCCAAGGGTGCGAACGCATATCCCAGCAGGAGCTGTAGTGTGATCGGACCTTCAAAAGGTGATGGGAGCTGGCCGAGAATAATGTTGACCAACGCAACCAGGGCAACCACGACGATCAGCATGGCTGCCACCGACACGACCAGTTGAATGCCGTCGGCGACACCTTGAGCCAGAGCGTCCATGGTCGACTGCGGGGCGTCGTCGAATGTGACCTGCACGGATTTTACGCCATCTGAAGCCTCATCGTTGAAGCCATCTGGGACCGACAGGCGTGCGAGCATCAATGCGCCTGGCACATTCATGAGAGATGCAGCCACCAGGTGACCGGCCGCACCTGGAACGGATGCATTGAGCAAGCCGGCGTAAAGCGCCATCACGGTTCCCGCCACCGTCGACATAACAACGACCATGGTGGCAAACAGCGCGCCGCGGCCCATGGTTTTGAGGTAGGGGCGGATCAGCAGTGGTGCTTCGATTGTGCCCAAAACGATGCTGGCGGCGGCAGCGGTCGCAAGAGCACCGCCCACTCCGACGATCCGCGCGAGCACGCTGGCGACGGCACCGACGAAGCGCTGAAGCAAACCCCAATAATAGAGAATGCGGACGATCGCGCTTAACACCAGGATCAGCGGCAGCACCTTGAAAGCCAGCACGAACCCGTTTTGTGGATTGGTGGCATCGAAAGGGGCGGGGCCGCCAGCAAGATACCCAAACACGAGCTGTGTGCCCTGGTCGGTGGCTGCCTGCAGTGCGGCCACGACATTACTTAATGCATCGAAGAACAGTTTCGCCTGCGGGACCTTGAATAAAAGCAACGCGAGCGCGAATTGAACTGCGATAATCCCGACAACCATGAACACGGCTTTGGCATTTACTGAAGCCTTGCGGTTTTCAGACCAGGCCCAGACCATCAACGGAATGACAATAAGTCCGGCTAGGCTTTGAAAGACAGGCAGCAATCGCGCTCTCCATTGGGCTATTCCTGACTTCGCGCAGGTGGACACGCTTTCAGACAACAGTGGCCATGAAGGTTAGTCAGCGCTCCAGCGGGCCACCAGTGAATGGAAGACACAGACGCGGCCGGTTCGGTGTCGTTCAAGCAATGAGCGATGCTGGACATGGCGGCGCAGACCAGGCCACTGGCCCTGGTGTTGTGAGGCGTGACACCTTGCAGTGCAAAAGGTTACAAGGCGCTGGATGCGTTGTTGCAATGCGCAGGCGGGGATTAGAGGCTGGTTGTGGCGTTTAAAGCCACGGGGGTCAGTCCACCCAAATGAAACTTGATGAACCGTTCGCGGGGCTTGCAGGAGTTAGCTGTTATGACCGATCGAAACCGCAATCCAAATGCGCCCGGCCAACGGCCACATCCGGGGGGACGGGGCCGTGATCCCCGGCAACAGCACCCCGATCCGCGTGTGCAGCGTGCGATGGCTGCTCAAGCTGCGTCGGCCTCGGGGCGAAGGGGCGGCCAAACGCGTCGTCGCGCGCCCAAGAGCGGTGGTGGGTTCTCGTTTCTGTCGCTGCTGTTTTATGTCTTCTTCGGCCTGATCGCGCTTGTCGGCTTGGGCGTTGCATACCTTATGTTCGCACCGCCGACCGAGCTGATCCGCAAACAAATGATCTCGCAGGTGAAGGCTCAAACCGGTCGGGACCTGTCGATTGGTGGCAAGCCACAACTCACGTTTTATCCCGCCATCGGACTGAGCATGCGCGACATTAAACTCAGCGCACCTCCAGGCATGTCAGCGCCCAATACGTTGACAGCCGACAGCCTCACGGTTGCGGTGAAACTGCTGCCGCTCATCAGCCGCAACATCGAAGTCGATAGCCTGATCCTCAACAAGCCAGTGATCGATCTGCGGTCAGATGCCCAGGGACGGAAGAGCTGGGAGTTTTCGCAAGCTGCACGGCGGGCGAACACGCGCTATGCACAGGCTGAGCGCTATGCACAAGCCGGTACGGGTAATGATGCCAACGGTGGCCTGCCGCCCGAAGCGCGTGAGTTCCTTCAAAACGCAACACCCACCGGCGGGCGGGCTGGGTCTTCGGCGGCGTCGCTTGATGGCTTGAAGCTGGGCGATGTGCGCATCGTCAATGGCACGTTGCGGTATGCCGATGAGGCAACCGGTGCATCCGAAGTTGTCAGAAGACTCAATGTGAACCTGGCACTCGATGAGATTTCAGCCCCGCTGAAGGCCGATGGGAACGCCGAGTATAAAGGCGAGGCGATCGCCTTCGAAGGCACGGTTCGCTCGCTCAAGCAAATCTTGGAAAATGCTCCGGCAAAGGTTGCGATTACGATTGCCGGCAAACCCATTGCGGCGGGCTTTGATGGAACGGTGACGCTAGGTGATGCGGTCAAGGCCACGGGTGCTGTATCGGCTGACAGCCCTTCGGTTCGTCGTCTTGCGGCTTGGCTTGGATCACAGTTGCCAGCCGCGAGGGGCTTTGGTCCCCTCACCTTGAAGGGTCAGCTGAGCGCGAACGGGCCGACCTATCAATTGTCCCGTATGACTGCAACGTTGGATGGTGCCACCGCGACCGGGAACGTCGCTGTCCAGACAGACCGCGCGCGGCCCATGGTTACGGCGGATCTGAACCTGTCCAAGCTGGACCTCAATCTTTATGTGCCGGTTGAAGGAGGACCCACTGCTGTAGGCGGTGATGCGGGGGGTGCGACGCGGGTCAAAGGCTACACACAGCGCTCCGGCTGGGCGACGGACCCGATTGACCTGACCGGTCTCAAGGCTGTCGATGCCAATCTCAATCTCGCCGTTGGACCACTGTTGTTCCGTGACCTCAGAGCTGAGCAGAGCCTGATCAAGGCGACGCTGACTAATGGGGCCATGACCGCCAACCTTAGCGAGATGAAACTGTATCAAGGGACTGGCCGGGGCATCTTGAAACTGACGTCACTTTCGCCGGCGGCGACGGATGTGGGGGCGAATTTCACGTTCGACAACGTATCTGCTCAGCCGCTCTTGCGTGATGCGGTGAAGTTCGACCGCTTGGCAGGCAAAGGCAAATTGGGACTGGCGCTTGCGACGCGCGGCGGCAACCAGGCGCAGTTCGTCTCGGGCCTGAACGGCAAGGTGACATTCAACTTCTTCGACGGCGCGATCGCCGGGGTCAACATTGCCAAATATCTGCGCGCGATCTCGACGGGTCAGTTCGCTGACTTGATGGCGGCCCCGACTGAAAAGACGGACTTTTCGGAAATGTCGGCAAGCTTCAATGTCGCGAACGGCGTTGCGTCCAACTCCGACCTGAAGCTGTTGTCTCCGCTGTTGCGCGTTGGAGGGTCTGGGACCATTTCCCTGCCACCCCAGCAGATCGATTACACGCTGCGTCCGAAACTGGTGTCATCGCTCAGTGGCCAGGGCGGGAACGCTGCCGCCGACGGCATTGAGGTTCCGGTTCGTATCACGGGTGATTTGAGCAACCCGAAATACACGCCTGACCTGCAGAGCATCTTGAACGATCCCAATAAGGCGATCGATACGGTCAAAGGCATTACCGACAAATTCAAAGGCAAGAATGCCGGAGAAATTATTGACGGGCTGCTCGGCGGGGGTGGCGAGGGTGAAAAAACGGACGCGAAACAACTGTTGAAGGGATTGTTTGGCCGTTAACCTCTTCGGTGTTCCGCCACGTTCCAAAAAGGGGAACATGATCAAAGGGGTGGGTCGTCACATAGTGGGTTTTTGGCGTTGGGCAAAACCTAACCCATCTGAATGATTAGAGAAAAGCTGGAAAAATATTCCAGGCCCTGCCGAAGTTTTTCCTTGCACGGGTGCGTTCGAACCGTCATACGTGCCGGTCTCCGTTCGTCCACCTGCCCCAAAGGTCAAGGTTCCTCCCGGAAACCCAAAGGTAAGGAGCGGACGGGTCACATCTATCTGCTGGTTGGGGAGGGTCCGAATGGCCTATGACGACACCCTCTTCCAATTGGGGATGGACTTGACTCGTT